>DASTRY010000028.1:0-50467 GCA_035760965.1 Steroidobacteraceae bacterium | reverse complement strand
AAGATGATGTCGCCGATGTCGGCCGAGGCCACCGTCGTGCGCAACTACATCGACTGGCTCGTGAAGGTGCCGTGGAAGAAGCGCACGAAGATCATCAAGGACATCGCCCGCGCCGAGAAGGTGCTGGACGAGGACCACTTTGGGCTGGAGAAGGTCAAGGAACGCATCGTCGAGTACCTGGCCGTGCAGCAGCGCGTCGACAAGCTGAAGGGCCCGATCCTGTGCCTCGTCGGTCCGCCGGGCGTCGGCAAGACCTCGCTGGGCCAGAGCATCGCGCGCGCGACGAATCGCAAGTTCGTGCGCATGTCACTCGGCGGCGTGCGCGATGAGGCCGAGATCCGCGGCCACCGGCGCACCTACATCGGCTCGATGCCGGGCAAGATCGTGCAGAACATGTCGAAGGCGGGCGTTCACAATCCGCTCTTCCTGCTGGACGAAGTGGACAAGATGTCCATGGACTTCCGCGGCGATCCTTCGGCGGCGCTGCTCGAGGTGCTCGATCCCGAGCAGAACACGACGTTCAACGACCATTACCTCGAGGTCGATCTCGACCTGTCCGAAGTGATGTTCGTGTGCACGGCGAACAGCCTGAACATTCCGCCGCCGCTGCTCGATCGCATGGAAGTCATCCGTCTGCCCGGTTACACGGAAGACGAGAAGATGAACATCGCGCGCCGCTATCTGCTGCCGAAGCAGATGAAGAACAACGGCCTGAAGGAAGACGAGCTGAAGGTGTCCGATCCGGCGCTGCTCGACATCGTGCGCTACTACACGCGCGAGGCGGGCGTGCGCAGCCTCGAGCGCGAAATTGCCAAGATCTGCCGCAAGGCGGTGAAGCAGCTGCTCCTGCAGAGCAAGGACAAGGACAGCAAGAGCATCACGGTCACGCCGAAGAACCTGGACAAGTTCCTGGGTGTGCGCCGGTTCCGCTACGGCAAGGCGGAAGATCAGAACCGGGTCGGCCAGGTCACGGGCCTCGCGTGGACGGAGGTGGGCGGCGAGCTGCTCTCCATCGAAGCCGCGGTGGTGCCGGGCAAGGGCAAGCTGCAGCACACCGGCCAGCTCGGCGAGGTGATGCAGGAGTCCATCCAGGCGGCGATGACGGTGGTGCGCAGCCGGGCGACGGTGCTCGGGCTCGAACCCGAGTTCTATCAGAAGCACGACGTCCACCTGCACATTCCCGAGGGCGCGACGCCCAAGGACGGCCCGAGCGCGGGTATCGGCATGTGCACGGCGTTGGTTTCGGCGCTCACCAAGATCCCGGTGCGGTCGGATGTCGCCATGACGGGTGAGATCACGCTGCGCGGCGAGGTGCTGCCGATCGGCGGCCTGAAGGAGAAGCTGCTGGCGGCTCACCGCGGCGGCATCAAGACGGTGCTGATTCCGGAGGAGAACCAGAAGGACCTCGTCGAGATTCCCGACAACATCAAGGGCAATCTCGAGATCAAGCCGGTGCGCTGGATCGACGAGGTGCTGCAGGTGGCGCTGACCCATCAGCCGAGCCCGCTGCAGGAAGCTCCGGATGAGAAGCGGCCGCGTCGGAACGGTCGCCGTGCCGTGAAGGACGTCGTACCGGCCCATTAAGTGCCGGACGACCGCTAGGGGAATGAACAGGCCGGCATGCGCGAGCATGCCGGCCTTTTTTATCTCCGACGAAAAGAACGCCGGCGGTCGAAATGCGCCGGCGTCCGGGGGTGAGCTCGGTCGCGCGCTGTCCGTATCAGTCGCGCGGTAGCTCGAATCCGCGTCAGGTCTTGCGAGTCGCGTTGGCGATGAAGCTGATGGCGGCCAGGATCAGGAACACGAAGAACAGCACCTTCGCGATGCCCACCGCGCCTGCTGCAATACCGCCGAAGCCGAAGACGGCGGCGATCAGCGCGATGACGAAAAACACGACTGCGTAGTGAAGCATTAGCCCTTCTCCCAATCCGCTTCGATGTGGGAGAGATCATGAGCCGAGCGGCGTCCGGGAAATGTCGGCGGACGACGGCGCCCCGTGTAGGACGGAGACGCCTGAGCTTGTCGGCAGCGGCGCCGAAGCCCCGGGTGGCCTCGGCGCCGCCGCCCGCGTCGTTCAGAAGCTCACGCGCAGCGTGAGGCCGTACGTGCGCGGAGCGCCCAGGTAGGCGTCGAACGTGCCCGTTTGCAGCGGGGCGTCGAAGAAGAGCTGGTAGTAGTCGCGGTCGAACAGGTTCTGCCCCCACGCTTCGAGCATCCAGCGCTCGCTCTGACTGCCTAGACCGATTCGCGCGTTCACGATCGTGTACGCGCTCTGCTGCTTGGCCGGGTTCAGGTCGGAGCCCGTGTTGTACGTCGAGGTCGTCTTCGCACCGACGTTCGTCCGCCAGAGCAGATTCGCGCCGAGCGGCTGGGAGTACGTTGCGGCCAGCGTGCCCGACCACCGCGGCGCGAATGAGACCGTGTTGTTCGGCAGGCGCGGCGAGATGCCCGGTCCCGGCGTGAAGTTGCCGTACACCGTCTCGGCGTAGGTCACTCCGCCTTGGAAGCTCAGCTTCTGTCCCGGCACCGCCCACAGAAAGTCGAGGTCCACGCCCTTCGAGGTCACTTCCGGAATCGAGGCGACCACGAAGCTGATGCCCGTGTACGTGTTCAGCTGGAAGTTCTCGAACTTCTCGTAGAACGCGGTTGCGTTCAGCAGCAAGCTGCGTCCGAACCAGCTCGTCTTCGTGCCGAGCTCGTACGAGTCCACCGTCTCGGGTGCGAAGTGCGTGTCCGGATCGACAGCCGAGGCGGGATCGGCCGCGCCGAGCGCCGCGCTCACGATGCGCTCGCGATCGAGATTGAATCCGGCCGCTTTGTAACCTCGCGCATACGACACGTAAGTCATGACATCGTCGGTGAAGCGGAAGGCCAGCTTCGCCGTGCCGCTCCACTCGCTCTCGTTGATGCTCTGATGCGTCGTCGCGTTGTTGAAGGCCGGATCGGCGTAGGTGCCGCAGCCGAGGTTGAACCAGTTCTGCGCCGTGCCGGGCGGGGCCGCCGCGAAGACGGCGTTGACGACCGCGCTGCGCGCGCGGGATGCCGCGCAGCCGGCCGAACCGCCGCCGATGTTCGAGTACACCGAGTCGAGCTTCTTGTCCTCGCTCGTGTAGCGCAGGCCGATCGTGCCTTCGAGCCTCTCCGTGAACTGATAGCTGTCGTTGGTGAATACCGCGTAGCTGTCGGACTTCTGCTTGAAGCGATCCTGCAGCCCCGCATCGAGCGGATACGACGTGCCCGGCGCGCGCCCGGTAATGGTGGACACCAGCGTCGGCGCCATGCCTTGCGAGAACAGGAGGCTGTAGTACGGCTCGAACTGCGTGCCGAACGCGAGATGCTGCAGCGAGTCGAGGTCCTCGTTCGCGTAGAAGGCGCCCACGAGCCACGTCGCCTTGCCGGAGACCCCCGCAAGCCGCAACTCCTGGCTCGTCTGCTCGAACTCGTTGCTGAAGCGGCCATCGTTCGCGCGATACCAGATGTCGGCGGTGGAGAAGTCGGAGTCCTGGCCGCTCACGACGCGCCAGTCGCGCCACGCGGTGATCGACGTCAGGGTGGCGCCGATCGACTTCAGGTCCCAGTTCACCTCGGCCGACGCGCCTTTGTCCTTGATGTCCTGCGAGGTCGAGCGGTTCGAGAACGTGCGGCGCGCGAACGGATCGGCGGGGATAGCGACGCCCGTGTCCGGCGCAAGCGCGTTGATCACCGGCGCGCTCGCACCGACGTTCGACTGCACGGCCGCGCAGCAGTTCTCATTGCGCTCGGTGTAGTCGCCGATGAAGCGGACGCGGAGGTCCTCGCTCGGCCGGAACAGCAACTGGCCGCGCGCGGTCTTGATGTCGCGGTCGGCATCGTCCGTCGCGGTACGCGGCCCACCCGCGATGTTCGTGTCGTAGAAGCCGTCGCGCTTGTCGCGTGCCACGTACAACCGGCCTGCGAGCTTGTCGGCGACGATGGGGCCGTTGATGGAGCCGCCCGCCTCGACGTTGTTGTAATTGCCGCCGGTCAACGCCGCGTTGGCGCGGAAATCGAAGTCCGGCCGCTTGGTGAGGATGTTGATCACGCCCGCCGAGGTGTTCTTGCCGAACAACGTGCCCTGCGGACCTTTCAGCACCTCGATGCGGTCGAGCTCGCCGAGATCGCCGAAGCCCACGCCATTGCGCGGCCGGTACACGCCGTCGATCACCACACCGACGGACGACTCGAGGCCGGGGTTGTCGCCGACCGTCCCGATGCCGCGGATACGCGCGGTCGTCACCGCTTCGCTGGTGGTCGACGTGACGATGAGGCCCGGCGTGAGGATCGTGAGGTCCTTGATGTCCTTCACGCCGGTATCCTGCAGCAGCTGCGCGGAGACGGCCGTCACGACGATCGGGACGTCCTGTAGGTTCTGCTCGCGTTTTTGCGCGGTGACGATCACTTCCGTCATGTTCTTCGCGGTGTCGCCGCTCGTTGGTGTCGCCGCGCTTTGCGCGAGCGCCGCGGGAATCCCTGGCAACGCGGCCAGCAGCAGCGCGCAGAGCCGGTGAGTCGAGACCTGTCTGTGAGTCATTTGTGCGTCCCCCCTCTAGTTCGGTCACAAAGTCAGATCACACAGTCTTTTCCGGGCGATCTAGGCGCGTGCGGAAGCTCGATCCTCTTGCTCCTGCAGCGCGCGCCACATCACCTTGCCTGAGCTCGATTTCGGCAGGCTCTCCACCAGCTCGACCACGCGCGGCACCTTGTACGCCGCCATGTTCGCCTTCGCCCACTCGATGATCTGTTCCGGTGTCTGGCGGCCGCGGGCCGCCGGCTTCAGCACGACGAGCGCCTTCACCGTCTCACCGCGTTTCGCATCCTTCGCGGCAATGACGACGGCTTCCTGCACCGCCGGATGCGCGAACAGCAGCGACTCCACCTCGGCGGGCCAGACCTTGAAGCCCGACGCATTGATCATTCGCTTGATGCGATCGACGAAGAAGTAGTAACCCTCTTCGTCCATGCGCCCGAGGTCGCCGGTGCGGAGATAGCGCTTGCCGTCGATCGTGACGAATGCCTCTTCGGTGGCTTGCGGCTGATTCCAGTAGCCGTCGAAGATCTGGGGGCCGCGCACGACGATCTCGCCGATCTCGCCTTGCGGCACATCCGCGAGCGTCACGGGATCGATGATGCGCGATTCGGTATTGAAGATCGGGATGCCGAGGCACTGCCGCTTCGGGTGCGCTTCGGGATTGGCGTGCGTCGGCGCCATCGTCTCCGTCATCCCGTAGCCCTCGAGGTACTTCAGGCCGAAGCGCGCTTCGGAGGCGCGCGCGATGGCCTCCGGCATGGCTGCGCCGCCGCCGCCGATGCTCGCGAGGCTCGACACGTCGTAGCCCGCGGTCGTCGGGCTCGCGAGGAAATCGATGAGCATCGTCGGGACGGAAGTCCACCGCGTGCAGCGGTAGCGCTCGATGAGCTTGCCCGCAAGCTCCCGATTCCAGCGCGACATGATGACGCCGGTGCTGCCGAGGTAGATCCCGATGTTCATGCAGTGCTGCATGCCCGTGACATGGAACATCGGCAGCACGCAGAGGCCGCGCTCCTCTTGATGCAGGCCGCCCCACATGGCGGTGGCCACTGCCGTGTGCATCACGCTTCGATGTCGATGCATGCAGCCTTTCGGCTGCCCCGTCGTGCCGGATGTGTACGGCATCACGCAGAGGTCGTCGGCCGTCGACAGGTGTGCGGCCGGCTGATAACCGCGCTCAAGAGCGTCACGCCACAACGTGATCCCGCTACCGCGGATCAACTTGCGTGGAGCGGTGAGCGGATCGGGAACGTCGAGATCGGTTTTCGCCGTGAGGTAGTCCACGTAGCACGCGATGATCGCGTGCTGAACGACGCGACCCATCAGCGGTTCGACGTGCTCGTAAAGGTCCTGCGCGGCGATGATCACGCGCGCGCCCGCATCTTCGACGATGGCCGCGAGCTCGAGCGCGCGATTCATCGGATTGATGGGCACGACGACCGCGTCCGCGCGAAGAAGGGCGTAGTAGGCGATGACGAATTGCGGGCTGTTCTGCAAGTACAGCGCTACGCGATCGCCGCGGCGCACGCCGCACGCTTGCTGCAGAAAACCGGCCAGCCGCTCGGCCGCAGACTTCACTTCCGCATACCGCAGCTCGGTGTCGTAGAAGATCATGCTCGTCTTCTGCGGAAAGCGAGCGGCGGAGGTGGCGAGATTGAACCAGATCGAGGTCTCCGGAACGTGAATGTTCCGGGTGCGGTGGGCGGGCCAGAAGCGCGTGTGAAGCTCTTCCATGTGCGTCGATCCCTGTCAGAAGACTCCGTGCGTGGCTTCGAGAATGCGATCCCGCAGCTGCACCATGCGCGGTCCGATCTCCGCCATGAGGCGTTTGCGGGTCATGTCGAACACGGGACCGCTGCAGCTCAGCGAGAAGATGCGGCGCCCATCGGCCGAAACGAGCGGCACGCCGCACGCGAAGATGTCTTCCTTCCAGTCGCCGAACGAAAACACGAAGCCGTACTTGTCGTGGTCCCGCAGGGAGTCGCGGAGGCTGTTCGCGAACTCCGCGCGCATCTCGGCGGGCTGGCGCTCGGTGAGCCCGGCGATGCACTGGCGCCGGCGTTCCTCCGACATGCCTGCAATGTACGCACGCCCGAGGGCGGTGGTGTTGTGCGGCACGCGTTCGCCGATGTCGAGGCGCAAGCGATAGGTCGGGCTGCCGTGACAGATTTCGAGCACGACCATGCGCTGGCCGTCCGCTTCGCCGAGCGATACGGTCGCTTTGGCGAAGTCCGCGAACTCCTGCATCAGGGGCCGCGCGACATCGCGCACATTGAGGCTCGCGAGATACGCGTGGCCGAGCGCAAGGACACCGACGCCGAGCGCGTACTCGTCGTGCTGGGTCGGTTGCAGGAAGCCCATCTGCGTGAGCGTGTGGGTGAGGCGCGAGACGGTCGGCTTCGGGAGGCCCGTGCGCCGCGCGATTTCCTGATTGCCGAGCGAATGATCGGTCGCGCGGAAGCAGCGCAGGATGGCGAGCCCGCGGGCGAGCGCCTCGACGAATTGCCGATCGCCCTTGTCGCGCTGGCGATAGGAGGCTTGTAGCCGCGCGTTCGTCGTCGCGTCGAGCGCGCGGCGTGGGCGCGCGCGAGGAACCATGCGTACGACCTGATTCATGCGAGTTGCTCTCCAAGCTCCATTCGACCGATCTGATTGCAGTGAACTTCGTCGGGTCCGTCGGCGATGCGCAGCGAGCGCGCATGCGCGTATGCGGATGCGAGCGGGAAGTCCTCGCACAGGCCCGCGCCGCCGTGCGCCTGAATCGCCCAATCGATGACCTGGCAGGCCATCTGTGGCGCCGCGACCTTGATCATGGCGATGTGCTTGGCGGCGGCCTTGTTGCCGACCTTGTCCATCATGTACGCGGCATTCAGGACGAGCAGACGCGCCTGTTCGATGAGAATCCGCGCCTTCGCGATCCGCTCCAGCGTGACGCTCTGATGCGCGATCGGGCTACCGAAGGTGACGCGACCGGATACCCGCTTGCACATGAGCGACAGCGCGCGCTCCGCCGCGCCGATCGCGCGCATGCAGTGGTGCACGCGGCCGGGGCCGAGCCGGCCCTGTGCGATCTCGAACCCGCGGCCCTCGCCCAGCAGGATGTTGTCGACGGGCACGCGAACGTTCTCGAATCGCAGCTGCGCGTGGCCGTGAGGCGCATCGTCGTAGCCGAACAAGCTCAGATGGCGCACCACGGTGATCCCGGGCGTGTCGATCGGCAGCAGCACCATCGATTGCTGGCGGTGACGATCGGGGTTGTGCGGGTCCGTCTTGCCCATGAGGATGATGAGCTTGCAGCGCGGGCTGTTCGCGCCGGTCGTCCACCACTTGCGGCCGTTGATGACGTACTCGTCGCCTTCGCGCACGATCGAGCAGCTGATGTTCGTGGCGTCGCTCGACGCGACGTCCGGCTCGGTCATCGCGAACGCGGAGCGGATTTCTCCTGCGAGCAGGGGCTCGAGCCAGCGCGCCTTCTGCTCGGGCGTGCCGTAGCGCTCGAGGATTTCCATATTGCCGGTGTCGGGCGCGCTGCAGTTGAACGCCTCCGGCGCCAGCGGGGAGCGGCCCATGAGCTCGCAGAGGGGCGCATATTCCAGGTTGGTGAGGCCGGCGCCGTGACCGGAGCCGGGGAGAAAAAGGTTCCACAAGCCCGCGGCGCGCGCGCGTTCCTTGAGCTGTTCCATCGTGCGCGTCGGGGCGAATGCGTCGCCGGCCCGGCGATTCGCCTGCACTTCTTCCTGGTAGGCGGCCTCGGCAGGCAGGATGAGCTCGCGCATGAACTCGTCGATGCGCTTGCGCAGCGCGAGGACTCTGTCGGAGTAGCTGAAATCCATCGCTCGCGTACTCCTCAGTGGTGCGCCCGCACGACTTGGGCCCAGCCGGCCTCGGCCATGGGACGAGCGCGATTGCCGGCCTCGAACGCGTCGGTGCTGGACGCATTGCCCTGCAGGCTGCGCGCCTTCACGCCCTGCAGAATGGCGGCAAGACGGAACATGCCGAACGCGCAATAGAAGTCGAAGCTGCGGATCGTCGTCGCGCGCCCGGTGCGCTCGCAATAACGGCGCAGATACTCGGCTTCGCTCGGAATCCCCGGTCGGCTGATGGCGCCGGCGCCCACGCAGCTCGACATCGAAGCGGGCAGGCGATACGGCATGCAGTGATAGGCGAAATCGGCCAGCGGATTACCGAGCGTCGACAGCTCCCAGTCGAGCACGGCGCGCAGCGTGAGCGTGTCGCGGTCGAAGATGACGTTACCGATGCGGTAGTCGCCGTGAATGATGCGGGTCTGCTCTTGCTCGTCCGTCGGGATGTGCGCGGGGAGCCAATCGATGAGACGCTCCATCGCGTCGATCTTCTCGGTTTCGGAAGCCCGATACTGCTGCGTCCAGCGGGCGATCTGGCGTTCGGCGTAGTTGCCGGCTCTGCCGAAATCCTCGAGACCCACTGCTTGGGGGTCGATGGAATGAAGGGCGGCGATGACGCGATTGAGCTCGTCGTAGATCTTCGCGCGCTGCGCGGGCGTCATCTCCGGAAGGTCCGGGTCCCGGTAGATTTCGCCGGGGACGTACTCCATCACGTAAAAGACGGTGCCGATGACCGACTCGTCGGCGCAGAAGCACAGCGCCTCGGGGACGGGGACCTGCGTGTCGCGCAGCGCGCGAATGACGCGGAATTCGCGGTCGACGGCGTGAGCCGACGGGAGCAGGGCGCCGGGAGGCTTGCGTCTCAGCACGTACCGGCCCGAGCTCGCCTCGATCAAGTACGTCGGGTTCGATTGGCCGCCATCGAACTGGCGCACCGTGGATACGCTGCCGACCGAGGGTAGCGCCGAAGCGAAGTACCTCTCGAGGGCGGACGCGTCCAGGGTGCGCGCGACGCTCATGCGGCTCGACTCCTCATACGATGCTCGCGCCTCCGTCGACGGCGATGATCTGGCCCGTGATGTGGCGCGCAGCGGCGCTCGAGAGCATGACGACGAGGCCTTGCAGGTCCTGCTCCTCGCCGAGCTGGCGCAGCGGCGTGCCCGCTTTGACGAGCGGCGCGATCTTCTCGAGCGTCACGCGGCTCATCTGCGTCAGGATGAAGCCCGGGCAGATTGCGTTCACGACGATGTGATGCCGTCCCCACTCGGCAGCAAGTGCGCGCGTGAAGTTCACGAGGCCGCCCTTGGTCGTCTGATACGCGATCGCGCGGAGCACTTCGGGGTGCGCGCCCTGCAAGCCCGCAATCGAGGCGATGTTCACGATGCGCCCGTATTTCCGCGGGATCATGCAGCGCTTGCCGACTTCTTGCGTGATGCGGAACGTGCCGGTGAGATTCAGGTCGACGACCTTCTGCCAGGCTTCGAGCGGGTGCTCTTCAGCGGGCGCGCCCCACGACGTGCCGGCGTTGTTGATCAGGATGTCGATAGGGCCGAGCTTCCCGACGACCGCGGCGACCAGCGGCTCGATCGTGTCGTGCTTCGACAGGTCGTTGACGAAGCTTTCTGCCTGGATGCCGCGACCGCGAAGCTGCGCGAGTGCCGCGTCCAGCTCATCCGCCTTGCGCGCCGTGATCGCGACCTTTGCGCCCATCTCGCCGAGCGCGGTTGCCATTGCGAGCCCGAGCCCACGCGAGCCGCCGGTGATCAGTGCGACGCGCCCTGCGAGATCGAAGAGCTGCTTGACGCTTCCCGGTGCCGCGTTGTCGTTCGATTGGCTCATGCACTCTCCGCGAGAATCTGATCGCTGATGACACCGACGTGATGGTCGACGTCGCCGAAGGTCACGCCGATCATCGTCAGCCGCTTGAAGTAGTGGCTCACGATCAGCTCGGCCGACATGCCCATGCCGCCGTGAAGCTGCACGGCTTGCTGGCCGATGAAGCGGCCGGCTTTGCCGATGTAGGCCTTGGCCGCCGAGAGATCGTGCCGGCGCTGCGCACGATCCGCGTTCGCTGCGCAGCGGCCAGTCGCAAGGATGCTCATCGAGCGTGCCTGCACGGCCATCATGAACATGTCGGCCATGCGATGCTGCAGGACCTGCGAGCGGCCGATGGGCTGGCCGAACTGGACCCGCGTCTTCAGGTATTCGAGCGTGGCTGCGTTCAGCGCTTCCATGATGCCGACCGCTTCTGCGCAGAGCGCCGCGATCGCGTGATCGATTGCTTCCTCGAGCGCTTCGTACCCGCCGGCGATGAGGCGATCTTTTGCGACGGACACAGCGTTCAGCTCGATATCCGCGGCGTTGCGCCCGTCCTGCGTGCGATAGGGAACGATTCTGACGCCAGGCGTCGTGGGATCGACGAGAAACAAGGAAAGGGGAGTGCGCACCGCGCTCGGCGCGGTCGACGCGTCGTTTCGCGCCGAGACGATCAGCAGGTTGGCCGTCGCGCCATCGAGCACGACCGTCTTTTTGCCGGAGAGCACATACGCACCGTCGCGCTCGCGTGCCACGGTGTTCACGTAGTCCAGCACATAGCGCGCGCCGGCCTCATGATGAGCCAGCGCCACGCGGCACTTACCCTCCACGATGCGGGGTAGGATCTGCGCCTGCTGCGCGGGAGAACCGCGACGAGCGATGAGCCCGCCACCCAGCACGACGGTGCTGAGGAACGGCTCCAGCACGAGCGCGGCGCCGAGCTGCTCCATCACCACCATCACTTCGACCGGCCCGCCGAGCCCGCCGTACGCCTCGGGCAAGCCGATGCCGAGCACTCCCTGTTCGGCGAGCCCGTTCCAGATGCGCTCGCTGAACCCGAAGGGCGTCGCGAGAACTTTGTTGCGGCTCTCGAAATCGTACTCGCCGGCAACGAACTGCTGCACGGCTTCCTGCAGCATCTTCTGGTCTTGCGTGAGCTGAAAATCCATGTGCCTTACAACCCGAGAATCCGCTGCGCGATGATGTTGCGCTGGATCTCGTTCGAGCCGCTGTAGATCGAGGTCTTGCGCATGTTGAAGTAGCGGCCTGTGAGCGGCGCCCACTCCGCGGCGTCCGCCGGCTCGCTTTGCCAGCCGGCATCCAGCGCCTCGGGAATCCACGGCAAGGCGTAGTGGCCGAGCGCGTGCATCTTCAGCTCCGTGAGTGCCTGCTGGATTTCCGACCCGCGCACTTTCAGGAGCGACGACTCGGGGCCCGGATTGCTCTTTGCGCCATCGTCCTTCAGCACGCGCAGCACCGTGAATTCCAGCGCAAGCAGATCGATCTCCACCTCGGCGATGCGATCGCGGAAGCGGGCATCCGCGATGAGCGGTGCGCCGCCCGAGCGTGCGCGCGCCGCAAGGTCCTTCAGCTTCTTCAGCTCGCGCTTCGATTGCCCCAGCTGCGCGATGTTCACGCGCTCGTGCGCCAGCAGGTACTTCGCGTACGTCCAGCCCTTGTTCTCCTCGCCGACGCGATTGGCGATGGGCACCTCCACGTTGTCGAACCACACCTCGTTCACTTCGTGCTCGCCGTCGAGCAGCGGAATCGGGCGCACCGTGATGCCGGGCGACTTCATGTCGATGAGCAGGAACGAAATGCCCGCCTGCGGCTTCGCGGTCGGATCGGTGCGCACGAGACAGAACATCCAGTCCGCGAAGTGCCCGAGCGTGTTCCACGTCTTCTGGCCGTTCACGATGTACTTGTCGCCGCGCCGTTCGGCGCGCGTCTTGAGCGAGGCGAGATCGGAGCCCGAGCCGGGCTCCGAATAGCCCTGGCACCACCAGTGCTCACCGGAAAGGATTCGCGGCAGGAAGTACTGCTGCTGCTCGCGGCTGCCGAACGCCATGATCACCGGCGCGACCATGCGCACGCCGAACGCGATCACGGGCGGTGCGCCGGCAGCCGCGCATTCCTCATCGAAGATGTGCTGCTCGATGGTCGACCAGCCCGGCCCGCCGGCCTCCTTCGGCCAGGACGGCGCGGACCAGCCTTTTTCGTGAAGGATCTGCGTCCAGCGCACCCAGTCCTCACGTACGAGACGTTTGAAGCCGAGCACTTTCGCGCTGATGTCCGGCGGCAGCTTCTCGCGGAGGAAGGCCCGCACCTCGGCGCGGAACGCAAGTTCGGCAGGGGAGAATTCGAGATTCACGTCCAGCGAGCCTCTCGTCCTGATTCGTCGTTATAGGTGAGGCCCTGTGAACCCCACGAGGTGAATTCCGCAGAACGAAATCACATTCTGCTATTTCGAAACGAGCCTACTGCGGAGCTTCACGCGCGGCAAGATGTCGCAAACGCGCATCCGGCAATCGCATACGCGGCGGCTGGGACTTCCGGCGCACGCTTGAAAGCATGCGGGCACACCAGTCATGCTCGCGGCCCGTTCAGCGCGCGCGGGCTGCTGCAGGAGATTTCGTATGAGCCACGTCGACTACAGGTTGCATGGTGCAGTCGCCGTCATTCGTTTCGGCAACCCGCCGGTGAACAGCCTGGCACACGCGGTGCGTCGCGAGCTGGCGGACGCCTTCGATCGCGCGGCCGAGGACTCCGCGGTCAAGGCGGTGGTGCTCACCGGCGCCAATGGCGTGTTCTCCGGCGGCGCCGATATCCGCGAGTTCGGTCTTCCGGCCGCGCGCGCCGCGCCGAATCTGCCGCAGCTGATTGCGATCGTCGACGAGATGCGTAAACCCGTCGTCGCTGCGATTGGGGGGACGTGCCTCGGCGGTGGCTTGGAGCTCGCGCTCGCGTGCCACTTTCGTGTCGCCGCTGCGCAAGCGCCACTTGGACTGCCCGAGAGCAAGCTCGGCTTGCTGCCCGGTGCGGGCGGTACGCAGCGATTACCGCGCCTCGTCGGCATGGAGACCGCGCTCAACATGATCCTGAGCGGTGAGCCCGTGCCGGCTAAGCTGCTTGCGAAGACCGCGCTGCTCGACAAGGTCGTCGAAGGCGACCCCGTCGAAGCCGCCATCGAGCTCGCGGCAGGCGCCGCCGCCAAGGGCGAAACCCCGCGACGTGTGCGCGATATCCGCTTGAAGGAGCCGAATGCCCAGGCGCTCTGCCAGTTCGCGCGCAATACCGTCAAAGCCAAGTTCCCGCAGTTTCCCGCACTGGTCCGCTGCATCGATGCGGTCGAGGCTGCGGCAAAGCCGTTCGACGAGGGCAGCGCGCTCGAGCGCTCGTACTTCGTCGAGCTCATGGAGACGACGCAATCGAAGGCGCTGCGGCACGTGTTCTTTGCGGAGCGCGCGGCGGCGCGTATTCCGGATGTGCCACCGGACACGCCGACACGCGAGATTCGCAAGGCGGCGGTCATCGGCGGCGGCACGATGGGCAGTGGCATCACGATCTGCTTTCTGAATGCCGGCATTCCGGTGACGTTGCTCGAAGCCGATCAGAAGGCGCTCGATGCCGGCCTCGGCCGCATCCGCGACGTCTACGAGGGGCGCATCAAGCGCGGCAAGATGCAGCCCGCCGAGCGGGACAAAGTGCTGGCGCTGCTGTCTTCGACGCTGTCGTATGCGGACCTCAAGGATGCGGACATCGTCATCGAGGCCGTGTTCGAAGAGATGTCGGTGAAGGAAACGGTCTTCCGCGAGCTCGATCGCGTCATGAAGCCCGGAGCGATTCTCGCGACCAATACTTCGACGCTTGACGTGAACAAGATCGCAGGGTTCACGAAGCGTCCGCAGGACGTGATCGGCACGCACTTCTTCAGCCCCGCGAACGTCATGCGCTTGCTCGAGGTCGTGCGCGGCGCGGCTACGGCGAAGGACGTGCTCGCCACCACGATGAAGCTCGCCAAGACGCTGAAGAAGACCCCGGTGGTCTCGGGCGTCTGCGACGGCTTCATCGGCAACCGCATGCTGCACGAGTACGTGCGCCAGGCCGGCTACCTTCTCGAAGCCGGTGCCTCGCCGCAGCAGATCGACGGGGCGATCGAAGCGTTTGGTTTCGCGATGGGCCCGTTCCGGGTGGGCGACCTCGCGGGCAACGATGTCGGCTGGCGCATCCGCAAGCGCAAGGCCGCGGAGAATCCGGGCTGGAAGTACTCGACGCTCGGCGACAAGCTCTGCGAGCTGGGGCGCTACGGTCAGAAGACGCAAGCCGGCTGGTACGACTACAAGCCCGGCGACCGCACGGCGTATCCCTCGAAGGTCGTCGACGAGCTGATCGCCAAGCATCGTGCCGAGCTCGGCATCGTGCCGCGCGAGATCGCGCCGCGCGAGATCGTCGATCGGCTCGTGTTCGCGCTGGTGAACGAGGGCGCGAAGATTCTCGAAGAGAAGATCGCGCAGCGCGCGTCCGATATCGATGTCGTGTACCTCACGGGCTATGGCTTTCCGGTGTGGCGGGGCGGCCCGATGTTCTACGCCGATACAGTCAGCCTCTACGACGTGGTGAGGCGTCTGAAGCAATTCGCTGCCGATCCGATCGGCGACCCCGATGCTTGGAAACCCGCGCCACTGTTGGCACGGCTCGCGGCCGAAGGGGGCTCGTTCAAGTCGTTCGATGAGGGGGCCGTATGAGCGTCGATGCTGTCATTGTTTCCACCGCGCGTACGCCGCTCGCGAAATCCTGGCGCGGCGCATTCAACATGTCCCACGGTTCGCTCCTCGGTGCGCAAGCGGTGAAGGCGGCCATCGAGCGTGCTCAGCTCGACCCCGCTGAAGTCGAGGACGTGATCATGGGCTGCGGGTTGCCCGAGGGCGCCACGGGCAGCAACATCGCGCGGCAGATTGCGTATCGCGCGGGTTGTCCAGTGTCGGTGTCGGGTCTCACCGTGAACCGGTTCTGCAGCTCCGGGCTGCAGAGCATCGCCATCGCCGCGCAGAGAATCCTCGCGAACGAGGGCGATGTGTACGTGGCCGGAGGCGTCGAGTCGATCTCGTGCGTGCAGAACGAGCTCAACACGCACATGTTGCGCGACGCCTGGATCAGCGAGAACAAGCCCGCGCTCTACTGGCCGATGCTGCAGACTGCCGAGACGGTCGCGAGCCGCTACTCGATCTCGCGCGAACGGATGGACGAGTACGGTGCTCGCAGCCAGCAGCGCGCGTGCGCGGCGGATGCGGCCGGGTACTTCAAAGCCGAGATCGTCGCGACAACCGCGACGATGGCCACGGTGGACAAGGATTCCGGTCGGCTCTCGACGCGCACCGTCACCATCGAGAGGGACGAGGGCCTGCGGCCCGACACCACCTACGAAGCGATCTCGAAGATCAAGCCCGCGATTCCGGGCGGCACGATCGCGGCCGGCAACGCCAGTCAGTTCTCGGACGGCGCAGGCGCGTGTGTGCTCATGAGCTCGACGCTTGCCTCCAGGCGCGGACTGCAGCCGCTCGGCATTTTCCGCGGCTTCGCGGTGGCGGGCTGCGAGCCGGACGAGATGGGCATCGGTCCGGTGTTCGCCGTCCCGAAACTGCTGAAGCGCACGGGACTGAAGCTGGACGATATCGGCTTGTGGGAGCTGAACGAAGCGTTTGCGGTGCAGGTCATCTACTGCCGCGACAAGCTCGGCATTCCCGATGAGCGCCTGAACGTGGACGGCGGCGCAATTGCGATCGGCCATCCTTACGGGGTGAGCGGACAGCGTCTCACGGGACATGCGTTGCTGGCGGGCAAGCGACTCGGGGTGAAGTACGTCGTCGTGACGATGTGCATCGGCGGCGGCATGGGAGCGGCGGGCCTCTTCGAGGTGGTCTGAGGCGGAACCGGCGCGCGCCCGTCGTGCGCGCGCGGCGAGGTTCGTCGAACGCAGGGCGCGCGGCTCCCCACGGCGGACGCGCAGTGCGACACCCGGTATTCTGAGCGCATGCCCGAGCTCCAACTTCATGGACGCGAACGCGTCACCCGGTTCCGTGCAGCTCTTGTGGGGCTGCTCGGCTCCCTTGTCGTGGTCGCCGCGAGCGTTGCGCGCGACACCTCCGCGTGGCCGCCGACGCCGTCGCAGCTCTTCGGCGAGCTGTACACGCGCGTGCAGGCCGAGCACCTGTTCGCCGACAGCAAGACCTTCGCCGACGCGACCCCGCGCCGCTCGCCGGAGACCATCCTGTCCGCCTATCGCGCGAAGCCGCCGCGCACGAACGACGAGCTGCGCGCGTTCGTGCGCGCGAATTTCGTCATCCCCGGAGCAGTCGCCACGCCGCTGCCCGCGGCGGTGAGAGATCGGAAGGCGTCGATGACCGAGCACATCGCGGCGCTGTGGCCCTATCTCACGCGCTCGGGCTCGTTCCCGGAACCCGGAAGCTCGCTGCTGCCGCTCTATCGACCGTACGTCGTTCCCGGCGGCCGCTTTCGCGAGATGTACTACTGGGATTCGTACTTCACGATGCTCGGGCTGGCGCGCGACGGACATCACGATCTCGTGCTCGACATGACGCGCAACTTCGCGGACCTGATCGGTCGCTACGGCCATGTGCCGAACGGCACGCGCACCTATTACCTCAGCCGCTCGCAGCCGCCGTTCTTCTTCGCGATGGTCGGTTTGACGGACGAGAAGAATCAGGCCGCGGCCTACGCGAAGTACTTGCCCGCGCTGCGTACCGAGCACGCATTCTGGATGCACGGCGAGCAAGGGCTGCAGCCCGGGCAGGCGGTCGAGCACGTCGTGGCGTTGCCGGACGGCGCGATCCTGAATCGCTACTGGGATGCCGCGGATACACCGCGCGACGAGTCGTACCGCGAGGATGCGGCGCTCGCAGCGAAATCGTCACGGCCTGCGGCGGAGCTCTATCGCGACCTGCGCTCCGCGGCCGAAAGCGGCTGGGACTTCAGCTCACGCTGGTTCGCCGACGGCCGGTCGCTCGAGACGATCGAAACGACGGCGATCGTGCCCGTCGATCTGAACAGCCTGCTGTTCGGGCTCGAGCGCGCGATCGCCATGGGTTGCCGTGAGGTGCGCGACGCGAGCTGCGTGAGCGAGTTCGAACGGCGCGCGACCGAGCGGCGCGCGGCGATCCAGCGGTATCTCTGGGATGCGGCGCACGGCCGTTTCCTCGATTACCAGTGGCAACGCCGGCAGCAGCTCGATCGCCCGACGGTCGCGATGCTGTACCCGCTGTTCGTCGGCTTTGCCAATCCGGAACAGGCGCGCGCGGTGGCTGCGGTCGTGTCGCAGGTGCTGCTTGCTCCCGGCGGCGTGCTCACGACGCCCGAGCGCACCGGTCAGCAATGGGACGCGCCGAACGGCTGGGCCCCTCACCAATGGATCGCGGTTGTCGGCTTGAACAACTACGGGCAGACGGATCTGGCCCGCACCATCGCGACGCGCTGGATCGAGACGGTCTCGCGGACGTATCGCGAGACCGGCAAGCTGCTCGAGAAATACGACGTGCAGGAAGCCCGTCCGGGCGGCGGCGGCGAGTATCCGCTGCAGGACGGTTTCGGCTGGACAAACGGCGTCACGCGCGCGTTTCTCGACCTCTACCCGACGTCGCTCTATTCAAGAGCTTCGACGGCGGGCGCTACCGCATCAGCTGCAGCGGCTGCGGTAGCTTCGCGAGCAGCTCCTCGCTGAGCTCCGCGTCGATGTGGAAGAAGGCCATGCGCGCCATCTTGTCGGAGCGATTCTCCCAGGCGTGATCCGTGCCCCGCTGGACGACGACGTCGCTCTTTCTGAGCGTGACCTCGCTGCGCGAGGCCGCACTGTGCGCGCGGGCTCGCTGACGGGGTGAGCCCCGACTCGGCGCTGCCCGCTGGTCGGGTGCCGGCAAGGATTGCGCGGCACCGCCGACGGTGCGCCGCTCTCGCGGGGTGCGCGCGTCCTACGTAGCACTACGCTTCGCCTCCGTATCGACCGCATCCTGCCGGGTATGGCTTTATTTACAGACACCTGTAGAGTGCGCGTGCGCCGCTAGGGGCGACTACACGAGAACAAGGCTCTGCATGGCTTCACGACGCATACGCGTGCTCATCGTCGATGATTCCGCGCTGGTCCGGCAGTTGCTCGGCGAGATGCTCGCCGCCGATCCGCACATCGAAGTGGTTGGCACGGCCAACGACGCGCACGCGGCGCGCGAGAAGATCAAATCCCTCAATCCGGACGTGCTGACCCTCGATATCGAAATGCCGCGCATGGATGGGCTCACGTTCTTGCGCAATCTGATGCGCTTGCGCCCCATGCCCGTCGTCATGGTGTCCTCGCTCACCGAGCGGGGCGCGGATGTCACGCTCGATGCGCTGGCACTGGGGGCGGTCGACTATCTGCCGAAGCCGAAAGTGGATGTCGCCGCCACGCTGCGGGACTATCGCGACGAGCTGATCGCGAAAGTGAAAGCGGCCGCCGGTGCCCGGGTACGCGCGCTCGCCGCGACGATCCCGTCGGTGCCGCCGAAGTACAGTGCCGACGCGATCATCCCGCAGACGAGCGGCGGACCCGCGCGGCCGCTGCGCACCACCGATCGCATCATCGCGATCGGCGCTTCGACGGGCGGCACCGAGGCCATCAAGACCGTATTGACGAGCCTTCCCGCGGACGCCCCCGGCGTTCTGATCGCGCAGCACATACCGAAGGCATTCAGCGAGGCATTCGCACTGCGCATGGATGCGTGCTGTCAGATGACGGTTTGCGAGGCGCGCGACGGACAGCAGGTCTTGCCGGGACACGTGTACATCGCTCCGGGCGATCAGCATCTGCTGTTGCAGCGGGATGGAGCGCGCTATGTGTGCAAGCTCGACGCCGGCACGCCCGTGAATCGACATCGACCGTCGGTGGACGTGCTGTTCCGCTCGGTGGCTCAGAACGCGGGTCGCAACGCCATCGGCGTGCTGCTCACCGGTATGGGGAAGGACGGCGCGCGGGGGCTGAAAGAGATGCGTGAAGCGGGCAGTCGCACGATCGCGCAGGACGAAGCGACGAGCGTGGTGTGGGGCATGCCGGGCGAAGCGGTGGCGCTCGGCGCCGCCGAGCAGGTGCTGGCGCTGGAGGAGGTGGCCGGCGCCGTGCTGCAGCTCAGCCAGTCCATGGACATCACGCGCGCCGCGGGGCGCTAGAGGCGCCCAATAAAAAGATGCCATCGCCCGTTTCCGAACGATGGCATCCAAGGAAACCCTGAGGGGGTCAGGGTGCGAGAATGATAGCATGCTATCTTTCAAATCGCGATATCCGTAGAAGGGCTTACTCGATTCGGGACATTTCCGATGTCCATCGGACGGACGATGGCGGCGGCGCGCGACAGTTTCAGTTGAACGGAGCTCGCGCATTGCCGGGCGAGGAAGCGAAAAGTCTCACCTACGGCGTATTGCGCGGCGAGTTGGCGTATGGCAGCGGAGCGCCATGTGTCTGGCGAGGGCGACATAGCCGCCGAGACTCGATGGCGGCCGTACGGATCGATCCGGTCCATTGCATACCGCCTGGGCGGCAGCGAATGCGGGCCTGACCCGCAACGGGGCAGGGCGAATCGTGTGAAGATTCCCGCTCTCTCTCTCGAGGAGGTACAGCCATGAGTCGGCCTACGACGATGCGTGCCATGCGGGTGAGCGGTCCTCACACGGGCCTGCGGCTCGAAGAGACGCCTGTCCGTACGCTCGGCGAGCACGATGTGCTCATCAAGGTGAGTGCCTGCGGCGTGTGTCGGACGGACCTGCACGTGCTCGATGGCGAGCTGCCCAATGCGCGCTATCCGGTGACGCCCGGGCACGAGATCGTCGGTCGCATCGTCGAGGTCGGCAGTGCGGTGAAGGACCGTGCTCCGGGCGAGCGCGTGGGCGTGCCGTGGCTCGGGTGGACGTGCGGCGAGTGCCCCGAGTGCCGCCGGGGACTGGAGAATCTGTGCGAGCTCGCGCAGTTCACCGGCTGCACGGTCGACGGCGGCTATGCCGACTACGTCGTCGCGGATGCGCGGTATTGCTTGTCCATTCCCGAACGCTATTCCGATGCGGAGGCGACTCCGCTCCTATGCGCGGGCCTCATCGGCTATCGCGCGTATCGCGCGGCGGGAGACGGCCGCCGCCTCGGGCTGTACGGGTTCGGCGCGGCGGCGCATTTGCTTTGTCAGATCGCTCGGGTGCAGGACCGACGGGTGTTCGCATTCACGCGCTCCGGCGATGCGGCCGCTCAACAATTCGCACGCGAGCTCGGCGCCGTGTGGGCCGGCGCGTCCGACGAGATGCCGCCCGAGCCGCTCGACGCAGCGATCATCTTCGCGCCCGTGGGCGCGCTCGTGCCGACGGCGCTTGCGGCGGTTCGCAAGGGCGGGCGCGTGGTTTGCGCGGGCATTCACATGAGCGACATCCCGTCCTTCCCGTATGCGTTGCTCTGGGGCGAGCGCTCCGTGAGCTCGGTCGCGAATCTCACGCGTGCGGATGGTCGCGAGTTCATGCGGCTCGCGGCCGACATCGATCTTCGCCCCGTGATCCAGCTCTTCCCGCTCGTGCAGGCTGCGGAGGCAACCAGCGCACTCGCTCACGGAGAGCTGCGGGGAGCCGCCGTGCTCACGACCGCGTAAGCACCCGAGCGAAGCTGCACTTGACCTGAGATAACCCGCCTCGGCTGTAGGACGCTTCGTACGCCGTTATCCGGCGAATCGCGATGCCGCGCGCACTGCGAGTCGGGCAGTGTCTTCGTCTTCATCTCGGAGGCACATCATGAACCATCGAAATCAGGTCGTTTTGCTCGCGGCGAGTGCGCTGCTGTTTGCCGGCTATGCGGGAGCCCAGACACCGAGCACGTCCGACCCGACGAGCCCCAGCACGACGAGCCCGGGTGAGACGGGCCCCGGCGCGGCATCGTCACCGCATCAGCGCGAAGCGACCCACGGTGACATGCGGCACCACATGGCCTCGGCCGGCAAGACCGGCGGCGAGGACCCGAAGACGTTCGTCCAGAAAGCTGCGCTGGACGGCATGACGGAAGTCGAGCTGGGCAAGCTCGCGCAGCAGAAATCCGAGAACCCTGACGTACGCGCATTCGGCGAGCGCATGGTCGCGGATCACAGCAAGGCGAATGAGCAGCTGAAGCAGATCGCGCAGGAGAAGGGCTATCAGGTACCGGCCAAGCTCGACGCCGAGCACCAGGCCATGGTGCAGAAGCTGAGCAGCAAGTCCGGTGCGGCGTTCGACAAGGCGTATGCCGAGGCGATGGACAAGGATCACTCCAAGGCCGTTGCGTTGTTCACGGAGGCGCAGCAGTCGAGCGACAAGGACCTAGCTGCGTTCGCGCAGAAGACGCTCCCGACGCTCGAGGAGCACAAGGACATGGCGTCTTCGCTCGATTCGAAGATCCGTACCGCGAGCTCCGAGTCGAAGGGCGAAGAGCGCGAGCGCTAACGGCCTTCGCGAGCAGCCCGCTCGTTCGTGTCACCGCCGCCGGATCTTGCGCCGGCGGACCGGCACGGCGCGCTGCGGCGTCTGCGCGTCCGGCTCGACGAGGGGCTGCCGTGCCTGCCGCTTCGTTTCTGCCAGGATGCTGGTCAAGAGCTGAACTGCCGGGGGCGATAGCTCCGCCCACTCGATCCCGTATCCTCCAGCGCATCTGCGCACGACATGCGCAGCGGCGGCGTTGATCGGATGCACGACCTCCGACCTGGCGAACATCTGCACTTCGAGGTGGCCCAAGAGCTGCAGCGGCGCGTCCGTGTGGAGGAGAGCGCCACTCATGCTGATGTTGCGGAGCGTGCCGGTCGCGACCAGTCCAGCCGGTGTACGCACGCGCACGGCGTGCGATATCTCCCGGCGATTACCCCATCGATGCTCCATGGCGGCTGTCTCGATAATTGTGCGTGCGAGCGCTGTGAGTGGAACGCCCGGCGCGCGCGAGAGTTCGCGGCTGAGTCAGCTGGGACTCCGCGCAGGTAGATGAGGACGGTGAATGCGGCGGCCTATCGCCATCGTTCTATGCGTGTTCCTGGTCGGGACGTGCGAGGAGGCCCGCGCCGAATGGGCCCTGACGCTCTATACCGGTAGCTCTTGGACGCGCGACAGCAATCTGCGCGTGAGGCAATCCGCGTCTGATTCGGATGCGACGTTCGGTGACGTGCATTGGGAAGCGCGGCCATTCGAGGATTCGCCGTACTACGGGTTGCGCGTTGCGTACTACCCGAGCGCCGCCGCGCGCCTGGGCGGCACCTTCGACTTCACGCACTACAAGATGTACGCGCAGACGGATCGCGCGACCTCCGTGAGCGGCCGCTGGAACGGCGTGCCGCTCAACGAGCGCGCGCCGCTCGCGAATCGGGTGCAGGCGCTGGAGATCTCGCACGGCGTGAATCTCGCTGCGCTCAACGCCGCGTACCGCTGGACTGACGCCGACTCCGTCGGCGGCTTCGCGCGCGGCTGGTCGACGCACGCCGGCGTCGGACTTGTCGGCTATTGGCCGCATGCCGAGGGCACGATCAACGACGTGTCCGTCGGCGCCGACTACCGTTATGCCGGCAGTGGCGTGCAGATCTTCGGTGGCGGGGAATACCGGCTCAATCGTCGCTTCGGCGTGCTCATCGAGGCCAAGGCAGAGGCCGGCAAGCTGGACATCGACCTGGTTCCGCAAACGCGAATCGTGACGCACACGAGGACGTTGCACGCGCTCGCGGGCGTGACGCTGCACTTGCAGTGAGAGCTGGCCACTGCGGCACGTCAGAGTTGGTGGGTGGTGAGGGACTCGAACCCCCGACATTCGCCTTGTAAGGGCGACGCTCTACCAGCTGAGCTAACCACCCACTGCGTGAGCTGCCCTCGAGAGCCAGGGCGGGGCGAGCGGGGGCGGTAGTCTAGGGAATCGGGCGCGCCGCGCCAACCTGGGCCGCTCTCGCGCAGCTGCGGCACGCCTCGCGTCAGCTCACCAGCGGCGCCGGGGCGGCACGCTCGCCCCACACAGGCAGCAGGGCGAGGCTCGCAAGCCACCCGACCATCACGAGTGCGATGAGCAGCGTCCAGTGATCGCCCGCCGCGATGGGAATCCAGATCGGCGGCGTGAGAAAGGCGACGAGTGCACTCGTCTGGCTGATGAGTCCCGCGGCGGACGCGCCTTTCTGCGGGTTGCGCACGACGGTCGGGAGCACCGCCATGACAGTGGCGGTGGCGGCCCCGGTCGTCGCGAGCCAGACGCCGAGCAGAGCGAGCGCCAGCAACATCGGCGTGAGCGGAAACCATAGACTCGATCCGGAAGCGATGCCCACCGCCGCCAGCATGGCGAACAGCGTTCGCACACGCAGACCCTTTGCGATGAGCGCTCCCGCGAGCAGGCTACCGCCGATCATGGCGAGGTTGGCAACCGCCAGCACACCCGCTGCCGTTCCGATCGGCAGCGAGTGTTCGTGCGCGAACCAGGTCGGAAACACCGTGCTCGTGCCGAAACCAATCGACACCACGCAGCCGAGCGCGAGCACGAGGCGCACGAGCATCGGGTCCGAGTAGCCGGACAGCAATTCCTTCAGACGAGAGAGCAGGGTGTGCGGACGAAAGATCGCGACCGGCTGCTCGATGTTCGGCAGCACGAGGCCCATCGAAGCGATGCTGATGAAGAGAATGGCGTGAATGACGAAGCAGATGCGCCAGTGATCGGTGGCGACGAATGCGCCGGCGAGCAGCAAACCAGTGGAAAACCCGACGGGGGTGTAAGTCGCCCAGAGCGCCATTGCGCGCACGCGGCGCTTGTCCACCGTCGTCGCCATGATGAGTGCGGGCGCCGCCGCGAAGATTCCTACCAGCGCGAACCCTTCGAAGATGCGGATCAGCTCGAAGGCGACGATGTGCTCGGCAAAGAGGTACGCGATGTTGGCAAGCGCGCCGGCGATCGCGCTGAAGATCAGCGCCTGCGACGGACCGATGCGATCCACGAGCCCGCCGACCGCCGCCCCGACGATGGCCGCGGGCAGCGTGATCAGCGACAGCAGCAACGCGAATTGCGCCGGGCCGATGTCGAGCTGGCCGATGAGCACCTCGCTGAGGGGAATGAGCTTGCTCAGCGACGCCGAGGCGAGCACGCCGTAGAGATAGACGAGCAGAATCGAGGGCCAGCTCCCGGGCTTCATCGCGTCTCGCGCAGCGACCGTTTCACGGGCGGCATCGTAACGCCGCGGGACCGCGGCCGTGGCATCGACGAATCGAGAGACGCGTACATCACGCCCAGAGTGAACCCTCCGAGCTCGTAATGAAGGGCGCCGCTGGATTCGAGCTTCGTGCGGCCAGTGTACGGCCGGGCCACGCGGAGAGCCTTGTCAGGCAGCGTGAAACAGTGCTGCTAGCCGCATGCAAGTCGCTCTGCACGAGCCGATCCGCGCGTCCCGCCCTACACCGCGGCGTGGTTTGCATGTCATCCGGCGCTCACGCCCTGCCGGCCGGTGCGCCTACAGTCCCGGGCCTGAGGCATCGAACCAACAACTACAACGAGGTCGGGATGACCGATCGGAAGTTTGTGGTGGCATCGTTCGTCGGGCTTGCGGCGCTGGCATGGGGGTTCGCCACCGCTGAGACCAAGCCCGTTGCCGGCGCGCCCGGCGAGAAGCCCACCGCCACGAAGATGACGTGGGATGCGCTTCCCGACTGGAGCGGCCTGTGGACCATGGAGGGCCGCATCATCTTCGACAGCTCGAGCAAGGACCCGCATCGCGAGTTCCCGCCGCTGAAGCCGGAGTACGAGGCGAAGTACGCCAAGGTCGTGCAGGATGCGATCGCCGGCAAGGAGTTCGACCCGCTCACGCAATGCCTGCCGGCGGGCTTCCCGCGCGTGCTCGCCGAGCCGTTCCTGCAGGAATTCGTGCTGCGGCCCGAGCAGGTGTGGTGGATTCACGAGCAGCAGAACGAGATCCGGCGCATCTACACCGACGGACGCCCGCATCCGCCCGCGGACGAGCTCTATCCGCTCTGGGAAGGCCACTCCATCGGACACTGGGAAGGGGACACGCTCGTCGTCGACACCGTGAGCCTGCGCGAAGGCATCTACGACCGTACGGGCGCGATTCACAGCGAGCAGGCGCACGTCACCGAGCGCATCCGCAAGATCGACGCGAACACCATCGAAGATCAGATCGTCGTCGAAGACCCGGTGACGCTCACCAAGCCCTGGCACGTGACCAAGCGCTACAAGAAGCTCGCGGACCCGAGCCTGCGCATCGATCACTGGGCGTGCGAGGAGGACAATCGCGCGGTGTTCAAGAACGGCTCGACGGACATCGTGCTGCCGAGCGATCGGGAGAAGAAGCGATGAGATCGATCCTGCGCTACACGTTTCTTCTCTCCGGGCTCGCGTTCACCGGCGGCGCGCTGGCGCATCACTCGTTCGCGATGTTCGATCGGAACAAGGAAGTGACCATCAAGGGCACGGTGAAGCAGTTCAACTACACGAATCCGCATTCGTGGCTCGACATCCTCGTCACCGACGAGAAAGGTCAGGTGAAGGAGTGGAGCTTCGAGATGGAGGGCCCGAGCTCGCTCATGCGTTCGGGCATCAAGCCCGGCTCGCTGAAGCCGGGCGAGAAGATCACGGTGAAGGCGTGGCCGCTGCGCGATGGGCGCCCGGCGGGCGCGGCCATCAACATCGTCAAAGAGGACGGCACCGTGCTCGATCCGCGCAGAGGGCTGCGGCCGCCCACGAGCTGAGCTCTTTCCGCGCGAAAAGCCGCTAATCACTACAGGAAACCTATGGATCGTCGTTCGCTATTGATGTGGTTGAGTGGCGGGGCCGTCGCGGCCGCCGCCGAGGTGTCGCTTGGGCAGTCGCAATCGGGCTCGGCACCGAGCTCGGACGGCACGAGCGCGGGACCTGTGGCGCAAACCCGGGCGGGCAAGGTCCGCGGCTACATGAACGGGCCGGTCCACGTGTTCAAGGGCATTCCCTATGCGGCCAGCACGGCCGGTGCGAATCGCTGCGCGCCGCCACGGCCGCGCGAGCCGTGGAGCGGCGTGCTCGACGCGACCAAGCTCGGCGACAAGTGCCCGCAGAATCCGACGCCTTGGCTGATGATGGAAGAGGCCGTTTCGCTCTCGAACGAGCCGCAGAGCGAAGACTGCTTGCACCTCAACGTCTGGACCACGGGGCTGCGCGACGGCAAGAAGCGCCCGGTGATGCTCTGGCTGCATGGCGGCGGCTACTCGAGCGGCTCCGGCGGCAATACGCGATACGAAGGCAGTCGGCTCGCCACCCGCCAAGACGTGGTGGTCGTGACGATCAATCATCGGCTGAACATCTTCGGCCACCTGTTCCTCGGCGATCTCGGCGGCAACGATGTCGCCGACTCGGGCAACGTCGGCATCCTCGACATCGTGGCGGCCCTGCAATGGGTGCGCGACAACATCGCGGAGTTCGGCGGCGATCCGGGCAACGTGACGATCTTCGGCGAATCCGGGGGCGGCGGAAAAGTCAGCACGCTGCTCGCCATGCCGGGCGCGCAGGGGTTGTTTCATCGAGCGATCATCCAGAGCGGCACGGCGCTTCGCCAGGCGACCCGCGAGGCCGCGACCAAGAGCACGAAGGCCGTGCTCGCGCAGCTCGGCATTCAGCCGGGTGACATCGCGAAGCTACGTTCCGTGCCGCAAGCGGACCTGCTTGCTGCGATCAACGAGATGCGGCCGCCGCCGAGCTTCACGCCGGTGGTCGATGGGCGCTCGCTTCCGCGCCACCCGTTCGATCCGGATGCGCCGCAGGTCTCGGCAAACGTGCCGCTGCTCGTCGGGAGCAATGAAACCGAAGTGACGTTCTTCCCCGATACGCCGCTCGATCCCATCGACGATGCGACGCTGCGCGACCGCGTGAAGCGCTACACGCGCGTCGACGACGGCACGGCGAGCATGGTCATCGACCTCTATCGCCACACGCGCCCGAAGATCTCGAACGAGCATCTGTACCAGATCATCGCGAGCGACTACTGGATGACCTCGGAAGTCGCGACGCAGGCCGAGCGCAAGGCGGCGCTCGGCAAAGCGCCCGTGTACGTCTACTACTTCCAGTGGGAGTCGCCCGTGCGAGGCGGCAAGCTGCGCGCCGTGCATTCCGTGGAGATTCCATTCGTGTTCGACAACGTGGCGCTCGCCGAGCCGCTCGTCGGCAACGGTCCGGACCTGCCGGCGCTGGCCGACACGGTGAGCGGTGCGTGGACGCGCTTCGCACGCGCCGGCAATCCGAACGGCAAGGGCCTGCCGATGTGGCCCGCCTATTCGAGCGACAAGCGACACGTGATGATTTTCGACAAGACGTCGCGAGTGGAGAGCGATCCTCGCCGCCAGGAGCGGCTGGCGATCGCGGCCATCAAAGCGCGCCAGTCCGCATAACGACACCAAACCTGAGGGGGGATTCTGTGACCGCACCAAACAAGTTCGATACCGCTTACGAGTTCAAAGCGGTGCTGCTGCTGACACTGGGCTTCGGTCTCGTCGGGCTCGACCGCTGGATTCTGCCGCCGCTCTTCCCGACGATGATGAAGGACCTGGGCCTGAACTATCAGGACCTCGGCAATCTCGTCGGGATTCTCGGCGTGGCCTGGGGTGTGTCGGCCATCGTGATCGGCAACCTGTCGGATCGGCTCGGGCGCCGCAACGTGCTCGTGCCGGCGGTCGTCGGATTCTCGCTGCTGTCCGCGCTGAGCGGCATGGCCTCGGGGCTCGTGAGTCTCCTCATCATCCGCGCGATCATGGGCATCGCGGAAGGTCCGGTCGCGGCGACAGGCGTCGCGGTTGCCGTCGAAGCCTCGCACCCGAACCGGCGCGGCATGAACAACGGCCTGTTCCAGTGCGGCTTCGCGATGTTCGGCCTCGCGCTCGCGCCGATTCTCGCGACCCAGCTGCTCGAGGTCACGAGCTGGCGCAACGTGTTCCTGATCGCCGGCGTGCCGGGGCTCGTCGTGGCGGCGCTCATGTGGTTCACGATTCGCGAGCCGCTCACGATCAAGGCGAACGGCGGGCAGGGCGCGAAGCGCGCTTCGCTCTCGGAGATCTTCAAGAATCGCAATGTGCCGCTCGCGATGCTCTCGCTGCTGTGCTCGATGACGGGCGTGTTCGTCGTCTCCGCGATCATGCCGAACTACCTGATCGACTACCTGAAGCTGTCGCAGTCGCAGATGGGATTCGTGACCTCGGCGATCGGGTTCGGCGGCATTCTCGGGCAGTTCGGCGTGCCCACCGTGTCGGATTTCCTCGGCCGGCGGCTCACGGTGTTGCTCTCGTTCCTGCTCGCCGCGGTCTTCCTCTGGGCCTTCATCCACACGGGCGCGTCGAATCTCACGGTGCTGTTCGTGCTGCTGTTCTTCGTCGCGCTGTGCAACTTCGGCGCGCTGTCGATCGTCGCAGGGCCGCTCGCGGCCGAGGCGGCGCCGCTCGGGCTCATCGCGTCGGTCGCAGGCATGGTGATCGGGGTCGGCGAAATTTTCGGCGGGGGCGTGGCGCCGTCGATCGCAGGCGGCATCGCGCAGAACTACGGCATTCAGTACACGCTGTACTTCGCGCTGGGCGGGCTCACGTGCGGGTTCCTGATCAGCCTGTTCCTGCGCGAGACGGCGCCGCGACGGGCCAAACACGCGAAGGGCGGTGCGGTGTCGAGCCTCGACCAGCTCGAAGAAGCGCACCCTGAAGGCGTGACGACTGGCCTGCGGTGAATCGGCGCGGAGTGGGCGGTTTCAGAGGGAAATCGCCCACTCCGCAAGCTCGTTCGCGAGCTCACGCAGGACATCCGCATCGTTGCGCCCACTGCGCGCGAGCACGTGGAACGAGTGGTCGGCACCGTCGATCTTTCTGAGCAACGCGCGCTCGCCGAGGCCGCGAACGATAGGCTCGAGCAACGCCGGGTCCGCAAGCTCATCGCGCGTCCCCTGCAGAAAGAGCATCGGGATCTTCACCTCGAAGAGGTGCTTCGCCCGATCGGTCCCGGGCTTCTTCGGGGGGTGCAGCGGGAAGCCTAGAAATGCGAGCCCCCTCACTCCGGCGAGCGGCGAAATGGCCTGCGCCTGCGACGTCATGCGCCCGCCGAATGACTTTCCTCCCGCGATCAGTCGCAGCCCCGGAGCGCGCCGCGCCGCCTCGGTCGCTGCCGCGCGAACCGTCGCATGACATACCGCGGGTGGGTCCGGTCGCTTCACACGCGATTCGACGTAAGGAAACTGGTAGCGCAGTGTTCCCACGCCGACGGTCGCGAGCTCGTTCGCAATCGCACTCATGAAGGCATGCGTCATGCCTGCACCGGCCCCGTGGGCCAGCACGTAGACGGTGTGCGCGTCGGGCGGCAGCATCCACAGCGCCGAAACGCGCGCCCTGCCATCGACATCGAGCGTCAGGGATTCGGCGTTCGACCGTTCGCGACCTGTAGCCATACTCGAACTATGCGCCACTTTTGCGGCGGATGACTACGAGTCGAATGGGCCGCGCGAGTCGGAGCGGTGTGAAGGCGCATGCGCCCACCCGCGAGGGGCTCCGGTGTGAGGGCGCAATCGGCTTCCACAAATGCTCTCGCGCCTCAGCCGGCGAGGACGATCTCCACGCGTTTGTTGTGCTTGCCTTCGCTCTTGATTCGCGTCACGCGAATCGCTCCGATCTCGGCGATGTTGCGCACGTGAGTGCCGCCGCAGGGCTGCAGATCCACGCCAGGAATCTTCAGCAAGCGCACGCGACCGGCTCCGCGCGGAGGCTTGACGCTCATCGTCTTCACGAGCTCGGGCCGTGCGTCCAGCTCCTCGTCGGTGATCCACACCGTCTCGGTCGCAATGGCGCGCGCGATGATCGCGTTCGTCTCCTGCTCGATCCGCGCGGCGTTCAGCAGACTCGCGTCGATGTCGAAATCCAAGCGACCTTTCTCCGGCGCAATATTCCCGCCCGTGACGGGCGCGACCACGACGCACGACATCACGTGAAGCGCGGTGTGCAGCCGCATCAGCGCATAGCGCCGCTCCCAATCGAGCTCCAGCGTCACGGGCTCGCCGGGCTCGAGTGCGGGCGAGCCCTGCGCCGGGATGTGCCGCACGCTGTCGAGCGCGTCGCCCTTGCGCGTATCGGCGATGGCGATGCGCTCGCCGTTTGCACGCACGAACACGCCCGTGTCACCGGCCTGACCGCCGCCCATCGGATAGAAGATCGTGCGATCCAGCTCGATGCCGGCATCACTCACGGCGACCACGCGCGCGGTTGCCGTCCTCGCATACGCGTCGTCACGAAACAAAAGCTCTGTGCTCACAGAGAGACTCCTACTGCGTTGGCGGCCTGCGCGAGCCGTTTGACGGCCTCGGTCAGCTCGCGTTCGTCGAGCGCCGCAAAGCCGAGCCGCACGAAGGGCCGAGCGCGGCCGTCGAACGTGAAGTAGCGGGCGGTGCGGATGGCCACGTTGCGCTCGAGCGCGGCGTCGGCCCAGCGCTCGCAATCCAGGCCCGGGGCCACCTTCGCCCAGATGGCCATGCTGCCGACGGGCAGCTTGAAGGACAACAGCTCGCCGAATCTGCGCTGTAGCTGCTCGCCCAGCACGTCGCGCCGCGCGTGATAGATGCGCCGGGCGCGGCGCGCGCAGCGCTGCACCGTGCCGTCCTCGAAAAGCTGCGCCACCGCGAGCTCGACGGTACGGTCGCCTTGCTGATCGATGTAGGCGCGTTGATCCGCGAGCCGCTCGAGCACCGCGCGCGGTGCGACGATGTACCCGATGCGCACGCCCGGCGCGAGGATCTTCGACAGCGAGCCGATATACACGACGACGCCCGCCGTGTCCGCGCTCGCCAGCGGCAATACCGGCCGGCCCTCGAAGTGAAACTCGTGATCGTAGTCGTCTTCGACGATCGCAAAGCCCTTGCGCTGAGCGAGCGCGAGCAACGCGACCCGCCGGCTCGCCGACATCGTGACGTTGGTCGGATAGTGATGATGGGGCGTGACCAGCACGGCGCGAATCGGCGTGCGCTCGACGAGCTGCTCCAAGGCCGCCACATCGAGGCCTTGCTCATCGACCGGGATCGGCACGAGCTTCGCGCCGCGCCGCTTGAACGCCTCCCACGCGAAGCGATACCCGAGCGCTTCGACCGCAACGACATCGCCCGGATCGGTCAGCGCGCGTGCGGTGAGGTCGAGCGCCATCTGGCTGCCGCGCGTGACGAGCACGTCCTCCGGCTCCGTCGCGAGCCCGCGCGATGCGGCGAGCATCGATGCGAGTTGCGCCCGCAAGAGCGGATGACCGTAGGGGTCGGCGTACGTCAGCACCTCGCCTGCGTATTTGCGCAATACGCGTCCATAGGCGCGGGCCAATTCCTTGGCGGGCGCGAGGCGCACGTCGGGCATGCCGCCGACCATCATCATCACGCCCGGGCGGGCGCGCGTCTGGATGACCGGCGCCGGGCCGCGCAGCTCGAATCCCGGCCGGGCAGGGCGGGCGCGCGTGCCCGCGTTCGTCGTCGTGAATTTGCGTGGCCGCACCGTCGGCAACGAGCGGGCAACGAACGTTCCGCTCGCGCGCGAGGATTCGATCCAGCCCTCCGAAATCAGCTCGGCATACGCGGCGATCACCGTGTTGCGATGGACGTCCAGCGACTGCGCGAGCGTGCGCGTGCCCGGCAAGCGCGCACCGGGCCGCAAGCGTCCGCGTTGAATGTCGCCGGTGATCGCGCGCGAAATCTGCAGGAACAGCGGCTCGCCTCCTGCGCCATCGAGTTGCAGCTGCAGATCGCGGCCGCCAACTGGTCTATCGGATTTCATAAATCTGGACCTTTCTGGAAGACCATTGTAACGGCATCGTAGGCCGCGCGTCACAGGCGACGCACAAGGATTTTCCCGGTGGATATGCTGGTTCAGACGCCGCGGACGACGCTCAAGCGCCGGCCCGCCCGTGGCTCCTTCGATCGGGCGCTGATCAACTCCATTCTCGACGAGGGACTCGTCTGCCACATCGGTTTCGTCGTCGACGATCAGCCATTCGTCGTGCCGACGACGTATGCGCGCGTCGACCAGAGGCTCTACATCCACGGGTCCATCGCCAGCCGCATGCTGCGCAATCTCGCGGCCGGCGTGCCGATGTGCGTCACCGTCACGCTGCTCGATGGGCTCGTGCTCGCGCGCTCAGCGTTTCATCACTCGATGAACTATCGTTCGGTGATGGTGTTCGGCATCGGGCGCGAGGTGGTGGACGCGGCAGAGCGGATGCGTGCGTTCGAAGCGGTGGTGAACCACATCATGCCGAACCGGTTCGCGGCCACGCGTGCGCCGGACGAGCAAGAGATCAAAGCCACGTGCGTCATCGCGCTCGACATCAACGAAGCATCCGCGAAGGTGCGCAGCGGCCCGGTGAGCGACGCGGAGGAAGACTACGCGTTGCCGTACTGGGCAGGCGTCCTGCCGATGAAGCTCGTCGCGCAGGCGCCGATTCCGGACGAGCGACTTGCGCCCGGTACGCCGGTGCCGCCCGAAGTGAGCGACTATCGCAGAGCGCGATAAACGGACTTCTCGAACGTCTGCAGCGTGCGGATCGCACCGTCGTCATAGAAAGGCAGCGTCTGCATGAGCAGCACGCCGCCGATGTGCATGCGCGGGTCGATCCAGAACTCGGTGTTGTAGATGCCGGCCCAACTCATGCTGCCGGCGCTGCGATACGTACGCGTGTCGGCGCTCGCGCTCGTGAGCTGGAAGCCGAGCCCGAATTTGTCGCGGCCTGCGCCCAGCGGGAACGGCTTCGCCAATTGCGGAAGCACCGCCGGCTGCTGCTCGACGAAGATCGCGCCGATCTGATTCTGTCCCATGGCGCGCACCGATGCTTCGCTCAGGATGCGCGCCGAGCCGAGCTTGCCGCCGTTCAGGAACATCCGGATGAACGAGCCGTAGTCGTGCGCAGTGGAATACAAGCCGCCATCGCCGCGATAGGGCGGAGTCGGCGTGCTCGGGGTGTTCGCGCGCGGCCGCTGCTGAAACTTGCCGTCGGGCCCGCGGACGTTCACGCGCGGCAGTCGCGATTGCTTTTCGGCGGGCACCGCGAACGACGTGTCGTGCATCCCGAGCGGCCGGAAGATGTGCGCCTGAAACCAGTCCTCGAGCGATTCGCCCGTGACCTTCTCGACGATGAGACCGAGCACGCGAGTGCTGGCGCTGTAGTGCCACTCTGCGCCGGGCTCGTTCAGCAGGGGCAGCGTCCACTCGTCGATGTCTTGACTCTTCTGCAGCTTGGCGACGATGGGGCTCGAGAACGCGTAGCCGATGCCCGATGTGTGCGTCAGCAGATGCCGGATGGTCATGGCGCGCTTCGCGGGCCGCGTCTCGTACGTGCCGTCCGCTTCGTTGAAGCGCGTGATGACCTCGAGGTGATCGAATCCCGGTAAATACTTCGAAACCGGGTCGTCCAATGTCAGCTTGCCGGCCTCGGCGAGCATCATGATCGCGACGGAGGTGACGGGCTTCGTCATCGATGCGATGGCGAAGATCGCATCCCGCCGCATCGGGGCATTCGCCTCGGTGTTTGAGCGGCCGGAGCTCGCGAAGTAGATCTCGCCCTCGCGATCGACCACGAGGCCGACGACACCCGGGGTGTCGCCCCGGACGACCGCTGCGTCCAGTTGCGCCGTGATCGCAACCTTCTGAAGCTCGGAGATTCGCGCGGCTTGCGTGGCGGCTACGCCGGGCGATGGGTCCGCCGGTGGCGCGCTGTCGCTCGCGCACGCGACGCGGCTCAGTCCGATGACGCCGACGATTGTCAGCGAGAGTGCGACGAACCCACGGTTCATGACCGTAGCCCCCCTGTCCGTGAACGGCTTCGCGAGTCTATGCGCCCGCAGATGGTGCTCGGCACGGCCTCGCTGCACGCCAAGTGAGCGAACGCTGCGATGCCCGCCTGGCGAACACCGGGGAGCGCGCAAGCGTCATGAGGAAATCGTATCTTTGCGCGCCCGGTCGCCCTTGAAACTCATACTTCACACGTGCGGTTGATGACATTTCGCTTGCTAGCTGCCTGTATCACCGGACAATTTGCCGCCCTTAATCAAGAACTGCAGCCGTGTCCGGCAGACCCTTCGCCATGAAGACTTTCGCGCCCGTGGTGACCGGCGCGTTGCTGCTCGCACTGACCGCGTGTTCCGGCTCGACCGCGTCGGGGTCGAACGGCGCTGACGCGCGTCGTCCGAATGGCCTTGCCGCGCCCGCAGCGCTCGGCTCCAACCCCGGCGGCCCGAACGCCGGCGGACCGGCGTCGGGTGGACCGCGCGGCATGGGCGGCGGACCGTTTGCCGGGATGGCGCAGACGGTCGGAGTCGTCACCGCCCCGGCCACCGAAGGCACGGTCGGTCTCGAAATCGAAGCCATCGGTAATGCCGTCGCCAACGAGTCCGCCGAGATCACCTCGAAGACGGTCAACACCGTGACGGCCATCCGCTTCCAGGAAGGTCAGCTCGTCAAGCGCGGCGCGGTGCTCGTCGAGTTCGACAGCGCCCAGGCCCGCGCCGATCTCGCCGCGGCGGAAGCGGCGCTCGCCGAGAGCCGCAGCCAGTACAATCGCAGCCGGGAGTTGGTCGAAACCAAGGTCATCTCGCAGGCCCAGATGGACCAGCTCGAGGCCACGCTCAAGACCAACGAAGCGAAGGTCGCGGCCGCCCGGGCGCGGCTCGAAGACACCATCATCCGCGCGCCCTTCGACGGGCGCATCGGCTTCCGGCGCATCAGCGTGGGCGGGCTCGTCAATCCGGGCACCGTGATCTGCACGCTCGACGATACGTCCGTCATGAAGCTCGACTTCACGGTGCCGCAGTCCTATCTCTTCGGCCTCTCGCCGGGCCTGCCGATCACCGCGCAGATCGCCGGCGTGCCGAACAAGACGTTCACGGGCCGGATCACGACGCTCGACTCGCGCGTGGATCCGGTCACGCGCTCCATCGTGGTGCGTGCAGAGCTGCCGAACAAGGACGGCACCCTGAAGCCGGGCATGTTCATGACGGCGAAGATCAGCGCCGCCGCCTCGAAGGCGCTGCTGATCCCCGAAGGCGCGCTCGTGCCGGAGCAGGGCAAGTCGTTCGTATTCGTCGTGAAGGACGGCGTCGCGTTCAAGCGCGAGGTGACGATCGGCCGGCGCCGGCCCGGCGAGGTGCAGGTGACGAGCGGTCTCGATCACGGCGAGCGCGTCGTCGTCGAAGGAACCCAGAAGATTCGCGACGGCATCCAGGTGGTGGAGGTCGATTCCACCGGCACCACCGTCGCCGACACCTGACGCGCGCCGGCCATGAGAATCTCGGAAATCTCCATCCGCCGCCCCGTTTTCGCGACGGTCATCAGCCTGCTGCTGGTCATCTTCGGCCTCGTCGCGCTGAACCGGCTCTCGGTGCGCGAGTACCCGGACATCGAGCGCCCGGTGGTCTCGATCAACACGAACTATCGGGGCGCGGCCGCGCCGGTCATCGAGAACAAGGTCACGCAGGTGATCGAGGACCGGATCGCGGGAATCGAAGGCATCGAGAAGATCCAGTCGCGCAGCGTCGATGAGCGCTCGGTCATCAACGTCGAGTTCTCCTCCGACCGCGACGTCGATGGCGCCGCAAACGACATTCGCGACCGCGTCTCGCGGGTGCTGAACAACCTGCCCGACGAAGCGGACCCGCCCGAGATCACCAAGGCCAACTCGGGCGCCGATCCGGTGATGTTCCTGAACTTCAGCTCCGATTCGATGAGCATCCTCGAGCTCACCGACTACGCGGAGCGCTACATCGTCGATCAGCTCTCGACCGTGCCGGGCGTGGCGCGCGTCGCGGTGAACGGCGGGCGGCACTACTCGATGCGCATCTGGATCGATCGCGTCGCGCTCGCCGGCCGGCGCCTCGCGGTGTCGGACATCGAGAACGCACTGCGCAGCGAGAACGTGCAGCTTCCCGCCGGCCGTCTCGAGTCGCGCTCGCGCGAGTTCACGCTGCGCACGGAAGTCGGGCTCGACACCGAGGAGGATTTCAAGAATCTCGTCATCGGGCGCGGCCCGGACAATCAGCTCGTCCGGCTGGGCGAAGTCGCGGAGGTGAAGCTCGCGGCGGAGGATGAGCGCTCCTTCATCCGCGCGGACGGTCGCTCGGGCGTCGGCATCGCGGTCGAGGCGCAATCCAAGGCGAATCTGCTCGATGTGGCGCACGGCATGCGCGCGGCCATCGAGCGCGTGCGCCCCTCGCTGCCGCCCGGCTCGCAGCTCGTCATCAATGTCGACAACGCCGTGTCGATCGAAGCGGCGTTGAAGGAAGTGGTCATCGCGCTGGCGCTCGCGTTCGTGTCGGTGCTCGTCGTGATCTACGCGTTCCTCGGGCATCTCCGCGCGACGCTGATTCCGGCGATCACGATCCCGGTCTCGATCGTCGCGTCGTTCACGGCGATGTACGCGCTCGGCTACACGATCAACACGCTGACGCTCCTTGCGCTGGTGCTCGCGATCGGGCTCGTCGTCGACGACGCAATCGTCGTGCTGGAGAACATCTTCAGGCGGGGCGAGGAGGGCGAGTCGCCGATCGTCGCGGCCGTGAAGGGCTCGAAGGAAATCGGCTTCGCGGTCATCGCGACCACGCTGACGCTCGCCGCGGTGTTCGTGCCGATCTCGTTCCTGCCCGGCGACATCGGCCGCCTGTTCCGCGAGTTCGGCTTCTCGCTCGCCGCCTCGGTGCTGTTCTCGGCGCTCATCGCGCTCACCCTGACTCCGATGCTCGCCTCGAAGGCATCGTGGGGTCAGATGAAGAGCAGCAAGGTCGCGCATGCGGTCGATACGTTCTTCCGCAAATTGGGCGCGCTGTACGAGCGGCGCTTGCGCAGCCTGATCCGCCGCCCGTGGCTGATCGTCGCCGGGGTGGCGGCCCTCATTGCCCTCGGCGGTCTCACGTTCCACTTCCTGCCCAGCGAGTTCGCGCCGGTCGCGGATGTGGGCCGCACCGTCGTGATGATGGAAGCGCCGGAAGGCGCGAGCTTCGAGTACACGCAGGCGTACGCGGACAAGCTGGAAGCCATCGTAAAGCAGGAGCAGGCGGAGTACGGCGACATCGATCGCATGATGCTGCGCGTTCCCGGCACTTGGGACGGCGGCAGCGACGTGAACAGCGCGCGCATCTTCGTCGTGCTGAAGGACTGGCACGAACGCAAACGCTCCGCCAGCGAGATCGGCCGCTCTCTCATGCTGAAGGCGCAGAGCCTGCCCGGCGTGCGCGTTTACAACTTCTCGCCGGGCGGCCTCGGCCGCGGGTTCGGCAAGCCCGTGATCGCCGGGATCGGCGGGCCGGACTACGAGCAGCTCTCGCAGTGGGCGAACACCATGCTGCTGCTCGCGCAGCAGAACCCGGGGCTGACGAACGTCGATTCGAACTACAAGGAGCGCAAGCCGCAGATCCGCGTCGCCGTCGATCGTAATCGCGCGGCGGACCTGGGCATCTCGCTGCAGACGGTCGGGCGCACGCTGGAGACGATGCTCGGCTCGCGCATCGTCACGACCTATGTCGATCGTGGCCGGGAGTACAACGTCATCCTGCAAGGGCCGGCGGCGGAACGCGCGACCACCACCGACCTCACGAACATCCAGGTGCGCTCGGATCGCACGGGCGAGCTCATCCCGCTCTCGAATGTGGTCACGTTGCAGGAGACGGCGGGCGCTGTTTCGCTGAATCGCTTCAACCGCATTCGCACCATCGAAATCTCGGCGAATCTCGCACCGGGGTACACCATGGGCGAGGCCGTGAAGTGGTTCCAGGACACGGTGCGCGAGAAGCTGCCGCCCGGCGCGAGCCTCGCGTTCAACGGCGAGTCGGGTGAGTACCTGAAGAGCGGTGGGCAGCTCTACACGACGTTCCTCTTCGCGCTCGCGATCGTCTTTCTGGTGCTGGCGGCGCAGTTCGAGAGCTTCATCCACCCGACCGTCATCATGGTGACGGTGCCGCTCGCGCTGCTCGGGGCCGTGTTCGGGCTGAAGCTGTACGGCTTGAGCATCAACATCTTCAGTCAGATCGCCGTGGTGATGCTCATCGGCATCGCCGCCAAGAACGGCGTGCTGATCGTCGAGTTCGCCAACCAGCTGCGCGATCGCGGCGTCGAGTTCACCGAAGCGGTAGTCCGCGCGGCGACGATCCGGCTGCGGCCCATCCTCATGACGAGCCTCTGCACGGCCTTCGGCGCCCTGCCGTTCCTGTTCGCGACGGGCGCGGGAGCGGAGCAGCGCAAGCCGATCGGCGTGGTCGTGTTCTACGGCACGCTCGTCTCCGTGCTGCTGACCCTGTTCGTCGTACCCGCTGTGTATTCGCTCATCGCCCGGCGCACGAAGTCGCCCGAGTACATGAGCCAGCTCGTCGACAAGCTGCTCGGCGCGTCCTCCGGCGGCGTTTCCTCCGGCGGCGCGGCCGGCGCGCCCACATCAGCTGTGCAGCGACGGGCCGAATAGCCCGATGAGCCCGATGAGGATCAGATAGATCGCCACGATGTAGTTCAGCAGCCGGGGGATGATCAGGATGAGAATCCCGGCGATCAGGGCGATGACGGGTCCGACCGAGACGAACAGACTCATGGGTGACAGCCTCGTGGGGGTTGCGCCAGGCGCGCCGCTTGCGCGCATGCCATAGTCGTATACGGTCAAGCCAGGCTCAGGTTCCTCCCCATGAACGCAAAAGTGCATCCGCTCGCCGGGAAGCCGGCGCCGAAGAGTGTTCTGACGGACATTCCGCGACTCCTCACCGCGTACTACACGGAGCGGCCTGATCCCTCCGTGCCGGCGCAGCGCATTGCGTTCGGCACCTCGGGGCACCGTGGCTCCTCGTTCGAGTGCAGCTTCAACGAGACGCACGTGCTGGCGATGAGCCAGGCGATCTGCGCGTACCGCGCGCGCGAGGGGATCACGGGGCCCTTGTTTCTCGCCTTCGACACGCATGCGCTGTCGGCGCCGGCATTTGCGAGCGCGCTGGAAGTGCTCGCAGCGAATGGCGTGCAGGTCATGATCTCCGCGGGCGGCGAGTACACGCCGACGCCGGCACTGTCGCACGCCATTCTCGTCTACAACCGCGGGCGCGAGAGCGCGTTGGCCGACGGCATCGTCATCACGCCTTCACACAATCCGCCGGATAGCGGCGGCTTCAAGTACAACCCGCCGAACGGCGGGCCCGCGGATACGGCGGTGACGGGGTGGATCGAAGCCGAGGCGAATCGGCTCATCGAGGCACGGCTCGATGGCGTGAAGCGCATGCCGCTCGCCGCCGCGCGGCGCGCATCGACGACCTACGAGTACGACTTCCTCGGCCGCTACGTCGAGGACCTCGGCAACGTCATCGACATGGACGTCATTCGCAGCTCGAAGGTGCGGCTGGCCGTCGACCCCGGCGGTGGTGCCGGTGTGCACTACTGGCCGCGCATCGCCGAGCGCTATGGGGTCGATCTCACAGTGGTGCGCGAAGATGTCGACCCGCGCTTCGCCTTCATGACGCTCGACTGGGACGGGCGCATCCGGATGGACCCTTCGTCTCCCTACGCCATGCAGCCGCTCATCGGCTTGAAGGACCGATTCGATGTGACGTTCGCGTGCGATACCGATCACGACCGGCACGGCATCGTGACGCGCAGCATCGGGCTCATGCCGTCGAACAATTACCTCGCGGTGATGGTGGATTACCTGTTTCGGCACCGGCCGCACTGGAAGGCGGAGGCGGCGGTCGGCAAAACCGCGGTGAGCAGCTCGATGATCGACCGCGTGGCGCAGCGACTTGGACGGCGCTTGTACGAGGTGCCCGTCGGGTTCAAGTGGTACGTCGACGGTCTGCTGAGCGGGGCGCTGGCATTTGGCGGCGAGGAGAGCGCTGGCGCATCGTTCAGCCGCATGGACGGCACCGTGTGGACCACCGACAAGGACGGAATGGCGCCGGGGCTGCTGTCCGGCGAGATCACCGCACGCTTGGGGCGCGATCCGGGCGAGGTGTATCGCGCGTTGGGTGCCGAGCTCGGGACCCCGGTCGCAACCCGCATCGACGCGCGCGCGACGCGCGAGCAGAAGAGCAAGCTCTCGAAGCTGTCGCCGTCCGCACTGAAGCTCACCGAGCTGGCCGGCGATCCGATCGTCAGCGTGACGGATCGGGCGGCCGGCAACGGCGCGCCGATCGGCGGCATCAAGGTGTCCACGGCGAACGGGTGGTTCGCCGCGCGGCCCTCGGGCACGGAGGACGTGTACAAGATCTACGGCGAGAGCTTCCGGGGCGAGGAGCATCTGCAGCGGATTCTCGCGGAGGCGCAGAAGGTCGTGGACGCGGCCATCGCGTGAAAACGGCCTCACCCGCATGATGCGCGCCGAGCGCTGAGCTAATCCGGCCCTCGTTTACGCGCTACTCCCCAAGGGCGCAATGCGCCTGCGAATGGGGCGTAAACGTGAACCGCGTATTCAAGTGGGTCGGAGTCGGGATCCTCGGGCTGGTGGCGCTCGCGGGGCTGGGGATGGGCGCCGTGTATGCGCTCGCCGAGCGCGAGATTCGGCGCCAGTACGACGTGCCTCTCGCGAATATCGTCGTGCCGCACGATGCGGAGTCCATCGCGAAGGGCAAGCGGCTCGCGACGATCTACGGCTGCTTCAACAGCTGCCACGGCGATCGCATGCAGGGGCTGACGCTCGTCGACGAGCCCGGCATCGCGCGCATCAACGCACCGAACCTCACGCGCGTCGTGCGCGAGTACACGGACGCGCAGCTCGAGCGGCTGATTCGTCACGGCGTGAAGCGGGATGGCACCAGCACGTGGCTCATGCCCTCACCGATGTTTTCCCACATGAGCGACGAGGACCTCGGCGACGTGATCGCGTTCGTGCGCAGCTCGCCTGTGCTCGATGGGCCGATGCGGGAGGTGAACGTCCGGATGCTAGGGCGCATCGGCATCGTGACCGGCAAGTTCAAGCCGCTCGCCAGCACCATTGCACGCGGCGAGCATCACCCGGCGACGACGGATCGATCGGACCCGCTGACGTTTGGACGCTACGTGGTGATGACGACGTGCACCGAGTGTCACGGTCAGGACCTGCAGGGCACCGATTTCGCGAAGGCGCCGAGCCTCGTCGTCACCGCAGGCTACTCGGAGGCGGCTTTCCGGCACCTGATGAAGACCGGCATCGGCATCGGCGACCGCAAGCTCGGGCTGATGGCGGAGGTCAGCGAGACACGGTTCGCAAACTTCACCGAGGAGGAGCTCCAGGCGGTGCAGACCTATCTCGGCACGAGATTCGGGAATCTGGCGCTGGCCGGGGCCGCCGACGCGGGCAAGCCCACGGCCGCTCGCGTCACGCCTGAAGCGGGCGATCGCAGCTGAGCCGGAGCTTCTTTCGATTGGACGCCGAGTTCCCTATGCTGTCGGCATGTCCAGTCCCTCGTGGCAGTTGCTGATCACCGTGTTCGACACGCTTTCCGCGCAGGTGGTCGCCGAGCGCCTGAACGGCGAGGGCGTACCGACTCGCGTGCGGACGGATTCCGAGATTCTCGGGGTTGCACGGACGTGCGACATCTTTGTGCCCGCAGAGTCGCTCGGGCGGGCGCAGTCGCTGCTGGGATCGGCGGGACTCTCGGACACGGAGCTGTCGTACTTGGCGACGGGCAAGCTCGGCTCCGATCGCATCGAGGAGCCTTGAGCGGCTCGCGATCCCTTTCGCACAGCGCCAGGTGATGCGCATCCGTCGCATCGCGCGGGGCGATTCGCTCCGGCCTCGGTAGCAGGTGGCTCGGCGGGTTTTCGCACAGCGCCAGTTGACGCGCATCCGTCGCGACTGTGCGGGGTAATTCGCCTCCGGCCTCCGTAGCAGAGGGCTCGGCGGCGTTTTTCGCGCGGCGCCAGTTGACGCGCATCCGTCGCGACCGCGCGGGGTGATTCGCCTGCGGCCTCGGTAGCAGAGGGCTCGGCGGCGTTTCCACGGGAACGTCGGGTTGTCCCGCCCGCCCGCACGCGCACCGGCCGAGCCCGGCCTCTTTACACGGTGCGGCCGTCGTAATCCGGCGAGCGCTCCCGCTCGGTGCGGATGTAGTCCTCGAAGCTCGGGCCGTTGGCCACCCGTTCGAGGCGGCGCGCTTGCGCATCGAGGCGGCGGATGGCGGCGAGCTTCTCGTCATTGCCGAGCTTGGCGCGATCGACCGCGCTCTTCAGCACGCGGATCGTTTCGTCGTAGACGCGGAGTGGGACGGGGAAGGGGTGCCCATCCTTGCCGCCGTGGGCCATCGAGAAGCGGGCCGGATCGCGGAAGCGCGAGGGCGTGCCGTGGACGACTTCGGCCACCATTGCCAGTGCTTCGACGGTCCGCGCGCCCACGCCCGGCGTCAGAAGGAGCTCCGCGAAGTCCTCCGGTCCGCGATCCGCGGCGGCCGCAAGCGTTGCGTGCAAGCGCTTGAGGTCGACGTCGGACGCGCGCACGTCGTGGCGGGCGGGCATGCGCAAATGCGGGAGTGCGGGCGTCGGCGGCGGGATATGCATGTGCTGCTCGCGCACTGCGCGCTTCGGCGCGAGGCCCGAAGGCAGCTCGGTGAATCCGTGCTTCGGCGAGCGGCCCGCCTCCGGGTCGGTGAATGCGCGCTTCGGCGCGCGGCCCGGCTCCAACTCGGGGAGCGCGTGCTTCGCCGAGCGGCAAGCCTCCAACGCGGCGGGCGCGTGCTTTGGCGAGTGGCCCGCATCCAGCGCGGGGTGCGCATACGTCGGCGACAAGCCCATGTCCAGCTCGGGCGCTGCAGACGTGGGTGAAGCGCCGATGTCGAGCTCGGGGAACAAGCTCAGCGTCCGTGTTTTCGATTCGCGCAGGGCGCGAAGCACCGCGATCGTCTTGTCCGGTCCGGCGTGCACGAGCTGTATGCCGGCGCGGCGGCTCGCGTTCGCGCGCGTGTCCGCGAGATTCAGGATCACGCCACGGTTACGCCCTTCGATGGCCGCGTGAGGTGAGCTGAGGAGGCGCTCGTCATAAACCTGCTGAGCGCTCGCGGCGCCGAGGCGCGCCGAGCCGCTCATCGGAGGCGCGGTCGCATCCTCGAAGTTCTCCGAGAGCCAGTGATACCGGCGCGCCTCGCCGCGCGCATCGCTCATGCCTTGCTGAACGACGCACCACTTGCCCGCGGACGTCACGATGAATCCGTGCAAGTAGAGATCGAACCCGTCCTGCACGGCGGCGTGGTCGATCTTCGCCACGAGCCGACTCGCGCGCACGAGCGGCGCGGCGTCGAGCCCCGTCTGCTCTCCGACGACGAGCAACTCATCCGGCGTCTTGCGCGAGTGCTTGCCGCGCCCGCCGCACACATAAACGCCGAGTTCGTGCTGAACCGGCTGCAGTCCCCGTTTGAGCGCGCCGAGCACGCTCGTCGTGATGCCGGACGAGTGCCAGTCCATCCCCATCACGGCGCCGAACGATTGAAACCAAAACGGATGCGCCAGCCGGCGCAGCACCTCGTCGCGCCCGTAGTGATACGCAATGGCCTCGACGATCACGCGTCCGAGCGACGCCATGCGCGTCGCGAGCCACGCCGGCACGCGGCCGCCGTGCAGCGGGAGATCGGCGCTGCCAGTCCTCAATGCCATGTTTCGCAGTGTCGCCGGTTTGGCTCAGTACGCCAACGCCAGTCCGTCCGCTCGCATATCCGCCGCCGAGCCGTAACGACCCGGCCAGCGCTCGATTGCTTGATAGCGCCCGAAGCCGCCGTCGCTCTTGCCGAGCTTCCACCCGAGCGCTCCAAGCGCTTTCTGCGTCGGCGCCGGAATGCCGGTTTCCACGCGCAGCAGCCCCGTGCCGTGCTGCGGCTCGCCCGTGGGCTCGGTGCTTCCTTCGTGATGCCAGCGCGGCGCATCGCCGGCTTCCTGCAGCGCCAGCCCGAAATCCACCATGTTCGAGATGACTTGCGCCTGTCCTTGCGGCTGCATGTCCCCGCCCATCACGCCGAAGGCGAGCCACGGCTCGCCTCCTTTGAGGGCGAATCCCGGGATGATCGTGTGGAACGGGCGTTTGCGCGGCGCGTAGAGGTTCGGGTGCCCGTCCGTCAGCGCGAACAGGCAGCCTCGATTCTGAAACATGAAGCCGAGCCCGTCGGGCATCAGCCCGGAGCCCATGCCGCTGTAGTTCGACTGAATCATCGACACCATCATCCCGTTCGCGTCGGCCGTGCAGAAGTACGTGGTGTCGCCGTGGCTCGGCGCCTCCCCCGGATGCACCGGCGTGAGAATGCGATCGGCCTTGATGAGCTTCGCGCGCTCGCGCGCGTACTCCTTCGAGTTGAGCCATTCGATGGGCGTCCTCACGAAGTCGGGGTCCGCGTAGTAGCGCGCGCGATCCTCGAACGCGAGGCGCTTCGCTTCCACGCAATGATGAATCCACGCCGCCGACTGAAAGCCCATCGCGCGCGCATCGAACGTCTCCATGATGTTCAGTATCTGCAGCGTCGCGAGCCCCTGCGTGTTGGGTGCGAGGCCGTACACCTGCACACCGCGATAGTCGGTGACGATGGGCTGCGTCCATTCGGAGTGGTGCGCGGCGAGGTCCGCCTTCGTCATCCAGCCGCCGATGCGCTTGAAGTAGCGCTCGATCGTGTCCGCGATCTCGCCCTGGTAGAAGGCATCGCGTCCCTGCTCCGCGATCAGGCTGAGTGTGTGCGCGAGCAGCGGATTGCGGAAGACTTCGCCTTCACGCGGCGTGTGGCCTTCGGCCAGCCAGACTTTCTTGAAGTTCTCGGTTTCCTCGATGCCGAGATCGGTGCGTGCGAACTTCTTCGCACTCGCGTCGAGGTAATACGCGATGGTTTGCGCGACCGGTGCGCCTTCGGTGGCGTAGCCGATGGCCGGTGCGAGCACGGACTTCCACGGCAGCTTGCCGTAGCGAGTGTGCAGCTCCCACCACGCGTCGACCGTGCCCGGAACGGATACCGAGATCGCGCCGGAAGCGGGGATGAGGCCGTTCTTCGCCCGCTTGCGCACCGTCTCGAGGCTGAGATTCGCGGGGCTGCGGCCCGAGCCGTTCAACCCGACGACCTTGCGCTGTTTCGTGTCCCAGAGCATGACGAAGCAGTCGCCGCCGATGCCGTTCGACGTCGGTTCGAGAAAGCCGAGGCACGCATTCGCCGCGATGGCCGCGTCGACCGCCGAGCCGCCGGCTCGCAGGATGTCGACGGCTGCGAGTGTGGCGAGCGGATGCGCCGTCGCCGCCGCGCCGTGTATACCCCACACCGTGGAGCGCGACGCGAACGTCGCGCCGTCCACGCGATCCCCGCTGTGGACGTCGGGGCGGTCGCGATTGGGATTGGCGGAGCGCGTTTGCGCTAGGGAGGCGCCGGCGGCCAGGGCGGGCAGGGTGGCTAGAAATGTTCGTCGACGCATCGGTTACCCCCGTGAAGACGCATTTTTCGGTGGCTCAGCACGATGTTCGCCACCTGAGCGGCGTGCTGCCCGGCCGCGCGACAGGACGCTCGCTAGCCGAACGGCATGCTGCCTCGTGGCTCAGCCGGATGTCCTTACCTGAGCGCCGTGCTGCTCAGCCGCTCGAACAGGACGCTCGCTAGCCTGACGGCATGCCGCAGCGTGGCTCAGCCGGATGTCCTTACCCGAGCGGCATGCCGCCAGATCGCTCAGCCGGACGTGCGCTATCCGAACGGCGTGCTGCTCCACACCGAGTGTGCTCGCGCCGAAGCATACTGCTTCGGCGGCGCCGCGACTGCTCGCCCAGCCGCGCTATTTCTGCGCTTTGGCCCGCTCCATCGACGCGACGATGAGCTGCTTGGCTTCGTCCGCGTCGCCCCAGCCGACCACCTTGACCCACTTCGAGCTCTCGAGGTCCTTGTAGTGCTCGAAGAAGTGCTGCACCTGGCGCACGGTGATCTCGGGAAGGTCGGTGTAGTTGTGCACTTTCTCGTAACGGCGCGTGAGCTTCGGCACCGGCACCGCGAGAATCTTTTCGTCGCCGCCCGCTTCGTCCTGCATCTTCAAAACGCCGACCGGCCGCACGGCCAGCACGGCGCCCGGAATCACGCCTCGCTGATTGGCAACGAGCACGTCGCACGGATCGCCGTCTTCGGACAGCGTGTGAGGGATGAAGCCGTAGTTCCCCGGATAGCGCATCGCCGTGTACAGAAAGCGATCCACGATCAGCGCGCCGGATGCCTTGTCCATCTCGTATTTGATCGGCTCGCCGCCCACCGGCACCTCCACGATCACGTTCACTTCTTCCGGGGGGTTACGGCCGGTTGAGATTGCATCGAGACGCATGTCCACTCCGAATACAAAGCGCAGGCGAGGCGCCTGCCCGAATGATTGGCGTTGTCGCGCGAGCGATGGCTCGCGCCGCTAGTAGCCGCCGGGTACCAAGTACTTCCATGGCGAGAATTCCGAGCCCTGCGCGACCGGCACTTCGATCAGCACCGGCCCCTTCTGCGCGAAGCCGCGTTCGACGAGCGTGCGCAGCTCCGTGGGATTGTGAGCGCGCCAGCCCTGCGCGCCGAAGCTTTCCGCCAGCTTCACGAAATCCGGATTGCGCAGCTCCGAGCCGAGCGGGCCGCGGAATTTCGTCTGCTGATCGCGCAGCACGTTGCCGAACGCGTTGTTGTTGAACAGCACCGTGACGAGGTTGATGTCGTGCTGCACGGCCGCCGCCAGCTCCTGCACGCCGAACATGAAGCCGCCGTCGCCGGTGATGGACACCACCGGCTTGCTTGGATTCCCGACCTTCACGCCCAGCGCCGTCGGGAAGCCGAAGCCGAGCGTGCCTTGGTAGCCGCATGTCACGAACGTGCGCGGCTCGTAGACCGGGAAGCAGAAGTACGACGCGAATCCGACCTGCGAGATCTCCTCGACGAAGAAGCCGTCGCGCGGCAGGACGTCGCGTATCGCACGCAGGTAGTCGAGCTGCGGCTGCACTTCCTGGATGTCTTTTTCCGTCTGCTCCTTGACCGCGAGGATGTCCTGCTCGCGCGATGGCGGATTGAAACCGCTGCGCGCGAGCGCGGCGTTCAGCGCAGCGAGCAGGAGTTTCGCGTCGCCCTCGAGGCCGACGTTCGATCTCAAGCGCGCGAGCTCATCCGGATCAATATCGATGCGGAGCAGCTTGAGGCCCGCCGGCCGCGAGGGCCAGCGCATGTACTGCAGCTCGAGGCGCGAGCCGATCCCGATGAGGAGGTCGGTCTTGTCCCACCAACGGTAGGCGGCGGCACACGTGAGCGCATAGTTCGACTCATCGCTCAGCACCCCGCGCCCGCTGCGGAACGCGGTCACCGGGGCTTGGATCCGCTGCGCGAATTCGAGAACCTCCGCGCCCGCGTCCATGGCGCCGCTGCCGACCATGATCATCGGTTGGCGCGCTTCGCGGATCAGCGCGACCGCTTGATCAATGCTGCGCGAGTCGATACGGCTCGACGATGCGACGCCACCGTTGGCGGCGGGGAATTGCACGTTTCCCTTCTTCAGCAACACATCCCACGGTACTTCGATCGCGACGGGCCGCTGCCGCCCCGTCGTCATCTGACGAAACGCTTCGTCCATCACCGCCGGCACTTGCTCGGGCGCATCGACGCGCGCCGACCACTTCGTCAGCAGCTTCAGAGTCGCGAGCTGATCGGGCAGCTCGTGGAGAAAGCCGGCGCCCGAGCCGATGCCCTTCGATGGCACCTGGCCCGTCAAGCAGAGCACCGGCGCATTCGCCGCGTACGCCGAGCACAGCGCCGCGCTGGTGTTCAGTACGCCCGGTCCCGGCACCACGGTGTACACGCCCGGTCGGCCGGTCGACTTCGCGTAGCCGAACGCCATGTACGCGGCGCCTTGCTCGTGCCGCGAGCCGATGTAGCGCACTTGGCTCTGGTATTCGTGGAGTGCGTCGTACAGCGCGTAGGTCTGCACGCCCGGCAGACCGAACACCGTGTCCACCCCGTGATTGATCAGTGACTTGACGAGCGCTTGGCCGCTCGTCATAGATGCTGGGTCCGGCATAAATCCTCTGAGTCTTCCGGCGACACTATCCGAATTCGGACGCGTGAAACTCGCAAGTATCCAACATGACGGGCGCGAGCGCGTGGTCGTCGCGGTCGACGACGAACGCCTCGTGGACGTGCGCGACCTCGGTGTCGACGTCCCGGACATGATCGGCCTGATCGCAGGCGGGGCGGAGCTGCTGACGCGCATCGCCGACGGGCTCGCCGCGCTTCGCGCACGTGGCGGGACGGTGGCCGGCACGTTCCAGCCCAGCGCAGCCGATCGCAGCCTGCTGATTCCGAGTGCGCAGGTCGTCTGGCGCCCGCCGGTACGCCGGCCCGGGAAGATCTGCGGGGTGGCCATGAACAACTCGGCCAGCAACGCGCGCAAGATCAAGGCACCGGATCACCCGGCGTTCTTTCTGAAGCCGGCGTCGTGCCTCGTCGGACATCTGCAGCCGATCCGCATCTACGCGTACTACGGCAGCACCCATCCCGAGCCCGAGCTGGCGGTCGTCATCGGCCGCGGCGGCCGGCAAATCCCGCGCGAGGACGCGCTGAACGCCGTTTTCGGCTACACGATCTGCAACGACATCACGAGCAACGGCATGCGCGCGGAGGACCTGTTCCATTACTACGCGCTCTACGCCTCGAAGGACGATCCGGACAAGCTCGAAAGGGTAGAACAGCACCTTTCTTACGCGGGCCGCTACAAGGGCAGCGACACGTTCGGGCCGCTCGGGCCGTGGCTCGTGACGCGCGATGAGGTGCCGAATCCCGACGATCTCGAGGTGAGGTGCCGGGTCGCCGGCGAGGTGGTCGCGGAGGACAGCACGCGGTACTTCAACTACAACGTCGCGGCCGTCGTCTCCTTCATCAGCCGCTTCCAGACGCTCGAGCCGGGCGATGTGATCTCGATGGGCACGGCCTTCAAACCGGCGCCGGGCCGCAAGAGCATCCATCTGGCGAACCTGGCGCGGACGGCGGGGCCGGTCGAGGTCACGATTTCGGGGCTCGGGACCTTGATCAATCCCGTGGAATTCATTCCGAATTCCTAGCCGACCGGCGCCCGCCGGTTTCCTGATTCAGAAGCCGTTGGCAAGGCTGGCGGCTTTTCGATCAATCGATTAGGATGCGCCCCCTTCGATTCACACCCCAGCCGGAGCGGTAGTTCAGCTGGTTAGAATACCGGCCTGTCACGCCGGGGGTCGCGGGTTCGAGTCCCGTCCGCTCCGCCAGTCTTCTTCATTCCCGTCAACCACTTGGGCGCTTTCGGCTTCTGCTCGCTGGCGAATTTTTTGCCAGTGTGGCTTTTGCGTTTGGGCTCGGGCGCGGGCTCCGGCTCACGCCGAGGCGGCGTTTCCCCTTTTGAATCCGGTATATCGAGCGATGACGTATCCACGCGGATGCGGATCGTCAGGCGCTGGAACTCCGTACCTGGTCCCGTGAGAAAGCCGCCGGGAACCGCGCGCGAAATCGGGGTCGTCGGCGCGGGCACCGGGGCGAGCACCGTCGGGTTCCGACTCATCGGCATCTCTTGCTCGTGGCCCATCGCCCGGCGAATCGCCGCGATGTCGCACTCACGCGCGCCCTCGACCCAGGCCGCGTAGACACTGTGCATCGTCGCGATGCGATGGCCGTGCTGCTTGGCGACCCACATTGGATTCTTCCCCAGCATGAGATTCCAGCTCACGGAAGTGTGGCGCGCCGTGTACGGCTTGCGATAGCGCAGCGGCAGGCGCTTGAGCGTCGTGTGCCAGCGCTCGAACGGGTATTTCGCGTCCGGAATCGGCTGGAAGTCGTGCGTGAAGAAGAGCGCCGTCGTGATGGATGCGCCCCTGATGTACCAGCGATGCACGCCAGGCGAGATGGGACTCGAGGATCGCGATCGCGCGCGGACAGAGCTCTACCCGCCGATCCTCGCCCGTCTTCGTCACGTCGCGCGGAATGCCACGCACACGGCCCTTGGTAATCGACAGAACGCCGTTTGCGCGGTCGTAGTCGCTCACGACCAGCGCGATTTCTTCCGACGGTCGCAATCCCGTGAAGAAGCGGAACGCGTCGTAGTTCGCCTGCGCCGCACCCCAGTCACGGCGCAGGGCCGCGATCAGGGTCTCCGCATCCTGCACGCTGAAGGGATCGAGGTGCGGCCGATCCTTCTTGCCGATGCGAGCACCGCGCATCATCGCAGCGGGATCGCGTGCCTCGGGGTGATCCTTGAAACCAAACGCGAACGCCCGGCGCAGGGCGGTGATGAGGGTTTCCGCGTCCTGAACGCTGAAGGG
>DASTRY010000027.1:0-121623 GCA_035760965.1 Steroidobacteraceae bacterium | reverse complement strand
TGTCCGACGTCAACTAGATCTTCCGCTGGCGACATTTATTTCTGCCGGTTTTTCCGGGCTTCATCATCGATCCAGCCATAGAGGAGCCTGACGCCGGAGGCGTCAGAAGCTCCGATCTGTCTTGTATAGAAAGGGATCACGAGCGTTCTGCGGACGAAGCATCGCGTCTGGCGAGTGCTGCGCGTTGCTCGGCGGCCTCCGCCCGAACGCTGGGGCCGGTGAACTCGAGCACGACAGCGTGATGCACGACGCGATCGATGGCGGCCGCTGTCGTCATCGGATCCTTGAAGATCTGGTCCCACTTCGAGAACACGAGGTTCGAGGTGATCATCACGCTCTTGCGCTCATAGCGTTCAGCCAGGAGGGAGAAGAGCACTTCCATTTCCGCTCGGTCGTGCTGGACCGGCGACACTCGCGCGAATCATCGAGCGCACAGAAATCGCAAGCAATGAGCGTGGGGCTGTGCTCGTCACGAAAGAGATTGCAGAGCACTTCCGCACGTCGTTCACTGAACGACTTGCGAAGGCTGGCTTCGACTCGAACTATGAGCCGAACTACGAAGGCAAGTTACTCGAGGACCTGATAGATCGCTTCTACTTTGGATAGCGCACGTTGTCTGGCGCACGCGAGCAGCGCTCAGGGAGGTGGAATTCTCCGTTGTGCGTGCCCCGGAGGCCAGCAGGTGACGCGTGTTAGCTCAAAGCCCGTCCACGAACTGCCCGTCGATCAGGATGAAAGCGATGCGGCAGACCTTTCCAGAGCGGTTGGCCCAGGCGTGATTCGTGCCCCGCTGGATGACGATGTCGCCGGCGCGAAGCGTGGTTTCGCCCTGGTCGACGATCAACACGATCTCGCCTTCCAGAACGATGCCGTAGTCGATCGTCTCGGTACGATGCATGAACGGGTGTGAGGCGCCGGATTTGTACGTCGAGGCGTGCGCATGGCCGACTTCCGCGAAATGTGCGCGCGCCGTCGCCTCGTCCATCTTGTGCAGCTCCGGATTCTCGGGCGGTATGTCGAGCACCCGAATCCGGGTGCCGTGGGGCGGTGGTGCCAGCACGAGGCCGGCTTCTGCCGGTTCGCCCGAGCACCGGTCGATGCGCGCAGGTGTTTCGCGCGTGTTCCACACCTCGAAAAAGGTAGGGCCGCCCGAGCCGCCGACCTGCTGTACCCGTTCTGGCGGCGCGTCCGTCAGGATCACGGCGTTTCCCGCGGCGTCGTGGCCAGTCACTACTCTTCGGAATGGTCTCCGCATGGTACGTAATGTACCCGCATCGGCTGGCCGCCCCCCAATCGGTCCTGGCGATGTAGGGCATCGCGGCCGATTATTCCCGGCTGCTTTACGATGGCGGTTTCCAGACGGAAGAAGAGGCGGTTGCGCTGGCGAACGACACGCCCTTCGGCCTTGCGGCCTACGTCTATGCGCGTGACGTCGGGCGTATTTTCGGGTCGTGGAAGCGCTGGAGTCTGCATCCTCGGCCGTACGCGGTGATCCTCTTGGACGAGGTGGAGAAGACGCACCAGGACGTCGCCGATGCGCCTTTCGGACCGTTCGTGCCCATCCTGCCGCCCCACTTACGACGATTTGGCGGGGCGGCGCGCCTCTGAATCGCAGACGTCCCGCCGATTACGAGGCGAAGTCGAACGTCGGGGGACGTCTGGATTTCTGCACGCTTATCTCGCCTTCGTCTCTCCTTGAGCCTGTGCCATCTTGATGGCGCTGTTGACCTGCGACATCGCGCCCTCTTCCGCTTTTCGAGCGCACGAGCGGTCCGGCTCCATCAGTGGGTACAGCTTGTCGAGATCCTTGCAGGCCATGTCTGCAGCTTTGGATACGCGGGCCTTGAGCGCATCGGCGCCCGCGCTCGTGGCAAGATCGAGATCCGAATAGCTCACGCGATATGAGAGCTCATACTGCTCGATGGGAACTCCAGTGCTCGTGCGTCCAACGACCTGCTTCGTCGGGCGCTCCGCTCGGATCGTCACTTGTGCCTCGGTTCCGGGCTCCGCTGCGAGTATCGCTGATGATCCGAGTGCGCCGGTGGCCAGTACCAGCAGGAGGTAGCCGCTTCGGCGAAAGTTCCTGTTCGTGACCATCATCATGGGGTGACTCCTCTGTGAGAACGGCCCCACGACTTTGAAATGGGGCTCAGGAACATTGCATGGGGAAGACTGCGGATATCGTACGTCTTTCACCGTAGACGAAGAGCCCATTCGCGGAAACTCGCTCCGCTGCTTGCGACGCCTAAGCAGATCTGCATATCTGCATGGCGAGCAGGCCCTATTCGACCTCCGCACTTCGCCGGTAGGCATCTTCAATCCTGCGCTTGATTTCGGTTGGCTGGACGTCTGGCTCGGCGGCTCGACGCGAGGACACGCCGATCACCGGCTTCTTGATATCGGTCAAGAAAGCGAAGACCTCGGCGCTGTGGCGTCGTCCGACCGAGACGTTCCAGGAAGCCGTGAAAAGCGGCAGGAACACGTCCTACGCGGACGGCTCGTTCTCGGACATGACGACCTCACCGGGCGGCGTGCCCATCTTCAAAGACGGCCGAGTCGTCGGCGGATTCGGCGTGGCCGCGGTCGGCAGTCTCGCGGCGAGCAAGCAGATCGATGCCGCGGTCTCCGCGGAGATGGAGAAGATCTTCGGCAAGCAATAGGAGAGGGTGAGTGAAAGCACGATGGGTCGCAATGGCCGGACTCGTCTGCGCGGCGGCAGCCCTCGCCGCAGATTCGGTCGAGCGGAGTGCCGCCAGGCGGTGGACTCGCGCCGATCTGCAGGCGCTCGATGCCGCCCTGATCTCGCAGATGGGCCAGGCGCAGACCGCATTTGCGCAGGTGTTGAGCGGCGACACGCACGGTATGCTCCTCATTCACCGCGAGGTGACGGCCGACCCGGAGTTGCACGAGAAGCTGAACGACTTCTTCGTGGTGCTGGAGGGCGAAGGTGCGGTCAAAGTCGGCGGCACCGTGAGCGGCGCAAGAACCGTCAAGCCAAACGAGCAGCTGGCGCAAAGGCTCGATGGCGGTACGCTGTACGAGGTGAGGCAAGGGGACGTGCTCTTCGTGCCCGCGAACGTCTGGCATCAGGTGATGGTTGGCGAAGGCAAGAAGCTGAGCGCGATATTGATCAAAGCGGAGTAGTGCCAGCATGAGCATTGGGCGGCTCGCAATCTCGATCGTCGTGGCGGCGTTCATCTGCGTGGCAGGCCGGCCCGCCTGGCCGAGCGGCGCGATGTTCCTGGAATCCGCCGAGATTCCCGGCAACCCCGAGTTCGTCATCTTCGGCAGCGTGAAGGACGAAAAGGGCAAGTACGTCGATGGCGCCATCGTGAAAGTGAAGGTCGCGGAGCACATGCTCGAGTTCAGTGCAGAGACCAACGTCATCGGCCGCTATCGCACCCCCGACATCGGCCGGGCGATCAAGGATCTCGGCTATGACGTCGATCTATCCTTGATCACCGTCATCGTGGAGTCGCCCCACTACGAGGTCGTGCAGCGGCAGTATCGCGGCAAGTATCGGCAGAACAAGGGCGCCATCGAGATGAACTTCCGGGTCAAGAAACTGGCAGGGTGACGACGCCCTCCATGCGCGTCACCCCTACGGCGCCTTGTCGACCATCCTTAGTCGCGTCGGGAGCAGATCGCCGCGCTTCTTGAGGATCGGGTAAGCGGACGCTTCGATCAGGTGGCTGCCGACGCGCTTCAGATCCTTCAGCGCATCGATGTGCAGCGCGCTCGTCTCGATGGTGTCGACGTTGCCCAAGCGCAGCCGCTCGAAATGCGCCGCCGTGGCTTCGTCCTCCCAGCGTCGGTCGGTATCCTTCTCCAGCGCCAGCGCGCGTGCCGCTTCCACATCGCCGCTCAAGAACACCGATGTGGATCGATGGAGCATGTCGAGCAGGCGATCCACCTGAGCGAGCAGGTCGGCCAGGCCTTCCTTCGAAAACGTGATGCCGCGTTTCGCGCGCCGGGCCGCGACGCCCAGCAGGCCGCGATCGATCAAGTCGCCCGCCTGCTCCAGATTGATCGAGAACGTCAGGATGCGTGCGAGCTCGTCGCTGCTGGCGCCGTCGAGGCGGCGTACATCGATCGCCAGCAGGTTTTCCTTGATCGCGCGGTTCAGCCGGTCGAGGCGGTCGTCGAGTCGCCGCGTCGCTTCGATCTGTTTGCGATCGGGATGAGCGAGCGCATCACGCAAACCCACGATCATTTCCTCGAGGACGTCGGACAGGCGCAGCGCTTCGCGCATGGCGCCCCCCAGTGCGACGGCGACCGGCGTGCTGGCCGCGACGGGTTGCAGATAGCGCGGCGCATCCGGTTCGGTATCTTGCGGTCTCGCCGGCAGCAACTTCTCGAGGAGTCGGGAAAAAGGCGTGAGCAACGGGAAGAAGATCAGGGCCAGCGCGAGATTGAATCCCGTGTGGAAATCCGCGATGGCGCGCGCGGGCACCGATTCCAGGCTCGTGACGAGCGCCGGCACCCAGGGAAACACGCCCAGTACCAGGAGCACGCCGGCGACCCGGCCGAGCAGGTTTCCCACCGGCACGCGGCGCGCGGCGGGGTCGCGTGCGCTGCCTTCCAGTACGGGATTGATGGCAGTGCCGACGTTGGCGCCGAGCGCCAGCGCGATGCCGGCGGGAAGCGTCAGCACCCCGCTCGCCGTCAGCGACATGCTGAGCAGCACGATGGCCACGCTCGAATGGGCAGCCCAGGTCAGGACGACACCCACCAACACGATGAAGACGATGTGATTGGACAATGCCTCGAGGAATGTGCGCGTGAGCGGATTCGTCGTCAGCGGATCGAGGAAGGTGAGGAACTGATGGAGCGCGAACAGCACCAAGCCGAGGCCGATGAAGGCGCGGCCGGAATCGTGCACTTCCGCCTGCGCGCGTCTGAACAGGAGATAGCCGATCAGCACGCAGATCGGCGCAACCAACACCACGTCGAAGGCCAGGAATTGCACGATCAAGGTCGTGCCCACATTGGCGCCCAGCATCACCGCGAGCGCCGGCACCAAGCCCACGAGTCCCTCGGCGGCAAAGCCTGTCACCATCAGGCCGGTGGCGGTGCTGCTCTGTAGGAGCGCCGTGACGCCGAGACCGGCGAGGAATGCGCTCCATCGATGCTGCAGACGATGCGCCAGAAAGGAGCGCAAGCGCGCGCCCAACGCACGCTGCACGCCGCTCTGTACCATGTGAATGCCCCAGAGCAGCAAAGCGATGGTGCCGGCCAGGTCCAGCAGGGTCAGCGTGATATTCGTGGTCGTACCTCCGTCCCGAGTGTCTGCAGCGGCGGCGCGGCTGTTTGAGCCGAGCGCCACGCGTCACTCTCTTTATACGCCAGGTGAGAGGGTCGCGCGCCTGGTGGGCTGGCCTGCGGCGCCATTCTGAGAACTGCGACCGCGCGGCCGCTACTTGGAACGAGACGGATCGTGAGCCCGCGAGTTCATTCTGACTGCACAGGCTCCTCTTCTGGTGCCAGATCAGGCATCAGATGCCGAGGGTCGGCTTTTAGCGCGTTATCGTTCGCTCGCTCGCTGCGGTCGACCCGGCCCGAGCGCGCCATCTGCGCGGGCGCGCAGATAGGCGTACAGGTCGAGCACGTGCGGACGAACTTTCGAGTCGCCCTCCCAGGCCGGCATCAGGAGCTCGCCGCGCTCGTGTCGCAGGACCTGATCCACAATCGCCTCGCGCACGGCGGTTGGATCGTCGCCGGTGGCTTCTCCCGACGGGACCGTGATCCGATAGCTCGTCAGCACCTTGACCGTGAATTGACGTGCCGACATGTGCGCCACCCGGTCGACCAGCGACGGTGCGACACTCGTACCGACCGCATCGACTCCGTGACACGTATGGCATGCGGAGTGATACGCGCGCCAACCGCGGTAGGTTGCGTCGTCCACCTTTCCGTCGACGATGCGGTAGGGCTTCTCGTCCGCCGTTTTGGGCGTCTCGTTTGGCGACCCAAGCGAGGGCCACAAGGCAAGGGTCGCGATCACTGAAATCCAAGCATGCGCTCTCATCGTTGACTCCGGTCTGTTGAGTACGGCATCCGCAGTCGCGGCACTCCGACCACAGTGGCGGCGCGACGGAGTGGTTCAGCCCCAGCTCGTCAGTGCTCACCCGGAGCAATTTTGCGGCCCACGGAAGCCGCGGCGCTTCCGTAGATTTGCGCACACGCTGCAGTAAAGGCCCGAGCGGCGACGTGCTCAGTGCGCGTCGGCCGCAAGCGCTTCGCGATCGAAGACTTTGCCGCGCACGATCACCTTCACGATCCCGTCGTAGGCCTGGATCGTTTGCGTGGGGTCCTCGCGCAGCAGGAGAAGATTGGCCAGCTTGCCCGGCTGCACGGTACCGATGTCTCGATCGAGGCGCAGCGCCTTGGCGTTGGCCTCCGTCGCGGCCACGAAAATTTGCCGGGGCGTCAGTCCGACGTCCCGCAAGTGCTGAATTTCGAGCCAGCCGTTCAATCCGGGCGGATTGGCGTAGGTGGGCGCGCTCGGCGTATCGGTGCCGAACAGGATCCTCGCACCGTGAGCGACCATGTACCGTATCGCGTTCTTGTTGCGAGTAATCGGAGCGGACAGCGACGCGCGCACCGCATCCCATCGCACCTGCGGGTCATGCGAATCCAACGCAGACTTGGGCAGGAGCTCGGGGGCAAGCTGGTCGCGGTACCACTGCCCTTCCGGCGTGCCATACCACGCGATCACGTTCTGCGGCACGACGTGCGCGATCGCCGGATCCGACAGGTACCGAAGATTGAACAAGTCCTGCAGGCCATACAGCACCTGCATCGTTGGCTGCCAACCGATGTTCGCCTTCAAGACGTCATTCAGAATACGCGTCGCGCGCGGCGTCAGCTCGGTGGCGCGCGGCTCCCGCTGCCAATGCCACATCCCATGCGCGATGATGTCGACGCCCGTCGCGACCGCAAATTCCTGACCATCCGTACTGTTCGCGTGCATGAGAACGGGTAGGCCCGCCGCGTGCGCGGCCTCCACCAGCGCGCGAATCGTGTCGAGGCGCGGCGCGCGCATCGTGTCGACCTCGCCGTATCCCCGCTCGTAGAAGGTCTTCGTGCAGATGGCACCATCCGCCTTCATTCGCGTGACCACGGCTTCCGGTGTGTGTGTCTTGGGGTCGATCCCCTCCGGTGCGCTGCTTTCTTCGCCACTCTGGATGATCATGTATTCGTTCAGAGCACGCCGGTTCGGCTCGGCAAGGAACTGAATGGGCGGATAACCTCCCGGGATCTCCGCGGCCCCGCAAAAGTAGCGATCCGGGCGGACCGGCAAAGCGTTCCACGCGTCCGTGGTCTCGCGCAGGCCGATGAGATCGACGATCGTCGTGAAGCCGAAGTACAGAATGCTGCGGGGCTGCTGCTCGCGCATGCTGCGCGCGACAGCCGGATTGGCCTTTTCCTGCGCGTCCTCGATCCCGGGCAGATCGGAATGCACGTGACTGTCGATCAATCCCGGCGCGAGATACAGCCCTTTGCCCTGGATGATCTCGACGTCGGGGGAATCGCCGGCGGGACGACCGCTGCGGCCAATCGCGACGATCCGGTCGTCCTGGATGCGCACGGTCACGTCGCGCAATGGGCCCGCGCGTTCGGGTGAAACGACGGTCACGTGTTCGATGCGCACCTCGTGCGCGAAGAGGGGTGCCACGGCGAGGCAAAACATTGCGGACAGAACGACCGTTGTCTTTTGCCACGTGTTGCGGACGTTCACGGCTTACTCCTTACCGAACGACTGCGCGCTTTTATCACGCGACCGGCACGCGCACGCCACCGTTCACGGCGAAAAGTGCTCAGCTCGCGCCAGGCTGCCGGGCCGCCTGGATGCGTCGGGATCGTTTGTGCGGCTCGAGGCGGAGACGATGCGGTCTCGGTCGAGGGCGAAGCGGCGTGTGTCGGCATGGAACCTGCTTGGGTCGAGCAGGGCCTCGGCGCCATTTGCCGGAGACCAGCCCGGGCTCGGAACCTCATGGGTGTACGGACTCGTGCCGCACGAAGGCGAGTCGCAGCATACGAGGACAATCATCATGAGCAGCAACCGCAACCCACCGCCGCCGCCTCGGCGCTTTCTCAGCAGTGACGAGCTTGCCGATCTCGACGAGCAGTTCGACGAATGCGATGCGGACGGCGATCAGCGCATCGACTTCACCGAATTCTCGCAACTGCTCGAGAACCTGGGTTCGGAGGTGCCTCACACACACCGTCGCGCGCGATTCGACGAAATCGATGCGGACCACGATGGCGCCATCGACAGGCATGAGTTCATGCGATGGTGGCGTGGGGGTTAGCGTTGCGGAGAGTCAGCGCTAGTGCGTATCGGTTCCGCAGAATTCCGAATCCCGATGGTCCGCACTCGCTTCTAGAGTCCAGCTTATGGGTACTCGCATTCCTGGCTTGCATGCAGGCGATGCACTGATCATCGTCGACGTCCAGCGCGACTTTCTTCCCGGCGGTGCGTTGGCGGTGCCGGACGGTGACAAGGTGATCCCGGTACTCAATCGGTACATCGCCGAGTTCGCCTCTCGCAATCTGCCGATCTACGCCACTCGGGACTGGCACCCCGCCAACCATTGTTCCTTTCGTGAGCAAGGCGGTCCGTGGCCACCGCACTGTGTGGCGGAGACACCCGGCGCCGAGATACCGACGGACCTGCAACTGCCGGCCGGTACAGAGGTGATTTCGAAGGCGCGCACACCTGAAAAGGATGCCTATTCCGGATTCCAAGGAACCGACTTGCTGGAGCGCTTGCGGGCGCGCGGCTGTACTCGTGTCTTCGTCGGGGGCCTCGCGACCGACTACTGCGTCAAGCAAACCGTGCTGGACGCACGGGCGAACGGGCTCGACGTCGTTGTGCTCGAGGATGCGATCAGGGCGGTCGAGGTGAATCCGGGTGACGGTGCTCGCGCGCTGCAGGAGATGGTGGCGCGAGGCGCGGTCGTGACGACGATTGAAAGTATTGTCACGTGATGTCGGATCGTGGAGGTGCGCTGTACTGGAGATCATGCGGGTGACTGGCTAGCGGAGCAGGTGCGTGCCGTTCACACCTGGACTTCGAGCGGCGTGATCGTGATATCGAGCACGCTGCGGCACCGCATGCGCTGCCCAATCGCGTGAGGGCTGGCAGGGCCGAAGCTCGGACGGGCGTAGATTCGCGCGCCAAGATTCTCCTTCAGGGTGAGCCCCACCAGTCCAGGAATTCCTCGAACTCGATGACACCGTCGCGGTCGGTGTCGATCTCACTGAACCCGAGGCGGGCTTCCTCGTCCGACATCCCTGCATCCAGCGCCTGCAGAAAGCGCTGGAACTCCTCGAACTCCATCAGCCCATCGTCGTTGCGATCGAAATACTCGAAGTCTTCGCGAAGCCGCTCGATCTCCGCTGCGTCCCGCTTCTCCTTGATGATCTTCTCTTTCATGGATGCCTCGCGTGTGCCGTATGCACGGCTTGGAAATTAAAGCGAGCGATCGCTCGCCGCATGTGCGCCTCTGCGTAGCATCCTGCGGAATTGTACCGAGGCAGCGGAATGAGCAAAGCCTCGCGAACGGTGTGCTCGCGAACGCGGTGCGTGACTCGCGTGTAAGAGCTGGACGTGAAGCGCTGCGGCCCGCCGACCGCGTGCGGTGTCATGGCCGTGCACACGATTGAAGGTTGTTGCAGCGGCTCGGCTATCTCGGCGCAGCGGTGCCTACTCGCATTCGGAACGCCGGCCCATGGCGCGCAACGCGCTCACAAATCCGCGCCGCCGATCACTGCGTGAGCGGTCACGCAGCACTGGCTTGGCGATTCACTTCCACGGTGATGTGAACCAGCTCCTCGTGGATGCGCAGCCGGTTCTTGAAATCCTCGGGCTCGGCGCGTTCCGCCGTCACGAGCCCGACGATGCACGCAAATTTCCCCTTGCCCACGCGCCAGACGTGCAGATCGCAGATCTCGGCGCGGATCGGTCCCTGCTCGATGGTTTCGCGAATCTCCTGCGCGACCGGCACGTTGAGCTCTGCGTCGAGCAGCACGCGGCCGGAATCGCGCAGCAAACCGTACGCCCACACGGACACGAGGCCGGCGCCGACGATGCCCATGACGGGATCGAGCCAGTTTGCGCCGAGGTACTTGCCGCCGAGCAGGGCGAGAATCGCGAGCACGGAGGTCGCGGCATCCGCGAGCACGTGCAGGTATGCCGATCGCAGATTGAGATCGTGATCGTGCGCATGCCCGTGCGAAGGGTGATGAGGGTGGCCGCCATGACGCGCGTGAGAGCGATGCTGATCGTGCCGGCCATAACCGTGCTGAGCCGGCGCTTGCTGTGTGTGCGCGTGCGGAGCGTGCCCGTGTGGGCCGTCCCCGTGTGGGTCGTGACCGTGTGGGTCGTGACCGTGAGAGCCGCCGCCGGGCTCGCCATGATCGCGTCCGCCATGCCCGTGTCGGTCGTCAGTGTGCCCGCCGTGATGATGATGCGACCCGCCGCTCAGCAGCCGCGCGCAGATCAGATTCACCGCCAGACCCACCGCCGCGATGAGAATGGCTTCGTCGAAATGGATCGGCCGGGGCGCAGCGAGCCGCTCCACCGATTGAAACAGCATGAGTCCCGCCACGCCGACGAGCAGCACCGCGCTCGTGTAGCCGCCCAGCACCTCGATCTTCCATGTTCCGAAATTGAAGCGCGGATCGGTCGAGTAGCGACGCGCCGCGGAGTAGGCGAGAACGGAAACGCCCAGCGCCAGTGCGTGCGAGCTCATGTGCCAGCCGTCGGCGAGGAGCGCCATCGAGTTCAGCAGCCACCCGCCGGCGATCTCGGCGACCATCATCGCGGCGGTGAGATAGACCGCGAGCCGCGTGCCGCGCTCCGCAAGCGGATTGGTCTGATCGAACTGGTGGTGATGGCGCAAGTCTTCCGCGGCGAGGCTCATGAAGCACCGGCACTGGCGTATACTGGCCCCCAGTATACGTACCCGGAGCATCCATGGCTCACGCCATCCGGAAGAACAAGGCGCTGCTCGCGCGTGTCCGGCGCATCAAGGGTCAGGTCGCGGCTCTCGAGAACGCGCTCGAACGCAAGCTCGACTGCGCTGCGGTCCTGCAGCAGACGGCGGCCGTGCGCGGCGCGATTTCCGGGTTGATGCTCGAGCTTCTCGATGGGCATCTGCGCGAGCACGTCGCGGGCCGCGGCGTGGACGATCGCAAGGTGGAAAAGGAGCTCGAGCCGGTCCTCCGAATGCTGAGGACCTACCTCCGCTAGTCGCAATTCCTGACGCGATTCCATGAAGGATCGACCTGAGTGCGCTCACAACGGCCCAGTGCAGCGGCGAACGTAACGGCACCCGCTGTACTGCGCCGTCTCCCGGCCGCCATCTGGGCGCTCGGGCTGACGTCGTTGTTCATGGACACGTCGTCCGAGCTCGTGCACAGCCTGTTGCCGGTGTTCATGTCGAGTGTGCTCGGCGTCGGGATGGTCACGATCGGATTCATCGAAGGAATCGCCGAAGCCACCGCATCCGTCACACGAGTGTTCTCCGGCACCCTCAGTGATCGGTGGCGGCGGCGCAAGCCACTCGTCGTACTCGGCTACGGGCTGGCCGCGCTCACCAAACCCGTATTTCCGATGGCCGCATCGATCGGCTGGGTCGCCGCCGCGCGATTCGTCGATCGCGTGGGCAAGGGCATTCGAGGAGCTCCTCGTGACGCACTCGTGGCGGACATCACGCCGGAACACGTCCGCGGTGCAGCCTACGGATTGCGCCAGGCGCTCGATTCCGTAGGTGCATTTGCCGGCCCCGGGCTGGCCCTGCTGTTCATGAGCGTCTACGCCAGCGACATCCGTGCGGTGCTGTGGATTGCAGTGGTACCGGCGTTCGCCTCCGTGGCGCTGCTCGTGTTCTTCGTGCGTGAGCCCGAGCATCCCATCGCGTCGGCTGCAACAGCGACAAGCGTCGATGGAGTAGACAGCTCTGCCGCTCAGTCGCAGCGCCTCTCGTGGAACAGTGCGCGCATGCTGGGGCGACGCTACTGGCTCATCGTGGCGCTTGCGGCAATCTTCACGCTTGCACGATTCAGCGAAGCATTCCTCGTGCTTCGTGCGCAGGATGCGGGGCTGGCTGCTGCGAACGTCCCGCTCGTCATGATTGTGATGAATGTGGTTTACGCCGGGCTCGCCTATCCGGCCGGACTCATCTCCGACCGGGTGCATCCTCGCGCGCTGCTCTTCGTTGCGCTGCTCGTCCTGATCGCGTCCGACCTCGTCCTCGCATTCGGCGCGTCCATCGCACTCGTGTTGCTCGGATCGGCGTTATGGGGACTGCACATGGCGCTCACGCAGGGCCTGTTCTCGAAGCTCATCGCAGATGAAGCGCCTGCCCATCTGCGCGGCACGGCCTTCGGTGTCTACAACCTCGCGACGGGGGTCTCGCTGCTGGTCGCGAGCGTCATCGCGGGCGCGCTATGGAGCGGCGTCGGTCCCTCCGCAACGTTTCTTGCCGGTGCCGCGTTTGCAGCCGTCGCCGCTGCCGGAATTGCGGCGTATCGATCCAAACGCAGCTAGTGCGCGCCTGCTTCAGCGCGCCGTCTTCTTGCGCGCCGACGCTTTCTTCTGCGATTTGGCGCAGAGCGCGATGAACCCCGCCGCCATGAAGCTCGCCAGGCGCTCCTTCACCGCCTCGAAATCCTCGGACTTGCAGGCGCCGCCGGAGAGCCGGTCGATGCGCCCGGTGCGGCCGAGCGCGTGCATCAGCGCGCCCGTCACGAAATCGTAGCCCCAGAAGATGTCCGCGTCCGCGCAGTCCGGCAGCGCCTTTTTCAGGATGCCGATCAGCTTCAGCACCACCGGATCGAAGTGCAGGTCCATCATCGCCGCACCTTCCGTGGAGTTGCTCACCTGCGCGGCGAAGGCCGCGAAGTTCTTCCAGCCCTCGCCGCCGTTGATGTACAGGTCGAGATCGGTATCGAGGAAAGCGCGCAGCGCGCCCTCCACCGTGAGCGAATCGCCGGCTTCGCGCTCGTAACGGTCCAGTGCATCGAGACGCCGGCTGCTCGTGATCCCCGCGCGCCGGGCAAACACGGCCTCGAACAGGCGCCGCTTGTCCACGAAGTAGTAGTGCATGAGCGATGTGTGCACCCCCACTTTCAGGGCCACATCGCGCAGCGTGACGCCGTTCAAGCCGTGCTTCGAGAACAGGTACTCGGCGGCATCGAGAATCTGCTCGAGCGTCTCGGCGCGTTGCTCCGCTTTGGTCCGGCGCTTCTGCTTCTTACCGATCCGGGTCGCCATCGACGGTATTCACTGGAGGTCCATGTTGTGGAGCGGAGACTACACGTTCGCGCGCCACATCGCAGGCTTCGTGAATCCCGAGCAGACCACGTGAAGTGAGCCGCGTCGCGAGCGCGTTCGCGCTCGCGACGGGGTATCTCGGCGTCCGTGCCCGACACAGCAAGTCACTCAGAAGCGCTTTCGGATCCCGACCTCCAGCGTGCGGCCCAGCGGATTGGCCGTCCACGGATCGTAGCCGAACTCTTCCTGCGCCGGCGGCGGATCGCGATCGAACGCGTTGGCCAGCGTCGCCGTGAGGGAGAGGCTGTCGTCGAATTCGAAGAGATACGTGATATCGGTCGTGACCCAGTCCGCACCGTCCTCGCCATACTGGATGCCCGGCCGCTCGTCGCGCACGGCCGAAACGTAGCTCACTCCGACGCGCACGTTGTGCTGGTTGAAGTGATAGCTCGCGGCGAAGTTGGCGCGCCACTTCGGCGCGGACTGCGCGAAGGTCGCGAAGTTCAGCGTGCCGAGGCGGTTGTCGCCGGTGGACACCACGACGCCATCGAGCTGCGTCGGGCCGGTCTCGAGCTTCGTGACGCGGGTGGCGGTGAGATCGAGCGCGAGATCGCCGCGGCCGAGCGGCATGTCATAGGTGGTCTGCAGGTCGAAGCCGCTCGTGCTCTGGCCCGGGCCGTTGCCGTAGAGCGTGGCGACGGATGAGAACGTGCCGACGCCGCTCATCCCCACGGTGCACCCCGTGTTGAACGTGATCCGATTCAGGAGCGGCTGCTGCGCCGGATCGCAGGTCGTGATCGTGCCGCCCGGCCCGTTGAACACGAGGCTCGCGATCTGATTCGGATCGGCGATCTGCCCGATCTGATCCTTGGTGCGGATGTTGAAGTAGTCGAGGATGAGCTGGAGGCGATGGTCGGAGCCGACGCCGCGGCTCTGCCAGATGGCGCCGAGGTTCCACGACTTCGCCGTTTCCGGCTTCAGATTGGGCGTGGTGATGAATTGCGCCGCGAGCCAGTTGCTGTTCGCGACGGTGTACGTGCGCGCCGCCACGGTGACCGCGCCGGGCACGACACCGAGCGGCGGCGTCTGATAGTTGGTGCCGTACGAGCCGCGGAACGAGAGCGGGCCCCACACATTCCACTTGCCCGCGAGCTTGTACACCGTCGCGCCGAGGCCGCCGGAGAACTCCTCGTGGCGCGCGGCGGCCTGGAAATTGAGACCGCGGGTCACGGGGATCTGCAGCTCGGTGAACACCGAGTACTGATGGCGGCCCGCCGAGTCGGGCGGGTTCGGCGCGAAGAGCACGAAGGGTCCGGGGCTATCGGGCGTGCAGCCGCGGAAGTTCGGGTCGGTGGTGGGCAGAGGCATGGGTGGCAGGTTCGGTGAGCCCGGCCCGTTCGCGCTCGTGAAATTCTGCGGCCACTCGCATGGCGTGCTGCCGTCGAACAGCGGATCGGACACGTTCTCGTAGGTCTTCACCTGGCGCAGCTGCCCGCCGAGCGCCCAACCCACTGCGCCGCCGGGCAGCTCGATGCCGGAGCTGCCGTTGAAGACGAGATCGGTCGTGAAGTTGCGATTGATGGTCTCGGTGCCGCGCGGGTCGAAGAGCCAGCGCGTGAGCTCCGGGGAATTCTCACTGCCGGGCACATAGTTCGGATTGCTGCGGCCGAGCACCGGCTGGCCCGCAAAGGAGCTGGAGAAGGGGTTCCACCAGAGACAGCCGTTCTGGCCAGCCGCTGCGGGATTTTGCGTGCCGAAGCGCGTGGGATCGAGATCCTCCGCGTGACAGTTCGGGCCGCCGAAGCCGTTCAGCGCTTCCTGCAAGCGATAGCCGATCGTATCCGGGTGCGTGTTGAACGAGTTGGACTGGTTGAACGTGACGGCGAAATCGTAGCCGACGTTCTTCGCAAATCGCGCCCAGTCGCCGAACACGCCGTTCAAGCCCGTGGACACGCGCCAGACCTTGTTGTCAATGCGATCGGGCACGCCGTACCCGTTGCCGTCGCCGAACGCGAAGTTGCCGCCGTGCGCGAGCAGGCGATAGGTGACGGGCGAGAACCCGGAGGCATTGGTGATGCCGTTCTTCGCCGCGAATGCCGCGGCGTACGGGTTGGTGATGGGCACGTAGAACTGGAACGTCGACCCCGTGTTCATCGCCGGACCGCGGATCATGGGCTGCGCCGGCGATCCGAACACCTGCGGCGCGATCACCTGCCCATACGACGCTTCGAGATGGAACTTCGCATCGTCGGTGACCTTGGCGTTCAGCTGTGCATACGCGCGATAGATGTTGTTCTTCTCGACCAGGTTGTAATAGGGGATGTAGTCGTAGGCGCACGTGAAGTTGTTGTCATAGCGCCCGCCGAGCGCTGCGCAGCTCGCCGGTGTGAAGTCGGACACGATGCCGCCCACCGGCGCGCCGAACTCGTTCGCGACGCTCGGCACGGCCGGCAACGGGCCGAGCGGCAACTATCCGGCGAGATTCGTGAAGGTGGACCACGGCGCGGGGTTGTAGCCGGGCTGCGTGGGATCGAGCGCGGCGTGCGTGAAATCGCGCGCGAGCGCGTGCAGACGCGAGCGGTGCTCGTACTCCGCGGAAAACATCAAGTTCACGCGGTCTTCCCCGACGCCGGCGAGAACGCCGGCCGAGTAATCGCCGCCGGCGGAGCCGTCGATGTACTTGTATTGGGTGCTCGTCTGCAGTCCGACGAAGCGATCGCGGGTGATGAAGTTCACGACGCCGCCGGTCGCGTCCGCGCCGTAGATCACCGCGGCGCCGTCCTTCAGGATCTCCGTGCGTGCGAGCGCGATGGACGGGATGTTCGACGTATTGATGTCCGTGCGGCGCCCGTTCAGCAGGATGAGCGTCTTGTCCGCGCCGAGGCCGCGCAGGTTGTACTGCACGGACCCCGTGAGCGCCGGGCCGCCGAAGTAGTAGGACTCGCCGGTCGTCGGGCCTGAAATCGTGAGGCTCTTGGCGAATTCGAGCGCGGTGGGCGAGCCCTGTTTCTCCAGCGCTTCCTGCGAATAGACCTCCACGGGCAGCGCCGCATCGAGCGGCGTGCCGCGAATGTAGGAGCCGGTGACCACGACCTCCGCGAGGCCGCCGTCGTCCGGGGCGGTGCCCGCCGGGATGGCGGGCTCGTTCGTCGCGGCGAGTGGTTTTTCCTGGCCCCAGGCGGGCGCCGTGCCGCTCGCCAGACTCAGCAGGATCGCGACGCCGGATGCGCCGTGCAAAGCGAATTTCATGGTCGCCAGGCCCCCCTCAGAGCAATGTTATTAATTCGCGTGTGAGTGAGTGTTACTCGGAAGGCGGATGCGAGTCAATTGGAGGCGCGAGAGCGCCGCGGCGTGCGCCGCTTTTCGGGACAGCGGACCGGACGTGTCGCCCGGCAAAGATGTTCATTCAGCAATGAGTGTATGTGCCGGACGCGAGACGGGTTTCGCAGCCCAGCCCCGCGCCTTAGCGCCGCTCGACGTCGCGACCGCAAGACTCATGGGAATGCCTCGCCTGGCGCTGGAGCCGCGTCGGCATGACGACGTAACGTGCCGCCGTCGCGTCGACCGGTTCCCGGCCGCGTTTCGCGAGTTGCTCAGAGGTCGGATCGGATCCCGGCCGCATTGCGCGAGTTGCTCAGAGGTCGATCGGTTCCCGACCGCGTTGCGCGAGTTGCTCTGCCGCTCGTACGCGTCGCCGCGGCAAGTCCCACCGGAATGCGACGAGTCGCGCGAGCAGCCGTGTCACAGCAGCAGCGACACGTTGCGCGGAGCGACGGCGTTCGCGCTCATACGGGCGGTCGATCACGGGGACGAACCCGACACGCGGTGCCTCGTTCACCTCGATCTCGCGCGACCGCGTGGGGTGGTGGGACGCTCGCGGCCGCTCCTGAAACGCCGCGATCTCGACATCCGACGCGAGCGGATACGGTTTGATCGGATAGCCGGGATGCATCGCCGCCGCCTCATAGCGCCAGACGACGGATTGCTCGGGCGGCTCGCCGTCGATCACCGGCACACCTCGCGACGCACCGAACTGCGGGACATACCCGAACTCTTCGGCATAGCCTCCCGCGAGATACGAGTTGTGATCCGCCTCGAGCTCTTCCGAGGCTCTGGGCAGCTGAGGCGTCCAGTCGGGAAAGTAGCTGCGCAACTCGTCCGCACGCTGCACCGAATCGGGCTGGAGTCGCATCGTCGAGCTCCTGCTTCGGGATCGAATGAAGATACCGCCTCACGAGTATGCACGCGACTGCGGAGCCGGCGCGAGCGCCGTGCTCGAGCTCTGCGAAACGATCGCATGCGCGAGCGTTGTGGAAAACGCGCGGCGCAAGCGCAGCCGCGCAAATACCACCTACGTCCGATGTCGCTGCCGCTTGGTTTGGCGCAGGGTGCGCGCCCCTGCTCGCACACGGCGAGCATGACCTTCATCGGAGGAGCTCCTCATGGCAACCGGTATCACCCAGCAAGTGGTCGACTATTTGAAGGCACATCCCGACATCGCGCAGCGGGCGATGGAGTATGTGAAGTCACATCCCGGAGACATGAAGAACGCGCTGAAGGATGTCGCCACCGAACGCGGTTGGGACCTGTCGCAGATCGACACGGCCGCGCTGACCAAGGAGCTCGGCAGCTTCATTCCGCACTGAGCGGACGTCCGTTCGACAACGCTTCGCGCCTCGCGAGCCCGTGAGGTGCGAAGCTCCGCTATCATGCGCGCCTCCGCGAAGAGGGTCGGGGTGTGCGCGCAATTCCTGCAAGTGAGCTGTTGATCCTGACGGGCGAGCACGTGCGGCGCCTGATGCCGATGGGGGATTGCATCCCCATCATCGAGCGCACGATGCGCGGCGTATCCGCTGGTCAGGCGGCCTTGCCGACGCGCATCGCGGCGCGCATTCCTGCAAGCCGCAACTTGATCGCGACGATGCCCGGCTACCTGGCTGAGCCGGAGACGCTGGGCTCCAAGGTGATCGCGGTGTTTCCCGAGAACGCCGCGCGCGGTCTGTCGTCGCACATGGGCGTCGTGGTGCTGTTCGATCCCAAGCGCGGTGTGCCGGTCGCCATCGTGGATGCCGCCTCGATCACCGGCATCCGAACGGCGGCCGCGACGGCGGTGGCGACACGCGCCCTCGCACGCGCAGACGCGGCGAATCTGGCTATCTTCGGCACCGGCGAACAAGCCGAAGCGCACCTCGTCGCGCTGCTCGAGATTCGGCCCTGGAAGTCCATCGTCGTGTGGGGCCGCAGCGCGGAGAAGGCGCGCGATCTGGCGGAGCGGTTCAGCCGGCAGATCGGCCGCCAGATCGAGCACCGGACGCGGGCGCAAGATGCGGCCGCCGATGCCGATGTCATCTGCACCACGACGTCTTCGCGTGAGCCGATCCTTTGCGGCGAGTGGGTTCGCGCGGGCACGCACGTGAACCTGGTCGGCGCGAGCCTCATCGATGCGCGTGAAGCCGATGAGGCGCTCGTGCTCGAGTCCCGATTCTTCGTCGACTATCGGCCTTCGACCGTGCCGCAGGCAGGTGAGCTGCACGCGGCGTTCGGCGGCGACGCCGAACGCGCCGGTGCGCACATCCGCGGCGAAATCGGCGAGGTGCTGAAGGGCGCCGTGCCGGGCCGTACCGGGACGAGTGAGGTCACCGTCTACAAATCGCTGGGGATTGCGGCGCAGGATCTCGCCGTCGCGCACGCCGTGTACGAGCGCGCGCGCGAGCAGGGGCTAGGCACCCGCGCGCTGGTCTAGCGCACGCTCTTTCTCGAAGTGCTTCTGATAGCGCTCGCTCGTCGCGCGGATGTCGGCGATGATCGCTTGCTGTGCCTCCGCCGCCCGGCGGCCGCGAATCGCCTCGACCACCGCGCGGTGCGGATTCGTGGCGCTCTTCTTGATCTGCTCCGGGCCGAGCTCGTCGAATAGCGTGAACGTGCTCGGGCCGCAGCGAACCCAGAGCGGCTCGATCATGTTCATCAGCGTCGGCTGATGAGCCGCCTCGTAGATGGCGAAGTGGAACTCCCGGTTCTTCTGCAGCAGCAGCATCGGATCGCGCGCCACCTTGGCGGCGCCGAATTCGCGGTTCGCCGCGTCGATGCGTGCGAGGTCGGCATCGTCGGCACGCTGCGCGGCGAGCCGCGCCAGATTGCCCTCGATGATCATGCGGGCATCGCAGATTTCCGCGAATTTCTCGGGTGTGAGCGTCGGGACGCGCACGGAGCGGTTGGGCGTCAGGTCGAGCACCTGCTCGACGGTCAGCTTGTGGAGCGCCTCGCGTACGGGCATGACGCTCGTGCCGAGCTGTGCGGCGAGCTCGCGAATGGTCAGGATCTCGCCGGGCTTGAACTGCCCGTCGGCGAGATTTTCCCGAATGCGCCGGTAGACCTGCTGCTGCAGCGTATTGTGCCGGATCGGCTCGAGGGGCTTACGGCGACTGATTTCCATGGGGGTCCGTGCGGTGGCTGCGGCGCAATCTAGCCGACTCCGCCGAGGCTCAGCAATTGCGCCGGCCGTGTTGGGCTGGTACTGTGATCACAGATTACAGATACCAAGTTTCGAGGGGAATGTATGCGCTCTGCTGTCATGGTGCTCCTGGTCGGTCCCGCCCTACTCGCTGGTCAGGCGCGCGCGCAGTCCGCCTCCACGGATGACCAGGCCCTTCAGGATGTGGTCGTGACCGCGCAGCGCGTGAGCCAGAACGCCCAGACCGTGCCGGTGGCGCTGTCCGCCCTCAGCGCGGATGAGCTGGAGTCCCGGCAGGTCTTCGGCCTGCAGGACATCAAGTTCCTCGTTCCGAGCCTGTATCTCGAAGAGAACCTCTCGAACGCGGGCACGCCGAAGCTCTTCATGCGCGGTATCGGCCAGTCGAACTCCGCGTTCTCGTTCGATTCGCCCGTCGGCATCTATGTGGACGATGTGTATTACGCGAAGGAAGTCGGTTCGCTCGTCGACTTCTTCGACATCGATCGCATCGAGGTCCTGCGCGGTCCGCAGGGCACGATCTACGGGCGCAACAGCAGCATCGGCGCCGTGCGCGTCATCACGAAGGAAGCGCCGCTCGACCGGCTCGATGCGGGCGGTGACCTCACCTTCGGTACCCACTCCCAGCGCAACGTCCGCGCCTCGATCGGCGCGCCCATCGTGCAGGACAAGGTGGGTTTCCGGCTGAGCTTCAACAGCCGGCAGAACGACGGCTACGAGCTCAACACGGTCAACCATGAACGCGCCTATCTGGACGACAGCAACGCGCTGCGCGGCCAGCTCCTCACGAAATTCTCCGATACCCTGTCGCTGACCTTGCGCGGCGATTACCTGAAGGACGATTCGCGGCCGCCGATCGCGATCGACTTCCGCAACAACGACATCTCGGACCTGAACTTCCAGAGCGAGCGCTCCTTCGGCGACGGCACCGCGGAAAGCCGGCTCCAGACCGGCGGCGCCTCGGCGACGCTGAAGTGGGAGCGCGGTGATGTGAAGCTCACCTCCATCTCGGCGTGGCGCTCGGTGAAGACGCGCAACCGCTTCGATTCGGACGGCAAGACCAGCGCGACCTTCGAGGTGGACCGCAGCAACCTCGACGACGACTCGTACACACAGGAAGTTTTCGTCAGCGGTCCGCGGCTCGGCGCGCTACCCGTCGACTGGATCGCCGGCGCCTTCTACCTGCACGAGGCGACGGACTACATCTGGTCGCTCAAGATCATCGCGCCGCCCTCGGTCCAGAATTTCTCGCAGCAAGTCGACTCGCTCGCCGGGTACGTGCAGGGCACGTGGCATGCGACCGATCGGCTCGGCGTCACGCTCGGCGGGCGCTACACGACCGAGGACAAGGACTTCGACGTGGTCGGCCTGACCGCGGCGGGCCTGCCGGACTTCACCTTCTCGGATCACTCGCTCTCCGAGAGCAAATTCACCTGGCGGGCCGCCGTCGACTACACGTTCGATCAGCCGATCATGCTGTATGCGAGCGTCGGCACCGGATTCCGCAGCGGCGGCTTGAACGGCAATGCGCAATCGCTGGCCGAGGTCACGAGCGGCGCGTTCCAGACCGAAACGACGACGATGTACGAGACCGGCATCAAGAGCGATCTGCTGGACCATCGTCTGCGCATCAACGCTGCCTACTTCTACGGCAAGTACGATAACCTCCAGCAGCCCGTCGTTACGTCCACGGGCGTGGTCAGCAATGTGAACAACACCGCGAAGGTGCACGGGCTCGAATTGGAAGCGCGCGCACGCCCCGTCACCGGCCTCGAGCTGACGGCGATGGTGAGCACGCTGAACGATGACATCGAGAATTCCAACCTGCATCTGCCGAATGCGCCGAAGCTCATCTGGAACGCCTCCGCGCGCTACTCGGTGCCCGTGCTCGATAAGGGCACGGCGAGCGCGGGAGTCAGCTACGCGTGGAACGACGATTCGTTCGAGGACGCGCAGAACACGCCGCTGCTGCGCGTCGAGGCTTACAAGACCATCGACGCGAACCTCGGCTTCGAGACGGCCGATGGACACTGGGCGTTCACGCTTGCGGGTCTCAACCTGTCGAACGAGGTGCACGCAACGGGCGGCTTCAACATCGCGGGCGGCGCGCTCGCGGCAGTCGAGTGGCCGAGCCTGCCGCGTCGCTGGGCCTTCACGGTGCGCTATCGTCACTGACCGCGCGCCACTCACCGCGCGCCGTAGCACGAGGAATCACAGATGCCTACGGATGGCGCGCTGAAACGGGACGTCCGCCTGATTGACGTCGTCACGCTGGGCGCGGGCGCCGCCATCGGCGTGGCGATGTTCTCGATCTTCTCGCCGGCCGTGCAGCTCGCAGGGCCGGCGATGCTGGTCTCCCTCGTGCTGGCTGCCGTGCCGATGGCGCTGTTCGCCGTCGTGTACGCCTTTCTCGGGTCCGCCGTGCCGTCGTCGGGTGCGGCCTTCGTCTGGCAGACACGATTCCTGCATCCGTTCGTCGGCTTCATCATCGCGTGGACGCGCATTCTGGGCAGCGTCGGCGTGATGGTGGTGCTGGCGCTCGTGCTCGTTCAGCACTGGACGATGCTCGTGCCGCTACCCTTGAAACCGACGATGCTGATCGTGTTCGTCGTGTTCTACCTGCTCAATCTGTTCGGAATTTCCATCGCCGCGCGTGTGCAGACACTCCTCTTCTGCTTGATGGGCGCGCTACTCCTCGGGCTGGTGGCTCTCGGCCTTCCGGCCATCGACTCCGCGCATTTCGAGCCCTTCATGCCTCGCGGCTGGCTCGGACTGTTCGCGGCCATCCCGCTGCTCGTGAGCCTCTTCCTGGGCATCGAATCCGCAACGGAAGTCGGCGATGAGATTCGCGACGCGCGTCGAGTGATCGCGCGCGGCATCGCCATCTCGGTCGGCGTCACGCTCGTCATTTACTGTGCGTTGTCGGTTGTCGTCGTGGGCACCGTCGACCGCGCGACGCTCGGTGCCAGCACGACGCCGCTGCTGCTAGCCGCCGAGCGGGTAATGGGGCCGTATGCGAGCTACTTCATCATTCTCGCCGCTACGCTCGCCATCACGAAGTCCCTGAACGCCATCCTGATCATCTTTTCGCGCTATCTCTTTGCGATGGCGCGCAGCGGGATGCTGCCCGGTGCGCTCGCGCGGGTCCATGCGAGGTGGGGCACGCCGCACGTCGCGCTGACCGTGGCCTTTGCGTGCTGCGTGCTCGGATTGCTGATGCCGATGAATCTGGTCTTTCTGTTTCTCGCCGTGAACATTCCGACGATGCTCAAGTACTTCGCCTCGTGTCTCGCCGCGCTCCGCGTCGTCGGTCGCCATGGGCACGTTTACGACGATGCGGGATTCAAGCCGGGCAAAGGGTTGCTCCGCGTGCTGAGCATCGCGGGTGCGCTCTGCGCGCTTGCGATCATCGCAGTCGGAGTGGAGGCGGATTGGCGACCTTACGTCGTGTTGAGCGTGTGGGCGCTGGCGGGCGTGCTGTACTGGTGCGCGCGACCCCGCGCAGTCGCGGGCGAGGTGAGCTGATGTCGCTGGATATCGAGGCAATCCGCCGCCTCTTTCCCTACCTGCAGTCGTGTCTCTATCTAAACACGGCCAGTGTCGGCCTTTCGTGGGCGGGGCAGGGCGCCGCCGTCGCGCGCTTTTACGACGCGGAGAAAGCCATCGGCTACGACGGGCGCGACGCGTGGCATGCCACGCATATGCGCTGTCGGGATCTCATTGCCGCGCTGTTGAAGGTTCCGGCAGAGAGCGTCTCGTTCTGCTCCAGCACGACCGAAGCTCTCAACCTCGTTGCGCGCGCGATGCGGCTCGGCGCGGGCGATGAGGTCGTGGTCGCGGAGGATGAGTTCCCTTCCGTCCATCTCGCGTGGCAGGGAGCGGCGGAAGCGGGCGCAACGATTGTTCGCGTGCCGATACGAGCTGAAGACGAGCGTACCGACGCGCTGATCGCCGCGCTTCGCGACGGCACGCGTGTGCTCGCGGTGTCGCACGTTCATTGGTGTACCGGAACGAAGGTGGACCTGTCGCGGCTCTCGCAGGCGTGCCGTGCGCGGAACATCCGCTTGATCGTGGACGGCGTGCAGGCCGTCGGTGCCGTCGATGTGGACGCGAGCCTCGCGGATTTCTATACCGCTTCGGTGTTCAAGTGGCTGCTCGCCGGCTTCGGTCTGGCCCTGATGATCACGCGGCCGGATTTCGGGCAGACACTGCGGCCCGGAATTCTCGGCTACCACAACGAGCCGCCTTCGTCACACCTGCGCCATAGCCACATCAACTATCCAGGCGTCTACGCCTTGCACGCATCGCTGGAATATCTGGGATCGCTCGGATGGCCCGATGTGTTGGCGCGCGTCGGCGTGCTCGCGAAGACGCTGCGCGAAGCGCTCGGCGCGGAAGGTTTCAGCGTCGTGACGCCGTCCGCCGCATCGGCGGGCATCGTGTCGATAGTGCATCCGAACGCGACCGACGCGGCCGCTCGCCTTGCGCATCAGGGCGTTCGCGTCGAAGAACGTTCCGGCCTCCTGCGCGCAGCGCCGCACTTCTACAACACCGAGGTGGAAATCCTGCGATTCGTGCGCCTGGTCACCGGCCGCTGACGACGAGCACGGTCGCTTTTCTTCAGGGCACGGTCCAGATCTCGACTCGCCGTGCTTCCTCATCCGGACCCGAGCCGATGACCGACGCCGGGCGTCTCGAGACGATGCGGGATTCCGCCACGCCGTGCGTGAGCAGCGCAATGCGCACGACGGTCGTGCGATCTCTTGCCAGCGAGATGTTGCGCCACTTGTCGCCCGTCGCATCGGCGTAGCCGGTGAGCGTGAGCGATGCGCCGCTCTCGCGCGCGAGCGTCGCCACGCTTGCAAGTGTGGCTCTGTCGTGTGCATCCAGAGCCGACCTGCCTCGATCGAAATACACGCGGGCAAGGAGTGTCGTGTGGACTGGCGGCACCGCTTCCCGCGCCGCGCTCGCGGGGTCGCCATTCGAACGATCGAACAGAAATCCGACCAGCGCCACGAGAACGGCTGCCGTTCGACGCGGCGGCCGGGTGCCGGTGGTGTAGATCGCCCCGCTCACAACGTGCTCCGGTACGCGGACTGGAACGTACGCATGTGCTCGTCGAAAAGGGATACGGCCTACGTCCCATTGAACGAGCGAAGCCGCCCGCGTGATTTCGCGGCCTGTTCAGCGGCGGAGTTCTAGAGTGGCTCGGCTGGCTGCGTCAGCCTGTGACGGGCTCGTTGCAGCAGCTGCTGCTCGACCGAATCGTGCGCCTCGAGCTCGCTCGTCCCGGGTGGAAATTCGAACACCTCTTTCCGATCGAACGGATTCGCGAATTCGACGGGTGGTGCCGATGCCGCCGGATCTGCCATCGCCGCGCTCACGCCGTACGCCGGACTGCTCGCGACGGTTTCGGTGTGTCGGTTAGCAACGTACGTGACGGCGCCCAGCACCGCGGCAATCGCAGCGAGGGTCAGAACGAGCGGCCATGCGGAGTTGCCAAGCTTGCGCTTCGGCGCAGCCACGGCGTCGTTTGCAGGAGACACGGCGCTTTGCGTGAGCGCGCGCAGCTCCGCCGCGGTGAGCTCGATCTCGATGACCGTGCCAGCGCGCTTCTTGCCGCGCATTTCTTTGAAGCGGCGCGCCTGCACCACGTGAGCGCACACGGACCCCTGCGTGCACGTCCGCGACTCGCAGCTCCAGTTGCCGCGAGCATCGAGGATGACGCGGACTCCATCAACAGAAAACACCTCGCGGCGATACGCGTGCTGGGCGATAGGGGTCTCTAGAATGGCGCTCACGGTGTATGCAATCGGCGGGATCGACACCCCGCTGGGAGCGTAACCGGGAGCAATTGTCATGCCGCGGGTGCATAGCTCGCGTCGGCCAAATGCGACTCGATACAACTGAGCTGATTCAGGTTAGGAGGCCCGGTCGCGCGCGTCTGCAATTCGTTTCACGAGCACCCGATACGCGAGCGCACTGCCGACAATGATGAGGGCCACGGCCGCCGCGAGCACGATGAGCCTCGCGATGATCTGATCCACGATAGTCGTGACGTTCGCAGCCGTCGTGTTCACGAGACGCTCGACGCCGCCAGTGCGCTCATCGAGCGTGACGATCAGCTTCTGCAGCTGCTCCGTCGCGCGCTCCGTCTCGCTCACTGCCTGCGCGTACTCGACGAGTGCCGACGACTTCTTCGCGCCCGTTGCGGGTGCCGTCGCGGTCTTCGGCTTGAAGCGCGCCACGAGTCCGTCAATGGACCCGACCGTCTGGTTGATCGAATCGGACGTACGAGTTCCCGCATCCAGCATCGCCTGCAGCTCGCGTGCGAGCGCGCGCGTTTTCGCCTGCTGCGCGTTCAACTCCAGCGCGATCTGCTTGATCGCCTCCTCGCGCTCCTGCGACACGAGCGTCGGCAGCACCTCCGCGAGGCGTCCCGCACGATCGGCGGCGTCGGCGAATCGATTCACATCGCCGAGCACACGCTGCGACTCCGGCATGAGCACGAGCTGATACGTCAGCCGTTCCACCTGCATGTCCAGCAGCCCCGGGACGCGCTGCGCGTAGTACATCGACCGTTGCGCGAGCTGCCGAGTCTGCGCGATCTCCTGAACCGCCGGGTCCAAGCCGCGCAGCGGCTCGATGCCGATGAGCCCGAGCAGGCCCTTCGACATGAATCCCTTCTTGTCGGCGGGCAGAACGTCCTGCGGCAGATTGCCGAAATGCACCAACGCGACGGCGCGCACGTCAGGATTCGCCGCGCGCCACTGACGAATCGCCTCCTGCATTTGCGACTTCTGATCGTCGTCCAGCACGGTCGCGCTCAAATCCCAGGCGCGCTGCTCGAGCTTCTTGTGTGCGTCCAGCAGCTGCGACGAGCGCAGCCGACCCGCGGGCCTTGCGAGCTCATCCGCGATGACCATGCGGCTCAACGACGCCAGCACGATGAGATCGAGCGCGCCCTCCACCGGATTCGACTCGCTGGCGTTCGTGTACGCCGCGGTGGCCTGGGTGAGCTTCCAGTTCTGCGCGTCCAGGCGGACGTTGGGGTCCGTCGTTGTCGACTGCAGCGAATTGAGCGGCCCCACGATCTGCGCGACGTACTCGTCGGCGAACTGCATCGATCGGAGTTGCACGCGCGCGAGCTGCTCGGCGCGCTCCTCGGAGTCGTCTTTGCCGAACGGATTGACGCTCACGCAGCCGCACAGCGTACAGACGAGAGCCGCGGACAACCCACCGATCGCTACTGCGCGCATTCACCGGATATTCAGCGCCGCCGCCGCGCCGGGTATTGGTCCAAGGTCCAACGCCGCCGTCTCGTATTCCGGACAGTATGCGGGTCGGTCTGGCTTTCGATTGGAGGGATTATGAAAACGCGGACGAAATTCGCCGCTTGTCTGCTGGCGATCGCTCCCTTCGCCGCACTCGCGGATGAGGGGGCGGACAGCAACAGCTGCCTGAACAAGATCGTCTTCAGTCAGGAATTCCTGGCGAAGTACCCGAACGCCGGCAAGGCGTGTCGCGAAGTGGTCACCAAGAACGGGAAGAAGTACGCGCGCTTCGATGCGAACGTCGTGGACGTCAAGGGCAACGAGGTGACGGCGGACTTCACGGACAGCTACAACAACCCCGTTACGACCGTGAAGTTCACGACGACCCCGGATGCACGCGTGCAGATGGAAGGGACGGAGGTGAAGGCCTCGGAGCTGAAACCCGGGGACAAGCTCTCTTTCTGGGTGCCCGAGAGCCGCGCCGGCTTCTACGCCGAGCCGGGTGCCTCGAACGCGAAAAAGCTCGCCGTGGAGAGCAGCAAGCCTGCGGAACGCTGACGAACGCCGCGGGCGTCAGAACGTGAAGCGCGGTCCCACATACGTGTAAACGCTCTGGCGCCCATGTTCGTCGCGCCCATACGCGAGATACAGCGGGCCGATCGGCGTGTCGAAACCCAGGAAGAGGCTTCCGGCGGCGATCGCGCTGCCGAGCGAGACGTCGCGCGAGCTTTGCCACACATTGCCCAGCTCGGCGCTGACGCCGACATAGGATCGGAACAAGCGCGCGGCGCTGAGGCGGCGCATGTAGACGAGGCTCATCAGACCGACCTGCTGACCCCGCAGCTCATCCTGAGCGAGACCGGAGAGACGCAAGAATCCGCCGAGCGGGTACAGCGCTTCGAGCGGGGCATCGTCGTCGAGCGTGGTGCCGGCCATGAATTCGCCGAGCAGCGAGCTCGAGCCCCAGGAGAAGGCGTGCACATAGCTCAATAGAATCTGGTCGTAGTCGATGCCGGACCCGAGCCACTCGCGCGCGCTGCGCCATTCGACGACTCCGAGGTGTCCCGTGCGCGGGAAATAGAGATTGTCGAGCTTGTCATCCGACAGGCGCAGAAAGAGCTCGCCGCGATCGCCCTGGACGTTGCCGGCCGCCTCTCCCGTGATGAGGCTTGCGTGATTGCGCTCGCGTCGATAGCCGACGCGGCCCTCGCCCCATGTACCGAATTCACGACCCGCTCCAAGCTCGAGCTGCGGACCTTCGAGTTGGTAGCGCGAGACGTTGTTGCCCGCGTCGTCGAACACGTTCACGTTGCGTGTGGCATAGCCGATGCGTCCGTAGCCGAAATAGCGCAGGCGCGGCTCGAGCGGCTGGTAGATCTCCGTGAAGAGTGCCGGCTCGTCTCCGAGCTGCAGGCCGGTGCGCCATTCGCCGTTCAGCGAGTTGATGGCCGTGCGCGAATAGAGCGCCCCCACACGCAGGGTACTGTCGCCCCGGAAGTCGTTTGACGTGGCGAGCCCGAACTGCAGATAGTTGGGTCCCCAGCTCTTCGCCTTCGTGCTGATCAGCAATCCTGTTCGATCTTCTTCACGGACGACGTCGTAGTGCACGGATTCGAAGAGGTCGAGACCGTAGATCGTGCCGATGTCGTGCTCGAGGCGCTTCTCGTTCAACGTCTGTCCGACCTGCCCGGTAATCTTGCTGGCGATCACGTCGTCTGCGAGACGTGAGCGATTGTCGACGTGCACGAAGTCGATAGTCGGGGCCGCGGCCTGCGGGCGTGTGCGCTTCGCGAGATACCGTGCGTACTCATCCGTGCTCACCGCATAGCGTCGCAGCGCATCGCCGGCGGCGCGCGCGGCGGCTTCGCCGATGTGGATCGCTTCGCCCGCGCGCTCGAATTCGGCGCCGCTCATGTCGCCCAGGTTCGGGCGCACCAGCACGTCACGCGGCCCGAGCGTCTTGAGCTGCAGCTCGCCGTTCAGCGTGAAGAGAAAGCCGGTGAGCTGGACGGCGACGCGGATGGCGTTCGTCAGCTCGGCGCGCTTGTAGAGCCCGGCGCCGACGTCCACCACGATCAGAACATCCGCGCCCATCGCGCGCGCCACGTTGACGGGGATATTGTTCGCGAGGCCGCCGTCGGCGAGCAGCCGGCCGTCGATTTCCACCGGGTCGAATGCGCCTGGTACCGCGAGGCTCGCGCGGATCGCCTTCGCCATGCTGCCGCCGCCGAGCACGACGGCCGAACCCGTCTCCAGGTCCGACGCTACGGCGCGGAACGGAATCGGGAGCCGATCGAAATCCTGCACGTCGATGACGCGCATCGTGAGGCGATTCAGCAGCAGGTCGAACTTCTGTCCGCGGATGTAAGCCAGCGGCAGCTGCACCTCGCCATGATTGAAGCCGGGCTTCGCTTCGAAGGTGTAGAGATCATCGTCACGCTTGCGGCGGAACGAGCGGTCGACCCGCTCCGGGCTGTCGCGGAAGAGGTCCGCCCAATCCGTCGACCCGATCTCCCGCTCCAGCTCCTGCGTGCTCATGCCGGAAGCGTACAGGCCGCCGACGACCGCGCCCATGCTGGTGCCGGCAACGACATCGATGGGAACCCGCAACTCTTCGAGCACTTTGATCACGCCCACGTGGGCCGCGCCGCGCGCGCCGCCACCGCCGAGCACGAGGCCGATGCGCGGCCGTCGCTCGCCATCCGGTGCGTCGGGAGCTGCGTACGCTGGAGCCTGCGATGCGACGAAAAATGCGAGCGTGAGGAGCAGGGTGCCGCACCAGCAGGTCGGTTTCATAACGTGTCCTTGATTCCGGGCAGGCCCGCGCGGATTCGTTGCGAGAAGTCCGGGGCCTGATCGGCGGCGACGGCTGCGGCGTTGATGAGGCTGCGGCGCTGCAGCTCGGCAAACGGCCGGCTCCCGTCGAGCTTGCCGTGCTCATACAGATATTCGGGGAGATAGCCGCTCAGCAGCACCTTCCAGGAGTACGGCAGGTGCCCGGGATTCACGCGCGAGTGCAGCCAGATGTTGTTCGTGCAGTTGGTGGTCAGCGTGTTGTAGAACTCGGGGTGCGCCCGCAGCGAGTCAATCTTGCGCATGTACTCCATGAATAGACGGCGCGCTTGCACGGGCGAGCCGCGTAGTCGATACAGGTACACCTGCTCTGGCGGATCGCGGCGGATGTTGGTGCGCAGTCGAATGACGTCGCGCTCGTCGGCCACGACGTAGAAGAGCTCGTACTGTCTGAAGAGCCCTTTGAGCGTCGAGTAGTCCTCGCCGCGCTCGTCGCGCCGCTCGATCGATATCGCGATGTGCGTGCGCGCACCGAACCCGAAGCTCAGCAACACGTGCGCGATTGCAGGTCCGGCCCAGTACGAGGCGATGAGGTCGACGGAGCGCAGGTCGTCCAGATCGACCGTCTGGTCGTAGTACGCGATGTCGTAGTCGGATTCTGCTCGATAGTCGAAATTGCGGACGTTGTGCAGCGTGATGCGATTCCCCGAGTGCGTTGCGTACGGCAGCACCGCAACTTCTGGCTTCCAGTCCCGATCGTTCGACGGCGCGATGGTGCTCCACCATGCGAGCACCGTACCGAACGCGAGCGCGAATGCGACGAGGGCGCGCAAGCGCCAACGCGAATGGCTCAGTGCGATCAGCGCGGCGCAACCGAGCATCGCGAACGCGACGGTCGGTATTTTCAGCTGAAAGGAGTAGAGCGCCGGGACGCTCCAGAGTGTCGCGAGCGCAATGAGCAGCGGAAGCGCGAACGCCTTGCCCATGCGAGGTGGCTGTAAATCAGTCGAGCGCTGAGGTGCGGCGATGCTCGCGCGACCTCTGCGACCCCACAATGCGTCCTTCGTCCACTTCCGTGCCTTGGTTCGGATTCCTGTACGACCATGGCCCCATTGTCGAGCGACGCCTGTCGGCCGAGCCTGACGCGCGCGATCCGGACTTGGTCAGCGCGGGAGGAGTCATGAGATTCGCAGGCGTCCAGTATCTGCTCGTGTTTGCGATGCTGGCAGTCTGCGCGCCGACGCTCGAGGCGCAGACGAACCTGCGTTGGCTCAAGGACGCGCCGGCCGGTCGCTTCAACCAGAAAGACTGGTCGTTGCTGCAGGCGGCAATCCGTGAGTCGCTCGCGCAGAACGGCGAGAGCGCACCCCAAACCTGGCGCAACGAGGAGAACGGCCACTCCGGCACGGTGACTACTCTTAAAAAGTACACCGCGGACGGCAAAGACTGCCGCCAGCTGCAGATCGACAATGAAGCGGACGGACGCAAGGGAAGCTCGCGCTACAAAGCGTGTCAGGACCCGGACGGAGTTTGGCGTGAAACGTCGTCCGGCGCGCCGTTGACCGAGATGTTCCCGGGATAGGTGCCACGATGACCGTGCGCGTCAACCGCCGCTGGCTGCACTGTCTCGAGAGAGCCTGCTGGATTGCGGGCACGGCGCTGCTTCTCATATACGTCCTCGCTGCCGCCGATGCCAGCTGGGGACGCGAGCGCGAGATCGCGCGCTTCGAGCTCGAGACTCCGCCGCCGCCCGATACGTCCGCATGGTCTAGCGCGCGCGTGCAGGCTTATCACGCGAGCGCCCTCGTTGCGAATGACCCGCTCATCGGTGTCGTAGCGATCCCGGATGTCGGCCTGGAGGTGCCGCTCTACTCCGATGCGAGCGAGCTGAACTTGAATCGTGGTGCCGGTCTCATCCCCGGCATGGCGCGACCGGGCGCCCGCGGCAACGTGGGCATCGCCGGTCATCGCGACGGCTACTTCCGCGTGCTCCGGCGCGTGAAGGTGGGTGGGACCATCGAGGTGCGCACGCACTCTGCGCGCTACGTTTATCGGGTCGCCGCGCTCAGCATCGTGGCCCCCACCGATACGCGACTGCTCGCGCCGACCGCGGACCCCGCGGTGACGCTCGTGACCTGCTATCCCTTCTATTTCGTCGGCAATGCTCCGCAGCGTTTCGTCGTGCGCGGAGTGCTCATCAGAACCGAGGAGTCGTGAGATGAAAGGCAACTCATGGCGCCTGATCGCGCTCGCCGCGCTGGCGCTGGTCCTGGATCGTGCAGTGCTCGCGCAGAACACCGCCGCGTGCCAGCGCGTGCAATTCAGCGACGAGGTATTGAACCGGTTCCCGAAGGCGCCGCAAGCCTGCCTCGATGTGATCACGCGCGACGGACAGGATTACGCGGTGTTCAAAGCGCAGCTCGAGCGCGTGACCGGCAACACCCTGCGAGTGCGCATAAAGCAGCCCGACGGCACCTACGCTCCCCCGACGAACATCGAGACGAGCCCGGGACGGCGCATCCTGATCGACGGCCGACCGGTGCCCGTCTCGGAGCTCGCGCCCGATCAGGAGCTGACCGCATACGTGCGTGTCGACAAGCCCATGATCGCGCTGCCGCCCGCCGTGGAATCGGATCCCATCGAAGCCACTCCGATGGCCGCTGAGGAACCCATGGTGGCGCGCGCCGAGCCGGCGATGCCGCACACGGCGGGTCCCATGGAGCTCGTCGTGCTGCTCATTTCCTCTTTGTATGCGCTCGCGGCTGCACTGAGGTTCGCGAGGACGAGAGAAGACGATTGATCGCGCATCAACGAGAGGTTCGTATCATGGCCAAGTCCAGTGCAGTGTGGGTGTGTTCGATCAGCGCGCTCTGCGCGGCCGCAATGCTCGCTTACGCGGGCGATCCGAAGCCGTACACCGCCAAGGATTCCATCGAGCTGAAAGCCACCGTCGAGGAAGTGCATCCCGATCGCAGCCTCGTCCTGAAGGGCGAAAGCGGCGAGCGTCTCGCGCTCGTCGCGGGGCCCGATGTCCGCAATTTCGAGCAGCTGAAGGTCGGAGACCAGGTGTCGCTCGTCTATCACGTCGGCATCGCCGCGCAGGTGAAGCCGAAAGGAACGCCGGTGTCGGAGCCGGAGGCGACCACGTATGAAAAGCGTGCGCTGCCCGGAGAGAAGCCCGGGGGATCGGTCGGGCGCGAGCTCGCGACGACGGTGCAGATCGAGTCCGTCGACACCTCTTTCAACACGGTGACCTTCAAGAAGGCCGACGGGATCACGCGCACGGTGGCGGTCGAAAGTCCCGAGGCGCGCAAGTTCATCAAGACGCTGAAGCCGGGAGATCCAGTGGAGATCCGGTACAGCGAGGCCGTCGCGGTAAGCGTGAAGCCGTACCAGCGGTAACGCGCTGCAAGGGGGGCGCATGATGGCCCTCGGTGTCGTGCGGGTGATGACGCGCACGGCGCGCGACAGCACACCAGCATGGTTGCGAGGTACAGCCATCATGGACAAATCTGCTAGCACAATCTTCATCCTCGACGACGACGTCGACCTTTGTCGCGCGCTAAGGAGGCTGCTGAGCGCAGGGGGATACCCGACGCGCACCTACTCATGCTCCGTCGACTTCCTGGCGGATCACGACCCGGAGGTGCCGGGTTGCATCATTCTCGATCTCTCGATGCCGGATATCGGCGGCTTCGAGGTGCAAGCCGCGCTCGCGGCGCGCGGATGCCTGCGGCCCATAGTCTTCCTCACCGGCAACGGCACTATCCCGGCCACGGTCACGGCAATGCGGGCCGGCGCGGTGAATCTGCTCATGAAACCCGTCGACGAGTCCCGCTTGTTCGCGGCCGTCGACGAGGCGCTGCAGATCGACGCGGCCGAACGCAGCGCCGGCTGCCTGCGTCGTGCACTCCAGCAACGTCTGGCGACGCTCACGCCGCGCGAGCGAGAGGTGCTCGAGCACGTGGTGCGAGGTCGCCTCAACAAGCAGATCGCTGGAGACCTCGGAACGGTCGAGAAGACCATCAAGGTCCATCGCGCTCGCGTGATGCAGAAGATGCATGCGCGCTCGCTTGCCGAGCTCGTGCAGCTCGCAGGGTCTGCGGGCATTTGCGGCCAGGCGGGCGTGCCGGGGCTTCAGTCGGCGCGCATGGCGATTGCGGAGTCGCGCGGATACACCAGCTGGTAGAGCAGGGCGGCGCATACGCTGCCGATGAGGGGCGCGACGAGGAACAACCAGAGCTGCTCGAGCGCCCAGCCGCCGACGAAGACCGCCGGCCCGATGCTGCGCGCCGGGTTCACCGACGTATTCGTCACCGGAATCCCGACGAGGTGAATCAACGCCAGCGCAAATCCGATGGCCACTCCCGCAAGCTGCGGCGGAGTAGACGCTGTCGTTACGGTGAGCACGGTGAATACCATGACGAACGTCAAGATTACCTCGGTGAGCAGCGCGGCGATCATGTCGTAGCCCGCCGGTGAGTGGACGCCATAGCCGTTGGCAGCGAGCCCCTGCGTTGCCGCGTCGTATCCCATGGGCGAGCCCCAGGCGATGAACAGCACCGCACCGGCGCCGATGATTCCGCCCATGACCTGCGCGATTACATAGCCTGCGGCCTCGCTCGCGTCCATGCGGCCCGCCACCAGAAAGCCGGCGGTCACCGCCGGGTTGACGTGACACCCCGAGATCGGGCCGATCGCGTAGAACATCGTGAGCAGCGAAAGCCCGAAGGCGATCGCAACTCCCAGCGAGCCGATCGAATCGCCGGCAAGCACCGCACTACCGCAGCCGCCGAAGACCAGCACGAAGGTTCCAACCAGCTCGGCAAGATAGGCTCGCATGCGTTCACGGCTCCCGCGTCGGCGAGCATGCGGCGCGGGCGCGGCGCTTCGATATTGGACATGAGACCAATCGCACGCGCGCACTCGCACACGGCTACGCACCTAGGACCAACGGCCAATTGGAGCGCTCGGCGCGCATAGTGAAAGTCGCTGCTGCCCGGATCTCGTCCGACATCGTGAACCAAGGAGCCGCCATGAACGCGCGTCTACTCATCGTCGCCGCCCTGGCCCTCGCGAGCCTCAGCGCATGCGCGAGCCGGGCACCGGCAGCAAAAGATCAATCCATTCTCGAAGTGATCGATCAGGAAAAATCCGCAGCGCATAGTTCCGAGCAGAGCTGTCACGCCGCCGCAGTCACCTACTGCGAGCTGAACGCGGGCGTGAGGCGCTGCAGCTGCCGCGACCCCGAAGAAGTTCGCGAGTGGCTGCTGCGCTCGTTCAACCGGCCGTGAGTCGTCGGCGCACGTCGCGCGTTGGACCTTTTCCCGATTGTCGTGCGACGTGCGCAGCGCGAGCCTCGTGGAATGCCGTTAGGCACGATCGCGGTAAAGGGAGCGCGTGCCACTCTTCTCCAGAGTTCTGCTGGTCACGCTAGTCGCAGTGTTGGCCGTTGCGCTCTTCGGCGTGTTCGCCGGCGATGTGAGTCCGCCGCGGTCGCGCCCCTCGTACACCGCCCCGCGCGAACGCGACGAGGATGAGCATAGCCGGGTCATGGTGCTCGTCTCGACGGTGAGCATCGTGCAGACCGCGCTCATCGTGGCGCTCGTCGTGCAGAGACGTCGGCAGCAAAAGATCGAGGAGTCGCTGAAGGACAGCGAAGAGCGCATCGCGCTCGCCACGTTGCCGGAGAACCTGGGCCTGTGGCAGTGGAACGCGCAGACCGACGAGATCTGGGCGACTGCGCACGTTCGCGACATCCTGCAGATTCCACGCGCCGCGTCGCTCACGCGCGCCTCGATGCTCGTGAGCCTCCATCCCGAGGATCGAGCCCACTTCGAGGAGGCGTTCGTCCGGTCCGTCAACGGTGAGGTGCTCGATAGCGACTTCCGCGTCATGACGTGCAATGGCGAGTTGCGGTGGGTGACCGGCAAGGCACGCGCACGGCGCGACGTGAGCGGACGCATCGTCCGCGTTACGGGCGTCGTCATGGACATCACCGACCGCAAGCGCGCCGAGGCGGAGAATCAGACCCAACGCCTGCAGCTCACGCACCTGACCCGCGTCGCAATTCTGGGGCAGATATCCGGGGCGCTCGCGCACGAGCTGGCGCAGCCGTTGACCGCAATCCTGAGCAACGCGCAGGCCGCGCAGCGCTTTCTCGCCTCGAGCGAGCTCGACATGGGCGAGATGTGCGCGATCCTCGAAGACATCGTGAACGACGACAAGCGGGCCGGCGAAGTGATCCTGCGCGTGCGCGCGCTGCTGCGCCGGGGCGAGATCCAGCGCCAGCCGCTCGACGTCGCACCTCTGATCTGGGACGCCTTGAGCATTGCGCACAGCGATCTCATCGCGCGCCAGGTCGACGTGAGCTGCCGGCTCGATCCGCGGCTGCCGGCCGTGCTCGGGGACAAAGTGCAGATCCAGCAGGTGCTGCTCAATCTGCTGCTGAACGCGGCCGAGGCGATGCTGGAGAACGACGTGCGCGATCGCCGCATCGACATCAGCGCAGTGCCCGAAGGCAACGGCGTGCGCATCTCGGTGAGCGACTGCGGTGTCGGCATTGCACCGGATCGGCTCGAGAGCGTGTTCGAAGCATTCCACACGACCAAGAGCAACGGCCTCGGTCTCGGGCTCGCCATCTGCCGCTCGATCGTGACTGCGCACAACGGCCGCATGTGGGCGACGAACAATGCGCAGCGCGGTTCGGCATTTCATTTCACGCTGCCGGTGCCGGCGGGACCGCCGGCCGAAGAGACGATCGCCCAGTCGCTCGGGTCGTCGCTGTCCGGACCGTCCGCCGGAGGAGTCGGGGCCGGTACACCGTTGCGTGCTGGGCGACCGTCTGCCCGGAGGTGACGGCGGTTCGCACGTCGGCGCGCCGCGAACCCTGCGACAATTCGGCGCGCGGGGTCGTACGGCGTCCATTGGACCATCGGCCAGCGTAATCCCAAGGTCCCATTGTGACGACGAGCGGACCTGTCGATTCTGAGCGCACAAACGCAGCATCACGCCGCGAGGCAGCCATGAGATCGGTTCGACTCGTCACACTCATCCGGCTCGTGTTCGTGCTATTGACGGGTGCGCTGCTGCATGCGTGCGCCTCGAAGCCCGACATCCGCTCGGACTACGATCACGCTGCCGATTTCGGCAAGTACCGCACGTTCAACTTCGTGGATCCGCTGTCGACCGACAAGATGGGTTACTCGAGCCTGGTCACGCAGCAACTGAAGACTTCCGTCACGAACCAGATGCAGCAGCGCGGCTATCAGCTCGACACGACGGACCCCGACCTGCTCGTGAATTTCTCCGGGCGCCTGCAGGACAAGCAGGAAGTACAGTCGTCGCCGTCCATGACTCCCTACTACGGTTATCGCGTCGGTTATTACGGCGCGTGGCCCGGCTATGCGAACGATGTGTACACGGTGAACTACACGATGGGCACATTGAACGTCGACGTCGTCGATGCGCGCACCAAGAACATGGTGTGGGAGGGCGTGGCCGTCGGCGAAGTCACGAAGAAACATCGGGAGAATCGCGAAGCAGCCATCGACAAGGCGGTCGCCGGCATTTTCGCGAAGTACCCGTTCCAGGCGGGTACCGCGCAGCCGGTTCTGAAGACCGCGGAAAAGTGATGACCCGAACCGCCGGCGGCACGACGCAACCCCGCCGCGAAGGCCCCGATCCCGCAGGCCTGCCTCCTAAGCCTCGGACCCGCGCTTGCTGGATCGGAACTCTGCTTTCGCAGCGTCGCTGCCGCCGGCCTCCTGCCTACGGTCGCGCTGTCAGAAGGATGCGGTGACGAAGATGCGGGCGCCGCCGTAGCGCCAGCGCAGGCGGCCCTCGAACTGGTTGGCGCTCACGTCGAGCCGCGTCACGAACTCGTTGTAGCCGGCGCCGAGGCCAACATGCGTAAAGGGCATCCACACGACCGAAGCGGTGTAATCCTCGAGCCGCCCGTCATACGGATCGACCTTGATCCTGAAGAACTGCGCCTGGGCGTCGAGCGCCCACTGTTCGCCGAGTCGCCAGATGCCGCGCAGGCCGATGACGGGCAGCGGTCCGTCCGCCTTGGCGTTCTGAGCGAGCTCGGCCACCGCGCCTCCTGTGGAGGTCTGCTGTGCCGTCAGTCCGAGCTTGAACTGCAAGTTGTGCAGGCCGATGGTGCCGGCAACCTCGTAGTGCTCGCGGCGCAGAAAGGCGTATTCGTAGGCGAGCTCGGCCACGGTGGTCGTGAAGTGCGTGTCGACCTGCGCATCCAGCGGGAAGGTGGTATCGCGGATCGTGATGTCGCGGTCGATAGTGCGGGAGTCGTGCCGTGAGTTGTCGAAATAGAGCAGGCGCACTTTGTGGCGCTCCGCAAAGCGCCAGTAGCCGTCGACGCGGAAGCTGTCCGAGTTGTGCAGGCCGAGATCGCGCTCCGCATCGATTTCGGTGCCACGCCGCCCGCCCGTGCCGTCGACTCGTAGATTGGTCGAGGTGTCGAGCAGAAAGGTACCGAGACTCAACGAGAAGCGATCCGAGAGCGGGTCGCCCGCTTCGGCCGCGGCGAGGGAAGGAGCGAGCAGCAGCGCGCAAACCGTCGCAATTCTCATGAACACAACCCTAGTCGCGTAGCGGGCTGCGCCAAAATTGGACCTCGGGCCAATAGGGTTGCGCCCACGCGGCACGAAACTGGATCGGCCGATGAAGACGTGGGCCTCGCAACGCGCGCGCAGCGTGCCGCTTCTGGCGCTGGCATTGCTCGGCTGGTGCACGGCGCACGCCGGCAATCTCGAGATCACCGTCGACGGGCTGAAAGAGGAGCTCGAACGCGCCGCGCGCGCGAATCTGACCTTGGAGCAATACCGCGGCCGCGACGCGAGCGAGGCCCAGATCCGCCGCCTCTTTACCCGCGGCGAGCAAGAGATCTCGGCCGCGCTCGAGCCGTACGGCTACTACAACAGCCGGGTCACGAGCGAGCTGCGCTCGACGGATAAAGGCTTCGAGGCCGTGTTTCACGTGACCCTTGGCCCACCCACGCTGGTCGTCGAGCAGAGGGTCGTCGTGAGCGGCGAGGCCGCAAATCTGCCGCAGGTGATGCAAGCCGTGCGACGTTTCCAACCGCGCAAAGGCCAGCGTCTCGATCATGGCGAATACGAGGCCAGCAAGGCGGCCGTCGAGGCGGCGTTGCAGAGCGTGGGCTACCTGCGCATGCAGGCGACGACGCATCGCGTCGAGGTGACGCGCAGAACCAATAGCGCGCGCATCGACGTGGAATGGGAAAGCGGGCCGCGCCTGCGGTTCGGTCCCGTGCACTTTTCCAAATCGCAGTTTCCGCCGGGCTTTCTCGAGCGCTTCATCCCATGGAAGGAGGGCGATTACTTCTCGCAGGACGAAGTCATTGGCCTGCAGCAGCGGCTCGCGAATGCCGATTATTTCGCCACCATCACGACGCAGCCCGACCTGTCGAACAAGGACTCGCTCGAGGTTCCGATTCGGGTCGACGTGACGCCGGCGAAGCCGACGATCTACACGGCGTCCGTCTACATCACCACGGACACGGGGTTCGGCGTCCAGATCGGCAAGCAGAAGCGCTGGATCAACTCTGCGGGACACAAGGCCGGCATGGACATCGACTGGGCCCAGCGTCGCCAGATCGCCAGCGCCCGCTACCTCGTCCCGCTGCCGGGTCCCAACGATCGCAGCTTCAATTTCGGAGTCAGCTACAAGAACGAGGACACCGACACCAGCCACTCCCGCAACACGCGCGTCTCGACCAACGAGCTGCGCCAATGGCACGGATACACCCGCACGCTCGGTCTGGTCTATCTCGCGGGAACGTTCGAGATCGCGGAGACGCAGAACTATTCGAAGCTCTTCTACGCGGAGGCGTCGCTGGCGCGCAAGAGGGCCGACGATCTCTCCTTTCCGCGAAACGGCTATTCGCTCGCGTATGTACTGCGCGCAGGGCCCGAGAAGTTTCTGAGCGACACATCGTTCGTGCAGCTGTTCGCGGACGGCAAGTACATCCGCCCGCTCGGCCCGCGGCAGCGGCTCATCTTGCGCGCCACGCTCGGCACCATGACCGTGAACGATTTCGACGAGCTGCCGCCGGACCTGCGCTTCTTCGCGGGCGGCGACCGCTCCATTCGCGGCTTCGACTATCAGCAGATCGGCTCGACGAACTCGGCCGGCGAGGTCATCGGTGGCACCCACCTCGCCGTCGCAAGCGTCGAGGTCGAGCGCTATTTCACGCCCAAATGGGGCATGGCGCTGTTCGTGGATGGCGGCGACGCCTTCCGCACCGAGCGGTTCAGGTGGAACGTCGGCGCCGGTTTCGGCGTGCGCTGGCGCTCGCCCATCGGCGTCGTGCGCGTGGATCTCGCGAAGCCCGTGGAGAGCGACCTCGGCGACAAGATCCGGTATCACATCGCAATCGGCCCCGACCTCTGACGACGCCGGCCCGTGGCGCCTCAGTTGCGCAACAGTCCTTCCTTCTGCAGCTGCGCCGCGGTGGCGCTCGCGAGCTTCCTCACTTCGGTGTCGACGTCCTCCGGATTCGTGGTCTTGCTCTGTCCGCTCCACACGAGCTTGTTCTGGCGCAGCGAATAGACGCGCGTCTCGACGGTCACGACGCGCTTGATGTCGATCTCCTCGCCGACGGTGACCGGGGCATACGACGTGCCCCAGCCCGCGCTGTAGTAGCCGCCCCAATAACTACCGTAGGTGGGCTCGAGCGAGGTGACGGGCTTCGTCTCGACCTGCTTGTCGACTGCGGTGGGCTTGAACACGACGATGCCCTGCACGCCCGCGGCCTCGCACGCCGCGCGCGCGGCCGATTCGTCGGCCGGGTCGCCTCCGGGCATGAGCGTGTACATCGGAACGCCTTGCGCACCGCGCGCGGTGATCTCGCGCGCAAGCGCATCCTCCGCGGGCCGGCGCATCGACTCGTCCTTGACCATCACGACCGCGGCGACCTTCGCGCCTTTCAGCTGTAGCGGTGCGGCGGCGGGGTCTTTCCAAGTGGACACGAATTCTTGGGACGCGCAGCTCGTCAGCAGCAGCGTGCTCACGAATAGCGAAATCGAGAGGCGGGATGAAGTGATCATTGGAGTTGCGGTCCTGGGAAGGTGGCGCTGAGGAGCTGATTCAGCAGCACGGCGGTTTGCGGGTCGCGCAGTACACCGGCATGCGTGTCGTCGAAGCCGATCACGCGCACCGCTTCTTCCTGCGCCGCTGCCGATAGCTGACTCGCGACCGTCACGGTGCGATCGCTGAACGTGAAGAAGAGGTAGTAACGTGTCGTTGGGGGCAGTTGCGCAGTGAAGAGGCTCGTGAGGTAGACGCTGCCGGGGACCATGTCGCGCCAGATGTTCACCATTGGGGGAACGCGCTCGGCAGCAGGGTGGCCTTCCCAGGGCGTCGAGATGGTGACCAGGAGAGGCATCGAATCCGCAGGCGCAGTGTGCGCGTGACGCAGGATGAAGCCGCGCGCGACCAGGCCACCCATGCTGTGCGCGACGATCGCGATAGGTCCGAAATGCCAGCGCGCATGCAATTCTCGGATCGTGTGGTCGAGATGGTCGGCGATGGCTTCGAGCTTTGCGCCCGAGGGATAGCTGTACACCCATGCTTGGAAGCGCGACCGGTCGAGATGCTGCACGAGGTACTCGAAATCGGCGGGCGTGCCGTTCATCCCATGCACGAATAGCACCGGGACGCGCGCGGCGTCGAAGGGCGCAAGGAAATAGATGCCGGGATGCGTCGTAGCCACCGAGTCGAGCGGCCGCCAGAACCCGAGTTCGGCCGCTTTGCGGCTGAAGCGGGCATCGTCCAGCGACACGATTTCGCCGGCGACGGTGAGTCCCGCGAACACCGAGCGCTTGCCGCCGTCGCTCTGCGCGCGCCGGTAGTCGTCGGCAATCCGTTGTTGCTGGCTGCGGGTGCTCGCGAACAGGCAGCCTGCAAGAAGGCAATAGCACGCTGCGAACAGCCCGATGAGCAGCGCGCGAGCGCACTCACGTCTCTTGCGAAACCCCGGCGCGTTCTCGATCCACTTCACGGTGCAGTGATTTTCGAGACTGCCGGCGGACGCTGTAGTGGACCTTGGACGTATCCCCGGCCCGCCGTTGGCTGTAGCGCAGCGTCGTCCCTTGGTCCAATGGCGAATTCGGCACGTGGCCGTAACGTCATTGCGATCGAGGAGCTACGACCATGTGCACACCGAATTGGCGTCGAACCATCGTGGTTCTCTGCATAGCTGTGATTGCGGCATGCGCCACACCGTCGAGCAAGAAACCGCCCGCGGAGTGGGACGGGTTGCAGCGGCGCGAAGTGAAAGGCATCGACAACGTTTACGTGCGGCCCAACGTACAGTTTCCGCCTTACAAAACGGTGATGATCGACCCGCTGGAGGTCGCTTTCGCCAAGGAGTGGGATCCGAATCAAACGCGCGATCTATCGCGACATTTAGACGCCGAGGATCTGCAGAAGATCAAGGCGGAGCTCGCGCGCCTCTTCCGCCAGAGTTTCGCGGAAGAGCTCGAAAAGGGTGGCTATCCGCTCGTCGACCAGCCGCAGGACGACACGATGCGTGTGCTGCCCGCCATCATCGATCTCTACATCAACGCGCCGGATGTCATGACGCCTGGACGATCGCGTACGTACACGACCGAGGCCGGGCGCATGACGCTCGTCATGGAGATTCGCGATGGGCCGACCGGCCAGATTCTCGCGCGCGTCGTGGACGCGCGCACGGCAGGCGGCATGGGCGGTCACATGACCTGGACCAACGCGGCGACGAACCGTGCCGATGCGCAGATCGTGCTCGATGACTGGGCCAGACGACTGCGCAATGCGCTCGACAAGTTGAACGGCAAAGGGAAGACGTGATGCCTGCGCGCGCGCTCGCGACGCGGCCGGCTGTTTCGCTGCTCGCCACGTTGCTAGCCGTTACCGTCGCGGGCGCCCGCGCCGCCCCTGCGACGTATGACTTCAACGACTCGCATTTTCATCTGACCAACTACGTCCAGGAAGGAACGGACATTCACCGGTTCCTGACGATCATGGGGAATCGCGTCGGGCGCGTCGCGCTCTTCGGCATTCCGCTGCAGCAGACCTGGTCGTACGCCAATTCGGGAGACTTCGCGCCGACTTACTACCTGCAGTCCGACGCGCCGCTCTACTACTACTCGTTCACCGACGCCTACATCGCGACGGCCTACCTCTCGCTGCCTCCCGAGCAGCGCGCGCGATTCGATCCGATGATCACCGGCTTCAATCCTGCGGACATGTACGCAGTCGAGCACATCAAGCGCGTGCTGCACACTTTTCCCGGCGTGTTCTCCGGTATCGGCGAGTTCTCGATCCACAAGGAGTTCGTTTCGTCGAAGATCGCCGGCGAGACGGCGAGCCTCGTGAACCCGGCGCTCGATCGCATTCTGGATTTTGCGGGCGAGGCGGGCATGGTCGTGATCCTGCACAACGACATCGACATGCCGTTCGCCAAGCAGGGAACACCGCCCGTGTACCTGCAGCAGATGAAGGACCTGCTGCGTCGGCACCCGGGCACGACGATCATCTGGGCTCACATGGGGCTCGGACGCGTGGTGCATCCCGTTCAGTCCTCCGGCTCGGCGCCGGCGACCGAGCGCGCGCCGGGTCAGATGGCTGCGATCGTGGGCGACATCGTGAAGGATCCCTCGCTGCGTCACGTGTATTTCGACATCTCGTGGGACGAGGTGGCCAAGTACGTCATCGCGGATCCGCAGATCACGGCCCGCGCTGCCGCCTTCCTCAACGACTATCCAGATCGCTTCCTCTTCGGCACCGACGAAGTCGCGCCCAAGGATCAGCAGCAATACCTGAAGGTGTACGTCATGTACGAGCCGCTCTGGAAGCAGCTCACACCGGACGCGCGCGAGAAGGTGCGGAAGCTCAACTACGAGCGACTCTTCGATGCGGCACGGCTGAAGGTGCGCGCGTGGGAGCGGTCGCATGTCGCAGCCCAACCGGAGAAGTAGCACTCATGAACGGCCACGCAGCGATCTACTTTCTGGATGACGACAGCGCGTTCGTCACCTCGCAAGCGCCGACGCTGAGCGCGTCGGGAATGGACGTGCACAGCTTTGCATCGGCCCGGCAGTTTCTCGAGGCGGTCGCGTCCGACTCGCGCGGCTGCGTGCTCGCGGATCTCGCGATGCCGGAGCTGAGCGTCCTCGATCTGCAAGGCGAGCTCGCGATCCGCGGCGTGAGCTTGCCGATCGTGTATTTCACGCGCGCCGTGCAGCAGAACCTGCGGGAGGTGGTGCAGCGCGCGCTGGATCACGCAACGATGGCGCAAGAGGAGCGCGCGAAGGCGCTCGAGGTGCGCAGGAGATTCGCGACGCTCACGGGGCGCGAGCGCGAAGTCGTGCGGCAGGTGCTCGACGGGCAGTTGAACAAAGAGATTGCGGCGGCGCTCGGCATCACGACGCGCACGGTCAAACTGCACCGCACGTCGATTCGCAAGAAGCTCGGAATTCGCTCGGTCGTGCAGCTCGCCACGCTTGCGTACGACGCGCGACTGTTCGAGCCGACGCCGCCGGTCGTCGCGACGACGCAACGGGCACATGGTCCCTAAGGCCAATGGCGGCAGCGCGCGCCGCCGCTGAATCTAGCAAGCAAAAGCAACGGCGCAGGAGCTTCCGCATGAAACGTCAACAGCTGATATGGGCGGCCGCAGGCACTGCGATCCTCGGTTTGCCTTCGATCGGACTTGCGCAGTCGAGCACGCGCGAGCCCGGGGGCGAGTTCGGCATCGACGTTCTCTATCAGCTGAGCAACACGACCGACTTCGACGGCGGCTCCCGGATCAAGATGGACGACGACATCGGCGCGTCGCTGAACTTCGGCTGGCGCTTCAATCCGAAATGGGAGCTGCAGTTCATCCTCGATTGGGCCAAGACCAACTATCACGGCACGCTGCAATCCGCCTCGTTCCCGGGCCTGTCGGCCGATGTGCGCGGCGACATGGAATCGTTCGCGTTCCGCATCAACGGCATCTGGAACCTGCTCGAGGGTCCGCTCACGCCGTTCGTCAGCGCGGGAATCGGCTACGCGTGGATCGATACCAACATTCCGACCGGACAAGTCCAGGTGGGCTGCTGGTGGGACCCCTGGTGGGGCCAGATCTGCACACCCTATCAGCCGACGAAGTCGGTGGACTCTTTCACTTACCAGGCCGGTCTCGGCGCCCGCTGGGACATCACCGACTACTTCACGATGCGCTTCACCTGGGAGCACCAGTGGTTCGACATCAGCCACGCGAGCGGCACGCCGGGCTGGGACCAGGTCAAAGTCGGAGCGATCTGGCGCTATTGAGGAACGATGAGCGCGTCGACGCGAGCCGCCGAGCCGCATGACTTTTCGGTCGTCCTGGGCGGGCCGCTCTATCAGACGTACCGGCGCACACATCTGTGCGGGCCCACTCTCGAGCTGGTCGTCCGACGGATCATCGTTCTCACGGCTGTCGCGTGGCTGCCGCTTCTCATCCTGTCGATCGTCGATGGCAGTGTGCTCGGTGGAGCCGTGCAGCCGTTTCTGCTCGCTGTCGACGTGCATGCGCGCCTGCTGGTCGCGCTACCGTTGTTGATCGCCGCGGAGATCTCGGTTCACAAGCAATTGAGCGTCACGTCGCGGGTCTTCGTGGATCGGGGTCTCGTGCCCGAGCGTGCGCGACCGCTGCTCGAGGCCGCAACCGCGTCGGCGCTGCGCTTGCGAAATTCCGCCGTCGCCGAAGTGCTGTTGCTCATCTTCGTGTACGCGGTGGGCATCACGTTCATCTGGAGGCATGTCGGTGCGCTTCAGATCGATACTTGGTACCGGCACACCGGCGCGCGCGCGGGCATCACCTTTGCCGGCTGGTGGTACGTGCTCGTCAGTCTGCCGCTCTTTCAGTTCCTGCTGTTTCGCTGGTATTACCGTCTGCTCATCTGGACCGGGTTCCTCTGGAAGGTGGCGCGGGCGGGACTCGACCTGGTGCCCAGCCATCCCGATCGTTGCGGCGGGCTCGGCTTCCTCGGCATCTCGACCTATGCGCTCATGCCGCTGCTGGTCGCGCACGGGGCGCTGTTTGCGGGTGTCGCGGCCTCGGGAATACTGTTCCAGGACCGGCAGCTCGTCGACTACTGGCAGGAGCTGTTCGTCGTGACCGCGCTGGTGCTGGCCGTCGCATTGTCGCCGATGCTGGTCTTCGTCCCGACGCTGTTTCGAGTCAAGCGCGCCGGCCTCAGCGAGTACGGTGCGCTGGCGCAACGCTACGTACGCCAGTTCGACAGCAAGTGGATCCGTGGCGCTGCCGCCGAGAACGATCCGCTGCTGGGTAGCGGAGATATTCAGTCGCTGGCGGATCTCGCCAACAGCTACGCAACCATTTCGGGCATGCGACTGATCGCCGTGAGCAATCGAACTGTGCTGCAACTCGCGCTCGCGACCGTTGCGCCGCTCGCGCCGCTGCTCCTGACCATCTACACGCCGCGACAAGTCGCCGCGCTCCTTCTGAAGAGCTTGTTCTAGCAGTGGTACCACCACCTGTCCCGCAGTACAGGTGTCCAAGGTCCAATAGGACGCTGCCTGGGCTCGTGAACACTTACGCCATTGGAGCGTGGTCCTGCGCGCGGCAAGACAGGGTTGGAGGGCTCATGGGAAGCGTCACTCGATTTGCACGAAGACTGTCGATATCGCTCCCTGCTCTGGGCGCGCTGGTTCTCACGGCCCCGACGCACGCCGCCGATCCCGAGAAGAGCTTCGAGGTCTACGGCTTCGCGCAGGTGGACTACATCCAGGACTTCAAGCGCGTGGACCCCGCGTGGGAAGACACATTGCGTCCCTCGAAGATCCCGACCACCGAAGGCCAATTCGGCAGCGACGGGCAGGCGAGCGTCAGCGCGAAGCAGAGTCGACTCGGGGTGCAGGGCACGCTGCCCGTGGAAGGCAGCGAGCTGTACGCCAAGTTCGAGTTCGACCTCTTCGGCGTCGGCGTCGATGCCGGACAGTTCACCATTCGCCCGCGTCACATCTATGGCCAGTGGCGGCAGTTCCTCGGTGGGCAGACGAACTCGCTGTTCATGGACATCGATCTGTTCCCGAACGTGGTCGACTACTGGGGACCGGCGGGCATGGTCTTCCTGCGCACGCCGCAGATTCGCTGGACGCCCATCTCCGGCGACACCAGCTTTGCGGTCGCGATCGAAAAGCCGGGCAACGACATCGATCCCGGGCAGGTGCGTATTCTCGATCCGGGCCTGGGTGCGAACATCCGCAACGACGAGAAGGCTCCGGACATCACGGCACAATTGCGCTTCAGCGGCGATTGGGGCCACGTGCTGCTCGGGGCGATCGCGCGGCGCATCGGCTTCGACACGCTCGGCACGCCCAACAACGAGCCGAAGAACCATCGCACCGGCTGGGGAGCGGACCTCGGCTCCTCCTTCAACCTGCGACAGAAGGACAAGATCATTCTGGGCGTGGTGTACGGCGAGGGCATCGCGAGCTACATGAACGACGGCGGCGTCGATCTCGCGCCCGATGACGTCAATGGGGCGATCAAGCCGAAAGCCGTGCCGCTCCTCGGCGTCATCGCCTACTACGATCTCTACTGGAGCGAGAAATTCAGCAGTTCCTTCGGTTACTCGCGCACGCAGGTGGAGAACACGACGTTGCAGACTCCCGATGCGTTCTTCAAGGGCGAGTACGCCTCGGTCAATCTCCTGTACTACCCCGGAGAGAAGATGCTCATCGGCGTCGAAGGTCTCTGGGGCCGCCGCACCGACAACAACGGTGCGACGGGCGACGACTATCGCGTGCAGGTGAGCTTCAAGTACAGCTTCAGCAGCAAGGATTTCTCATCTTGATTTCGGGGATACAGCCATGTCAGCACCCGTTCGCAAAATCACGCTGGCCGCATGCGGCCTGCTCGCCTCCGCCATCGTGTACGCGGGAGCACCCACCGACGCCCAGATCAACGCGGCCATGGACGCGGCGTACAACAAGTACAAGGATCTGAAGGAAGGCGCCAACGCCGACTACATTCCCGCGCTTGCCAAGGTCGATCCGAAGATCTACGGCATTGCGCTCGTCACCGTCGATGGCAAGACCTACAACAAGGGCGACGTCGCCTCGGAAGTCTCGATCCAGTCGATCTCCAAGGTGTTCACGATGGCGCGCGTCATCGAGGATCAGGGGCCGGCGGCCATCGAGAACAACATGGGCGTGGATGCGACCGGCGATGTGTTCAACTCGATCGATGCGATCGAGAAGCACAAGGGCGCGGAAATGAACGCGATGGTGAATCCGGGCGCCATCGCCGCGACCAGCATGGTGAGCGGCGGGAGCTACGACCAGATCTGGAACAACATCCTGCACACGTACAACGATTTCGCAGGCCGCCAGCTGAAGGTGCTCGAGGACGTCTACAAGTCCGAGGCCGAAACCAACCAGCGCAATCAGGCCATCGGCCGATTGATGTACGCGTACGGCCACATCAAGAGCGATCCGGATCGCGCGACCGACATCTACACGAAGCAGTGCTCGGTCGGCGTAAATGCGAAGGACCTGGCGACGATGGCCGCGACGCTCGCCAACGGCGGCGTCAATCCCATCACGAAGAAGCGCGTGATGAAGACCGAGAACGTGCCGGAAGTGCTCGCTGTGATGGCGACGGCCGGTCTCTACGACGATTCCGGCAAGTGGTACTACCACACCGGCTTGCCGGCGAAGAGCGGCGTCGGCGGCGGGATCATCGCGGTGTCGCCTGGGAAGTTCGGCATTGCCGTGGTCTCGCCGCCGTTGGACAAGGCGGGCAACAGCGTGCGCGCGCAGAAGGCGATTCGTGACATCTCGATCGCGCTCGGCGCCAATCCCTTGGCGCCGCAGCCGGTGAATCGCTAGCACTCGCGGCGGGGTTCCGTGCGAGCGCCGTCGTGGCACGCGGGAGGCTCGTGGCACAAGGTGCGGCGTGTCTCTCGCTGCTGCTGCTGCAAGGCGCCGCGGGCGCGCGCGAAAAGACCGACGTCCTGACGCTGAAGAATGGCGACCGCATCACCGGCGAGGTCGTCGCGCTCGAATACGGCAAGCTCAAATTCAAGACTGCCGATATCGGCACGCTGAGCGTCGAATGGCGGGCGGTGGCGGGCTTGCGCAGCGACTACACGTTCGACGTGGAGTCGGTGGCCGGCGCGCACTATTACGGCAAGCTGAGTCCCGCAGCAGACGGCCGGAACATCGAGGTCGGTGCGGCCGCGCAGCGCACCGAGCTTGGGCTGCAGCAAGTGGCGCGCATCGCACAGATCGAGAAACGTTGGCTCGAGCGCATCAACGGCTCGCTCTCGTTCGGATACAACTTCACGAAGTCGAGCGACATCAGCATCCTCACGGGACACTTCGATGCGTCGTATCGCGCGCCGCGGGTCGTCATGGGGCTGCGTGCCGATGCGACCTCGACCACCTCTCCCGAAGAGGGCACGCTGGCGCGCGACAGTATCGCGTTCAGCTATCAGTGGCTCCGGCCGCAGCGCAAGTTCTGGCTCGGGCTCACTTCGTTCGAACGCAACGAAGAGCTCGGCATCGAAGGCCGCGTGCAGCTGGGCGGTGGGTTCGGCTACTACGTGCGGCAAAGGGCGAGCAGCGAAGTCGCCGTGATTCTCGGCAGCGTGGCGAATCAGGAGTGGATCACGGGCACGGCGGGGACGCGCACCAGCGTCGAGGGCCTCGTCGGCGCGAGCTGGCGCGTCTTCCAGTTCAAATCGCCAGAGACGAGTCTCACGTCGAGCGCGTTCCTGTTTCCGAGCTTTACGGAGGCGCATCGCTACCGCGCCGCGGTGAACCTGAGCTTGCGTCGCGAGATCGTCTCCGACTTCTTCATCGACCTGTCGACCTACTACGACTACGACAGCCAGCCGCCGGACCCGAGCTCGGCGCAAGAGGACTACGGCATCGTGACGTCGCTCGGCTATTCCTTCTAGTGCCATGGTCGTATTGGCGAGCGCGCACATCTGTGGCGAACTGCGAGCGAGCGGTCGCAAGCAGGGGGCTGCCATGAATTCTGCTCGTGCGCTGTTGCTGATCACCCTCGCCGTCGCGAGCGGCTCGAGCGTCGCCCAGACCGAAACGACGCCGCCACCGCCCGCACGCGGGCAAGTCCTCGAAGCGCCGCAACAGATCGGGGTCTACTCCGAGTCCGATCTGCTCTCCAAGATCAGCGACGGGACGATCACGCAATGGCTCTTGAAGCGCATCTTCGAGCCGAAGTGCGCGGTCGCCGTCTATCAACTGCGATACGGGACCGTAGGCGGCCGCGGTGAGCCCACGACGGCGTCGGGCGCGCTGATGATTCCGACCGGCGACGATCCCGTGTGCCAGGGTCCGCGACCGGTGGCGCTGTACGCGCACGGCAAGCGCAATTTCAAGACGTTCAACATTGCGGATTTCAATGGCAGTAACGCGTATGAGGGCGTGCTGCTCGGACTGGCGCTTGCAGGCAGCGGCTACATCGTCGTGGCTCCCAACTACGCAGGCTACGACTCGTCGACACTCGACTACCACCCGTTCATGAACGCCGATCAGCAATCGGCCGACATGATGGATGCGCTGACCGCGGCGCGCGCTTCACTTGCCGCGCTCGGCGCCGCAGAGAATGGCAAGCTCTTCGTGACTGGCTACTCGGAAGGCGGATACGTCGCGATGGCGACGCACCGCGCGCTGCAGGCGGCGGGCATCCCGGTCACCGCGTCCGCGCCGATGTCGGGACCCTATGCGTTGTCCGCATTCGCCGATGCGATGTTCCTCGGCGACGTGGGCGCGGGCGCAGTCGAGGAGTTCCTGATGCTGTCCTCGAGCTACCAGCATGCGTACGGGAGCCTGGATCTGTCTTACGCCGGCGTGTTCGAGCCGAAGTACGTATCGGCGGCGGGTCTGCTGCCGGGCACGGTGGGAACGGACACGCTCATCGCACAGGGCTCGATGCCGAACGGCACGGTCTTCAGCAGCACTCCGCCAACACCAGACCTCGCGGCGATGACACCTGCGGATGGACGGGGCTTCGGTCCGGACAATCTGATCACGAACGAGTTTCGGCTCGCCTACATCCAGGATGCGCTCGCCGCTCCCGACGGCGGATTTCCGAACACCACGACGGGTCTGCCACCCGAGGCTCCGGCAAACCCGTTCCGGCAAGCGCTGAAGTACAACGATCTGCGGAACTGGGTGCCCACCTCGCCGCTGCTCATGTGTGCCGGCGACGAAGATCCGGTGGTGTTCTACGAGAACACCCAATTGATGGAAGGCTACTGGGCGATGACGGCGCCCGAGAGCTACATCCTCACGCTCGATGTGGATTCTCCCGCCTCGCGCGGCGGGCCGTACAAGAACATCAAAAAGCGCTTCGCCGAAACGAAGAAGATCCTGAAATGGATTCAGGGCCGAGAGTGGGTCGGCGAGAACTATCACGCGCTGCTCGTGCCGGCGTTCTGCATCCAGGCGGCGACCTCGTTCTTCGATCAGTTCTGAGCGTTTACCCTTGGGGCAATAGTCGCGCGCGCGGGGTGGCGCATAGCCTCACGACATGCCCGGGAAGCGATCCGCAGGCCTCACGCGATGCGCACCGACCCTATGCCTGCTGGTCGGAGCTGCGTTCCGAGCCACCCTCATCATGGGCGCCGAGACGCCGCAGGACGTGAAGCCGCAGGTGTTGGTGTGTCAATCGGAGGGCGCCCGCAAGCATTGCCCGGCGGATGTCTCGGGCGGTGTGGCCTTGCTGCGCTCGACGGGCGAGGGTGCGTGCGTGCTCGGACACACGTGGGGCTATGACGACTCGGGTGTGTGGGTCACGAACGGGTGCGGCGGTGAATTCACGCTCGGGCGCGCTGCCGCCGCGCCGGCGAAGCAGAGCGTGCCGGAAGAGAAACCCGCTCGAACCGCCGGTGCCTCGAATCGCGATCGCTGGATGAGCGGTCAGTCGATGATCGAAGAGGAGCGCCCCACATGGGGCGCGCTCGACACGAGCGGTCAGGGCATCTCGCTCTACGAGTCCGACCTCGGGCAGGTGGCGATGAGCGCGTATGCGCTCGTGCGCTACATCGACCAGCGGCCCGCCGAGCAGAGCTTCGTCGATCACCTCGGCAACGAGCATCCGATCGATACGCGGCGCGACATCCAGTTCCATCGCGCGATGATCCACGTGAAGGGGTGGTTCTATTCGCCGAAGCTGCGCTACCAGATCACCGTGTGGACCGTGATGTCGACCGATCAGACGACGCTGTACGGCTTTCTGGGATACCAGTTCAACAAGAAGTTCAATCTGTATGCCGGGATCAACACGCTCGGCGGCTCGCGCTCGGTGATGGGCTCGCATCCGCTGTGGCTCGCAAACGATCGCGTGATGGCGGACGAGTTCTTCCGCGGCAGTTTCACCGGCACGTTTTGGGCCAATGGCGAGATCCTGCCGGGGCTGTGGTATCACCTGGCCACGGCGAACAATCTCAGTCAGCTCGGCGTCACGGCCTCGCAGCTCAGCCGTGATCTCGGAACGGGCTTCGGGCTGTGGTGGATGCCGACGACGCACGAGTTCGGGCCGAACGGCGCGTATGGCGACTGGGAATACCACGAGCAGCTCGCGACGCGCTTCGGCTTCTTTCGCATCCGCAGCCGCGAGAACAGTCAGGAGCTGACCGACCACACCCCCGAGAACACGCAGGTGCGGCTCGCCGACAGCGTGTTGCTGTTTCAACCCGGAGCGCTCGCGCCCGGAGTCAGCGTCGCCGAAGCGGACTGGGAGTCATGGTCCGCGGATCTCGGATTCAAGTACCGCGGCATGTTCCTGCAGACCGAGCTCTACTGGCGCTCGCTCGATCATTTCGTCGCGGACGGGCCGTTGCCGGTGAGCAAGATCGACGATCATGGTTTCTACGTGCAGGCCGCGTTCTTTCCCATCAAGCAGAAACTCGAGCTGTATGCGGCGACGTCGTGGGTCTACGGGGACAAGGACGCGGGGTTCGACACCTCCCACGAGTACATCATCGGCGGCAACTTCTATCCCTTCGGCACACGCAAGGCGCGCGTGAATGCGCAGATCATCGACGTGACCCGCTCGGCGGTGAGCAGCGTGTTCGGGTTCTATGTCGGCGGGCAGACCGGGACGACGTACTCGGTGGCCGCGTCGATCCTCTTCTGAGGCTCGAGCACTCTGCTCAGGTTCGAGCGAGAACAACCGCTACGCTCGGCGTACGGCGCTCACCGGCGCATCATGCTTGGCCGGCAGCGCGCGCCGCTTTCCACTTTTCCTCTGCGTTGCTCGGCGGCTCGTCGGGCAGTCGCGATGCCGGCGGATCGCTCGCGGGGAAGGACTCCTCGACCGCTTCGTCCACGGCCTCGGTTCGCGAGGTGTGCAGGGCAGAGCCGGGCCGGCCATGACTCTGAACGAGAGCATCGGATCCAAGGCCCCGCAGCTGATCGCGAATGCCCTCGGTCAGCGTGCTCTGGCCCTTGAGTGCCGCCTTCACGGCGCAATGCCCGGAGAGCGCTCGGAGAACGAGGGCGCCGGCGCCGATGGCACTCGCCGCGCGGAGCGCGATTGGCGCGCGCCGGGTGAGGCTCAGTCCTGCCAGCAGCGCTCCGATGAGCGCGGAACCCGTACGTTCCGTCGAAGAAAGGTTGCCCGTGTTCATACAGATGCCCCCGCTTGGTGATGATCCATCTAAACGCTTGCCGAGCGAGAGGGTTGCCGCGCCCTGGGTGTGACGGACGCGGCGGGCCACCAGCGTGCTTGGCAGGCGGCTCTCCTACACGCCTCGCGACCGAGTATGCGACGCCACTTGATCTGATGAAGGCCGGCGGCCCGCATGCTCGGCAGGCGCTCTCCCGACGTGGCAGAGCGGTCGGCGCGGCGATCACGGATTCGCAGCTAGGCCGAGACCCGAGAGCCATCAGTCGGCGGAGAGCCGCTTGCGTTGCTTGCCGACCTCGCCGGCGCTCACCGGCGTGCTTGCATGGCCCCAACTGTTGCGGACGTAAGTGGCCACCGCCGCAATCTGCGCATCGTTGAGTTGCCGTCCGTACGCCGGCATCGCGGGCGCAGTGGGTTCGGCCGCCGTTGCCGCGCTTTGCGCTCCGCTGATCAGGACACGCAGCACACTCGTCGGGTCACGCGCCGCGACCGACGCCGCGCCCGCGAGATTCGGAATGAGATACGCGACGCCGCTGCCGTCTTTCTTGTGGCACGCGGAGCAGAGGTCCGTGTAGATCGCGGACCCTGCGGCCATCCGCGGATCATTTGCCGCTACGACCGTGGCGCTGCCGCCGGCCCCTTCCGAGTGCTGCTGCTCGAGGTAGGTCGCTATCGCTTCGACGTCGCCCGATGTCATCTGCGATCCGGATCGTTCGACGACCTCCTGCATCGGGCCCGACGCCGCCGCAAAGCGATTGTGGCCCTTCTGCAAATACTCCGCGATGTCGGTGACGGACCAGTTCGCGATGCCGCCGTTGCCGCCATTGATGTTGGGTGCGAACCAGCCCTGGATGGCGTAGCCCTCGAGGCGGCGGTCGCTCTTGTCGCCGCCCAGAAATGTCTTGGGCGTGTGACAAGCGCCGCAATGGCCCGGGCCGCGGACGAGATAGGCGCCGCGATTCCACTGCGCCGATTGGCCGGCGTCCGGCTCGAATTCACCGGGCTCGAAGTAGAGCGCATTCCAGAGCGCCATGCCGGCGCGGATGCTGAGCGGAAAAGGGAGCTGATCGGTCTTGACGGGATTGTATACGGCCGGGACCGTGCGCAGATAGGCGCGCATCGCAAGCACGTCGTCCTTGCTCATGCGCGCGAAGTACGGATAGGGCATTGCTGGATAAAGGTGACCGCCGTCCGGCATGCGCCCGCGCCGTACGGCGGCGTCGAAGTCGTCGTCGCTCCAGTTGCCGATGCCCGTTTGCGCATCGGGCGTGATGTTGGCGGCGCGCACGATCCCGAACGGTGTCTCGATTGGTTGCCCGCCCGCGAACGGCTGCTTCGTTGCGGGATCGGTGTGGCACGCGGCGCAGTCGGCGACCGTCGCGAGATAGCGTCCCCGTTCGATGATGGCGAAGTCCTGGCTGTCGGGCACGAGCTGCGCACGAGCAGCCGCGCACCCGAGCAGCGCCACGGCTGCGCACGCGAGCGCGCACGCACACGCGGAAGCCGGCCGGCTGCGAGCCGCGGAAGCGAAGAGTGCGAGCGCACGATCACGCATGCACGAGTGGCCCCGGATTCTTCAGGTACTGCTCGCGAATCGCTTTCGCCGACCAGTAGGCAAGCGCCGCCACCGTTCCCGTCGGGTTGTATCCGGCATTCTGAGGGAATGCCGATGCGCCCATCACGAAGAGGTTCGGCACGTCCCAGCTCTGCAGATAGCGGTTCAGCGCGCTCGTCTTCGGGTCCGTTCCCATCACCGCGCCGCCGCAGAGATGCGTGGTCTGGTACTTCGTGATGTCGTAGGGCCCTTTGCGATATTCCTTGACGACCTGCTTCGCGCCCATCGCGGTGAAGATCTCCGCGAACTTGTCGGTGAGAAAGGCGTTCTGCTTCAGCTCGTTGTCGTGGAAGTCCATCGTGATCCGCACGAGCGGCCGGTCGAAGCGATCGCGATACGTCGGATCGAGATCGAGATACACGTCGCGATAGCTGTACATGCTGCCGTGAACGCCCGTGCCCGGCTTGAGCGCGCACTGATAGTTGTCGCGGACTGCCTGCTTCCATTTCGCGCCCCAGCGCGGCGTGCCGGGCGGAACCGGCGTGGTCTCGATGGGCCGTCCGTTCGTCTGCACCTGTCCCATGTAGCCGCCGCCGACGAAGCCGTGCGGTCCGTGATCGAAGTTGTCGCCGTTGAATTCGTCGATGCACATGCCGATCGCGCCCGAGGCGATAAACGGGTTGAACACGAACTTCGACTTGTCGAAGAAGCTGACGACGTCCGAGATCGTCTGGTGCGTGAAGTTGCGACCGATGACGCCTTCGTTCTTCGCAGGGTCGTAGCGCTTGCCGATCCCCGAAAGCATCAGCAGCTGCACGTTGAAGATGGTGTACGCGGCGAGAATGACGAGCTGCGCGGGCTGCTCCCATTCCTGACCGCTCGTGTCCACGAACGTGACACCCTTTGCGCGGCGGCCCGATGCATCCATGTTGATGCGTGTGACTTCGCAGTTGTCGCGCGCGACGAAGTTCGGCTTGCGCACCAGCACCGGCAGGATCGTCGTCTGCGGGCTCGCCTTCGAGTAGTTGCCGCAGCCGAACCACTCGCAGAAGCCGCAGTACGTGCACGGGCCGAGCCGCACGCCGAGCGGGTTGACGTAGGCGCGAGACATGTTCCCCGAGGGTTGCGGGAAGGGCTTGTAGCCGAGCTCGCGCGCGGCCTTGGCAAACAGCGTGTGACTGAACGGCTGCGGCTGTGCCGGGTTCGGATAGGGCCGCGACCTCGAACCCTCGAACGGATTGCCGCCGTCCTGGATCTGTCCTTTCAGATTTCCAGCCGTTCCGCACGTGCCGCACAGATATTCGAACGCGTCGTAGTGTGGCTCGAGCTCGTCGTACGTCACGCCCCAGTCCTGAATGGTCATGTCCTGAGGCAGGAAGCGCGCGCCGTAGCGCTGCGTGAGATGTGTGCGGAGAACGAAATCCGATGGCAGGAAGCGCCACGTCTCTGCATTCCAGTGCACGCCGCCGCCGCCAACACCGTTCGGCGGCATGAATGCGCCCCACGTGCGAATCGGCAGGGCCGTCTCGTCCATCTTGTTGCGGAAGGTGAATGTCGTCTGCTCCGGCCTGAGAAACAACTCGTGACGGATGCGGTAGCGCAGCTCATCCTGCGCGGCATTGGGGGGATAGTCGGTGGCGGTGTTGCGCCATGGGCCGCGCTCGATGGCGAGCACCTCGAGCCCTGCGTCCGTGAGCTCGTTCGCAAGGATCGAGCCGGTCCAGCCGAGACCGACGATCACGACATCTTTTGCAGGGAGTCGTCGCGCCATCGTCGTCAGCCGGATTTCGGCGTCCACTCGGCGCGCCCGGCGATGCTGACGGGCGGCAGCGGATACGGTTCGTTGTGCCGGCCGACCCAATCGCGATAGTCGTAGCGCGCGCCGGGGAATCCGATCATCTTCCATGCGCACATGTCGCGGTTGCCGCCGTAGATCGGGTCCGCGAAGAAACCCTGCTGCACGTCCTGCAGCAGCTGCTCGAAGAAGGTCTGCGCGTCAACGCCGGCGCCGAGCGCGATCTTGCCCGCTTCGAGCCCTTGCAGAATCTCGTCCTGCTGAGCGGCGTCGAGCGTTGCGAAGCTGTGGCCGTCGCGCGCGGCATGCACGTAGTCGTCGAGCGCGCCCAGACCTTTGCGATAGAGCTCTGCCGGATTGAGCGCAGATTGCGGGCCTTGCTGTTTCGCGCCTTTCTCGAACGGCGGCACCGTGTAGAGGCCTTCGCGTTGCCCGTACGGGCCGGCGAGCTGGCGGTCGATGAACGCGGCGCAGCCGGCGTCTTTGCCGCCAGGCGTGTTCGCGTCGGGCGGTATCAAGCGGTCCGCGATCGCTTCGATCGCCGCCCCTTCGGCTGCGGTGAAGAAATTCCAGCCGCCCGGCGCGTTGCCGGCGTGCGGCTGCGGCGCGGATGCCGTGCCGGGCTGCCACGGAAGGCGGCCCGCGATGATGCTGGCACGAACAGCGGTGCCGCCGGCTAGAACGAGAGCCGTGCCCTTGAGCAGATCGCGACGACGCAGGGGTGACATGAAAGCGCTCGGGTCAGCCCCATAAATGCGCCGGGCACCAGCGAGTTCCGGGCTCGCCGGGCCGCTCGACGCGCGCTGATACGCGCGGACAGGCCGCGTCAGTTCAGCAGCCCGAAGACTGCGACTCCGGTGTTCGACGCTGCGTACACCTTGCCGCCCGTCACCACGGGCGCGATGAACTTGTTGGGCAATCCAAAGGCGTCACGGTTACCCGGTGCTTGTGTGCTGTTGTACAGCTCGTTGGCCAAGTTCGTCGCGTCGTATGCGTGCAGGATCGCGCCGGACAGATTGCGCTCGAGCGCCCAGACGATGCCGTTGGCGTTCCCCGATGCCGAGACGGACGGCGACGTGCCCGGACGACGGAATGTCCCCGTCGACGTCGAGCTCGGCGTCGCCGACATGCGCCCCTGACTGAACGTATACGAGACCAGACCCACATCGCCCGGACCGAAATACACGCGGTTGTTGAAGTAGGCCGGCGTGCCCTTCAGTGACGGCTTCACCGCTCCGTTCACCTGCTGATAGATGCGGTTCCTCGTCGGATCGAATCCGCCGAGCCGCGTCTGGTCGACGATGTAGATGTTTCCATCTTTGCCGCCGCCGACGTACAGGTTGACGGGCTTGTTATTGCTGTCGGTCATCTGCGGGAGCAAGAGACCGCCGCCGGCCCCGAGATCGAGATCCTGCTCCGCTGTGGCCACGGCGTTGGACAACGCGAAATAGTCCGCCACATGCAGCCCGCTCTCATCGAGCTGCAGCTTCAGGATGGACTGCGAGTAGTTGCCGTTGATGGGATGCCCTGCCGCGTTCAGGGTCGTGTCGAACGGGCCATTGCCCGTCACGAGGTAGACGTTCCCGGCGGCATCGACGGCGGGTCCCCCGCCGCTCATCCAGATGCCGGGACCGACGGTGCTACTCGTATCGCCGTTGCCGATGGCGCTGCTCGGTCCCACATTCAGCACCCCGTTCTGCGCGAGCGTCGCTTGGTCGTACGTGATGATCCAGCCTCCGTACGGAGGTGTATCGCAATGGGACGCCCACGTCGCGTAGATCGTGCCATTCGACAGTAGCAGCGCAGCGCGGTCTTCGTACTGGCCGGGATCGAAGCGGGTCACCTTGCCGTTCACGTCGGTGAACGTCGCCTCGATCTCGCGAGGCGGCAGCACGTGGGCGCCCGTCGTGACGTCGAGCGCGTGCAGGACTTGATGGTAGTTGCTGGCGTCCTTCGACATCGACACGACATACATCACGCCGTGAGCACCCGCGTTGCGATCGATCACCGGGGTCGAGGTGATGCCGATTTCGGGTGTGATCAGATCGCAATTGCGATCGTCACTCGGCGATTGTCCCGCCGGAATCAGTGACACTTTCCAGAGCACGTTGAACGTGGCCGTGTCGATTGCAGAGACGGTGCCATGCTCCGTCGCGATGAACAGCACGTTGTGGGGAGCGCCGCCGATGTTGAGCTGCGAAAGATACAGCGGCTGGGCATCCACCTTGCCGTCGGTCGGAATGAACTGCAGCAGGCCGAAGGTGGATGACTTCACGTTCGCGGGCGTGAGGATCGATTCATTGATGTTCTGGCCGGTACGAGACGTGTCGTACTTGTAGGTCACGACATCGATGCCGTTCGCCGGCACGACGGGCATGACGGTCAGTTTTGCCGGGTTGCTCGTCACGCTTACTGTCGAGCTGGTCACGATGACCGAGAACATCGCACCGTTGTCGCCGGTGGTGACGGCGGGGATGGTGTAAGACGCGGCGGTTGCACCGGTAATCGGTGTGCCGTTACGCAGCCACTGGTACGACAGGGACGGGCCGTTCGCGACGACTTTGAACGTGGCCGCACTTCCGGCCATTGCGGACTGCGCGACGGGCTGTGTCGATATTGGAGTTGGCGTCGGCGTCGGCGTCGGCGTTGGGCTCGGCGTTGGCGTCGGACTCGGCGTGGGAGTCGGGCTCGGAGTAGGGCTCGGACTCGGAGAAGGAGTCGGCGTCGGGCTCGGAGTCGGCGTGGGGCCCGGAGTTGGCGTCGGAGTCGGGGTCGGCGTCGGGCTCGGTGTTGGCGTAGGCGTCGGACCGGTCGGCGGATCAGGTGTCGAGCTTGCCGGCGGAGTCGCCGGGGAGCCGTCTCCGCCCGACCCACCGCAAGCCGCCAACAGTAACGCGCACGCAAATCCGACTAGGGTCTTCTTGTTCATGTTCCGCCCCGGGCGTCTTCGCCCGACCTTCTTCGAGTTCGAATTTCGCGGCTGCGCCGGTGGCTTGACTGCCACTCATGAGCCACGCGGGAATACAGGAGCACGTTCCGTGCCTTGGCTCGCGCGCCCTTTCAAGTCGCGATCGCTCCCCGCTCGATGCCGAGCGCTTCCAGCGCGCGATATGCGGCGCGCATGAGAATGCCGGTGTACGTCGGGAATGACAGCGGCACACGCACGAGCGCGTCGACATGCAGCTCGCCCGCCATGGCGATCGCCACGATCTGGACGATCTCGACCGCACGCTCGCCGACGACTTGGCAGCCGAGGATGGAGCCCGTGCGGCGCGCGACCAGCAGCTTGCAAAAGCCCGAGGTGCGATCGTCGATGATCGTGCGAGTCGTTTCGTCGAAGCGTACGCGCGCCACGACGATGTCTTCCTGCGCGCGCGCCTGCGCCTCCGTCAGACCGACGCTCGCGTACTCCGGCTCCGTGTAGCCGCCCGTCGGACAGACGCTGTTCGCGCGGATCGAGAACGGGCCCCGTACGGCATTCGTCGCCGCGATCCAGCCGTCTTGCACAGCTTGCGGGACGAGCATCCAGCGACCCGTGATGTCACCCGCAGCGTAGATGCTCTGCGCGGAAGTGCGGAGCTGAGAATCGACCGCGACGTAGCCGCGAGCGTCCGTCGTGACCCCGGCCGCTCGCAGATCGAGGCCCTTCGTATCGGCCGCCCAGCCGACTGCGACGACAGCGAGCTCGGCGTCGACGCTCTCGCACTCTCCTTCTCGGGAAAAATGCATGCGAATGCCGTCGTCCGTGCGCTCGAAGAAGTCGATGGCACCGAAGCGCTCGCGGACCACCATCCCCGATTCGCGGAACGCGGCGGCAACCGCCGCGGAAACGTCCTCGTCCTCATTGGGCAGGATGCGCGCAGCGGCCTGAAACAGCGCGACGCGCGAGCCGAACGCCTGAAAGATCGACGCGACCTGCACGCCGGTCATGCCACCGCCGATCACGAGCATGGAACGCGGAACTCGCGTGAGTCCCCACGCGTCGCTGTGAGTCGCAGTGAGGGCGGCTCCAGGTACGGGAAGGCGTCGGCTCGTTCCGCCGGAGCACAAGATGATCCGGTCGGCGCGCATGACCAAGCCGTTCTCGGCCGCGATCGTATGCGCATCGCAGAGATGCACGGTTCCGGCTCGTTCGTGGAGCGCGATGCCGAGGTCCGTCGCACGCTGCCGCAAAGCCGAATTGCTGCGCACGGTCGCGACCACCTCCTGCACGCGTTCGAGCAGGCGCGAGTAGTCGAGTAGCGGTGCACTGCACGTGATGCCGAACCGATCCAGGCGATGCACGGCCCGGATCAAGCGAGCCGCTTGCGCGAGTGTTCGCACGGGCACCGGCCCGTCGTTCGCCGCCATGCCGCCGAATTCGTCGCGCGTGACGAGAGCGGTGCGCGCGCCGAGCTCGGCTGCGCGCAGCGCTGCAGTGACTCCCGCCGGCCCCGCGCCGATGACGATGACGTCGTTGGGTCGCGTCGTGCTGTTCACTTTGCCGTCGCGATGTTCTTCCAGAATCGCGTCAGGCTCTCGTCGGCGCCGAAGAGCGTGCTGAAGATTGTCGAATCGGCGACCAGGATGTCGCCTGCACGTTCGCCGGCGGGTGGCAGCCAGACGAGCGCATTGAGCTCGCGATTGCCCGCCGCGGTGAACGGATGGGGGTTCGACAGATCGATCGGCTGCCGCGCGAGCACGCGCACGGCTTTCGCATCGTCCGTCGTGACCGCATAGTGAGGCAGGTGCTTGTGAAAGCTGAAGCTCGTGACCCCCTCGAGCCAGCCTGCGGTGTCGAGATCGCGGTCGATGCTGAGCGGTGCGAGCGTCGTCGTTCCGGGGGCGACCGCGGGCCGCAAGCCGTAGCGATTCTCGACGGGCACGCCCAGGGCGTTCAGCAACGACCGCGTGTACCGGCCGAACCGCTGTTGACGCGGCACGAGCGCATCCCCGTGATGCGCGTACTCCATCGCGCGCTCGCTTTGCTGCTCCGAGGCGCCGACATCGTGATGGGGCCCGATCAGGAGGCAGGTTCCTTCGCGCGTGAGCCAGGTGCGCACGGCTTCGATCTCCTCTGCCGAGGCCTCCTGCTCTGTCACGTTGTGATCGAGGCCGAACACCAGCACGGTATCGGCATCGCCGAGCACGCGCTCGTCGAGCGGCAGGGGATAGCCGGCCTGATCTATGCGCTGAAATACCGGCACGGAATGCCCCGTGGTTTCTTCGACGAGTCGCTGAAAGGGAACCCACGCTCGGAAGAACAACTCGAGTGCGCCCGCGATGCCCTGCTGGAACCGCGTGACACCGGACCACTGCGGCGCTTCCCATGAAGGCCACTCGACACGCCGTACTTCCGTCATCGTGGAGAAGCGGTTGTCGAGCTGCGCGGGATCGCGATTAGCTTCGCCGGGGAAGCTCCAACTCACATAGATGCTCAGTCGCCGTCGGCCGCGGGTGGCTCTGCGTGCAACGTGCGCCTGGTTGTAAGTGCGCGCGGGACTGCTCGCATCGCTTGTCGGTGCGTAGATCTTCGCTTCAGCCATGGGTGCCTCCACGCGCGGACGCGAGGAATCGCAGAGCACGCATTCCCGGCAGAAAGAAGTACGCGCCGCCGCGTACGGTCGTGAACGCCGGCAGTCCCTTCAGTTTTCTGCGTACCGGGCGTCGCGGGATCGTCAGGTCGAACGAGCCGTCCTGCGTGCCCATGATCGGGTCGCGCTCGTTCTCGAGCTCGTGAAAGCTCGGATCGTTCACCCACACGTTCTGGGCGAACTCGAACTGCCGCACGAGGCTCGCGCAGCCCACGAAGGCCGCGATGCCGCGCTCCACGCCGTCATCGGGGACGCCTTCGGGGAGGTGCGGTCCGTACGTGCCGCCACGGCGGATCATCTTGTGCCGGCTCATGTTCGTCGCCGTATCGCGCGGGTTCATACGGCGAATGTGCGCGCCGAGCGGCACGGCATAGCCGTGCGGATCCATCGTCTTGTAGTTGAAGTCGTTGTTGCGCAGTGGATCCGCGCCTAGCGCAGGGTCGTCTTTCTCCGGCGCCAGGACGAGCGGCGCGCCGCTGCGCCAACGGCCCATCATTTTCGCTGCGATCAGCTCCTGTTCTTCGCGTGTCTTTCCATGCTGCCGCAGGAAGTCGCGAAACGCGCCGACGTGTTCCTGCAAGCGTCGATACGCGACGTAGCTCCCATTGCGAGACAGGATCTGCGGAGACGGCAGTGCCGGAATCTCGCCGGACTCATCGGGATAGCCGAGAAAGAACTCGCCCGCCTTGAGCGGTGGGCCGGATCCCGGGGTGGCGACGTCGTCGGTCCCTTCGATGGCACATTGCGATAGCCGGTCGCGATAGCCGAAGTGGTCGTGCGAATACTCGTACGGCGGGATCGCTTCGAGATCGAGCGCAGAGAGCCGCTCCGTACCCGGACACTCACTGAGGTAGCGCTCGTACTCGCGGGCAGACTGCTCGCGTTGCGCCACACTGCGCGCGAACAGAATGATGATGGCGTGCACATCGTCGCTCGCGAGCGAGCCGACCCAATTTCGTGGCTCATTGTGGCCGGTGTCGCCGAGAATCTTGGCCCGAGCGGCCATGCCCTCGCGAAATTCATCGGGGAAAGTGGCGAGAGACGCCTCATCGACACCGAGCGCGCGCAGACCGTGCCACGTGAACGCCACCGTGATCCAGCGCGTATCGGTTTCGCTGGCGCGCTTCACCGCGCTCGCCGTACCGACTTTATCGACAATGCCGCCGAGCCACGCGCGACCGCCCTGCGCGTTGTCGAACCTCATGAACTCGTAGCGCGCAGCGCGTGCGTGCGGACGAGTCATCAGGAAATGCTGAATGTCATCGAGCTCGAGCATGCTCGCGCACGCTACGGTTCGCCCGTGGGCGAGGCAGTTGGACTTTGGTCCGATATGGCTCGCGGGACCTTGATTTCAGTCTGTTGTCGAACGAGCTGCATCGGAGAGACGCCATGTCGGACGAATCCCAGCTGAGCGATTGGTCGAAGCCCGCGGCGCTGGCCATTCCGAAGGAAGGCTTTTTCGTGCGCGAGCCGGGTCGCTATGGCCCGACTTTTCCGAAGACACCGGCCAACTACGGCTTCTCGGTCGTCGGCAAAGTGAAGCCCGGGCGCGAGCAGGCGATGCGCGAGTACGGCAAGCAGATCGAGGCGGCCGTGCGGGAGACCCCGGACGTCCTCGCACCTCTCAAGCTGCACTTTCTGCGCTGGGTTCTATTCGACGTCGGATCGGGGCTGCACTTCATGTACCAAGGGATCTTCGATACGGATTTCGACAAGTACATCGAGGATGCGATCGCGCTCTTCGCCGCGACCGGCATCACGACCGTATTCACGAACCTCGAGGGCTGGCCCGAGGACTGGAAGACGAATACGCCTGCGGTGATCGAGTTCTTCCGCGAGCACCAGTGTCCGAGCTTCCTCGAGTACGGCGAATATCCCTACGTCTCGGCCGACGAGATCAAGAAGGCGTTGCGCGTCAAAGCGCAGTTCTCCCAGATGCTCGATCAGATGCAGTGATGCGTAGCAGCCGCCTCCTGCTCGAGCGCAGTGTCCTATGGCTCGTGCTTGGGAGCGTGGCTTGGGTCCGGCCGGGAATTACGCTCACTTCGCTCACGCTGCTGCTCGGTATCGCGCTCCTGATCGACGGCATGCTGCAGCTCGTGCATTCGATCGGCACCGGTGGACGCGAAGGTCGGTGGGCGGGCTTCGTGGGAATCGCACAAGGGGTGCTTTCGTTTCTGATCCGCCACATCACGCCACAGCAGGTGCTGATCTATCTCGCGTGCTGGGGTATCGCGACCGGAGTCATCGAAATCGCGGTCGCGCTCCGGGAGGGTCGGGTCGAGAGCTTCTGGTCCGTGCTCGCAGGCGCCGCGTCGCTGGGCTTCGGTTGCTTGCTGTTATCGAGGAACGCGCGCGATGTGACGACGGTGTTGGGGCTGATTGGCCTCTGTGCGCTCGCCTTCGGCGTGGTTCTCGCGGTCCTGGCGCTCGGGGCGTACCTCGGGGAGTCCCGAAGGTCCAATAGCGCGCTCGGCACACCGGCCTAGCATCGCGGTCGTGAAGACTCGCCGCTCGCGCGCAAGCTATGTATTTGTGGTGATGATGATGTGCGCCATCGCCTGTGCGGCGTGCGCAAAGCAGGGTACGAAGCAGGACGCCGAACAGGCAACGCGACAGCCTGCGAAACCGGCGTCGAGCGCGCCAGCGAATCAGGCGGCAAGTCCGACGCCGAATTCAGCCGCGAGCCCGGCGCCGAACGCGTCCTCGAACCCCGCTGCAAATCCAGCGGCGAATCCAGCTGCAAGTTCGGCCCCGACCCCGGCCGCGAAGACGCCGGCCGCGCAGCAGGACGGGGCCGCCGCTCCGAAGATACCGGCGGAGCAGCTCGATTCGCTGGTCGCGCCGATCGCGCTGTATCCCGATCCGCTGCTCGCGCAAACGCTCGCCGCCTCGACGTATCCGCTGGAGATCGTCCAGCTGCAGCAGTGGCTCGTGAAGAATTCCAAGTTGAAGGACAAGGCGCTCGCCGATGCGGTGGCGAAGCAGCCTTGGGATCCGAGCGTGCAGGCGATGGCGGCGCTGCCCGATGTCGTGAAGCGCCTCGCCGACGACATTCAGTGGACGACCGATCTCGGCAACGCATTTCTCGCACAGCAGAGCGACGTCATGGATGCCGTTCAGCGCATGCGCAAGAAGGCGCAGGAGACCGGCAATCTGAAATCCAGCAAGGAGCAGAAGGTCGAGACGAAGACCGTTGAGAGCCAGCAGGTGATCGTCATCGAGCAGGCGAACCCGCAGGTCGTCTACGTGCCCAGCTACAACCCGGTGTACGTGTACGGCCCGCCCGTGTACCCGTATCCGCCCATTTACTATCCGCCGCCTGGCTACTACGCCGGCGGGATGATGATCTCGTTCGGCGTCGGTGTCGCGATGGGCGCGATGTGGAGCGGCGGCTGGGGTTGGGGCTGCGGCTGGGGCGGCAGCAGCTATGTCAACGTGAACGTGAACAACAACTTCAACCGCGTGAATCACGTCAACAGCAATCGCGTCAACAACAACTGGCAACACAATCCCGCTCATCGCGGCGGCGCGCCGTATCGGGATCGCGCGACGGCGGATCGCTTCGGCGGCACCGCGCGCGGCGATTCGCTCGCGAATCGTCAGAGCGGCGCGCGACAGCAGATCGGCTCGCAGGGCGGCAATCTTTCGAGTGCGCGCGATGGTGCTGGAGGTGGCCTCGGCAGTGGTACACGGGACCCCGCCGGCGCGGCGACTGGCGATCGCGCGAGCGGGGGCAATCGCGACATCTCGGGTGCGGGCGACCGTGCAAGCAACGGCAATCGCGACCTCTCGGGCGCAGGGGATCGCACAGGCAGCGGCAACCGAGATCTCTCGGGAGCGGGCGATCGCGGAGGCAGCGGCGGCTATCGCGATCTGGGTGGCGGCGCGAGCAGCGGCGACCGCATGGGCGACCGCGACTTCTCACGCAGCGGCTCCGGCAGTTCCGGTGCATTCGGTGGATCGTCACGCGGCTACAACGGCTCGTACTCGCGCGCGGCCAGCAGCCGTGGTGCGTCGAGCATGGGCTCACGCGGCGGCATGCGCGGCGGCGGTGGGCGGCGGCGCTGATCGATATGAACAAGTGGCTCACAGGTGCGATGTCGGCGTGCTGGATCGCGATCACGATCAGCGCCGCGGCCGTGCCGGCGCAAGCGCCCAAGAGCTTCGACTCGCCTCAGCAAGCGTACGAAGCCCTCATCGCCGCCGCGGATCGCTTCGATATGAATGCGTTCCAGGACATCTTCGGCCCGGGTCACGAGCGCATCTACAGCTCCGGTGAGGAGCCGCGCGACCGCGAGCGCGCCGCGAACTTCGTGGCGCAGGCGCGCAAGGGTAACGCGGTGTCGCTCGACACATCGGACCCGAAGCGGGCGTACATCGTCGTCGGTCCAGACAAGTGGCCGTTCCCCGTCCCGATCGTCGCCTCCAAGGACGGCCGCTGGAGCTTCGACGCGAAAGAAGGCGAGCAGGAGATCCTCCGCCGCCGCATCGGCGAGAACGAGCTCGACGCCATCGGCATCTGTCGCGGATATGTCGAAGCGCAGCACGCGTATGCGCTTCAAGCGCGCAGCGGCTACGAGGTGCCCCAGTACGCGCAGCGGATCATCAGCACTCCGGGGACCCACGATGGCCTCGCGTGGAAGAATCCGGACGGCACATGGGGTGGGCCGGTCGGAGAGAAGATCGCGCACGCGATTCAGCAGGGTTACACGAACAAGGCCCAGCCCTATCACGGCTACTTCTTCAAGATCCTGAAAGGGCAGGGACCGTCCGCGCCGCTCGGTGCGCTCGATTTCGTCGTGAAGGGCGTGATGATCGGTGGCTTCGCGCTCGTCGCCGCGCCCGCGCAATACGGCGTCACGGGCATCAAGACCTTCATGGTCAGTCACGACGGCGTTGTCTATCAGCGTGATTTCGGCCCGGAGTCGCTCGCGACCTTCCAGAAAATGGAACGCTTCGATCCGGACTCCCACTGGTCCGCGGTCCTCGACGAGACCGACTGAGGCGCTATGAAACAATGGCCGCTTTCGCTCGTGACGCTGCTGCTCTTTGTCGGCGCTATCGCGGCGCTCGGACAGAACCTGCAGCGCTCACCGCAGGAAGTCATCGTTGTGATGGCGCTTTCGGTCTCGCCGGACGCCACCCCGCAGCAGATTCAAGATCGGGCGCGCGCCTTCACCTCGCAGCTACGCAAGCAACCCGGCGCGCTCGACGACACGATCCTGAAAAGCACGATACCGACAGCGCAGCCGCAGTACGTGCTCGTCATGCGCTGGCGTCAGCGGGAGGATTGGGAGGCGATGCTCGCGAATCCCGATCTGTGGGGCACGCTAGAGAAGTCGGCTCGGCCTTTCAAGCTGGAGCGGGCCGCCTACTTCACTCAGCTGGATTGATGGAGATCAAGTTGACCTTAAGGACTATGTAGCCGCGCGCGTCCCCGGAGGATCATCGCGCCCCGCTTTCAGCACCACTCTATATATGAGGTGTCACTCATGAGCAGCGCAGTCGGCCCCTTCGGCCCACGCCACGTCCACAGTGGCAAGCACGGCGGCACGCCGCGCAGGAAGGCCGCGTCGAGCTCCGAGAAGACCGCGGAAGCTCCGGCCGGCAAGCTCTTCAAGCTCACCCTCGACGGCGACACGGCGCGCGTCGTGAAGCTCGAGCTGCTCGATGAGAGCGGCACGCCTCGCGAGCTCTCGCCGGACGAGCGGTCGCAGATCTTGGGCGAGAGCGCCGAGAGCACGCTCGACGTGCTGCTCACGCGCGCCTTCGAAGCCGGAATCCAGATCGCGCTGGACGACACACTCGCCGGCATGGCCGATTCCGACGACGCAGAGGAATCCGACGTCTCGGAGGACGACACACTGCGCGAGCTCTTGCTGAAACGCTTGATCGAGCGCAGCTCCATGAAGGAGCTCCTCGATCACGAAGTGCTCACGCGGGCGATCGTCCGCACCCTCATTCAGCAGTCCACCAACGAAACGGCGGCCAAGAACGGCCCAACGCAGCGGGCCACAGCAGATCGCACGACGCATCCACGTACTCACCGGCATTGAGGGGAATTTCCATGGGCGACACCACAATCGAGGACGAGGACCTGGCGAAGGTCGCGCTGGGACGCAGAGCACGCCGCCAACGTCTGAGCCGCGCGAAGCTCGCGCGCTTGCTCGGGGAACGGCTGGAATCGGATGAAGACATCGAGGAAGGGGAAGAGGCCAGCGGCGAAGACACCGACGACGAGGGCGTACAGGTCGCGCGCTTGCTCATCGGCAGCCGCTTGCTCCGCCGCAAAAAAGCACGCCGCATGCTGCTGGCGCATCTGCTGCGCGAGAGCGGCGAAGCCGAAGGGGAGGAAGACGAGGATGATGACGAAACGGTCGAGGGCGATGACGACGCGAAGCTCGTCCGGCTCATCATCGGCAGTCGCATCCTGCGCCGCAAGCGCGCCAAGCGGATGCTCTTAGCGCATCTGCTGCGTTCACGAAGCGAGGCCGAGGACGAGGGCGATGACAGCGACGAAGAATCGGCCGAAGGCGATGACGACACCAAGCTCGTGCGTCTGCTCATCGGCAGCAAGCTTCTACGCCGCAAGCGTGCGAAACGCATGCTGTTGACGCACCTCCTGCGCGAGCGCAGCGAAGAGGCGGCGTGACGCCGCATCGCTGAGCACGGCAGATCGTGACATGGCCGGAGGAGGTGCCTCTCCTCCGGCTCGTGCGGTACCCATGAGATGCAGCGGCACTTCTTGCTCGCCGTTCTGTTCGGCCTCGCGCCGGTGCCGCCTGCACTCGCCCAGGTAGTGGGACCGGATCTCGGAGGCGGGCACCGCGTCGCCGTCATGGCGAGCGGCTTCTGGGCGAATATCAACACGGTTGCGCGTGCCGACGGGATCGGCGGCCGCATCGGCACGCGGCTCGATCTGGAAAAGGACCTGGGTTTCGACGACAACGACCTGCGGTTCGTTGGCGGCATCTCGTATCAGTTCAACCGGCGCCACGGGATGGTGCTCAGCTACTTCGATCTGAATCGCACCGCGCAGCGCACGCTCTCCGCCGACATCGAGTTCCGGAACCAGACGTTCGAGCGCTCGACGACGCTGCGGTCGACGTTCGACACCGAGATCTGGCGGGTGAGCTATGCCTATGCGTTCCTCGATTCACCGCGGCAGCGGGCCACGGCGCAGATCGGCTTTCACTGGCCGCGCATCGCCGTTCACTTGAGCCGCGCGGAAGGCACGCGCAATGCCGATGCGAGAGCGAATTCGCCGCTGCCCGTGATCGGGCTGAGTTATACGTACGGGCTCACGCCCCGCTGGCTGCTCGACCTGCGTGGCCAAATCTTTCGCCTGCAGACGGGCGACATCAATGGCAGCATCGACAACTTCTCGGCCGCCTTCGCGTTCGCGGCCGTGCCGAACGCCACGATTTTCGCCGGCTACAACTATTACAAGATGAACGTGGATATCACCAAGCGCTTCTGGACCGGCGAATCGGAGCTCGACTACCACGGACCGTGGGCCGGCCTGGTGATCGCGTTCGGCGGGCCGGAGCGAGAGACGCGCTGAGAGCTTGGCGCCTCACAGCTGGAGTTGCAGTCGGGCCTGGAAAAACTGCGTGCCGCCGCGCAAGCCTTCGCTGCGCTCCTCGCCGTAGCCGTAACTGAGCTCGAGCCGAACGTTGTCCGACATGTGCCAGTTCACCATCGGCGTGAGCCGCCAGAACGTGCCGCCGTGGACCGATGCGGAATCCAAGCTGGTGTATGAATATCGAAGCACCAGCTCCCACGCGCCGGGCCCGCCCGCGAACACGGGCCGCGCGGGCGAGATCCCTTCGAAGAAGGCGCCCTTGGCGTTGTAGCGCCGCACTTCGCCGGTCAGCAGATATGCGAACAGGACCTCCCCGCCGTGAAACAGCGGGTCGCCCGTCTCGGGCGAGTAGACCTGATTGAAGAACCACTCCATGCCGAGCGTCATCGGGCCGCGCCGGAAGTACGATTCGAGGCCGAGCATGTTCGAATGCGTCGCGGGGATCTTGCCGGTGTCGAGCACGTAGCGCTGCGCGAGGAAGGATTCCGGCTTCGAACGGAACTGCAGCGTGCCGTTGTCCGATTCGCCGTAGCGCGCTTCGACCGCAAGGTGCAGGAGCTTGCCCGGCTCCTTTCCGGTGAAGGGCAGCCAGACCGCCCGCGCGATGACCTGCTGATCGTTCTTGTCGAAGCTCTCGTTCTCGGAAAGCCTGTCCCGGAACCAACCGACGTTGTAGACGAACTTCCCGCTCGGGACCGTCCCCGTCCACTTCACGCCGTCCGCGAGAATCGGGATGAAGGAGTCGCTCGCGGTCGAGCGTTCCTGCGTCCAGCCGCTGTAGCCCACCATGATCTTGTTGGTGGAGAAGCCTTCCTTCTGGCGGCCGATGAAGACGTTGCCGAGTCCCTCCGGCACATCGACCATGATTCCGGTCTGGCGGAAGCGCCAGACTTCCTGGTTCCCGTCGTACATGTAGCCGATCGAGTAGCTGAGGCGCGGAGAGAACTTGAGTTTCCCCTTCAGCAGAAAGCGAAAGTCGCGCAGGCCCGTGTCCGAGCTGAGCTCTCCTTGCTCGCGGCTCTCCGCATCTTGCTCGTACGCCACCGCGTCCACGAGAAAGCCGCCGCCGAGGCGAGCCGTGAAGTACGGTCCCTCGTACTCGTTCCACCTCACGAGCTGACGGCGCGGACCGACGCCCTCAGCTTCCGCTGCATCGATCGTGTTGTCGATCGAGGGGTCATCGCTCGGCGCCTGCGCCGTGGCTGCCGACGCAAGCAGGCAGAACAGCGCGCCGGCGGCGCCGATGCAGTAACCGCTTCGGAGCCGCCGTGGCATGGTGCGTGCGCTGCGCGTGTCGCTTCAGTATGTGTAGTAGAGCTTCTGCAGGTCGCCGCTCGACGGCGGCTTCAGCAGCGCCAGCGACAGCAGGATGCGCGATTGCTGCGGGCTCAACTCGTTCGACGCGACGAAGCCGAGCTTGTCGTCGTCGACTTCGACGTTGCGGCCGATGATGCCCGTCGGGACGCGGCTGCTGCGCACGACGACAACGCCTTTCTTCACCGCATTCGCCGCGGCGTCGACGGCGGCCTTGTTCATGTTGCCATTGCCGACACCCGCGATGACGATGCCCTTCGCTCCTCGCTCGACCGAGGCGTCGATCAGATCGGGCGGCATGTCGGCGCACGCAAAGACGACATCCACGCGGGGGAGCTTCGTCACGTTGGCCACGTCGAAGATGGTCTGGTTGGTGTGCTTCCACATCGGCGAGTTGTAGAACTTCGCCTTGCCATAGTGGACGACGCCTGCGAGGCCTTCGAGCGGGGACGCGAAGGTCTCGACAGCAGTCGTGCTCGTCTTGATCAGCGAATGCGCGCTGTGGATCTCATCGTTCATCACGACCAATACACCGCGCCCCTTCGCGTTCGGATCGGCCGCGACCGCGACGGCGTTGTAGAGATTCAACGGGCCGTCCGCGCTCACCGCGGTGGAGGGTCGCATCGACCCGACCATCACCACCGGCTTGTTGGTCTTGACGGTCAGATTCAGGAAGTACGCGGACTCTTCCATCGTATCCGTGCCGTGCGTGATGACGAAGCCGTCGAGGTCCGACTGCGCGGCGAGCTCGTTGATGCGCTTCGCGAGCTTCAGCAGGATGTCGAACGACATGTCCTGCGATCCCACGTTCGCGACCTGCTCGCCCTTCACGGTAGCGAGCTTGTCGATGCCCGGCACTGCCGCGAGCATGGTGTCGATGTTGACGGCACCGGAGGTATAGCCGGCCTGCGTACCCGATGCCGCGGCGCCGGCGATGGTGCCGCCCGTCGCGAGGATCATGACGCGGGCCTTCTTCGCGGCAGGAGCCGTGCTCGGCTCAGAGGTCTCCCCGCCCGAGGCGGCGCCGCCCAGCGCAAGCAAGGCGGATATCGAAAACAGTGCAAGCCACGATCTATGTGAAGGGAACATGTGATTGCCCTCTATCTCTGGTATTTCTGCTCATCGAGGTTCGCGAGCTTCACCGGATCGAGCAGGTCCTTGATCTGGTCTTCGGTGAGCACGTGCTTCTCGCGGACGATCTCGAGCAATCCCTTGCCGGACTTGTAGGCTTCGTCCGCGAGCTCCGTCGCCTTTTCATAGCCGATGACCGGGTTCAGCGCCGTGACGATGCCGACGGTCGTCTCCATGTACTTCGTCAACACTTCCTCGTTCACCTTGATGCCCGTCACGCACTTCGTACGCAGGGTCTTCGAGCCGTTGAGCAGAAGTTGCTGCGACTCCATGACCGCGAGACCTGCGAGCGGCTCGAACGCATTGAGCTGCAGCTGCCCGCTGTGCGCGGCCAGATTGACCGCGGAGTCGTTGCCCACCACCCGGAACGCAATGATGTTTACGAGCTCCGGAATGACCGGGTTGACCTTGCCGGGCATGATCGAGGAGCCCGGCTGCAGCGCCGGCAGGTCGATTTCGGCCAATCCGGCGCGCGGCCCCGACGCGAGCAGGATGAGGTCGCTCGCAATCTTGGAAAGCTTGATCCCGGTGCTCTTGAGCGCGGACGAATAGACGACGAATCCCTGTTGATCCCAGGTCGCCGCGAACATGTCCGTCGCCGGCACGATCGGTTTGCCGGTGAGCTTCGCGAGCTCTTTGGCGACCGCCACGGAATAGCCCTTCGGCACATTGATGCCCGAGCCGATCGCCGTGGCACCCATGTTCACGGGATACAGGTACTTCTCGGCATCCTTCAGCAGCTGAATCTCGCTATCGATCGAGGCGCCGAAGGCATGGAATTCCTGGCCGACCGTCATGGGCACGGCATCCTGCAGCTCGGTGCGGCCCATCTTCGGGATCTTCAGGTACTCCTGGCCCTTGGCGTGCATCGCCGCCGCGAGCTGTTGCAGCTCGTTGACGAGCCGCTCGTTTCTGAGGATGAACGCCACCTTGAGCGCCGTCGGGTACGAGTCGTTGGTCGACTGGGACATGTTCAGGTCGTCGTGCGGCTCGAGGAACTGGTATTCGCCCTTCTTGTGGCCGGTCAGCTCGAGGCCGATGTTCGCCAGCACCTCGTTGGCATTCATGTTCGCGGAGGTGCCGGCGCCGCCCTGGTACCAGTCGACCACGAACTGGTCTCGATACTTGCCCGCCCGGACGGCCTGGTACGCCTTTTCGATCGCCGCCAGCCGCTCGGGCTTCATCGCGCCGACCTGGGTGTTGGCGCGCGCCGCAGCGAGCTTGACGATCGCGAACGCGTCCACGAATTCGGGGTAGACGTTCATCGGGAGCTTGGAGATCTGGAAGTTCTCCAGCGCGCGTGCCGTTTGCACGCCGTAGTAGGCGCCCGCCGGCACCTGCTTCGTGCCGAGCAGATCCCGCTCCGTTCGTGTGGCTTGCCGGGGTTGCGCGGACGTCTTGGTCGCTTGCGATGCGGGCGTGTCGGCCGCGTCCAGCACCGGAACCGCAGCCAGTGCGCCGAGGCACGCCGCGATCAATGCTTTGATGGTCATGGCTGGACCCTCTGCCTCATTTTGAGGCACTGGCGTGCCGCTGCATTGCGGCTGCCGCAACTGGCGACTGTCGCGCGTGAAGGGTGCCGGCAATATTGGACAAGAGGTCAACTCCCGCCGATCGTCAAGGCCCGAATGTACGTCGAACGTCCTATTGTCCGGACCCAGCATCTGCCCAACGCTGCCGTACGGGTTTGTTCGGGGGCCTCTATGTGTACGGCGAGATCATCGACACGGATTGTGGCTGCACCGCCGCTCGCGCACGCCTGATGGGAGGCCATCAGGTCGTGGTGAGCACGGAACATCGCCGTCCGCCGGTGGCGCTCACCTTACGCGCCGCACTCGATGCGCTCGAGTGTCAGGTGGCGGTTGTGAGTGCTTCGGGCCGCATCGTCGTCGCGAACGAGGCCTGGCGCCGGATCACTGCGGCAGTGCCCAGCGCAGCACAAGGCTCCCCCGGCGCGAACTATTTCGACGTGTTCCGCGACGCGCAGCTGCCGCGCGAGACGCGCACCGTTGCACAAGGGGTTCGCGACGTCCTCGCGCAGAAGTTGAGCGGCTATTCCGTCGAATATTCATGCGACAACATAGAACAACAATGGTGGTTCCACATGAACGCAACACCTTGCAATATCGCCGGTGCTCCGCACGTGATCGTCGCGCAGCGATCGATCACTTCCACGAAGGTCGTCGAGGAAGCGCTGCGCGCCCAGAAGCGGCGGCTCCTCCAGATCGTCGACGCACTTCCACAACTCGTCTGCGTCGTAACAAAGGATGGCAAGATCGAGTATTGCAACACGCGCTGGCGCGATGCGTTCGGTGAGTGCGAGGGAGCGCTCGCCGAGAGCGCGATCGCCGACCGGTTGCACCCCGACGACCGCCACGCCTGGCTGAGCGCTTGGTGTGGAGCGCTCGAAAGCGGCAAGCCATTCGACTTCGAGCATCGTGCGCTCACCGCGGGGGTCTACGCCTGGTATCGGCAGCGCGGTGCACCGATGAACGAATCGGGCGCGGCGGACAATCACTGGCTCGTGAGCTTGTTGCCGGACGATGAGCGCCGGCTGAAGGAGCTCGAGCTGGAGACGCTGCTGCACCGGAAAGACGAATTCTTCGCGACGCTGTTGCACGAGCTGCGCAACCCGCTTGCGCCGATATCGAACGCGCTCGAGCTGCTCGGCAGATATCCGAACGATCCCGCGATCGTGGCGAGCACACGCGGCATCATCCAGCGCCAGCTGCGGCAGGTCACACGGCTCGTGGATGACCTGCTCGATGTGTCGCGCATAGGGCGCGGCGCCGTCGCGGTGGAGCGGACGCGCATCGACATGGCCGAGGTCGTGACCATGGCTGTCGAGACCGCGAAGCCGCTGATCGATCTGCGCGGCCATCACCTTGCCGTCGCGCCGGCCCCAGAGGGCGGCTGGGTCGAGGGTGACGCGACGCGGCTTGCGCAGGTGGTCGCGAACCTGCTCATCAACGCCGCGAAGTACACGAACCCGGGTGGCTATATTTCGGTGCGCACCGAGCTCACGGATGTCGCGGTGCTGGTGCACGTCCGCGACAGCGGCATGGGCATCGCGCGGGAGAATCTCGACCGAGTCTTCGAGCTGTTCGCTCAGCCTACCGCGACTTCCGCGAGCCGCATGGGTGGGCTCGGAATCGGTCTCGCGGTTGCGCGGCAGCTGGTCGAGCTGCACGGCGGGTCGATCACCGCACGCAGCGAAGGTCCCGGGCGCGGCAGCGAGTTCACCGTCTCGTTGCCGCGCGCGCCGGTCTTGCCAGCCAGCGGCTGAGCCCGCGCGCTGTTGGACCTAGGTCCGATTGGGCGAGGGCGCGCTGCGCTGCATCTTGGCAGCCGTGACAGTCGAATGGACAAGACTGCAGCAAACCCGCGAGCTGCAAGTACCGTGGCGCAAATGGGGCCCTTACCTGAGCGAGCGTCAATGGGGCACCGTGCGCGAAGACATGAGCCTCGCGAATGCGTGGGAGGGATTCACGCACGAGCAGGCGCGCTCCCGCGCGTATCACTGGGGCGAAGACGGCATTGCCGGAATTTGCGACGAGCAGATGCGGCTGTGCTTCGCATTGGCGTTCTGGAACGGACGCGACCCCATCCTGAAGGAGCGCATGTTCGGGCTCGCGAACGGCGAGGGCAATCATGGCGAGGACGTCAAAGAGTACTACTACTACCTCGATAATCTGCCGACGCATGCGTACATGCGCATGCTCTACAAGTATCCGCAGGCGGCCTATCCCTACGCCGAGCTCGTCCATCGCAACCGCGAGCGGAGTCGTTTGGATGTCGAGTACGAGCTGCTCGACACCGGCATCTTCGACGAGGACCGCTATTTCGACATCTTCATCGAGTATGCGAAGGCCTCGCCCGAAGACATCCTGATCCGCGTGACGGTGGAGAACCGGGGATCCGAGGACGCGCCGCTGCACCTGCTGCCGCACCTGTGGTTCCGCAACACTTGGTGGCGCAATCCGCAGGGTCCGCGCCCGACGCTCGAGCGCGTGCGCGCGCATGAAATGCCGCTGGTCGCCGCGAGGCACGCGGAGCTCGGTACGCGCTATTTATGGTGTGAAGGCGCCAAGGACGTCTACTTCACCGACAACGAGACGAACACCGAGCATCTGATCGGTCAGCCGAACGGGAGTGCCTTCGTCAAGGACGGCATCAACGACTATCTCGTGCAAGGCAAGCAGCACGCCATCGACCCGGACGGGCATGGCACGAAGTGCGCGGCGCATTACGACTTGCTCGTGCCGGCGAAGGGCAAGGTCGCGGTCAGGCTGTACTTCGGTCCGAGCGCCAGCGCGGATCACTGGACGCGCTTCGACACGGTGATGAGCGCACGCCGGCGAGACACGGACGAATTCTACGCCGCCGTGCTGCCGAAGAGTCTCGCGCCGGATGCGGCGCTGATCGCTCGTCAGGCTTTTTCGAGCTTGCTGTGGAGCAAGCAGACGTACGTGTACGACGCATCCGCCTGGATCAGCGAACGCGCTCCGATCGCGCGCCGCGGCGCGCGCGCCATCCGCAATCGCAACTGGTTCCACATGGTCGCGAGCGACGTGATCGCCATCCCGGACAAGTGGGAATACCCCTGGTTCGTGGCATGGGAGCTCGCTTTCCAGGCCGTTGCGCTGGCCTTCGTCGATCCCGACTTCGCCGCGAACCAGATCGAGCTGCTGCTGCGCGAACGGTACACGCACGCCAATGGGCAGATCCCCGCGTACGAGTGGAACTTCGGCGACGTGAATCCTCCGGTGCATGCCTGGGCGACACTATTCATCTATCGCCTGCTGCGCGTGCGGCAGGGAGAGCAGGCGCTGAAGATGCTGCGCCGCTGCTTCCACAAGCTGCTGCTGAACTTCACGTGGTGGGTGAATCGCAAAGATGCCAACGGTCGCAGCGTGTTCGAAGGCGGGTTCATCGGCGTCGACAACATCGGCGTGTTCGATCGCAGCGCGCCGCTGCCCGCCGGCGGCTATCTGGAGGAAGCGGACGGCGCCGGGTGGATGGCGTTCTTTTCGCAGAACATGCTCGACATGGCCATCGAGCTTGCGCTGCACGACCCGGACTACGAGGAGCTCGCGATCAAGTTCTACGAGCACTTCGTGTGGCTCGCCGCCGCGATGGATCGCGTCGGCGAGCACAACGACGAGATGTGGGACGAGGCCGACGGCTTCTACTATGACGTGCTGCGGTTTCCCATCGGCGCGGGTGCGCGCCTCAAGGTGCGCTCGCTGGTCGGGTTGATGCCGCTCTGCGCGAACACCGTGTACCCGGACGAGGTGCTGCGCAAGCTGCCGCGCTTCGTCGAGCGGGTGAGCTGGTTCAACCGCGAACGTCGCGATCTGTTCCACAACATCCACCAGTCCGAGACCTCGGGGTTGCACGGGCGGCGCCTGCTGAGTGTGCTCGACGAGCGCAAGCTGCGGTTGGTGCTGCGTCGGATGCTGGATCCAGGCGAGTTCCTGAGCGACTACGGGATTCGCTCGCTATCCGCGTTTCATCGCAATCATCCCTACGTGTTCCGCAACGGGCCCGACGAGTATCAGGTGGCGTATCGCGCCGCCGAGTCCGATCTGGGCATGTTCGGCGGCAATGCAAATTGGCGCGGGCCGATCTGGTTTCCGATCAACATGCTTTTGATTCGTGCGCTGCTGCAGCTCTATAGCTTCTACGGGGACCCGTTCCGGGTGGAGTGCCCGACGGGGTCGGGTCAGTTCATGACGCTGTTCGAGGTCGCGAAGGAGATCGCGCGGCGACTGGAGAGCATATTCGTGCGCGATGCCGAGGGTCGGCGCGCCGTGAACGGTGCCGTGCGCCGGTTGCAGGACGATCCGCACTGGCGCGATCTCATCCCGTTCTACGAGTACTTTCACGGCGACGACGGCACAGGCATCGGTGCGAGCCACTACACCGGCTGGACGGCTCTCGTCGCACCGCTTCTCATTTTGCAGAGCGATCTGAGCGCGGAAGACGCGCGGCGCGATCTGGGCTGCCTCTTTCAGCGGCTTGCCACACGATGCGCCTGAATCCCCTCGCGCCGGCAGGTTTGTCGGCCGCCGCGCCCGCACGGGGGGTTGTGCGGAACACGACGGCCGACGCACGAGGGATCGCGGTCAGTGATGACGCACGTCCAGGGAGCTGCGCGAATAGGGGCCGAATGATCGGAGCGCCGCGCGACGAACGTCATCGGACCTTCGTCCCATCCTCCGAACGCACGAGATGAGCGCGCACGGCCGTTTCGATCGAGCGCAGCAACACGTCGCCGCGCAAGGGTTTGCGCAGGTAGTCGACGGCGCCGTCGGCGAGGCATTGCTCGCGCATGGTCGGCTCATCGTGCGCGGTGATGACGATGACGGGGAAATGCAGCTGCCGGATCGCGAGCTGGCGCTGCACGTCGCGGCCGGTCAGGCCGGCCATCTGCAGGTCGAGCACCAGACAGTCGGGCGCGTGATCATCGACCGAGCGGAGAAACGCTTCGCCCGACGCGAAGGACTCGGCATCGAGATGGGAGGCGCGCAGCAAGCGAACCAGTGCGCGCCGCACGGATTCCTCGTCATCGACGACGGCAACGCATGGACGCGACTTCTCCATACCCCGCCGAGTAGGCAAGAGTGTCGCCGCGATTCACAGTGGACTTTCGTCCGATGCCGTGAGCCGCGGCCAAGCGCGCTCAGCCGGTGATTTGCGCGGTCAGCGTGACCAGCTCGGCGACCGATCGCACGTGCATCTTGCTCATCACCCTCCCACGGTGGACTTTGATGGTCTTCTCGGCGGCACCGAGCTGAGCCGCAATCTGCTTGTTCATCTTCCCCGCGACGACGAGATCGAGAACTTCGCGCTCCCGCGGCGTGAGCGCGGTCAAGCGCGCTTGCACGTCGGCGCGACTGGCCCGCGCATCGCGCAGCACGCGATCTTTCGCGAAAGCCTCGCGAATCGCTTGCACGAGCTCGGCCAAGCGCACCGGTTTCGGCAAGAACGTCACGGCGCCGGCCCGCATCGCCTGCACGCTCATCGGAATGCTCCCGTGAGCGGTGACGAACACGATCGGCCGATTGCAGCCGCGCGCGGCGAGCTCCGCCTGCAGCTCGAGCCCGTTCCTGCCGGGCATCGCAACGTCCGTGACGAGGCAGCCCGGCGCCTCGACGTCGTGCTCATCGAGAAACTCGTCGGCGCTCGGCCAGGCGCGCGTACAGAAACCTTCCATGGAGAGGGCACGCGATAGTGCGGTCCGAACGGATGCGTCGTCGTCGACCAGGAAGACCGTTGGCCGCAGTTCCTGCTTGGTCATGGCAAGCCTCCTTCCACCGGCACTCTCAAATGAAACACTGCGCCTCCATCGCTCGCATTCTCCGCCCACAGACGTCCCCGATGCGACTCGGCGACCGAGCGGCAGATGGCGAGACCGAGGCCCATGCCGTGCGACTTCGTCGTCACGAACGGCTGAAAGATGCGCTCGAGATCCTTGCCCGGGATGCCGCTGCCGTGATCCCGCACCGTGAGCTCGACCGCCGCATCTGCGGGGAAGAAGCGGGTCCCGATCACGACACGACGCTCGCCCGGGGGCTGTTCACCCATGGCTTCGCAGGCATTCATGAGCAGATTGAGCGTAATCTGCTGCATCTGGACCCTGTCGGCCATGACGAGCGGCAATTTCGGGTCGAGCTCGGTCGTGACCCGCACGTTGCGGCTGATGAGCTCGGTCCGCGACAGCTCGAGCACCGCGCGCACGATCGCGTTCAGGTCGACCGGCCGCCGTACGATGTCCCCCTTGCCGAGCAGCGCGCGCAGGCGCTGAATGACTTGGCCGGCGCGTACGTCCTCCTCGATGATGTCTCGCAGAATATCGCGCAGGTCCGTGAACGAGCCGTTACCGCCATCGATGAGCCGCAACGCCGCTTCCGCATTCCCGAGGATCGAGGTGAGCGGCTGGTTCAGCTCGTGCGCGAAGGCGCCGGAGAGCTGACCGAGCACGGCCGCGCGACCGAGGTGAGTCAGCTGCTGGCGTTGCGTACGGGCTTCCAGCTCAGCCCGCTTGCGTGCCGTCACGTCGGTGCAAGTGATCACTGCGCCACCTTCGGGCCGGCGCAGCCTTTCGATGGAGATTTCCGTCCACTGCGGCTCCTGCTCCGCGATGCTCGCGCATTCGAAGTGCGCCCGAATTTCGGACCCGTCGAGCACCGCGCGCAGCGCCTCGAGCCGATCGCGCGCTCCGTCCTCGCCGCGCTCGGCCGCGGCTGCGCACACATCGAGATAACTCTGGCCCGCGAGCACTCGCTCGCGGCGCAGCGGGTGATCACCGCTCGCGCGCACGCGTCGCCACGAGTCGTTCACTTCGATCACGATGCCTCGATTGTCGAGCACGGCAATCTGATCCTGCAGCGAATCGAGTACCGCCGCGTGCAAGCCCTCGATTCGCCGTCGGCTCGCCTCGGCGCTCCGGAACGCCGAGAGATCTAATGCGTACAGAATGCCGCCGGTTTCCTGCTCGAATCGCAAGTCACCGACGATTACAGGAACGCGTCGGCCATCCGCCAGCTGCAGTTCCTTCTCCGCGATGCTGAAGTCTGCGAGGCCGCCCGGAGGCGCGGCGGAGAAGCTCTCACCGTGTCGCAAGTCGACGAGCTGATCGATGCGCACCTTGCCTTGGGCGATATCCGAGCGACTGAACCCGGTCAGTCGCAAGAACGCTTCGTTCGCCTCGGCGATCAGCGATTTGCCGCGCCAGATGACCGTCGGAATGATGTTGTGCTCGAAGATATTGCGGAACCGCGCCTCGCTCTTCGTCACAGCGCGTGTGGCCAGACGCCACTCGTCCAGTAATGCCGCGAGCATGACGAACGTGATCGCGATGACGACGTGGAACGCGACGATCGAAAGCGCGTTGGCGACGGGGTCGTGATCGGAGAAGGGACCGCGCCCATGCAAGATGCCCCACGTGGAGACCGCTCCGACCAGCAGCGCGGAAGCACAAGCGCCGGTGACTCCGAAGCGTATCGCCGCCCATGCGAGGAACGGCAGCGGCGTGTACAGAAGCGCCGGCGTATGAAGCGAGCCGGTGGTCGGCACGACGAACACGAACACGCTAACACAAGTGAGCGCGACGGCGAGCGCGGCAGCCTCACTGATGCGCACGAGTGAGACTTGCGCGCGTCCGCTCGCGAGGTGCTGCGCGCTGTGCACGATCAACGGCACGATCGTCACGACTGCGAACGTATTGGTGATCGTGCGGACGAGCACCGTGAGCCAAAAATCACCGCGCAGTCCGACTGCCTGAAAAGCGAGCACCATCGCGAAACTGGTGACGGCGGGGGCAACGAGACCGCCGAAGAGAATCAAAGCAACCGCGGTACGCACCCGATCGCAGCGGCGAGGGTACGGCGTCCATCTTTGCATCGCGTACGCGCCGATCACCGCTTCCGCGCTGTTGACGACGTACTGAATGACGACTTGCGAGGCGGGCGACTCCGGCAACTGTGCGAGCAGGTGCACCGGCACGATCGCCAGCAGATGCCGCCACCAGTGTTCGCGCGGCGTGAGCAGCAGCGCCGCCAACAGAATGGCATTTGGCGCCCACAACGCCGAAACCGGAGCGGACGGGAACGCGAGCCATTCACCGAGCTTCGCGGCGAGGAAGTAACCGAGGGCGGTCGCGAGCGGCGCGCGCGCGACGTGCAGCCAATGTTGTAACCCAAGTGAAGATGAGCCAGGCGCCGTCTGCGGCTGAGAAGAGGACGCGACCGCGCCCATCAACTCCGGCTGAACACTCCCACTCGAGTCGTCCACCAGTTCCTCCCCCGCCCGACCGAACACGTAGCTTGCATCCGATGTTCGGAAGTCCCTCAGTTCATTGGGAAATGGCGCCAGCTTTCATTATGGCTCCGCGATTGGAGAATGCGCCACCCGGTCCGGGCTAATCCCGAGTAATAAATCTCGGTTAAGCCCTGGTCCGATTTCGTGACACCGACGGTCCGCTACCCGCGATTCCCAATCTATGGCACCCGACCGCCCGCGCGCCCGCCCCAGTTGTATCGATATGGAGGCACGGCAGCGGCCGCGGCGGTGCGCGAATGCTCGCTACCGGACGGGGGCGCCCCGGAATTGGACCTTGATCCGATATCTGCACCGGCGGGCGGGGCTAAGCTGGCGGCATGCATCGAGAGAGGGCGAGATGAGGCGTCACGTCGCCGGGCCGGTCGCCAAGATGGCGCCGCTTGCCGCCGGCGCACTGCTCGCAGGATGTACCGATCTCGAGCCGATTCAGGCACAGGTCGACGAGCTGAAGAACCAGGTGGCGCGGTTGCAGAAGGACCTGCAATCCGCGCGGGCGGAGGGCGCGGCCGCGGCGGAATCGGCGAGCAGCGCGCAGGCGACCGCGAGCCAGGCCCTCGCGGCGGCCCAGGGAACCGACGACAAGATCGAGCGCATGTTCCGCCGCCGGCCGGCGCAATAGGTCGCGGACGCTGCTCAATCCTTGACCAGCGCCGGGAGCGCGAATCCGCGGGTCGTCCCCTCGGCATCGGGGTCGGTCCAGAGCCGCCCGCCTTGGGACTCGACGATGCGCGTGGCGACGAGGAGCGGAACCCGCTTGGCCGTCAGGCCCGGCACACTGTCGCGAACCGAAACCGTCACGGCGCCGTCGTTCTGCGAGCTCGCGAGCGTCAGCACGCGCGGGCCCTGACGGCTCTGCCGCATGAGCTCGATCGAGCTCAGGCAGAGATTCATCACGACGCCGAGCACCTGAATCGAATCCGCCTCGATGGACGGCAGGCGTTCGGCGAACGCCGTCCTGACTTCGATACCCTCGCGCTGCGCAACGGGGCGTATCAGGTCGATCACTTTGCCGAGCGCCCCGTTCAGGTCGAGCGGTCCGGTCGCCGCGCTACGCTGCATCGGCCGGTCGCGCAGCGCGTGCAGAACGGCGGCGATGCGCTCGCAGTCGAGACGCAGGTCCTCGCACACCTCGCGCAGGATCTGCATGTCGGGCTGCGGCGAGCGGAGTGTCGTCGCGGCAGTCTCGATGTTGATGAGCATCGCCGTCGCGGGTTGCACGAGCTTTGAAGACACCGAGGCGGCAATCTCGGCAGAGACAGCCAAGTGCACCATGCGCGCCAGCTCCTCGGCGACCTGCCGCTCGTCCAAAGAGGTTCGCCGCAGTCGCCGGCGCTCGATGAGCAATGCCGCAATCAAAACCGCTTCCACCAGCGCGAGCAGACAAACAGCGAGAGTCCAGTCCATCGGAACCGTGATCAGTATCGATACCAGCCACGCTAGCGGTCCGTAGCAACGAAGGAAAGCTGAGCGGCAAATAAACGCGCGGCCCGACATGGTTTCTTACGAACCCGCGCGAATTATGTCGTGTAAAAAACGCCGTACATGGCGGGAAAGCTCGGGCGTGTGCTGAGTCGTGCCGACTTCGCCGTGCTATCAGGTGCGCCGGCACATACGTCGTTAGTCGTATCGAAGCAGATTCCGCCGTGCGCCCATGATGCGCGCACCTCTTCGTGAGGGCGCTGTATGACAGCGGCAGATCTCATCCGCACCACGCTCGTGATCAGCCTCGCCTGCACGGTATTTGCGGTCGGCATGGCTTGCACGCTGGGCGCAGCGACCTATGTGCTCCGGCAACGGGCGCTGCTCGTTCGCTCGGTGCTGGCGATGAATATCCTGCTGCCGATCATCGCCATCGCAATTGCCGCCGGTCTGCAACTGCGCCCCGATGTGAAGATCGCGTTGATCGCGCTGGCCGTGTCGCCGGTGCCGCCGATTCTTCCGCCGCGGCAACTCGAGCTCGTTACTCACCAGGCGTATGTGTACGGCTTGTTGGTTGCGACATCGACGCTGTCCATCGTCCTCGTGCCTCTGACGATGGCCACCATCGGCCTGCTGTTCGGCCGCGATCTGTCGGTTCCGCCGCTCGCGATCGCACGAACGGTGCTGATGTCGACGCTCGCGCCTCTCGCGGTGGGCATGCTGGTTCGCCGCGTCTGGCCTGATGTGGCTGCACGCCTCGCACCCAAGCTGAGCGCGGTGGCGACGGTCGTGCTGCTCGTCGGCCTCGCGGTGATCCTGATCGCCGGACGCATCGCATTCGTGTCGTTGATCGGCGATGGCACGTTGCTGGTGTTCGCCATTTTTGCGCTGATCGGACTCGCGGTCGGACACGCGCTCGGCGGCCCCGATCGCGACGATCGCGCCGCGCTGGCGCTGGCCTGCGCCTCGCGACATCCAGGCGTGGCGATCGCCATCGGCGCGGCACTGTTCCCGGGCGAAAAGCTCGTCGCTGCCGCAGTGCTGCTATCCGTGCTCATTGGCTCCATCGTTTCGATTCCTTACACGATGTGGCGCCGGCGAGTGCACGCAAGAGCATCCCCGGTGATCCACTAGACCCATGGCAGAAGGCCGGATAGCACCTTCGAGCTCGGCGGCGTCAGCGCGGTTGCGATCACGGCAGCAGCGTCCGGCAACGTGGAAACCGCGGGCGCTAGCGCCGCCGCGAGCGGCGGCAAGAAAGACGCTGCCGGTTCTCTCGAGCGCTGACGCTCAGAACGCGAACGACGCGCCGGCGAGCAGCTCGTACTGCCAGAACGACGACCCGTGACCCCGCAGCGCGCAAACACCGCCCGTCGCGCCAGAGCTGCAGAAGAACGACGTGCTGGCCGAAATGACGGTCAGGAAGCCGCGCGCCTCGAGCAGCACTTCGACCCGCGTGCGAGTCGGAATGCGCAGCCCGCCACCCAAGCCCAGCGAGAAGCGGGTCTCGTCGCTCAGGCCCGCGCCGCGCGGGGCAAAGCGCGTGACCCCCATGGACCCGATGACATACGGCATGAGGGCGAGCGAGGGGTCGGGCGTCATGGTGCCGCCGAGATGCAGATATTCGATATTCAGCGGGCTGGACTCGACCTCGGTCTCCTGGCGCGAGTAGTAGAAGTGATAGCGGAGCTCCTCCGCCGGGAGCACCAGATTGAAGGCGATCGCGAAGGAGGCGTGCCCGTCGACATTGGCGCTCTGATCCGAGCCCTCGATCTTGAAGCTGCCCCCGTCGCGAAAGCCGAGGTACGGGATGATCTCGAAGCGGGCGTCACGCCGAGCCGCCTCCGACTCGGCGGCGTGCACGGGTGCGATGGCGAGCATCCCGAGCAGCGCGAACCTCAAGGGCCGCGTGCCGCGCCGACCACCTTGGCTCGTAGCCGCGCCGCGTGGACCGCGTAGACCCTGGGCCGCGTACCGACGCACGGGGAGTTGCTCCGTATCGAAACGTCGCCGGGCAGCATTCAACACGCCGCGCGATTCGCCAATTGCACCAAGGGCCTAGGGCGTGGACGCGTCAGATGGTCGTCAGGGCGAGGGCGCGACCGCCCACGTCATGCAGTCGCGGCCGTTGCGCTTCGATCGATACATGGCCGCGTCGGCACGCGAAACGAGCGCCGCGATCGCTTCGCGCTCACCGGCCATCGCGATGCCGATGGACACGGTGACACGCAGCTCGATGCCGCCTCGGATCCGCACCGAATACTTCGCGACGACGCGCCGCAGCTTCTCGCCGAGCTCGCGCGCCGCTTGTTCGGTCGTATCCGTGAACAACACGACGAATTCCTCGCCGCCGAACCGCGCCACGATGCTGCGCACGTCGCTCGTTTCGCGCAGGAGCTCGGCGACGCCGCAGAGAACACGGTCGCCGACCTCGTGGCCGTGGCAATCGTTGATGCGCTTGAAGCGATCGACATCGATGAACAAGAGGGCGCAGCCGGCGAGCGAACCCCGCTGGAATTGCAGCGCTTGCACCTGACGCTCGAACGCCCGCCGATTGGCGAGATGGGTCAGCGGATCGAGCAGCGCATCCGTCTCCGCCTGCGCGAGGCGTGACAGCAAGCTCAGGATTCCAGCCGAGGAGTTGCTGGCGATCTGCGTGAGCGGGGTCGCGATGATGCGCGTTTCCTCGAGCTGCTCGGCCATGCCGCAGAGCACGGCGCGCAGTGCCATGCGCTCGAGCGGGTCGATCAACTCGTCTTGGCGGCGCTCGAGCGTGGCGCGCATGCGGACCAGGTCGGCTCCCGCGCTATGTGCGCTCGCAAGAACCTCGCGCAGCACCGAGCGGAAGACCTCCGCGACCTCCAGACGCGCAACCCCGCCGTGAGCCAACATGTCGTCGCATCCCTTCAGCGAGCTATCGAGATCTGTGCGTCGCGTGTTGCGCCGCCGCCTTCTGTCGCGCCTTGGCGATGCGTGGTGCGCACGCTCGGCGACTGAAGCGTCTCGATGCCCATCGCCACGTCCTCCACACCCGCCGCGACCGCAGGGCGAGGAGGGTCCACTCCGCTTCGACATCGGACAATAAGCACTAGGTCCGATGGGATCGAAAACGCACTCGACGCGCACGCGCGAGCGCACTCGCGTTGTTCGCGAATGCGCTCGCCGGCTTCAATCCGGTGTCACGCGCGTGGCACTGACGAGGCCCTTGATCTGTTGCAGAACGTTGCTGCCGTCGGGCGAGTAGATCGTCTGCACGAAGGTGCCGGAATATTTTTTGCCTGTGCGATCCACTTTGACCTCTTCGCGGATGTTGACGAGCGCGACGAAGTTCGTACCGCTGTCGTCCCACGCCATCGCGAAGTGGTTCAGCTTGTAAGTGTCGCGTCCGATCTGACGCCACACGCCCATGCAGAAGCTGCCCGTCATCGGTGCGCGTCCCGAGTTCATGAGCTCGGTGCCGTCCGCATGCCAGGTCACATACCCCGCGTCGATCTCGTCACGGCCGGCGACGAACCGGAATTTCCATAATCCAACGATGGCAGCGTCGTCGTCGTCTCCGCCTTGCCAGAATCCGACCGGCACGAGCCCGTCGGCCTGGACTCGACCGGGCTGCGGGGCCGCGGCCGGCGTGCGTCCGCAACTCGCGCCGGCGTACTGGGCCACGCCCAGACCCAGCAGCGCGAGGCTCCACAACGCGCCCAACCGCATGACTTTGCTGATAGAAGCCGCTTTTCTCATGTTCGTGACTCCGTCCGGTGATAGATGCACCGCCCGAACATGCCGCGGATGCGCTGAGCCGGCTTTGGCAAGATGTGAATCGATATGAAGATGCATGAGCGTATAGTCGACGGTACGTTCCTGCGCGAGAAGAACGACGGCGTCCGCAATGGACCAGCTGAACACGCAGACGGACTACGAATTCGGCGGCTTCCGCCTGGATACCCGGATGCAGGTGCTGGTCTCGGGCGCCGGCGAGCACATCGTGCTGCCGGCGCGCGCGTACGATGCCCTGCGGTATCTCGTCGAGCGCGCGGGTGAGCTCGTCGAGAAGCGCTCGCTCATGCACGCCGTGTGGCCCAACACGGTCGTCGAGGAAAACAATCTCAATCAGTGCATCCTGATGCTGCGCAAGGCGCTGGGGGAGGCCGCGGGCGAGCGGCGCTTCATCCTCACGGTGCCCGGACGCGGCTTCAAGTTCGTCGCTCCGGTTCACGCCGTCTGCGCGCCGGCGGTTCCGGCGAGCGGCGCGCTGGAGCTTTCCGGCCGGCGGTATCGATATGAGCGCCGCGCGGTTGCGGGCGCCGGGTTGGCCGCAGGTGTCGTGCTCGCTGCGATGGCGTTGTTTTCGCTGCGCACCGCGCCGACGGCGGCGCCGGCGAGCTACGAAGCCTTGACCGACCTGAGCGATTCCGCCACGGCGCCCGCGCTATCTCCCGACGGCCGCATGCTCGCATTCATCGGCGGCGGTTCTTCCTTTCTGAGTTACGGCCAGGTCTACGTGAAGCTGCTGCCGGACGGCGTACCGGTGCGGCTCACGGACGTGCCCGGCCCGATCTATGCGCCGACATTCAGTGCCGACGGCACGCGCGTCGCGTACACCTTCATCCAGAAGCGGCACGACCTGCTGAGCTGGGACACGTGGACCGTTCCGATCACGGGCGGCGCACCGACGCTGCTCGTCGGCAATGCGGCTGGTCTGACCTGGATCGGCGCTCATCAGCTCATGTTCTCGGAGCTGCGCGGCGGCTTGCACATGGGCGTCGTGACTTCCGCGGACGATCGCGCCGGTGCGCGCGACCTGTACTTCCCGAGCCACGAGCGCGGCATGGCGCACTATTCCTACCTGTCTCCGGATCGGCGCTCGGTCCTCATCGTCGAGATGGATCGCGCCGGGCAATGGCAGCGCTGCCGGCTCGTGCCGTTCGATGGCAGCTCGGCGGGCACGCCGGTCGGTCCGGTCGGGGCGTGTCAGGCGGCCGCGTGGTCGCCGGATGGCAAGTGGATGTACTTCGCCGCCGATGTGGGCGGCCACTCGCACTTGTGGCGCCAGCGTTACCCGCGCGGTCAGGTGCACCAGATCACCTTCGGTCCGTCCGAAGAGGAGGGTGTTGCTGTGGCGCCCGACGGCCGCTCGCTCGTCACCTCGCTCGGCCAGTTGCGGCAGGCCATCTGGATTCACGACGCGACCGGCGCGCGACGCCTGACTAAGGAAAACGTCGCCTCCGCGCCGCGGCTGTCTCGCGATGCGCAGCGCCTGTACTTTCTCGCGGCGCGCAGCTCGGGTGATCCCGCCACGCTCTGGTGTCTCGATATCCGGACGGGTCAGCAGCAGCCAGTGCTGCCGGGCTTCGCAGTCGCGAGGGCCGGCTACGACATCTCGCCGGACGAGCAGGAGGTGGCGTTCACGGTGGATCGCAACGGCGGCGCGGACATCTGGATTGCAGCGCTCGATCGGCACGCGCCGCCTCACATTCTCGTACGCGACGCAGATCAGCCCGTCTTCGCCGGGGATCGGCGACTCTTCTTTCGCTCGCTCGGAGAGCGGGCCAATTACCTGTATCGCATCGAGGACAATGGCCGCGACGCGCAGCGCGCGTGGCAGACGCCGATACTCGACTTCCACAGCGTGTCGCCGACGGGTCGCTGGGCGGCGGTGCAGAACGTCGTCGCCGGGCGCGGCGCGACTTCCATCGTGGACCTCGTCGAGGGCGCTGTGCGGTGGTCGCTCGAAGGGTATTGGCCGACGCGCTGGTCGGCCGACGGCAGCAGGGTGTATCTCGAGATCGGTCCGAAGGACGGCGATTCGTTCACACACGGGCGCACGCTCCCGATCCCGCTCGTCGAGGATGCTCCGCCCGAGATACCTGCTCTGCCGGTGCGCCGAGACGAGGGCACCATCCCTCATCCGACGGACGGATTCTTTCCCGGACCTGATCCCGACACCTACGCGTTCACCACGTCGGAACGGCTGCGGAACATCTATCGCATTCCGCTTCGCTGATAGGGACGCGCGTGTCGTCCGACCCGCAAAAAAAACGCCGCTGGACCCTCTGAAAGCCAGCGGCGAACGCGGGATAGCGCAATCAAACGACGCACGCCCACAGGAGGAAGTCGAGCCGTCTGCATCGGAGAGCGGACTCTCCTTTGCAGTGCTGGCATCGGATGAGACGGCAAACGGGCGGGGAGCCGGACATGAGCGCCGGCTCGACCGCTGACTTTTCGCGGGCGCTAGCGTTTCGCGAGCAAGTGATCGAGGGAGAGCGTGCCGCCCCCTTTCGCGACGAGCGGCAGCAGAATGGCCGCCCAGCTCAGATGAGTGGGCCAGGCATCGGGATAGACGAACACTTCGATGACGAGGGTCATACCCAGCAGAGCGAGCGCGGAGAGGCGCGTGAACAGGCCGAGCGTGAGCAGGATCGGAAAGAGGTGTTCGGAATATGTCGCGACGTGAGCCGCGACTTCGGGTGAGAGCAGGGGCACGCGATACTCGTCTGCGAACAGCGCGTAAGTGGACGGTGTGATCGTCAGCAGGCCCGTGACTTTCGTCCTCCCGGAGAGGAAGAAGACGCTCGCGATTCCGAGTCGCGCAACCAACAGCAACAGCCAATCGGGCAGCAGGCGCTCGATCCTCGAGGTGAGGGGGCGCGACACTCGCTGTGCCATCAACGAAATGCCATGAGCGTGCGTGTTCACGACTGCATCTCCGAGAACTGTGTGAAGGCGCCCGCCGCGAGGGCGCGCGCGAGTGTGCTTGTGACGTCGAGATCGGCGTCGGCTTCCAGTGCCGCGGCAACCGCAACTGCGAGCGTGGTGCCCGCGCGCAGTTGCTCGAGGAGCGCTACAGCGCTGCAAGCGACCGTCGTGTGCTCGACGGCGCCGCGAGGCCGAGTGAGAAGAATTCCTTCCTCATCACCTGTGACGGTCAGCGCGTCGTTCGCTCGCGCAGTCCGGTGGTGAATCCAGATCGTCGCGGCTGAGTGCCGCACCGTTGCGAACCGCGCGGCGGGGTGCAATGTCATGCGCCCCGCGGCGAGTGCGTCCGGTGCTAATCGCGCCAAGGACGCTGCCGTCAGCACGGTGGCGTCGGCGGACGTGTGTGCCTCCACCCACATCCGATCGATCCGAGCAACTTCTGCCAGATAGGGCAGCTCGCCGGCGGGCGGGAATTGCGCGAGGAAATGCGGGAATTCTGCGCCGTAGACGGCGAGCACCGGCGATCGTGTGGGATAGCGGCCGACATATTCGAGCGCGCACGCTCTGAACCAGTCCTCGCCGACGAGTTGCGCCACGGTGGGGTAGTTCGCGGCCAGCGCATCGATCAGTCCCTTCATGACCGTGTTGCGATGAATCGCCACCGCCGTCGCGAAGGGGAGGGCGCTCGAGCCATCGAGCAGCGCCCGACCGAATGCGCGCTGAAATGACGCGAGATCAGCCATTGACTGCGAGCTCCGCGTAATCGTGCGACGAAGGTCCGCCGCGTAGCGCGGCATGCGCGCGCTCGCGTTCCTCCATCAGTTCGTCGAACGCGGGGAGGTTGTCGTCACGCTCGATGAGCGTGGGCCGCGGGCCGATGCGCTCTATCAGAGCTGTGTACAGGTGCCAGACGGGCTCCGTCACCGGCGCATCGTGCGTGTCGATCAGTAATCCGGCGCGCGCGTCGACCGTGTGGCCCGCAAGATGAATCTCGCCGATCGCGGCGCTCGGCAACGCGGCGAGATACTCGCTCGCATCGAATCCGAGATTGCGCGAGCTCACATACACGTTGTTCACGTCCACCAGCAGCCCGCATCCAGTACGACGTACGAGCTCCGCCAGGAAATCGCACTCTGCGAGCTCGTGCCCTGGCAGTTGCACGTACAGCGAAGGGTTCTCGATCAGAATCCGGCGCCGCAGCGCGTTCTGCACGATGTCGATGTTGTTCGCGATTCGTGCGAGCGCGGCGTGTGTTCGCGGAAACGGCAGCAGGTCCGGCACGGAGAAGCCGTCGAAGGTGGACCACGCGAGATGCTCGGAGATCAAGAATGGCTCGGCCCGCCGCGCCACCTGACACAGTCGTGCCAGGTGCGCCGCATCCGGATCGCAATCCGCGGCGAGCGATAGACCGACGCCGTGCACCGAAATCGGGAAGGCGCCGCGCAGCGCTTCGAGCATCGCGAGGCGCGGCCCGCCGTCGACCATGTAGTTCTCCGCGTGAATCTCGTACCACTGGCCCGCTCGCGCGCAGGCCAGTGCGTGCTCGAAATACTCGGGCCTGAAGCCGAGTCCCGCGGTCGGATTCATGGGAGACCTGCGCGCGTCGTTCAGGACTTCGCAGTCAGGGAGCCCATGCCGTGGGGGGTCTTGATCGTGGTGCAGGTGCCCTTCGGCACATAGCGCCACGCGTCGCCCTGGTAGTCGGTCTTGGATGTTCCGGCGCAGCTGGTGCCTGCTCCGGCCTTGCAGTCGTTCTTGCCGGCCAGCGCAACGCCGTAGCACTTTTCCATGGCACCTTTGTCCTTGGGCATGTCCTCCGCGAGGGCAAGTCCGGAAGCGAGCGCCGTCAGGGCGAGCGTGGCCAGAGTGGCAGTGGTTCTCATGGTGCATTCCTCGTGTGGGTGACTGACCTCGACGAGTTCGCAGCGGGTACCCTTTGGGTTACATTGGCGCGCCCGCTGCGCCGGTGTAACCCCCGAGGCGCCTTGTTCGAACTAAGGATGTTGGCTGGACGTGCCTGAGGCCGAAAACCGACTGAAGCAGTTGATGCTCCTGAGTCTCGGCGGCGATGCCGCGGCGTATCGGGCGCTGTTGGCGGACCTCTCGGCACGCCTGCGGACCTATTACCGCCGCCGCCTCGGCGACGGCGCAGCGGATGCGGAGGACCTGGTCCAGGAGACCTTGATAGCCATGCATGAACGCCGAATCAGCTTCGATCGCAGCCAGCCGCTGACCGCGTGGGTCTATGCGATCGCGCGCCACAAGCTGATCGATCATCTGCGGCGGCGGCGCATCCGGGTGGCCGTGTCCGTCGAGGACTGCGCGGAGCTCTTCGCACCCGACGATATCGAGCAGACCGCCGCTGCGCGCGACGTCGCGCAGCTCCTCGCCACGTTACCCGACGCGACGAGCGAAGCCATCCGTCTCACCAAGCTCGAGGGGCACTCGATCGACGAGGCGGCGGAACGGACCGGCAAGTCCGCCACGGCGACGAAAGTGAGCATCCATCGCGGGCTGGCGCGATTGACGCAACGGCGCGGAGGCAAACCCGATGCAGACGAGTGACCTCATCGATCGCCTCGCCACGGATCTGCGGCCCGTGCCGTCAGGCGCTGCGCTCATGCGGATCGCGACAGGGCTGCTCGTCGGAGGTGTGCTCGCGCTCGTGGGGATCCTGCTGCTTCTCGGGACGGATCTCGCGGACGCGCTGTTCACGCGCGCGTTCTGGATGAAGTGGGGGTATGGCTTGGCGCTCGCGGGAATCGCGTTGTGGTTGTGCTTGCGACTCGCGCGGCCGGAGAGCGCTCCCGGTAAGTTGCCATTTGCCTTGGCGATACCGCTGGTCGTGCTTGCCGCAATGGCCGTGGCGGAGCTTGCGGCGACCCCGCCGGGCGAGCGATTGCAGGTGTGGCTGGGCCGTACCTCGCTGGTCTGCCCCTGGCTGATCGGATCGTTGGCGATCCCGCTGTTTCTCGGAGTGCTGTGGGCCTTCCGCAAGTTCGCGCCCACTCGGCCGCGGCTCGCGGGTTTCAGCAGCGGCGCGCTCGCGGGCGCGCTGGCCGCGGTGCTCTATTCGATCCATTGCAACGAGACCGCCGCCGCGTTCGTCGCGACGTGGTACACCATCGGCATCGCCCTCCCTGCGGTGGTGGGGCTGTTGATCGGTCCGCGCGTGCTGCGCTGGTGAGCCGGTCCGCGCCCGCTGTACCCCCTTCGACGCTGTCGGATTTCCGAAAGAACCTGTCGAGTTTTCGTTGTCCCGACAGTGTTAGGGTTACGGCGCTGCTTCAGGGAGTATCGCCATGGCCAACTCGGTCGTGCACTTCGAGATCTTCGCCGACGATGTCGAGCGGGCGCGTAGGTTCTACGAGCGCGTGTTCGGCTGGACGTTCGAGGTCGGGGGCCCGCCGGACTTCTACTTGATTGCGACGGGCCCTGCGACCGACCCCGGAATCACGCACGGGCTGATCGCAAAACGGCGCGGCTCCGCGGCGGCGGGTGCGCTCAACAGCTTCCGCTGTACGATCTCCGTGCGCTCGATCGACGAGAGCATGGCCGCCATTCAGGCGGCCGGCGGCACCATCCGCGGCGCCATGGTGGATATCCCGCACGTCGGCAAGGTGGCGGAGTTCGCCGACACCGAGGGCAACATCGCCTGTGTCATGGAGTACGTGCCGGGGCATGCGCTCGCCGTACGCGAGAGCCGATGACCGCGGACAGCGCGACTCCGATTCAAAGGCTACGCGCTTTCGTCGAGGGCTACCCGCACGGCGGCCGCATCGAACGGCATGCGCACGACTTCGATCAGCTGACCGTGATCTCGGAAGCGGCGGCGATCGTCGAGACGGACGAAGTCTATGTCGTGCATCCGTGCATGCAGGCGCTATGGTTACCGGCGAAACTCGAGCATTCGATATTCGCGCCGCGCGCGTTCCGCTTGCATGCGCTCTATTTCGAGCCGGGCACGATGCGTACCGGCGCGGATGGGCATTCGGGTCCGCAGGTTCTCGGCCTCCCTGCGCTTGCGCGCGAGCTCGTGCTGTTCCTGTGCGAGACCCCGCGCGTCTCCGAACGCGGGCCGCGGCATGCGCACGCGCTCGCGTTGCTCACCGAGTTGCTGGCGGACGCGAAGCCGGATTCCTTTTCACTGCCGCGCCCGCGCTCGGAGCGTGCGCGGAAGCTCGCGGACTATCTGACTGCGCATCCGAGCGACCCGCGGTCGCTCGAGATTGTCGCAGGCGAGGTAGGGGGCGCGAGCCTGCGCACGTTCGAGCGGTTGTTTCTCGACGAGACGGGATTGAGTCTCGCCGTGTGGCGGCGGCAGAGCCGCTTGCTCGCGTCGCTCAGTCTGCTCGCGGAGGGGAAGAGCGTCGCCGAGGTGGCGCGGGCCGTGGGCTACGAGAGTCCCGCGGCATTCAGCACGGCCTTCAGGCAGTGCTTCGGGATATCGCCGTCGACCTATGCATCGGACGGCGCATAGCGAGAGCCGCGCGAGCTGAGAGCGACGCATTAGCGGAGGGCGTCGGTCCATCCGCGCATGCACGGACGCCGACCTATTCACGGACAGCGACGTATGCACGCGCGACGGCGCATGCACGAGCCCGGCGCACACGCTAGTCCGATGCATGCGCGAGCCCGGCGCATGCACGGGCGCCGACGCACGCGCACCGACGCGCGCGAGTCACTCGGCATTCCGGCGCTCGCCGCGGATATTCATCGCCGCGAGGCAGAACTGCAGAGTGACGAGAGCGTATGCGTGCGCATGCGCTCCCCACGTCACCCAGAGCACGTTGCTCACCAGAAAAAGCCAGAACCCGGTTCGCCGGCGCGTCTTGCTCCGTGAGGCGACGAACCACGATGCCGCGACGGTGACGACCATCGCGGGCCACTGGAGCAGATCCAATCCGGTCATGAGATGCGCATGCTCGGCAAGTCCATTCGTTTCACGTCAGCGAAACGTTCGAGCCCGCGAATTGTTGCGAATCGTTGAAGCCGGAGTGGGCGCCGCGTGCCCGACGCGGAACATTCCTGCATGCTGGGCAGTCGTGAGCTACACCGAACGGGGAGCTGACATGCCGCGCTCAGTGAGATCGATTGCCACCACCGGGTTGCTCGCCTGCGTTGCGAGCCTGATGGCCACCGTTGCCATGGCGAGTCTGAAAGAGAAGCCGCCCAAGGGCGTCACGCTCACGGGCGTCTGGAAGCTCGATCCGTATCGCAGTGACGATCCGGATGCCGTCCTCGAGCAGGCGCGAGCGGAGGCCGCGAAATCACGCGGCGGATCCGGTGGCGGCATGCGTCGCGGTCGCGGCGGGTATGGCCGTGGCGGCGGGTTCCCTGGCGGCGGCGGTGGGTTCCCTGGCGGCGGTGGGATGCCCGGCGGCGGATGGGGGCACGGCGGCTACCACCGCTCGGGCGGGTCGAGTGGCTCGTCGGACGATTCGAGCGGCAGCGCCGGACCAGATCATGTGTCGCCACGCGGCCAGCTGTTGAAGGACCTTGCCGCCAACCCCGCGACCTTGGACTTCACGACCACCGAGCACACGCTGAAAGTGTCCGCCGAGCAAACGAGCGTCGAGTGCGCAGCAGGCGTCAAGGTCGCGATCTCCGACAGTGCCGGTGCCGCCGAGCGCAACTGCGGATGGGATGGCCGCGCGTGGGTGATCGAGACGGATCGCGGCAAGGCGCTGAAGCGCACGGATCGCTACGAGCTTTCGAAGGACGGCAAGACGCTCACCTACGTGACCACCGCGAGCGGCGAGCGCGTACCGAAAATCAAGATCACGCGGACGTACACCGCGGCGTTCTGACGCGCGTCACTTCACGCGTCGCTTCTCGAGCTTGCGCGCCAGCGTGCGTCGATGCATGCCGAGGCGCCGCGCGGCTTCGGAGATGTTGAAGCCCGTTTCGGCGAGCGTTTCGTGAATGCGCTCCCATTCGAGCGTCTTGATCGAGCTCGGCCGCTCGGTGACGGAAACGTCCGCATTCCCGGCGGCCTTGCTGAACGCGCGCTCGATATCGTCCGTGTTGGAAGGCTTCGCGAGATAGTGACACGCGCCGAGCTTGATCGCCTCGACGGCCGTGGCGATGCTCGCAAACCCGGTGAGCACGACGATGAGCATCGCCTCGTTGTGCGCATGAAGCGTGGCCACCGCCTGCAGGCCCGACGCGCCTCCCGCGAGCTTGAGATCGACCACCGCGTAACCCGGATTGTGCGTCTTCAAAAGCTCAGTGAGCTCGTCGTGATTTGCGGCGGTGATGACCTGATAGCCGCGCCGTTCGAACGAGCGCTTGAGCGTGCGCGAGAAGCTCGCGTCGTCTTCCACGATGACGAGCAGCCGTTCAGCCTGCATGGCGCAACGTCCCCACGGTGAGGGCCTGAAGCGGCAGGCTCAACGTGACGGCCGCGCCGCGCTCGGGAAGATTGCGCGCCGCCACCGAGCCGCCGAGTTTGCGAACGACGTTCACCACGAGAAACAGTCCCAGGCCGCCGCCGCGACCCTTGGTGGATTGGTACGGGGTGCCCAGGTGCTCCAGCATCTCCGGAGGAAAGCCCGCGCCCGCATCCCGCACTTCGAGCGAAAGCGTCTCGCCCTCGCGCGACGCTGTCAATTGAATCCACTGCGGCGAGGCTTCGTACGCGTTGTCGAGCAGGTTGAACACGATCTGCTTCAAGGTGGAATCGGCGACGATCGGCACGTCCTCGGCGAGCATGTTCCGGTAGCGCAGCGTCGCTCCGGTCATCGCGGTTTGCCATTCCTTCACGATGTCCGCGAGGAAGGTGTTCACCGTCGTGACGGACGGCGCATCGCCGCGCGCCTCGCCCGCCGACTTCAAGATGCCGGTCACGATGGCCTTGCAGCGCTCGATCGCGGCCTGCATCTCGTCGATGTCCGCCGACAGCTCGGGATTGTTGCGGACCTCGGGCATGCGGCGCCAGTCGCCGAGGATCACCGCGACGGAAGCCAACGGCGTACCCAGCTCGTGCGCCGCCCCCGAAGCGAGCAGGCCCATGCGAACGATCAGGTCCTCTTCGGCCGCCTGATGCTTCAACGCGGCCAGCCGCGCATCGCGACTGCGCAGGTTGCCGGTGATCCGGATCAGAAAGAACACGAGGAGCACGGCGTCGAGCACGAAGCATACGAGCGTGCCGAAGATGTGCAGCGTGAAAAGGTCCGGCGCACCGGCGCGCGTGAGCACGAGCGGCACGTTGAACTGCGTCAGGAACAGAAAGCCGATCGCCGCAACGACGACGATGGTCCATGCGAACGCGACTTCCAGCAGAACGGCCGCGAGCGCCACTTGCAGCAGGTAGAGCCCGGTGAACGGGTTCGACGCGCCACCGCTCAGATATAGCTGCACCGTCAACGCGATGACATCGAGCATCAGCGCGAGAAGCAGCGCGCGATTGCTCACCTCGGTGCGGCCGCGCAGCCAGAGGTAACTCACACCGTTCAAGCAGACGAGCGCGGCGAGGACGAGCGCCATGTTCGCGAGCGGCAGCTCGATTCCGAGCACCCAATGCACGACGGCGATCGTGACGATCTGCCCGACGACCGCGATCCAGCGGAGCTGGATCAGCAGCAGGGTGTTCTTGCGGTTGGTGGTGTCCTGCGTCGCCGGCGCGGGCACGGCGCCGCCTCGGCTGAGTGCCGCCTCAGGCATGGCGCGACTCGGGAGTACGCGCGATGCGCACGCCCAGCACAGCCAGCATCAGCGCCAGCGAGAACCACGTGATGGCGTAGACCAGATGGCTGTTGTGGAACGTGATGACGGTGAGTCCGCCGATCGGCGGCGCGCTTTCATCTGCGCGGGCATCCGCGTCGATGAAATACGGGGCGACGTGGGAAAGCCCTCGAGCCTGTGCAATGGCGACCACGTCACGAGAATACCACCGGTTCTCGCGCGGGGCGTTGGAGTGGAGGAATGCGCCTTTGGGCTCCGTGATGCGCAGGAGACCGGTGATGGTGACCCTGCCGTCTGCGCTGGGATGGATGCCGGCTTTTGCGCGGTTGTCGGCGTCGGCATCGGTACCGGTATCGGACTGGGTGCTAGCTTCGTTATGCGTGCCCGCGTCGGGTCGAGCGCCGCTGTCGGCCCGTGCGCTGCCATTCGCGCGGGCGTTCGCGTCGGCGTCGCCATTCGCGGCGACCGCGTGTGGTCGCACATCGCCCGCGGCGCCGAGCGAGGGCGATGCCGAGTCGGTCTGCTCCGCCGGCACGAAGCCTCGGTTCACGAGCACGACGAAGCCGTCGTCCGTCTGCAGCGGCGTCATCATCCAGTGACCGCCACCGAGCGCGGTCACTGCGCGCACGAGCGTGTCGCGCCCTGCGAGGAACCGACCCGTCACGCTGACGTGCAGATACTCCGAATTCTCTTTGCTCACGCCGGCCCATGCATCCGGTCCCGGCGCGGGCACGGGTGCCGCGTGAACGCGTCGCTCCACGCGATCGATCAGCGCGAGCTTCCACTCGCGCCGCTCGAGCTGCCAAACACCGAGCCCGACCAGCAGCAGCGTGCCCAGACCCGCGAGAACGACGAGCGCGATCCGCTTCACGGCGCCGGCATCACCCCCGGCATCATGTTGGTGTTGAGGTGATGCATGATCCAGAGCGATCCGGCGAGCGTGATCACGACGATGATCAAGGTGAACACGAGCGCCACCATCGTCCAGCCCTCGTCAGACTTCGCGTTCATGTGCAGGAAATAGACCATGTGCACGACGATCTGCACGACCGCGAATCCCATGATGATGAAGCCCGTCGCTTGCTTGCTCTCGAGCGCGCCGCTCATCACCAGCCAGAACGGCATCGCGGTCAGGACGACCGAGAGGGCGAACCCCGTCAGATAGTCGCGCAGCGTGCCGTGCGGGACGTCGTGGGGCGCGGCGTGGTGGGCCGAGGTGTCGTGAACAAGGGTGCTCATCGCAGGGTGCTCAGCAGATAAACGAAGGTGAAGACGCCGATCCAGATGACGTCGAGGAAATGCCAGAACAGGCTGAGGCAATTGAGTCGGCGGTAGTTCGCAGGCATGAGGCCGTGCTTACCGACCTGCGCCATCAGCGTCACGAGCCAGATGAGCCCGGCGCTCACGTGCAGCCCGTGAGTCCCAACGAGCGTGAAAAACGCGGACAGAAACGCGCTTCGCTGCGGACCCGCTCCCTCCGCGATCATGTGATGGAACTCGAACAGCTCGATCCCGACGAACGCGAGCCCGAAGAGCCCGGTCACGGCGAGCCAGAGTTGTGTGGTGGGCACGCGCCCACGCCGCGCCTCCAACATCGCGAATCCGTACGTGATCGACGAGAGCAGCAGCATCGTCGTATTCACGGCGACGAGGTTTAGATCGAAGAGCGTCTTCGGTGTGGGCCCGCCCGCATAGCTCGTCCCGAGCACACCATACATGGCGAACAGCACGGCGAAGATGAGGCAATCGCTCATCAAGTAGATCCAGAAGCCGAGCATCGTGCTGGCGCCGGCAGGGTGCTCGTGCTCATGGGGATCATGAAAGGCGACCGCTTCGATCTCAGCGGCGGTAAGCATTCGTGTCATCGTGCAGCCTCGATACTGCGGATGTGCTCCGCGGAAATGCGGAACTCCCGGTCGTAGTTGAACGTGTGGCGGATCGCGACCACGATGAGCGCGGCGAAGCTCGCCGTCGCGAGCCACCAGATGTGCCAAACGAGCGCGAAACCGAGCACGGCGCTCAGTGCCGCGAGGATGAAGCCCGTGCCCGTGTTCCGCGGCATCAGGATGGACTTGAAGCCCGAGGTCGGCCGTCGATAGCCGCGCTGCTTCATGTCCCACCACGCGTCGCTGTCGTGGATGATGGGCGTGAACGCGAAGTTGTACTCGGGCGGCGGGGACGTCGTGGACCACTCGAGCGTGCGGCCTTCCCACGGGTCACCCGTCGTGTCAGCGAGCGCCTTGCGCTGCCGGGCGCTCACGTACACCTGCACGAGGAACGCGCCGATGCCGCACGCGATCAGCGCCGCCCCGAACGCCGCGATGACGAACCAGATCTGCAGCGACGGATCGTCGAAGTACCGCAGCCGGCGCGTCACGCCCATGAGCCCGAGCACGTAGAGCGGTGCAAACGCGACCCAGAAGCCGACGACCCAGAACCAGAACGACACTTTCCCCCAGAACGGATCGAGCCGGAACCCGAACGCCTTCGGGAACCAGTAGCTGATGCCGGCGAACAGCCCGAACAGCACGCCGCCGATGATCACGTTGTGGAAGTGCGCGACGAGGAACAGGCTGTTGTGCAGGACGAAGTCCGCAGGCGGCACGGCGAGCAGCACGCCTGTCATGCCGCCGATCACGAACGTGAGCATGAAGGCCACGGTCCACATCATCGGCAGCTCGAAGCGGATGCGGCCGCGGTACATCGTGAACAGCCAGTTGAAGATCTTCGCCCCCGTCGGGATCGAGATGATCATCGTCGTGATGCCGAAGAACGAGTTCACGCTCGCACCCGAGCCCATCGTGAAGAAGTGATGCAGCCACACGATGTACGAGAGGATCGTGATCACGACCGTCGCGTACACCATCGAGCTGTAGCCGAAGAGGCGCTTGCCGGAGAAGGTCGAGGCGACCTCGGAGAAGATGCCGAACGCCGGCAGCATCAGGATGTACACCTCGGGGTGGCCCCAGATCCAGATGAGGTTCACGTACATCATCGGGTTGCCGCCGAGATCGTTCGTGAAGAAGTTCGTGCCGACATAGCGGTCGAGCGACAGCAGCGCGAGCACCGCCGTCAGGATCGGAAACGACGCGACGATCAGAACGTTCGTGCAGAGCGCGGTCCAGGTGAACACGGGCATCTTCATCAGCGTCATGCCCGGCGCGCGCATCTTGATGATCGTGACCAGCAGGTTCACGCCGGAGAGCAGCGTGCCGACGCCCGCGATCTGCAGGGACCAGATGTAGTAGTCGACGCCCACGTCGGGGCTGAACTGCAGCTCCGACAGCGGCGGGTAGGCGAGCCAGCCCGTGCGCGCGAATTCGCCGACGAAGAGCGAGGTCATGAGGAGCAGCGCCCCGGAGACCGTCATCCAGAAGCTGAAATTGTTGAGGAACGGGAACGACACGTCGCGCGCGCCGATCTGCAGCGGCACGACGTAGTTCATGAGGCCGGTCACGAGCGGCATGGCCACGAAGAAGATCATGATCACGCCGTGTGCCGTGAAGATCTGATCGTAGTGGTGCGCCGGGAGATAGCCCTCGGAGCCGTTGAAGGCCATCGCCTGCTGCAGACGCATCATGACGGCGTCCGCGAAGCCTCGGAGCAGCATCACGAGCCCGAGTACCATGTACATGATGCCGATCTTCTTGTGATCGATGCTCGTGAACCACTCGCGCCACAGATAGCCCCAGAGCTTGTAGCGCGTGATCGCGGCGAGAAGCGCGACTCCGAGGAGCGCGACGACGATGAACGTGCCGACGAGAATCGGCTCGTGCAACGGCAATGCGTCGAGACTCAGTTTTCCGAACCACGCGCTCATTTCGTTCCATGCTCCGTCATGTCGTGCGCCATCATGTGATCCATGCAGGTCGTCCCGGGCTCGACGCAGCGGTTGAGCACGGCCGTATAGAGCGTCGGATCGACCTGCTTGAAGTGCCGCACAGGCTCGTTCTCGCTCGGCTTGGCGAGCGCGAGGTAGCGTTCGCGCGTGAGCTCGCCGTCATCCGTATTGCGCACCCATTGCGCGAATTCGGCGTCGCTCATGCCGCGGAACGTGAATCGCATTCCGGAGAATCCGGCGCCGCTGTAGTTCGCGGAGAAGCCCTCCGATACGCCGGGCGCGTTCAGCACGCCGTGCAGCCGCGTTTCCATGCCGGCCATCGCGTAGACCTGTCCGGCAAGGTGCGGGATGTACAGCGAGTTCATCACCGAGGACGCGGTGATGCGCATCGAGATCGGCCGGTTCACCGGGACCGCGAGCTCGTTCACCGTCGCGACGTGGTACTGCGGATAGATGAAGAGCCACTTCCAGTCGAGCGCGATGACCTCCACTTCGAGCGGACGCATTTCGTGCGGCACCGGCTTGCCCGGCGCGAGACGGTCCACCGGCCGGTACGGATCGAGGAGATGCGTGCCCAGCCAGGTGAGCGCGCCGAGGCAGATGATGATCAGGAGAGGCGCGGCCCAGATGACGAGCTCGAGATGCGTCGAGTGGTGCCACTCCGGCTCGTACCGCGCCTTCTTGTTGGCCTCGCGATAGCGCCACGCGAACAGGACTGTGAGCGCCATCACAGGAACGATGATGAGCAGCATCAGGAGCGTCGAATGGACGAGCAGGTCGCGCTGCTGGCGCGCGACGTCGCCGGCCGGGTCGAGCACCGCGCTGCTGCAGCCGGAAATCGCTATAAAAGCCGGCAAAAGCGCATGGTTGCGGAGCCGGCGATTCGTGCGTCTGAGGGTCATGGGGCCGCATACGGTAGCGACTCGCCGTCCGACGCAACATTGGACAATTTGCCCAATGGGCGCCGCGGTACGACTCCGGTACAAAGACGCCCGGCTGAACAGGAGTACCTCAGAAGGTGAGTGCCGCACACGGCGGCGCTGCGTCGTCTACGCTCGAGCGGGACGCGCGGCGCCTACATGAGCATCACGGCGAGTTGAAGCCGGGCGAGATCGCGGTCGGCGTGATCGTCGGGCGCACGTCGGAGTTCTTCGACTTCTTCGTGTACGCGATCGCCTCGGTGATCGTGTTTCCGAAGCTGGTGTTTCCGTTCGTCGATGCCCTCACCGGCACCATCTACTCGTTCGGCGTGTTTGCGCTCGCGTTCGTTGCCCGCCCGATCGGAACGGCGATCTTCACGAGCATCGACCGTGCGCACGGACGCGGCGCGAAGTTGACCATCGCGCTGTTCCTGCTCGGCGGCTCGACGATGTCGATTGCGTTCTTGCCCGGCTACGACGATGTCGGCATGGCGTCGGTGTGGCTGCTCGCACTGCTGCGAATCGGGCAGGGCGTTGCGCTCGGCGGCACTTGGGACGGGCTCGCGTCGCTACTCGCGCTGAACGCGCCGCGCGCGCGTCGCGGCTGGTACGCCATGGTGCCGCAGCTCGGCGCACCGCTCGGCCTCATGGTCGCAAGCGGGCTGTTCGCGTACTTTCTTGCGCATCTTTCCGACCGCGACTTTCTCGAATGGGGTTGGCGCTATCCGTTCTTCGTGGCGTTCGCGATCAACGTCGTGGCGTTGTTCGCCCGATTGCGCATCGTCGTGACGCCGGAGTACGCCAAGCGCTTCGAGACGTACGACCTCGAGCCCTCTTCGATTCCGGAGACGGTGCGCGCCAGTGGCCGCAACATCGTGATCGGCGCGTTCGCGCCGCTCGCGAGCTTCGCGCTCTTCCACATGGTGACGGTGTTTCCGCTCTCGTGGGTGTTTCTGTTCACGCCCGAGACGCCGACGCGCTTTCTCATCATCCAGACGATCGGCGCGGCCTTCGGGGTCGGCGCGATCGTTGTGTCGGGTCTGTTGGCGGATCGCATCGGGCGGCGTGTGCTGCTCGCCTCGATGGCCGGCGTAATTGCCGCTTTCAGCGGCTTCGCGCCGCAGTTGCTGAGCGCCGGGACGCTCGGCGAATGGACGTTCATGATCGCGGGGTTCGTGCTGCTCGGCCTCTCGTTCGGGCAGTCTTCGGGCGCCGTCGCAGGCAGCTTTCCTCTGCGCTTTAGGTACACCGCGTCGGCACTCACGTCCGACATGGCCTGGCTGTTCGGCGCCGGCTTCGCACCGTTGGTGGCGCTCGTGCTGTCCGCGCGCTTCGGGCTTATCTTCGCCGGCGCGTACCTACTGTCCGGCGCGGTGTGCACGCTCGTCGCGCTGCTCATCAACCGGCAACTCGTCGCGCAAGAAGGCTGAACGCGCGTTCAGCACGACTGAAGGGCAACTCCGGATTCCGGCGCTACTCTTCCCCGCATCCTTGGTTTGCGGAGTGAAGACATGAGCGTCGCAGAAGACATCGTGCTCGAGCGGGTGCAGGAGACGGAGCCTTCGCCGCAGGTGACCGCGGCGTTGAGCTACATCGTGCCGACCGCGGAGAAGCCGCACAGCTACATGTACGAGCCGCCGCCGGGCATTCCGAAGCTCAGCGCGAGCTATCAGCAGCATGCGACAGTCATCCGCAGCATGCGCCCCATCGCTGACCGGCTGTCTCTCGACGTCCAAGGGTTCAGGCTGCTCGAGCACCGAAGCGCCGTCGGCAACTTCTACAGTGACGATGAAGTGCGCGAGCGGCACTATGGCGAGATTGCGGATCTCGTCATCGCGGCGACGGGCGCAAAGCGCGTCCACGTGTTCGATCACACCGTTCGCCGCCGGATCGATGACGGCGATGCGAGTCGTCCACGCCGCGAGCCGGTGCCTCGCGTACACATCGACTACACAGTGAAATCCGGTCCGCAGCGCGTGCGCGATCTGCTGCCCGATGAAGCCGAGGCGTTGCTGCGTCGGCGCTTCTCCATCGTGAACGTCTGGCGGCCGATTCGTGGACCGCTCGAGGACGCGCCGCTCGCGCTGTGCGACGCGCAGAGCGTCTCGCCCGGCGATCTCATCGCCTCGGATCTCATCTACGAGGATCGGATCGGCGAGACCTACAACGTGCGCCACAACCCTGCGCACCGCTGGTTCTACGCGCCACGGATGACTCGCGACGAGGTGCTGCTATTCCGCTGCTACGACTCTCTCGAAGACGGCCGCGCGCGCTTCGTGCCGCACGCGGCGTTTCAGGACCCGACTGCGTCGGTCAACGCGCTGCCACGCGAGAGCATCGAGCTGCGCATGCTCGTCTTCTACTGAGGCTCATTGCGGGTATTGATCCTCGCGCACCCACCAGCCGTGCACCTGCGGTGACGCCTGCAAGGGCAGCTTGACGCGCGCGATCGGTCCCTCTGCGATGTGTTCGGCGTCGAGGATCAGCAGATCGGAGCGCAGGTTCTGATCGAGGTGATACGCCACGCCGAGCAGGTAGCCTTCGCCCTCGCGGGCCCGCTGATTCTTCGGCGCGAAGACAGGCTCCGCGAGCGCGATCCGGTTGCCTGCGTTCCAGAGCTGGAACGTGCGCGTCTGAATGTCCATGCGCGCGTAGCACGCGCCGGCTGCTGCGCGATCCGGCTCGTTCGGATCGGGGCACGCGGCATAGCCGTAGCGATACGGCACGGTGTTGTAGCGATCGTCCTGCCTCGGGAGCGGCGCGAGCAGCGGGAACAGCTTCTCGATCTCATAGTGGCCGCTGCGGCTGTTGAGATCGATCGTGAGCCGATGGATATAGCTCTCCGCGCTCTTGAAGTCGGGCGGCGAGCCGTCCTTGTTCGGCATGAACGGAAAGGGGCTGCCGGCTGTCACCTCGGTATCGAAGAAGATTCGGTTCTTGTCCTCGAATACACCCATCGTGTGCGTGCCGCTGCGCGCAGGGCCTTCGAGCCAGCGCAAGTCCTTGCCGTCGCCATGGCGGCGGAAGTAGCCGAGGTATGTCTTGCGCGTCTTGTCCCAGGACCAGTGAATGCCGCCGCGTTCGAGCTGCTCGCGGTCCAGCGCGAGCGGCACGACGAAGAACATGATGTAGCTCTCGGTCACGGCGAAGTCGTGGAGCAGGCCGACATACGGCACCCGGATCTTCGTTTCCCAGACCTTCTTGCCGCTGCGGTCGATCTCGAACACGCTGACCACGTCGCTGCCGAAGCCTTCCGCCTCGTAGCCGAACGCGACGATGTTGCCGGTGTGCGAGCAGATCTTCGGATGCGCCGTGAACGGCTGCGTGCGCGGCAGCTGCCCGTCGAACGTGTAGACCGGATCGAGCGTCTCGAGCGTCTCGAGGTCCAGCGCGCACGGCGGGCTGTCCTCTTTCAGCGCGAGAATCAGGTTTCTGTAGTTGAGGACGTGCGTGTTCGCGGTGCTGCGGCTCAGGCCCGCGACGCTCGGATCGTCGCGCGATGGATTGCGGTAGATCGGCATCAGCGCGCGGCCGGCTCTGTCCTGCGCCACCCAGCGTTCGGTGCGCGCATAGCGCGTGCGGTAATCCACGCGGCCGTTCTTGATGCGGAACAGCCGAACGTGGCCCTCGCCGTCGAACACGATGTTGTCGGGATGCAGGGGATACTGCGGATCCGGGCCCGTCGCGTAGAAGCCGCCGCTCAGATCGCTGGGTATCTTGCCTTCGACTACGCAGTCGTGGATCGTCACCTCGGCGCGGATGGGAGAGAATTGTCCACCCAAGCCGGGGCCCTGAGTCGGCCGAGAGAGATCGGTCATCGTCGTACCCCTGGGATCATCGTTGTCGCGAGGGTTACACGTTCCGATATCCCGTTGCACTTCGGCCTGAGGATTTGTCCGCAACGCCTAGGCAATTTTCCGTACGAGCGGATGCGGCCGCTCGCTCGCGGTGACCTTCGGAGGCTAGACGGCCGCTGCATCAATGTCCGCACGGTGTGCGAACGCCGCCCGGTCTTCGTGTCGGGCGCGATGTACAGCATCTCGCCGCGACTCCTCGCACCGACCTTCCCGCCGTTCGTGCGACTTTTGGACGAACGAGCCCGCCGGTGCGTCAGCTCGGGCCCTTCATGTACGACTGCTCGTAGTTCTGCAGGCCGACGCGGTCGATCAGCGTGAGTTGCGTTTCGAGCCAGTCGATGTGCTCTTCCTCGCTGTGGAGGATCTCCTCGAACAGCTCGCGCGAGTCGTAGTCGCCGGCCGCTTCGCTATCGGCAATGGCCTGGCGCAGCATCGGGTGCGCCTGCATCTCGAGGCGCAGGTCCATCTCGAGCACTTCGCGTGTGTTCTCGCCGATCAGGAGCTTGTTGTAGTCCTGCAGGTTCGGCAGGCCCTCGAGGAACAGGATGCGCTTCACGAGCGCGTCCGCGTGTTTCATCTCGTCGATGGATTCCTTGCGCTCGTGGTCCTCGAGCCCGTGCAGGCCCCAGTTGCCGAACATGCGCGCGTGCAGCCAGTACTGGTTGATCGCCGTGAGCTCGTTCTTCAGCACGGCATTCAGATGAGACAGGACCTTCGGGTCACCCTTCATTCGATGTTTTCCTTGGTGGGCCGGGCGAGGCAGAGCGCGATGGTCGCCGCTAACGCGGCGTGAGGCAACCGGCGCGAGCGCGGAGGCGCACGCTGCGAATCGAGCTAGACAGTGAGACGGTCAGGCGGCGCGGGCGGTGGGAGGCGTGGCGGCGTCTTTCTGGGCGCGATGGCTCGCGATGATTTCCTCGGCCGTATTGACGCAACAGCCGCAGCACGCGCCGACCGGGAGATGCATCTGCAGCTCGGCGACGGATCCGACGCCGCGATCGACGACCTCGCGGACCTGACGGTCGGTGACGGCGTGACAGATACAGACGTACACGGTTGCCTCGAACCTCTTCCTGTAGTGCCGGATAAGAATACCCCGTTCCGAACGCAAATGCGAATGCTTCTTATTGGGGGTGGCAGGAGGCGGGCAGGACCTTGGCGGTTGGAGGGCCTCCGCGACGCCGGGCCGACCACACGTGCTCGCCGGATCCGCGGGGCGCGCGGGTAGCAAGCCGCGCGCAGCCGCTTCGATCGGCGAGAACGAGCGGCGAGTGGGGGTGGGGGCCCAACTGCGATTGTGAGGCGAGGGCATCGCGGCCTCGGAACCGGGTGCGCACCTGCGGTCGCGACGCCAGTTGACCGGCAACGACGGCAGTCCCTCCGGCCGTGATGGTGAGACTCCGGCTCGGTACGTACCTCGTGCGTGAATATGTTGAGTGCCGGATGGCTCGCCTCATCCGCTGCGCGCTGCGCACGCAGTGCTTTCGAATCGCAGCGCGATTCTCTTCTATGCTCGTCACGCACTCGTCGCACCCACGACGACGCGCTTGTCGCAACCTCAAGACATCTGTCGAGTGACGCGATAACCGGACAGTATTGCGCCAGTTGGGCAGTCTTCCGCCGACTCCTCTCGGGTGGCGTATGAACGTACGAGCAAGCGAATCGATGAGCGAAGCGTGGGTCGCGCTGCAAGGACAGGTGATCAACGGCGCATTTCCTCTGCAACGCTACCTGAGTGGCTCCGAGCACACCGGTGTGTTCTTGGCCGAGTCGCGCAGGCACCGGCTGCCGCAAGTCGCCATCAAGCTGGTGCATGCCATTCCGGCCCGTGCAGACGCGCAGCTCTCGCGCTGGCTCACCGCCGATGGTCTCGCGCATCCTCACCTCATTCGCATATTCGAGGCGGGCCGCTGCCAGCTCGGCGGACTGCAGTATCTGTACGCCGTCATGGAGTACGCGGACCAGAACCTCGCCGAGCTGCTCGATCATCGAGCGCTGACCGAAGAGGAAGTGCGCGAGATGCTGGTGCCGACGCTGAGCGCGCTCGCGTTCCTGCATGAACGCAAATACGTACACGGGCAGCTGAAGCCGTCGAACATCTTTGCCGTCGGTGATCAATTGAAGCTCGCGAGCGACACGATGCGGCGCGCGGGCGAGTCGCTGGATGCCGAGAAAGGCATCTCGGTGTACGACCCTCCCGAAGCACGAGGCGGAAGTTACTGGCCGGCGGGAGACGTGTGGGCGCTCGGCGTCGCGCTGTGCGAAGCGCTCACGCGCAATCGGCCGGTAGGACTGCACGACGGCGGGCGGCCGGTCGCGTTCCCGCGTGATTTCCCCGCAGTCTTTCGCGAAATCGTCGCGCGTTGCCTGAGTCGCAGGCCGCACGACCGTCCGTCGATCGCGGAGATTCAGGCATGGCTGCAGGGGAAGCAGCTGCGGGCCCCAGCACCGGCGGCCGTCCCTGCGACGACAGGTGAGGCGCGCGGGGGGCCCGATGCGGCTGCCAATGGTCCGAGTCGCGAAGCTGTTTCGCCGGACGCGGCGCGTGTCGCGAGCACTGTGCCGGCTTCTACCGCCGCGGGCGGCGCTGTTCCATTAGACGCCGCGCGGCTCGCGAGCACCGTGCCGCCTTCTGACACCATGGGCGGCGCTGTCCCATTGAATGCCGCTAGCACTGCATCACCTGCCACGGACCGCGGTGCCGTTCCGTTGGACGCGGCTCGCCTCGCGAGCACGACGTCACCTTCCACTAGTCCGCCCGGCTCGCCGCTCAAGGCCGGCATGATCGAAGTGTCCGAGGCGTCGTTCGGCACCGGTGCGGGCGATGTCACTTCACGCGCGGCGGCTCTACCAGCGACATCGGCGGGGTTGGCGCCAGCAGCGTCCTCGGCGTCGGCACTAGCGACGCCGCCGATGCCGACACCAGCGATATCGCCGATGCCGGCAACATCTTCGGAGTTGGCGCCGGCAGCATCATCGCCGCCGTCACCGGCGACATCGTCGACGCTAGCATCGCCCACATCGCCGCCGCCGGGGCTAGCGACATCGTCGACGGCAGTCGCCGCAACACGTGCCGCGACAGGGGAGCTCACATCGCGAGCCACAGCGTCCGCTGCCGCGCCGGGAGCGTCCGCACCGGTGGCGGTCGCGCCTTCCCAGCCGTCGAGCAAGTCCTCGCAGCCGCCGGTGATGACGGGCACAACGCTTCAGCGCGACGCAAGGGCGCCGTCGACGCGAAGGACCGTCGTCGTCACGCTCGTAGCCGGCGTCTCGCTCGCTCTGCTCTGGACCGGCGCGCACATGCTACGAACACATCAAACAGCTTCCGTGCCGCCTCCCGTGATCGGCGCAGACGCGCGCATCGAAGCGCCGACGCTCACGGCGAGCGAACCGAGCGCACCCGCAGTGACGAGCGCGCGGGTCGGTCCCGTGGCGGGCTCCGAAGCAGACGCGAACGTTGACGAGACGCCCGCCCTGCCGGAAACCGATGCGTCGGTGCCGGGCGTGCATGAAGTGCTGCCCGACGTTCCGACGCGGGCCCGTCAAACGATCCGCGGGCACGTGAGAGTGTCGGTGCGCGTGATCGTCGATCCGGACGGGACGGTGTTCGCGGCGCTCGTCGACGACGCCGGTCCGAGCAAGTACTTCGCGCGCCTCGCGCTCGAAGCGGCAAAGGGATGGACGTTCGCGCCCGTCGCCGCTGACGGTCAGCGCCTCGTGCAGCTCCGATTCGACTTCACGCGCGACGGGACGACCGCGCGCGCCGTCCCGCTGAAGTAAGAGCGTCGCTTCCGCACAGCCGCCGCCCGTACCGCTGCAGTAGGCGCGCGCCTGTGCCGCTGAAGCCCGTGGCTGTGCAGTCGCAAGGCGCGCCATTCGAGTAGGCACTCGAGGCTGCACAGCCGCGCGTACCGCTGAAGTAGACGTGTTTCGCGCGGCCGCGCGCCCGTGCCGCCGAATCTCGTGGCTGCGCACCGCGGGCGCACAGTCACGCCGTCCCGCTGCAGTAGGCGCGTCGCGCCGAGCGGCGCGCTCACAGCATCTCGAGCGGCCGCTTGCCTCGCGGCGGCGGAAACGTACGGTCGAGATCGGCGAGATCCTGCTTCGTGAGCGAGATGTCGAGCGCGGCGCGATTCTCGCGAACGTGATCGAGCGAGCGTGCGCGCGGAATCGCGATGGCGCCGCTTCGGAGCACCCACGCCAGTGCGATTTGCGCAGGCGTCACGCGATGTCGCTCGGCGACTTCTCCGAGCACCCGCTCCGAAAGCAGCCGTCCCTGCTCGATCGGCGAATAGGCCATCACAGGGATGCCGCGCTCGCGACTCCACGGCAGCAGGTCCCACTCGATGGCCCGTCGCGTCAGGTTGTAGAGCACTTGATTGGTCGCGACCGCGCCGCCGCCCGGAAGCCCAACGAGCTCTTCCATGTCGTCGACGTCGAAGTTGCTGACACCCCAATAGCGGATTTTTCCTTGCTCCGTGAGCCTCGCGAACGCTTCCAGCGTCTCGCGCAGCGGGTAGTTGCCGCGCCAGTGGAGCAGATACAGATCGAGCCTATCGGTCTGCAGACGCCGCAAGCTCGCCTCGCACGCTGCGACTGTTCCGCGCAGACTCGCGTTCTGCGGCAACACCTTGCTGACGAGGAAGACTTCGTCGCGACGCCCCCGAATGGCCTCGCCGACGATCCGCTCCGCACCGCCGTTCGCGTACATCTCGGCGGTATCGATCAACGTCATGCCCAGATCGAGGCCGAGGCGGAGTGCGGCGATCTCGTCCTGCCCCTGGCGCGCGTCTTCGCCGAAATACCACGTGCCCTGGCCGAGCGCCGGCACCGTCTCGCCGGACGGGAGCCGAACAGTGCGATCGAGAACATGCGTGGCCATGGCGAGTGATCCTTCGGCGTGTCTTGTCTTTTCAATACCTCAAGAGGCATTCGGGTTCTATCGCAAATGCGCTGGGCGGCGCCCGCGGCGCTGTTCGCCCCGCGCCAAGTGGGCCTCGTCGCGAACGGCCTTGACTCCCGCCGCGAGCTGGCGTTGACTCGCTCCCCGTGCGCTCCAGGCGCCGGCAGGTTCGCGCGAAGGGCTGAGCCCACTGGTACACGTCGATTGCGCTGCACGTCCAACCATCCGTGCTGCCTGATTGCGAACCGCAGGCCAGAGCATGGAGGTCGTCATGACGTCGCAGTTGCCTGAGCGTGCGAATCTCGAGCAGCTCAAGAAACGAGCCAAGTCGCTGTTGCGCGCCGCGCGCGCCAAAGATCCGGCTGCACTCGAGCGGTTCCACATCCTGCCCTCGCTGAAGAACAAGCCCGTTGCGGAGCTCGCCGGCATGCAGCTTGGCTTGCATGACGCGCAATCCGTCATCGCCCGCGAGCACGGCTTCAAATCCTGGAACGAGCTGCGCGAGCACGTGGAGGAGCAGTCGCTGTCATTTGCCGCCGCCGCGGACGAGCTCATTCGCTGCGCGACGGGCGGTCTCGCGGAGCGGGCTTCACGGCTGCTCGCGCTCCATCCCGGCATCGCTCACGCGAATCTCTTCACGGAGCTCGTCATCGGCGATGCGGCGGCGGTTCGTGCACGGCTGCAGAAGCAGCCCGAGCTCGTGAAACAGCCGGGCGGAATCCAGAATTGGGAGCCACTGCTCTACGTGTGCCAAACGTGCATGCATACCGCAGCGCCGGGGCGAGCCGAGGAGCTCGTCGCCATCGCGCGAGAGTTGCTGGCGCGCGGCGCGAATCCGAATGCGGAGTATCACTTCCAGTGGCATCGCGAGCTGCCGCGAACCGCTCTTTGGGGTGCGGTGTGCGTCGTCCGTCACCTGCCGCTCGCAGAGGTCCTGCTCGAAGCCGGCGCGAACCCGACGGATGGCGTCACCACTCATATCGCGGCCGGCGGCGGTGATGTCGCCGCGCTCGAGCTGCTGCAGCGGTTTGGTGTGAACGTAAACGGGATTCCCGGCGGCGTTCCGCCCCTGCGTTACCTCATGAGTTGGAGCACCGACCCCACGGGCGCGCGCTGGCTGCTGGAACACGGCGCGGATCCCAACCTCTCGTGGGGCGAGCACGACGATGCTCCGCTGCATGTCGCGGCCCAGCGTTGGGACGTGCCGATGGCGGAGCTGCTGGTGCGGCATGGCGCCGACATCCATCGACGTCGCGCGGACGGGCGCACGGCGCACACGCTCGCCGAGCTGCACGGCAATCGAGACATCGCGGCATGGCTGCTGGCGCACGGCGCGAAGGACGAGCTCACGCAGCTCGACCGCTTCATCGCGGCCTGTACACGCGGCGATCGCGCGAGCGCGGAGGCCATGCTGCGCGCCTCTCCCGAGCTGCGCGACGGGTTGCGCGCGGACCATCACCTGATGATGCAAGTGCCCGCCGAACGCGGCGACGCCGCTGTACTGGAAACGATGCTCGAGTGTGGCTTCGACCCGAACGTAAAGGACAACGATGGCGTGACCGCCCTGCATAGAGCTGCGATGGCGGGCCGCGCGGAAGCTGTACGCGTGCTCCTCGCGCACGGCGCGGACGTCAACGCGCTGGACGGCATGTTCGACGCCACGCCGCTTCTATGGGCCGCGGAAAGTGGGAGCTACATGTCCGGCCCCGGCGCCGATCACGTCGCCGTTGCTCGCCTGCTCATCGCCGCCGGTTCTTCACTCTCGTGGCGACCGCGCGAAAACGCGCCTCACCCCGAGCGCACGCAAGAGCGGCTGCTGGAGCTCTGCCGCGCGGCGGGCGTGGCGGAACCGGTCGGCTAAGCCGATGCGGGCGACCCACTGAGACTGGTACGGCGCATTTGCTCGATTCTGGTTCTTTCGACCGGACCTGCTTGGTGATTTGATGCAACCCTATGGCCAGCACAGTGTTCATTGCCGGCGCCACGGGCGCCATCGGTGCGCGGCTCACGCCGCTTTTGGTGTCGCGCGGTTATCGCGTGTTTGGGCTCACACGATCTGCGGAAAAGGCGCCCGCGCTTTTGGCGCAAGGGGCCGTGCCGATGGTGGGCAACGTGTACGACACACCCGCGCTCACGCAGATGATGCGAGCCGCGCGGCCTGACGCCGTGATTCACATGCTCACGGACCTGCCGCCCGGTCTCGACCCGAGCAAGATGGCGGAGGCCGTTCACCGCAACGCGCGTGTTCGTGCCGAGGGTACGGCTAGTCTCCTCAACGCCGCGCGCGAGGCTGGCGTTGGGGTCATGGTCGCTGAGAGCATTGCGTGGGTGTATCGGAAGAGCGATCGCCTTCCGTATACAGAGGAATCTGCGCTCGACACGGCAGCAACGGGCTCGCGCGGCGTCACGATGGCGGGCGTCATCGCGCTGGAGCAAGCGGTCATGAACACACCCGGACTGAGAGGGGTGGTGCTGCGCTTCGGCCAGCTGTTCGGTCCGGGGACCGGCGCGCCCGACGCAACGGGCAAGACGCTCCCGCTGCACGTCGATGCGGCCGCGTGGGCGACGGTGCTGGCGCTGGAAGCCCAGCGACCCGGGATCTACAACATCGTCGGGCCGAACGCCGAGGTCAGCGCCGAGAAAGCGCGGCGCGAGCTGCAGTGGACCGCGGACAGCGGCCCGCCGCGGCGCGCCTGATTCGCTCGAGAAGCGCCTCGCTCGTTGAGGCGATCCGCCGCTGCGGCGGCCGAACTCTGCGCGACATTCGCAACACTCGAGTCGCTCAGCCAATCGCGATGGCGAGCGCGTTCGTCCGGCTCGCTCAGACGATCGAAACGCCCAGCTCGCGCGCTCGCCACACGAGCCCCGGCCACGCGTTCGCGATGAAGAGCTGCGGATCGCCCCACTTCGCGTCGTAGTCGCGCGTCGGCGCCGCGGCGATCATGTCCTGCGCGCTCATCCCTTGCGCAAGGAGGTGCGAGAGCTTCACCTTCAGGTCGGAGAGCATCGCGTTCTCGGCTTCGACGTCGGCACGCGTCTGCACGGGCCCCTTGCCGGGAACCACTCGCGTGCTCGGGTCGCACAGATCGAGCAGCGTCTTCGTGCCGTTCGCCATCCCGCCGATCCAGCCGTTCGTGCAGTAGTCCGAGACCGGGTATGCGCCCACGGTCACGACATCGCCCGCGACGAGCACGTTCGCGTTCTTGAAGAACACGTAGATGTCGCCGTCGGTGTGCGCCTGCGGCAGATAGCCGTACTCGATCGTTTCACCGCCGAAGGCGAGCGTCTCACTCGTGTAGAACGTCTTGCTGGGTTGCGCCGTCGCGGGCAGGGGCGGGTAGGTGCGATGTTCCCATTTCGAGTCCACGTCGGTCGTGAGCCACAGTCGCGTGTTCTCGTGCGCGATGATGCGCGTGCCGGCCTTGCCGAGCGTCGCATTCGAGCCCGTCTGATCCCAGTGCCAGTGCGTATTGAAGAGCGTGTGTACCTTCGACGAGCCCGTGCGCCGCTTGACCAGCTTCAGCACGTCCGCCGAACGCTCGGGTGAGCCGCCATCCACCAGCAGCACGCCTTCGCTCGAATCGAACACCGTGACATTCCCGCCGCCGCCGGAAATCACGAACAAGCGCTCGGCGAGATCGGTCGTGGTCAGCTCGGCGTGCGCGGCACCGTGCGCCGCTTCGGCGCGAAGCAAGGAGAGCGCCGCAGCGCCGGGCACCACCTGCGTGAGGAACGAGCGGCGATTCATTGCGCGCTCGGTGCGTTTTCGGCGATGGGCAGACTCGCTTTGGCCATGAGCTGCTTCAACAGGGCCGCAGTCTCGGGATGCGCCGCAGACCCGGCCCGACCGGATGCGAGCGCGTTGTTGCCCATCGCAATGTCCGCCGCAGTCCGACCGTGCGCGTCCTTCACCATCACGTCGGCGTTGTTCGCCACCATCGTCTTGATCAGCTCGTTCCAGCCCCACTGCGCCGCGCCGTGCAGAGCGGTCTGTCCCTGGCCGTCGCGCTGGTTGATATCGACGCCCGCCGCCAGCAGCAGCTGCACCGCCTCGATCGATTGCGCTTCGGTCTTGTAGCGGCCGCGCGTGTCGAGACTGGCCGAGCCGTTGCCCGCCGCGGCCATCAACGGAGTGATGCCGCGCTCGTTCGGCAGATTGGGATTTGCACCGTGCGCCAGCAAGAGCTTCATTGCTTCGATATCGCCGGCCTTCGCGGCACGCAGCAGCGCCGTCGTGCCCACCGTCAGCAGGCTATCGGCGCCGCGGTCGTCGCGCAGCGAGCGATACGGAGGGAAGAGCTTCAACTGCAGGTTCGGATTTGCGCCGGCGTCGAGCAGCATCTTGATGAGTTGCAGCCCCGTCGTCCGGCTCGACGAGGGTCGATCCGCGCGCCCACCGACCGGCAACGTGTTCATGTCGACGGCGGCGTAGAGGGGCGAGCGGCCCCAGGTGTCCCACTTGTTCACGTTCGCGCCGCGCTCGATGAGGAAGGCCGCGACATCGAAGTTCAGATTCAGCGTGGCCAGCAGCAGCGGCGTCACACCCTCCGGGTCGGTGAGGTTGATATCGGCGCCGCCGTCGACGAGATACTTCGCGCAAGCGACGCAGCCCTTGCGCGCGGCGTAGAGCAGCGGCGTGAACCCACCCGGCGGCCGCGCCTGCATGCGCGGCTCTGCGGTGACTTGCCGCTCGAAGTTGTTCAGATGGGAGCGCGCATTCACGTCCGCGTGGTGCTTGATGAGGAGGCGCACCATCTCGGGTTGCGCCTCGGCCGCGGCCCACATGAGCGCCGTCTGACCGCGCCACTGCTCGCGCGCGTCCACCGCCGCGCCGTGATCGAGCAGCAGCTTTGCGACGTCGAGATTGCTCGTGCGCGCGACGATCATCAGCGCGGTCTGACCGTCCCGATTCGGCGATTCGACGTCCGCACCTGCTTTCAGCAACTTCCTCACGACCTCCGCATTGCCGACGACGGCGGCTTCCGATAGCGGCGTCGAGCCGTAATCGTTCTTCGCGTTGGGGTCCGCATGCGCCGCGAGCAGGTGATCGACGAGCGCCACATCGTTGTTGTAAACGGCCCAGTGCAGCGCGCTCGTGCCGTCCGACGTTCGCTGATTCACGTCGGCATGCGCCGCGAGGAGCTCCATTGCGCGCACCGAGTCTTTAGCGCGCACCGCCTCGACGAGAGGCGCGGGCTTCTCCGGCACGTCGACAACGCCCTCAACGCCGAGCGCCGCGCGCGTCGCGAGACAAATCAACGCCAGTGCGAGCCAGTGTCGTCTCATGCAGTTAGATCTCGGCGATCGGCCCGGTGCTGTCGCCGACCTTGTCGATCTGCACGCCCGTGCGCTGGAGCATCGTCAGCAGCACGTTCGCGAGCGGCGTCCGCTCGGCGAAGTTGATGTGCTGGCCGCCTTTCACTTTTCCGCACGCCCGCCCGATGAGCGCGGTCGGCAGCGGATACTGGTTGTGCGCGTTGCTGTTGCTCATGTTGCTGCCGTACAGGAACAGCGCGTGATCGAGCATCGTGCCGTCGCCTTCCTGCATCTTCGACAGCTTGGTGAGGAACTTCGCGAAGCACTCGGTGTGATAGCGCTGGATCTTCACGAGACGCGCCTTCTTCGCCTCGTCGTTGGCGTGGTGCGAGAGGGCGTGGAACGCGTCCGGCACGCCGATGTGATTGTAGGTCTGCTCGCTCACTTCGGCGGCGATCATGAAGCTCTGGATGCGCGTGAGATTGCCCTGATAGGCGAGCGCCATCAAATCGAACATCAGGTTCAGATGCTCATCGAAGTTGTCCGAAGTCGCGCCGGGAGCCTCGGGTAGCTGCAGCTTCGCGAGGTCACCGTGCGCGGAGTTGTTCACGCGCCGCTCGATCTCGCGCACGCTGTCGAGGTAGTCGCTGAGCGTGGCGCGATCGGCCGGTCCGAGGCGCTTGCTGAGCGAGGCCGCCTCGGACGAGATCATGTCGAGGATGCTCGACGTCTGCCGGGCGAGATACGCGCGCTCTTCGGGCGTATCGCCCTGCCCGAACAGGCGCAGGAACAGCTGTCGCGGATTGCTTTCGATCGGCAGAGGCGTGCTCGCGTTACGGAACGACAGCGTGCCGGAGTAACTGCACCCGTATCCGCGCTCGCAGGCACTCCCGACGCCGTGCCCCTGCGCGGTAGCCACTTCGAGCGACGGCCACGCGGTGTCCTGCCCGATCTGCTGAGCCGCGATCTGATCGACGGTCGGCGCCATGTTCGGCGTGATGCTCTCTTTTGGATGCACGCACGAGAGCCACGTCGCCGGCACCAGCGCATGCACCGCGCGACTCTCCGCCGGCTTGTTGCCGATGTTGCTGACGACGGTCAGATGCGAGCGGAAGGGTGCGAGCGGCGTGAGAATGGGGCTCAGCTCGAAATCGGTGCCGGACTTCTCGGGCGTCCACTTCTCCATGATCGCGCCGTGCGGGAAATAGAAGAATCCGAGCCGCGGCTTAGGCGCCGCCGGCGTGTTCGCCATTGCGGTCGCGGCCGGAACCATCGCATCGAGGAACGGCAGCGCGACCGCCGCACCCATGCCACGGAGCACCGTTCGTCGTGACAGATGTTTCTGGGTCAGGAACATGGTCATCTCCTCGAATCCGTGCCCGCGCCCGCTGCCGGGCCGGTCAGCGCGGCTTGCTGAGTGACGGCCGCGGCGGGCACCTCGCGCATCCGAAATGCCGGGCTCTTCACGACGCCCTTGATGATGGCCGCGAACGTGTTGCCCTCGTTCGCAACCTGGCGGACGATCGCTCGCACCATCGGCATGTCGCGATACGTGAGGCTGCGCCCGAGCGCGAACGTCATCAGCTTCTCGGTCACAGTCTGCACGATTTGATCGGGACGGCGGAGCAGGGCCGCGCGCAGCTCGGCCGGTCCGCTCACGTCGGTGCCGTCCGCGAGCGTGCCGCGCGAGTCGATCGCCGTGCCGGCATCGAGATCTTTCGCGCGCCACGCGCCGACGACATCGAAGTTCTCCAGCGCAAATCCGAGCGGGTCGAGCACGCCGTGGCAGCCGTTGCACGACGGATTGCTGCGATGTTGCTCGAGCCGCTCGCGCACGGTGAGCACTTTCTTGCCGGGCTCGGTTTCCTTGAACGCCTGCACGCCGGGCGGCGGCGATTCTGGCGGCGTGCCGGTGAGGTTCTCGAGAATCCACGCGCCGCGCAGCACGGGCGCCGTGCGGTTGCCGTAGGACGTGCCCATCAGGATGGCGCCCTTGCCGAGCAGACCCCAGCGGTTCGGATCGCTGAGACGCACCGGCCGGAACTGATCGCCGCGGATGTTCGGCACGCCATAGTGGCGCGCGAGGCGCTCGTTGAGGAAGGTCTGATCCGAGCTCAGCAGATCCAGCACGCTGCGATTGCCACGCAGGATGCTGTCGAGGAAGAGCCGCATTTCTTCGCGCAAGCTGCGGCGCAGGTTGGCGTCGAAGTCCGGATAGAGGTCCGGCGTCGGCTCGATGCTGTCGATCTTGTTCACGTTCAGCCACTGGAACGCGAAGTTCGTGACGAGCGATTCCGAGCGCGGGTCCGCCAGCATGCGATCGACCTGCGCGTCGAGCACCTGCGGGTCGCGCAGCTTGCCGGCCGCGGCCGCGTCGATGAGCTGCGAGTCCGGCCCCTCGCTCCACATCAGGAACGAAAGACGCGACGCGAGCGAGATGCCGTCCAGCTCGGTCACCGTCGGGGCGCCGCCGTCGCTGGTCTTCACGGTCTGCGGCAGCGGCTCCACGCGATACAGGAATTTCGTGCTCGAGAGAATCGCCGTGAGGCCGCTCTCGATGCCGGCATCGAAATCGCCGCCTTCCTTGCGGCCCTCGGTGTAGAACGCGAGCGGCGCCTCCAGATCCTGCTCGTTCACCGGGCGGCGAAACGCCTGCGTCGCGAGGTGCGCGAGAATGCGGCGCGCACAGGGCATCTCTTCCGCCGGCGAATTGGGCCGGCAGATGAACACGCGATGCCGGCTCTCCGTGTCGCCCACGCCCGTGGCGTTGAATGGACCGGAGATGTCGAAGCCCGGAATCGTCGGCGCGCGTTCCATCTCGGGCAGCATCGCGATCGGCTGCAGCGGTGAATCCGACTCGGCGAACGAGCGCTGGATGAACGCGACGCCCACGCGATGCGCGCCCGCCTTGACCCGCACGCGGATGTGATTGAACCGCTGCTGCATCTCGTCCGCCGCGGCGGCCTGACGCTTGTCGACGTCCTCGAGGTCCTTGGGCCCGCCGAACGAGCCTTCGAACACGCGGTTGTCGTCGATCGTCAGGAGGACCGTGTGCGGCTGATCGATCTTGGTGACGTACCCCGCGCCCATGAAGAAGAAGTCGCGGATGTTGAACTCGTACTCGCCGTCGGCGGGGAAGTAGTGCTCGACCACCATGCCGCCGCGCGTGCCGAGGGGCAGCCCGTCGATGTGCGTCGACTGATCGAGCGCGCTGCTCACACGGTACTGCCGGCTGCTCGGCTTGCCGGTGACGCGGCCGATCGCCTGACGGCTTATGTTGCGTGCGGCCGTGATGTACTGCTCCAGAAACGCCGGCGAGGTCCGCAGCACCGCCGCGATGTTGTCGAAGCCGTCGCTCGAAACGTCGTTGGGCAGCATCGTCTTCACGTCGATGTCGAGGCCCAACATGGCTTTGATGGAGCGCGCGTACTCGGTGCGGTTCAGCCGGTGCAGACCGACGCTGCCGGGTGAGGGATGCTCGCCCGCGGCGGCATCGAGCTGGCCTTCCATCCAGCTCACGAACTCATCGATCGTCTGTTGGTCGGGCTGCGGATTACCGGGGGGCGGCATGAGCCGGCCGCGCAGCTTGCGCACTGCCTTTTCCCAAGTTTCCGCGTCCTGCGCGATGTCGTCCGGCGACAGGGTGTCGAACGCGAGGCCGCCGGCCCAGTCCTCGCTGTTGTGACACTTCTCGCAGCGTTGCTCTATCAACCGCCAGTGGTCGGCGGCGCCGGATGGGCTTGCCGTTCCGGCAGGGGGAGCAGTGCTCGGAGAGGCCGCGGCGACCGCACCCGCTGCCAGCACGAGAACCGCAGGCTTCCATGCCTCGATCAATACTGCGAGCAGCGTTCGCATCAAGCCTCGGGTCCGCGTTATCGTTTGGTCGCGAAAAAAAATACGCAACGGATTATGCAGGCGCCAGGGGCTGCCGCGAACACGCGCATCAAAAGTTGATGCGCATCCTGTTAGTGGCAGTCATAGGCTCGACGGAACCACCAGGAGGCACGATGAGCGGGGCTGAAACAGAGGGCCGAACGCCGCGGCCCGTGAATCACACCCGACCCAAGACGACTCGCAAACGCCTGCACTCGCCGGTCGATCGGCAGCGCGCCGAGTTCTTGCGACGCTGCCGGGCGCGCCTCGACCCCGCCGAGTTCGGCTTGCCCCGGTCGCGGATCAAGCGGACCGAGGGCTTGCGGCGGGAGGATGTGGCCTCCCTCTCCGGCGTGAGCGCGTGCTGGTATGCGTGGCTCGAGCAGGGCCGTGACATCCGCGTTTCGGACGAGGTGCTCGAACGCCTCTGCGACACCCTGCGGCTCTCGGAGGACGAGCGCGTGTACCTTTTTTCGCTCGTCCAGCACCGTGTGCCGCGCGCGCGGCACCATGCGCGCGAGGAGGCGCCGCCCGAGGTCGTGCGGCTGATCGAGGGGTTGAGCGTGCCCGCCATTGCCATGAACCTGCGCTGGGACGTGCTCGCCTGGAACCGGCTCAACTGCGGGATCTATCGTGACTACGGCGCGATCCCGCCGGCGGAGCGCAACCTGCTCGAGATCCTGCTCTTGCGCCCGGTGGAGCACCTGAGCGCCGCGGAGCTCGAGAGCACCGCCCGCAAGCTGATCGCCCGTTTGCGCTTCGACTACAGCCGGCATGCGGACGATCCCAAGTTCGAGGCGTTGATTCATCGGCTCGATACGCAGTCGGCGCTGTTCCGCCGGCTCTGGCGCATCCCGGAGTTCACGCTGCGT
>DASTRY010000026.1:0-58586 GCA_035760965.1 Steroidobacteraceae bacterium | reverse complement strand
TACTTGCAGCCGGTGCAGGACCTCACGATCGACGCGGAGACGGGGCCGACCCAGTACCGCTTCGCGATCGAGGGCGCCGATCCGGACGTCGTCAACGAGTGGACCGACAAGCTGGTCGCGAAGCTCGGCACCGTGCCGCAGGTTCGTAACGTCACCTCGGATACGACGTCGAAGGGATTGGCGGCAACGATCGACATCGATCGCGACTCGGCGGCGCGGCTGTCGATCACCGCGGCGACGGTCGACGAAGCGCTCTACAGCGCATTCGGCCAGCGCATCATCTCGACGATCTTCACCGACACGAACCAGTACCGCGTCATTCTCGAAGCGAAGCCGGGGCTCGTGACGTCGCCGCAGGACCTGAGCCTCGTGAACATCCAAACGGGCTCGGGTGCGCCCACACCGCTCACGGCCATCGCCTCGGTGGCGACGAAGACGGCGCCGCTCGAGATCAACCGCGTCGGCCAATTTCCCGCCGCAACCGTCGACTTCGACACGGCGCCGCGCGTCTCGCTCGGCCGCGCCGTTGAGGAGATTCGCGCCGCCGCGCGCGATCTGCCGTTGCCGCCGAGCCTCACGATGACCTTCCTCGGCGCCGCGAACGCCTTCCAGGCATCGTTGCAGAACGAGCTGTGGCTGATCCTCGCGGCCGTCGTGTGCGTGTACATCGTGCTCGGCGTGCTCTACGAGAGCTACATCCACCCGCTGACGATCCTTTCGACGCTGCCTTCCGCCGGCGTCGGCGCGCTGCTCGCGTTGCTCGTGACGGGGAGCGACCTCGACGTGATCGGCATCATCGGCATCATTCTTCTCATCGGCATCGTGAAGAAGAACGCGATCATGATGATCGACTTCGCGATCGACGCCGAGCGCGCCGGCAAGAGCCCGCGCGCCGCGATCCACGAAGCCGCGCTGCTGCGCTTCCGGCCCATCCTCATGACGACGCTCGCGGCGCTGTTCGCGGCGGTGCCGCTGATGCTCGGATTCGGGATGGGGTCGGAGCTGCGCCACCCGCTCGGGGTTGCGATCTTCGGCGGCTTGATCGTGAGCCAGCTGCTGACGCTGTTCACGACGCCGGTGATTTATCTCGTGTTCGATCGCATGGCGAAGCGACGTACCGGGGCGGCCGGCGAAAGGACGCCTGCGTGAACCTGTCGGCGCCCTTCATTCGCCGGCCCATCGGCACGACGTTGCTGGCCATCGGGCTGGCGCTGTCGGGAATCGGCGCGTTCTTCGTGCTGCCCGTCTCGCCTTTGCCGCAAGTGGATTTTCCGACGGTTTCCGTGACCGCGAGCCTCCCGGGCGCGAGCCCGGAGACGATGGCGACCAGTGTCGCGACGCCTCTCGAGCGCCGTCTCGGCGTCATCGCCGACGTGAACGAGATGACCTCCTCGAGCTCGCTCGGCAGAACGCGCATCACTCTGCAGTTCAACCTCGACCGCGACATCGACGGCGCCGCGCGCGACGTGCAGGCGGCGATCAACGCCGCGCGCGCCGACTTGCCGGCGACGCTGAAATCGAACCCGACGTATCGCAAGGTGAACCCGGCGGACTCGCCGATCATGATCCTCGCGCTCACCTCGAAGACGCGCACGCCGGGCCAGATCTACGATGCGACCTCGAACATCATCCAGCAGCGGCTGCTGCAGGTGAGCGGAGTGGGCGACGTCGAGCTCGGCGGCGGCTCGCTTCCCGCGGTGCGCGTCGAGATCGCGCCGTTCGCGCTCTCCCACTACGGCATCAGCCTCGAGGATGTGCGCACGGCCCTGAATTCGGCGAACCCGAACCGTCCGAAAGGCGTCATCGAGAACGGCTCGTTTCGCTATCAGATCTATACGAACGACAACGGCCGCGCGGCGGCGAACTATCGCCACCTCGTCGTCGCGTGGCGCAACGGCGCGGCGGTGCGGCTGAGCGACATCGCCGAAGTGAACGACAGCGTCGAAGACATTCACACCGAGGGTCTCTTCAACGGCGAGCCCGCCGTCATCGTCGTGATCACGCGGCAGCCCGGCGCGAACATCATCGCGACCGTGGATGCGGTGAAGGCGATCCTGCCGCAACTGCGGGCGAGCCTGCCCGCCGACGTGAATCTTGCGATCGCGACCGATCGGACGATCTCGATCCGCGCCTCGCTGCGCGAAGTCGAACTGACGCTGCTGATCGCGCTGGTGCTGGTCGTGCTGGTGGTGAGCCTGTTTCTCACGAGCGTGCGCGCGACGCTCGTGCCGGCAGCGGCCGTGGTCGTCTCGATCCTCGGAACGCTCGGCGTCATGTACCTGGCCGGCTACAGTCTCAACAATCTATCGCTGATGGCGCTGACGGTGGCCACCGGTTTCGTCGTGGACGATGCGATCGTCGTGCTGGAGAACATCTCGCGGCACCTCGAGTCCGGTATGGAGCGCATGAAGGCTGCGCTGCTCGGGGCACGCGAGGTGGGCTTCACGGTCGTCTCGATCAGCATATCGCTCGTCGCCGTGTTCACGCCGCTCATCTTCATGGGCGGCATCATCGGCCGCTTGTTTCGGGAATTTGCGCTGACACTCTCCGCGGCCGTCATGATCTCGCTCGTCGTGTCGCTGACGCTCACGCCGATGATGTGTGCGTTCGTGCTGAAGCGGGGAAACGATCCGCGCGCGTCGGGACGGATCGCCCGCTGGGCGCGCGGGCTCTTCGAGCGGCTAGTGCGGGCCTATGGGCACGCGCTCGACTGGTCGCTCGCGCACGCGCCGATGATGGTGCTGCTGCTGGTCGGGATCGTCGCGCTCAGCGTCTACCTGTACGTCATCGTGCCGAAGGGATTCTTTCCGACGCAGGATCTCGGGCAGCTGAACGGCGGCATGCGTGCGGATCAGAGCATTTCATTCCAGGCGATGCGGGGCAAGCTCAAGGAGCTGGTCGACATCATCCGCAGCGATCCGGACATCGCCACGGTGGTGGGATTCACCGGCGGCTCGCGAGCGGGCGGCGGCTTCATGTTCGCGACGCTGAAACCCCGCGGTCAGCGCACGGGCGGCACCGCGGCCGTGATCCAGCGGCTGCGCCCGAAACTGGCACGCGTGACGGGCGTCGCGCTGTTCCTGAATCCCGTGCAGGACGTGCGCATCGGCGGCCGTCAATCGAACTCGACGTATCAGTACACGCTCCAGAGCGATGACCTGCCCATGTTGCGCACCTGGGCCACGAAGCTCGCCGAGCGCATGAAGCAGGACCCCGTGCTCACGGACGTCGACACGGATCAGCAGGACCACGGCATCGAGACGTTCGTGGAGGTCGACAAGGCCACGGCGGCGCGCTTCGGAATCACTGCGCGAGACATCGACAACACGCTCTACGACGCGTTCGGGCAGCGTCAGGTCTCCACGATCTACACGAGCCTCAATCAGTACCACGTGATCATGGAAGTGGCGCCTCAGTTCGCGCAGTCGCCGGCGGCGCTGAACGACATCTACGTACCGGCACGCCGGGCGGCGGGAACGACGGCCACTGCCGGAACAGGTGGCACGACTGCCGGAACAGACATCGGTGGCGGAACGGGCAGTGCCGCTGCGCCAACGGGCGGCACGGCCGCAAGCAGCGCGTCGTCGACATCGCCCGCGCCATCCATCGTGCTGCCCTCGCGCGATCCCACGACGGGCGCCGCGGTGAGCTCGACGGCCGCATCGATGGTGCCGCTCGCCGCGTTCGCGCATTTCGCCGAACGCTCCGCGCCCGCGTCCATCGGCCATCAGAACACTTCGGTCGCGACGACGATCTCGTTCAATCTCGCGGAGGGCTATTCCCTGAGCGATGCGCAACGCGCCATCGAGCGGGACAGTGCGGACATCGGCATGCCCACCCAGGTGCACGGCGGCTTTCAAGGAACGGCGCGCACGTTCCAGCAATCCGTGAGCGACGAGCCGGTGCTCATCGCCGTGGCGCTGCTCGCGGTCTATATCGTGCTCGGCATTCTCTACGAGAGCTATGCGCATCCGTTGACGGTCCTCTCGACCCTGCCGTCGGCGGGCGTCGGCGCGGTGCTCGCATTGCTGCTGTTCAACATGGAGTTCTCGATCATCGCGCTGATCGGCGTCGTGCTCTTGATCGGCATCGTGAAGAAGAACGCGATCCTGATCATCGACTTCGCGCTGGATGCGGAACGCGCGCGCGGCCTCACCGCGCGCGCGGCCATCCGCGAGGCCGCGATGTTGCGCTTCCGGCCGATCCTCATGACGACGCTGGCCGCGGCGCTCGGTGCCGTGCCGCTCGCCATCGGGTTCGGCGAAGGCGCGGAGCTGCGCCGGCCGCTCGGTATTGCAATCGTCGGCGGGCTGCTCGTGAGTCAGCTTCTGACGCTGTTCACAACGCCTGTCGTGTATCTGTATCTGGATCGACTGCGTCGCCCGCGACGCGACGAGCGCTATCTCAGTCGCGCAGAGCGCGGGGCGCAGCCCGAGGCGACATGAGAGGTGATCTTGTGAAGTGGCGAATCCTTGCGGTGGGCACGTGCGTGATGTTGCACGGATGCGCCGTTGGGCCGAACTACACGCGACCGTCCGTCGAGACGCCCGACCGTTACAAGGAAATCGCGATGCCAGCCGCCGGCGAGCCAGCGACGCCGCCGAGTCAGCCTCCCGGCGGCGCGCCGGGGCAGATTTCGCAGCTCCCGCCGGCGGCGGGCGGTCCCGCGCGCGCACCGGATCAGTGGTGGACGCTCTTCAACGATCCGGTGCTCAACGACCTCGAGGCACAGGTCGAAGTGTCCAATCAGAACCTCGCGGCTTCAGAAGCGGCCTATCGTCAGGCGCTCGCCGCCATTCGCGAGTCGCGCGCCAGCTTCTTTCCCGCAATCAATGTCGGCGCCGGTGTGACCCGCTTTGGTGGCGCCGGACGCGGAGGCAATAACTCCACCATCGGCACCGGAACGGGCGCCACCGTGACGACGCGCGGGCCGGAGGTTTATCAAGCCAGCGCAACCGCGAGCTGGGAGCTCGATTTGTGGGGCCGGTTGCGGCGGACGCTCGAGAACGCGCGCGCACTGGCGGACGCGAGTGCGGCCGATCTGGCGGCCGCGAAACTCTCGATTCAAGGGCAGCTCGCCATCGCGTATCTGCAGCTTCGCGAAGCAGATGCCGAGCAGCGACTGCTCGCGGATACCGTGAGCGCGTACGGGCGCTCGTTCCAGATCGCGCAGAACCGCTACAACGCCGGGGCTGTCGCGAAGACGGACGTCCTGCAGGCGCGCACGCAGCTCGCGAATGCGCAGGACCAGCTCGCCGCGCTCGTCCTCGCGCGCGCGCAGCTCGAACATGCGATCGCTGCGCTGGTGGGCAAACCGGCGAGCACGTTCGAGGTCACCGCGCAGGAGGGCTGGCTGGCAGCGGTGCCGGACATACCCAGCGGGATTCCGTCGACGCTACTGCAACGGCGGCCGGATATTGCCGCCGCCGAGCGGCGCGTCGCCGCCGCCAACGCCGCGATCGGGATCGAGGAGGCGGCGTACTTTCCGTCGCTCACGCTCACGGGCGCGTACGACTTCGTCTCGTCGTCCGTGAACGCGCTCTTCAAGACCGCGAGCGAGAGTCATTCGGTGGGCGCGTCCGTGGCGGAATCGCTATTCAACGGCGGCGCGACGCGAGCACGGGTCGCCGGTGCGCGTGCGGCGTACGAGCAGTCCGTCGCGCAGTATCGCCAGAGCGTGCTCACGGCGTTTCAGGACGTCGAGGATCAGCTCGCCGCCTCGCGTGTGTTACTCAAGGAATACGACTTCCGGCGTGAGGCGTCGGAGGCCGCTGATGAGACCGAGCGGCTGACGATGAATCAGTACCGGGCGGGCACGATCAGCTACACGGACGTCGTGGTGGCGCAGACGGCCGCGCTGTCCGCACGGCGCGCCTTGGCGAGTATTGTGCTGAGCCGGCAGACGACGGCTGTGTCGCTGATCACCGCGCTCGGTGGGCGCTGGGATTGAGCGGCCAGCGGGCGCGGACATCGCAGTACCCGAGCGCGCGGTGAGCACCGGGCGCGCTCGGGGTTTCTGCGCTATCGCGTGGTCGTCAGTTGGCCGGCACGAGACGCACCGAAAGCGTCTGGCTGCTCGGGTCCTTCACGCCCGTCAGCGGCAGCGGCGGTCCACCGCTACGGCTCGCCAGGTACAGCGCGCGAGTATCGGTGATCCCTGCGACCAGCTGACTGTCGGCAGAGAACTCGAAGAACACCGACGGGGCGCTGAGCACGACCTGTGGCGTACCCAAGCTGCTTCGCGGTGCCACCGCGACACCCACGTCGGACGTGTAGGCGATGGAGTCGTAGTTGTCGACGTACGCGTAAACGTTCAGTCCCTGCGGGCGTGACTGGACCACAGCCGAGCCGCCTCCGCCCGCAACGAGAGCGACTTCAGCCAGAACCTCGTCGTAGACCTCCGGCGAGCCGGCCGATTTGAGTGTATGGACCAGCGCGACATCGCCCGTCGCTCGCACCGCATCGATTCGCGGGGACGGAGTCAAGGCGTCCGATGGGATCAAGCCCACTAGCTTGCCGGAGTCGGGCGTGGCGACGTCCGCGAAAGCCAAAGCGAACACGGACGACGACGATACGATGTACGCGATGCGTGCGAGGTCCTCATCCGCTTTCAGATCGACGACGGTGTCCGTCACTGCCATCGTGTGCGAAAGCGTGATCGGTGTCCCCGCGGCTCCGTTCGTAAAGTCGACGCGCTCGATGACGGGCGCGCTGCCATCCACTGCGACCAACTCGATGACGCGCGAATCGTCGTTCGCAATCAGGCGCACGGCCACGTCGCGATTCGCCACGGGCGCCGTGGAGATACGCACGGCGGCGCTCGGGTCGCTCACTGGAATGCGATAGGTGGCCTGGCCGTCGACCACGTTCGACGTGGCCGTGAAGTACACGAATTTCGAGCTCGGCCCGAAGAGGATCGACTGCAGCACGCTCTCGATCCGCACGGTGTCGCGCGGTGGCGGAATCGGGACCGATGTGCCGCCGGGCAGCAGGTTCGCGAGATACAGCGTCTCGGTGCCGCCGGCGCTGGTCACGCCGTACACGATGTACTGGCCATCGGGGCTGATCGGCGAGCGCACGTTCACCTTCTCGCCGGCCGCGAGTATCGGGCTGATCTTGCGCGGGGCGCTGCTGAGGTCCGCCGGCACCGTCCAGATGGCCTGCGCTTGATAGTCTGAGGTCGCATCGCTGCCGGTCGCTTCCTCCCACACGATGGTGCGGCCGTTCTTGGACACATTGCTGTGGCCGAGCGACGTGGGCGAGGCGCTGGTGAACGAGCTGATCTGCTGCCGGCCCGTCAGATCGTCGACGAACAGGTTTTGCGCATCGATGCTTTCATTGGTCTGGTACACGAGACGGACGGGCTGCGTGTCCACGAAGACGGCGACCGTGGCGGTGCTGCCCAGGCCCGCAGGGTCCTGCGCGTGATATCGAAAGCGCGTGAAGCCTCTGAATCCCGATGGCAGCGTCAGTTCTACCTTCCCGTTCACGACGGCCGCGCTCACCGTGGCGGGGACCGGATTCTCGTCGATCGAGAGCGTGAGCGGGTCGTTGTCCGGATCCGAATCGTTTGCCAGCACGTCGATGACCGGCGTCGATGCGCTGATCGTGACGATGTCGTTCTTGATCACGGGGGCGTGATTGACGGCCGCAACCGTGATGGTGATCGTCGCAGATACCGTGTGGCTCGCGTCCGCGACGGTGACATCGAAGGTGTCCGTGCCGCGATAGCCCGCATTCGGCCGGTAGACGAACGAGCCGTCCGCGGCGAACGACACGAGCGTGCCGTGCGCGGGATTGGTCGCTGTCGCGAGGGTCAGCGGGTCGTTCTCGGGGTCGGACGCCGTGATCTTGCCGGTGAGGTCCGTGTCCTGATCGACGGTGAAGCTCGATGCGGTGACCGTCGGAGCGCCGTTCGTGCCTCCGCCGCCGCCTCCGCCGGTGCCGCCTCCGCCCGTCCCACCGCCGCCGGTTCCACCGCCGCCGGTGCCGCCACCGCCGCTTCCACCGCCGTTGTTGTTACCACCACCCCCGCCGCCGCCGCAGGCAGCCAGCATGAGGGACACGAGCATGAGTACCAGAATCCGTGGCAAGTTCGGCTCCCGCGAGGTTTGGCCCAACGATTTGAATGCGCGAGGTTTTGCACCTCTTTGTGCATTGCATGATCGGGTAGAGGAAACCGCTGCGCTGTGACCGAGAGCGCATTTCCTGCCCAGCTTCCTGCGGATCCGATGAGCGCGGCGAAGCCGTCGTCTGTTCTTCCGGCAAGTCCCGCAAGCCGGTCGGGTCGGGGCGAAAAAAAAGGCCCCACCATCCGGCAGGGCCCTTCGAGGACTCGATTGTCTTGACCCGGTCGACCGCTGTCAGCTCCGGCCGGGCGCGGGCAAAAATCCACTGCTGAAAAATCGCCCCTGTCGCGCCTCGGCGTGTCGCGTCATCACGAGCATCAAATGTCTGTCGGCTGGAACGTTGGGGTCATTCCCCCGGCCGAACCTCGAGGCCGGCGTGTCATTCACGCTCTGCATCGTTCCGGACAGCCAGCAAATAGAGTGGCCGTCGCTACCCGTGCCCGCGTCGATCTCCAAGTTTCTGGTCCTTATCCCTCCAGCTTGTTGTCCGCGCGCCGCATCAGGCGCTGCGGGGAAATCTGTGCCGTCGTTCGAGCAAACCCGGTGCCAGTGTTTCGTTTCGCCGTAGAAACCGCGACTTGCAGTGCGCGTGAGGCGTCCGGGCTGGCGCAAGTGTACAGAGTCTAGAAAACTCTTTCATGTCGTTTATTGACGACATCAGCGCGCCAACCACACCTGGAAGCGCGCTCCTGTGCCGTCGGGCAGATCCATGGCATCTGCACGACCCCCGTGGAACTCGGCGATGAGTTTCACGATATACAAACCCAGCCCGAAATGCGGTCGGCTATCGTCGTCACTGCCCCGCCTGGATTGCCAGAGCGACTCGAACAGCCGTCCGTGCGATGCCGCCGGCAAGCGCGGCCCCGGATTCTCCACCTCGACGACGGCAGCTCCCGGCTCGAGCCGCAAGACGACGCGAATCGTCGCGCCCGGCGGGCTGAAATCGACCGCGTTGTCGACGAGCTTGTCGAGCATCTGCACGATCAGGTCCGGCGCGCCCTCGATTGCCACGGGCTCGCTCGGCAGCGTCGCGGCGAACGATCGGGATGGAAACCCGATGCGGTAGGCCTCGACGGCGGACGCAATGACGGGCACGAGATCGAAGTGCGTGCGCTCGGCGCTCTGGATGGCTTCCTCGACACGAGTCGCCGCGCCCATCGCAACCAGGATGGCGTTCAGTCGCTCGCTGCCTTGGCGCGCGCGGTCGAGATAGACGCGAGCTGTCGGCGGCGTGCCGCCTTCGGATTCGATGTTTTCCAGCGACGAGCGCACGATCGTGAGCGGCGTGCGGATCTCGTGAGCGAGCTTGCCGGCGAGCGTGCGCAGGTATCCGGTGTAGTCGTTGAGCCGATGAAGGAGCGTCGAGAAGCTCCGCGCCACATCGCCCAGCTCGTCCGGCGCATGCGTCTCGGGGAAGGTCGTGACGAGGCCCTCGCGCGTGAGTGCCGACTCGGTCGCGCGCTGCAGGCGCGCGAGGCGCAGGCCCAAGTACGCCGCGAATCCAAACATCGCGAGCACTGCGATGGCGCTCGTGACCAGTGTGAAGTTCAGCAACGTGGTGAGCGGCCGATCTCGCAGGGTCAGCCAGCGATCGATCGTCTGCGTCACGCGCAATGTGCCGATCACGTGCTGATGGTCGTGATCGTAGATTGCCGCCGGCGTTTCCAGCATGTGCCGCTCACCCGGACGATCGAGGAGGCGTGTATAGATGCGCGCGAGAAGCCCGCGCTCTTGATCCGGCGGCAACGCGACGCCCTCCGCCATCGCGAGCAGCGCACCGTTCGGTGCGGCGACGGTGAGCCGCAATCCGGGCTGCGTGAACTGCTGGAGATATGACGTGAGATCGGGCGAGGCGACGATCAAGCGCCCGCGCGTGTGCAGATCGTCGCCGCGCAGCGTGCCGTAGCTCGAAGGCAGCGCGCCGCGCTCGTCGCGATCGTCGACGAGCACGCCGAAGCGCGCGCCCAGCATCGAGAGCGGAATCCGCGCCTCCACGCGATAGCCGCGCGCGGTCGGCTGCCACGCAGCTTCGATCCGCGGCTCTTCGACCGCGACTTGCTGACCCAGCTCGCGCGTTTCGATGCGCCGGGCGCGCACCGCGCCGGCGCTCGCGGCGGAGATGAAGACTTGCCGTTCGCTGCCGTCCGGGTCTTCGAAGCCGAGCCAGATGCGATCGCCGAGCACTGCACTGTCGAGCGGATTGGCATTCGCGCCGTCGAACACGAGCTTGTCGTCGGTGACGTCGAGCAGTGCGTAGAACATTCGCTCGTGAACGCCGGTGAGGATGCCGAGGCGGTCCTTGCCATGCGACACGTACGTCCAGGCCTTCGGTTGTTGCGGCCACTCGTCTGCGTAGCCATCGAGGTACGGTTCGCCCGCGAGTGGCAGCGGCTGAAGGTCGAAGGGCTGCGGCTTGGCGTACTCTGCAGCATCCACCGCGCGAAATAGCAGATCGCCGCGTCCCTGGAGCGACGCTGCGATCGTCTTGGCAACGGCGTCCAGCGATTGCTGTTCGCCGGTCTTGAGCACGAGCTCCATCTCGCGCGCGTATTGGCACCCCGCCCAGGGCAGGACCAGGGTGATGAGGCTGATCAGCAGGAGCTTGAGCCGCAGCGACACCGGCTACTCGACCCACCGATATCCCATTCCGTACACGGTCTGCACGCCGTCGAACTTCGGATCGATGGCTTGGAACTTGCGGCGGATCCGCTTGATGTGCGAGGTGATCGTGTTGTCGTCGAGCACGACATTCGCGGCATCCATCAGCTGCTGCCGGTTCTTCACGTGCCCGGGATGCTTCGCGAGCGCGTGCACGATCCAGAACTCGGTGAGCGATAGCAGGACGATCTTGCCGTCCCACTGCACCTGCATGCGCTCCACATCGAGCTTCAGCGGACCGCGCTGGATGACCTGGCCGTCTTCATGCGGCTTGCGGAGCGCATCGACGCGGCGGAAGAGCGCGTTCACGCGCGCGCTCAGGTGAGCGAGGCTCAAGTCCTTGGTCAGGAAATCGTCGGCCCCGAGGCGCAGGCCCGAGACCGCGTCGAGCTCGCTGTCGCGCGCGGTCAGAAAGATGATCGGCAGCTCGGCCGAGAGTGCCCGCAATTGGCGGCACAGCTCGTAGCCGCCTTCCGGCTCGTCCTCGAGCGAGATGTCGATGATCGCAAGGTCCGGCAGACGTGCCGCGAAGGCCGCCATGGCGGTGGGCCGGTTGGCGTACGTGCGCACGTTGTAGCCCTCGCGCGCGAATGCGGCGGCGTAGTTGTCGCGGATGGCGGGCTCGTCTTCGACGATGGCAATGAGTTTTTTCATGGGCGTATCGCGGGATCGGGCGCGCACAAGGCTACAGCGAGTCGCGTGAGCGGCAAAGCGCGTGATGTCACGGATCGGCGCGCGTGTGCGGGCGACGCCGAGGGTCGTCACGCGCGCACGCGCGGAACGACGTGCCGGCAGCGCGTCACGTGCCGGTACGACGTGCATCGATAGGCGCACGTGGCCGGCTCACGTGCGTCGGCAGAGCGGCATGAGCCGTGCCGCCATGCGTCGTCAGGGCGCCGGCGCATCCGCAGCGGCCGGCAGCCCGAGGCGGACCTGCCACTTTTCGCCATTTTTCCTCGGCGTCAGGCCACTTTGTCATCCCGGCCGGGTGCACGCGCGGGCAGCGAAATAGGCCCCGTGGCACACGGGAGCCCTGCGATGACGACCAAACAAAAGAATCTGCTCGAGCGATCCCTGAACTGGCTGGCGGTGCTGATCATCCTGTCGCTCGGGATCGTCTGGCCGCCAGTCTTCGCCAATGCAACGGCCGATGACCTTGCCAACGTGCACGCGGGCAGCCTGCTGCTGCGGACGAGTGACGGCACGCGCGTGCAGGCGCTACGTCAATCCACGCGTATTCGCGCTGAGGTGACGGGCAACGTTGCGCGCGTGCACGTCACGCAGAAATTCGAGAATGCAGGCGACGATTGGGTGGAAGGGCTCTATGTGTTCCCGCTGTCCGCGGGCGCGGCGGTCGACGAGCTCGAAATGCTCGTGGGAGACCGCGAGATTCGCGGCGAGATCCAGCGCAAGTCGCAGGCGCGCGCCACCTACGAGAAAGCGAAGAGGGAGGGCCGTCGCGCCAGCCTGGTCGATCAGGAGCGGCCGAACATGTTCACGACGTCCGTTGCAAACATCGCGCCGCACTCGTCGATCACCGTCGATATCGCCTATCTCGACACCGTGCCGTTCCGGGACGGGCGTTACACGCTGAATCTGCCTCTGAGCATCACGCCGCGCTACACGCCGGGCATGGAGCTCGATCCGGGGGCGCCGCTCGCGGCAGATCGCGCGCGCGAGGCAAACCTGATTGCTGCCGCGCGTGAGATCGAAGGTCAGCTCGGCGCATCGCCCACGGCAACGCCCGAGCGCGTCGCTCCGGAATTCCAAACCGCGCAGATCGAAGTCGAGCTGCGACCCGGCTTCTCGCTCGGCAGCGTTCGCAGCGTCAATCATCCGGCGATGATGACGCTCATTTCATCGGGGCGACGCATCACCTTGCAGGGCGATCGCATTCCGGCCGATCGCGATTTCGAGCTCGTGTGGACGCCAGCCGTGGTCCCCGAAACCGAGGCCGCCGCGTTTGCCGAGCGCAGTGAGGACGGGACCTACGTGCTCGTCACGCTAACTCCGCCGCAGCTCACCGCCGCGCGTTCGTATCGACGCGAGGTGCTATTCGTCATCGATACGTCGGGCTCGATGTCCGGTCCATCGATCGAGCAGGCGCGAGCCGCGTTGCAGCTCGGCGTGCAGCGACTCGCGCCGGGCGACACGTTCAACATCATCCGCTTCAGCAGCGATGCGTCGAGCCTGTTCGATGCGCCGCAGCCTGCGAACGCTGGCAACCAAGCGCTGGCCGCGCGCTATATCGACGGCTTGGTTGCGGACGGCGGCACCGAGATGAAGCTGGCGCTCGATCTTGCCTTCGCCACGCCGCCGGCCGCCGAGTCGCTGCGGCAGATCGTGTTCATCACGGACGGGAGCGTCAGCAACGAGGCGGAGCTCGTGAAGATGATTCACGAGCGTATCGCGGGCGCGCGGCTATTCACGGTGGGCATCGGCGCGGCGCCGAACACGTATTTCATGCGCGAAGCCGCCGCGGCGGGCCGCGGGAGCTACACCTTCATTCCGAACGTGAACGAAGTCGGCGCGCGCATGCAGGATCTCTTTCGCAAGCTCGAAAACCCGGCACTCGTCGACTTGCAACTCTCCTGGCCGGGCGGAGCGCAAGCGGAGCTTGCAACGGATTTGCCGAGAGACGTGTACTCGGGCGATCCGCTCGTTGTGGTGGCGCGTCTCGCCGACGTCCCTGCGGGAATGCTCACGCTCACCGGCCGCGGCGTGGGTGGAGCGTGGACGCGGCAACTGAAGCTCGATGTGGTCAACGATCAGGCGGGCATCGCGAAACTCTGGGCGCGCGAGCGCATCGGCGGGCTGGCCCGGGAGAAGAGCTTCGGCGCCGATGCGACGGAAATCGAGGCGCGTATCGTCGAGCTGGCTCTTGCGCATCACCTCGTGAGCGAATTCACGAGCCTCGTCGCCGTAGACGTCACACCGGTGCGGTCCCCGTTCGCGACTCTCAATCGCGAGCAGGCGCCCACCGCAGGCCCGATGGGCGGCGCGTGGAGTGGTACGACAGGCTTTGCGCAGACCGCGACACCCGCGCCGCTGCTCTTCGCGATCGGGCTCATTGCGCTCGCTTGGGCGGTCGTACTGTGGCTCGGCCAGCGCAACAAAGGCGCGTGGCGCTCGCTCGCGCGCTCGAATCGAGAGGTGCGCAGCGGTCGTTGGGTCGTCTGGAAAAAGAAGGCGGGAGTGCGCTGATGCGCGCGCGCTCGCACTTGCGGCGCCGGGCCTTGGCGCGACTGGGTTGGCGCAGGCTGCACGGGATTTTGGCGCGTATGCATGCGCTTGGGTTTGGACGCGCGCTTGCTGCAGTGCGCCGGCGCCGCGCGAATCGAGCGCTCGCTGCAATGGCGGCAGCCATCGGCGTACTGGCTCTGCTGCAGGCCGGCTGGATCGAAGTGAAGGCGTATGGCGCGCAGGCGCTGATCGAAGCGGCATGGCAGCGCAATCGACTCGGTGCACTGCACGCACGTCCATGGCCCTGGGCCGATACCACGCCTGTTGCGCGTTTGACTGTACTGGAGCGCGATCCGCGCTCGACGGCCATGCCGCCGGAGCATGCCGTTGCGCGAGGCGCGCCGCTCATCGTGCTGGAAGGCTCGAGCGGCCGAAATCTCGCGTTCGGGCCGACGCACGATCCCGCGAGCGTCCTGCCCGGCGAGATCGGTAACAGCGTGATCTCCGCTCATCGCGATACGCACTTCAAGATGCTGGAGACGCTCGCGCTGGGCGACCGGTTACGCGTCGAGCGCATCGGCGGCCGCGTGATCTTCTTCGCCGTCACGGACATTCGCGTCGTCGACAGTCGCACGGCGCGTATTGCGCTCGATGCCGAGACGCCTCGTCTCACGCTCGTGACGTGCTATCCCTTCGACGCCATTCGTCCCGGCGGGCCGCTGCGCTTCGTCGTCACCGCGGATTGGATCGCGGGTGCCGGGCTTCCACCGTCGCCACCCGCGGCCCGTGCGGCGGTGACCCGATTGCAGTCCTAGAACGCGCTGATGCCGGTGAGCTCGCGTCCGATCGAGAGCTGATGGATGGTTTCCGTGCCTTCGTACGTGATCACGCTCTCGAGATTGAGCATGTGCCGGATCGGTACGTACTCGGCGCTGATGCCGGCGCCGCCGAGCATGTCGCGAGCATCCCGCGCCACATCGAGTGCCATGCGGCAGTTGTTCCACTTCGCGAGCGAAACCTGTGCGGGCGTCATCGCGCCCTTGTCCTTCAAACGCCCGAGCTGTAACGACAGCAGCTGCGCCGTCGTGATTCGCCGCGCCCAATCCGCGAGCCGCATCTGAATCGCTTGGTTCTCCGCGAGCGCGCGTCCGAACAAAACGCGCGATTTCGTGTAATCGAGCAACTGCGTGAGGCACGCCTGCGCTGCTCCGATCACACCCCAGGTGATGCCGTAGCGCGCTTGGGTCAGGCACGAGAGCGGGCCCTTCAGGCCGACGACACCGGGTAGCACGTTTTCCTCGGGCACGACGACGTTGTCGAAGAACAGCGCCGATGTCACGGAGGCGCGCAGCGAGAACTTGCGCTCGATCTCCGGCGCCGCGAACCCCGGCATGCCTTTCTCCACGATGAAACCGCGAATGCCTTCTTCCGTCTGTGCCCACAGCACGCAAATGTCGGCGATCGCGCCGTTGGTGATCCACATCTTCGATCCGTTTATCACCCAATCCTTGCCGCGACGTTTCGCATGCGTCTTCATGTTGGCCGGATCGGAGCCGCCATGCGGCTCGGTGAGCCCGAAGCAGCCGATGATCTCGCCACGCGCCATGCCGGGCAGGTACTTCTGCTTCTGGGCTTCGCTGCCGAACGTGTAGATCGGATACATGCACAGCGACGACTGCACGGACACGAAGCTCCGAATGCCGGAATCGCCGCGCTCCAACTCCTGACAGATGAGCCCGTAGCTCACGGCGTTCAGCCCGGCGCAGCCGTAACCTTCGAGGGAGGAGCCGAGGAGCCCGAGCGCCGCGAGCTCCGGGATCAGCTCCTTCGGAAAGCGGTGCTCCTCGAAACACTTCTGGATGATCGGGAGCACGCGTTCATCGACGAGGCGCGCTACCGAGTCCTGCACCATGCGCTCCTCTTCGCTCAAGAGGCCGCGCACGTCGAAGAGGTCCACGGGGTTCAACGAGGACGTCGCGGACTTCTTCAGCTTGGGGTCGCGGGCTGCGGTCGCCATGAAAGTGATCCTCGCCAGAGCCTGCAAAAGGGGACCGGGATGATACCTAAGCCGCCTTCACGAGGATGGCCACCTTGCCGATCGTGCGGCTCGTCTCGACTTGGCGGTGACCGTCCGCGACCCGCTCCAGGGGAAAGCGATGCGAGACGTGCGGGCGCAGCAGCCCCGCTTCGACGAGGCGGGCGATGCCCGCGAGAATCTGACCGGGCCGCTCCGGCTCGATCTCGTAGGCGGTCGGGATCCCCATGAACTCGTAGTGAACCGTGATGTTCCGGTACAGCAGGAGCTGCCCGCGATCCGCGGTGCTCGAGCTGGCGCCGAGGATCGTGACGACCTGACCGTTCACTGCCGTGGCATCGAGGCTCTGCAGAAACACCTCGCCACCCACGGTGTCGAACGTCACCGGCACGCCTTTGCCGTCGGTCAGCTCCTTCACGCGCTCGACGACGTTCGTGCTCCGATAGTCGATGACTTCATCCGCATGCAGCGCGTCGCGACAGAACGCGATCGACTCCGGACGCCCGGCCGTCGTGATCACGCGGCAGCCGTGCAGCTTCGCGAGTTGCACGGCGATGTGTCCGACCCCGCCTGCGCCCGCGTGAACGAGAACGGTGTGCCCGGGATGAATGCGGGCGCGCAGATGCAGCGCTTCCCAAGCGGTCTGACTCACGAGCGGCAGCACGGCCGCCGTGGCGTGATCGACGTTGGCAGGCTTGCGCGCCGCGCTGCGTGCGTCGATCGCCACGTACTCCGCGTTCGCGCCGTTGCGGAACAGATTCGGCGCCGCGAAGATCTCGTCACCCGGTTTCCATTGCGTCGCGCGCGGGCCGCATTTCACGACGACGCCGCTGACGTCGTAGCCGAGCGTGATCGGATACTCGCGGCCGCTGCTGCTCCGCTGCCGCACTTTCGTATCGACGGGATTTACCGAGGTCGCGTGCACTTCGACGAGCACGTCGGTCTCGCGCAGCTCCGGCAGCGGCCGGTCTTCGAGCTGCAGCACATCGGGCGAGCCGTGCTCGCGAATCACCATTGCACGCATGTCAATACGCAATTCCGAGGCGTCGATACAAGGAACCGAGCAGCCATAGCGGCCCGATCATCAGAAACTGCACATCCTTGAAGAACGAAGGGCGCTTGCCTTCGATCGCGTGGCCGATGAATTGACCGATCCAGGCCACCATGAAGATCACGAGCGAGGTGGCCCAGAGCGGCCAGGGGAGCGACGCAAGCGCGTTCAACACGGCGAAGAGCACGACGAATCCGAGCGCAATGCCGAGCGCGAGCCGCGCCGAGAGCGCGAGGTAGTAGAGGCACGCGAGAAGCGCCGCGAGAGTCGCCCAATTCAACCAGACCGAGCGCGCCGCGAGGGCCGGGGGCATTGGAATCGACCAGAGCAGTCCCATCAGCGACAGGACGATGAGCGGCACGCAAATCCAGTGCAGCAGCTTGTTCGTAGGATGCGCATGGCTTGCGCCGTATTCACCGAACCAATCCGCTACGCTTCGCATGGCCTCTTCCTTTGCAGCGCAGTTTCGGGCAAAGCTACGCCGCCGTGCACGTGCGGGGCAAGGCCACAGCCCTCCGCTCGATGCTCAGGTCTGGCTCACGCACACTAGTTGCTATCGCCCCGCAAGGGTCCAAGAAGGGCTTCTCATGAGAGTTGCTATGAAACTGAAATCGCATTCGATCAAGGCCTTGCTCGCGGCGTTGGCCGCGTCCGTCGTGGTGTCCGGCTGCTACACGAACGACGCCTACACCGGCAATCGCAAGGTGAGCAACACTGCGAAGGGCGCCGGGATCGGCGCCGCCATCGGCGCGGTCGCCGGCATTCTCACGGGCCCCGACGCTCGCGCACATCGCAAGAATGCGCTGATCGCGGCCGGCGTGGGAGCCCTCGCGGGCGCCGCGGTCGGACAGTACATGGACCGGCAGGAGGCGAAGCTGCGCGCGCAGCTACAGGGCACCGGCGTCAGCGTTACCCGGAACGGCAACACCATCACGCTCAACATGCCGGGCAACATCACGTTCAAAACGGACAGCGCCGACCTGAATGCGAGCTTCTACAACGTGCTGAACTCCGTTGCCCTCGTACTGAAGGAGTACGACAAGACGATCCTCGAAGTCGCCGGTCACACCGACAACACGGGATCGGAACAGTACAACCAGGCGCTCTCCGAGCGTCGCGCGCAGTCCGTCGCGCAGTACCTCGAGAGTCACGGCGTGAACCCGCAGCGAGTGATCACGGTGGGCGCGGGCGAAACGCATCCGATTGCGTCGAATGCGACGCCGGAAGGTCGTCAGGCGAATCGCCGCGTCGAATTGAGCCTCGAGCCGATTACGGCGTCCTGATCGCGGAAAAGAAAAGAGCCCGTCGCGGTTGCGACGGGCTCTTCAGTGACACTCCGATGATGGGCGTCGGTGCGCCAGGTCAGGTCGCCGGCGCCATCAAGCCGCGCAGCTTGCCGAGCGCATTCGACTCGATCTGCCGGATGCGCTCCGCCGAGACGCCGTACTTGTCGGCGAGCTCGTGCAGCGTCGCCTTCTCCTCGGTCATCCAGCGGCGCTGCAGGATGTCGCGGCTGCGGTCGTCGAGCCGCGCCATCGCGGTCTGCAGGCGGTCCGCGGAATCGCTCTCCCACTCGTCCGCCTCCACGCTCTCGGCCGGATCCGAATCCGGTGCCGGCAGGTACGCGGCAGGACTGTAGACCTCCTCGTCGTCCGACTCCGGCGTCGGGTCGAAGGACATGTCGCGCGCCGCCAGGCGCTGCTCCATCTCCGTCACCTCCGCGGTCGAGACACCGAGGTCGCGCGCCACGGCCTTCGTCTCATCGGCCGTGAGCCACGACAGGTTCTTCTTCATGCGGCGGAGGTTGAAGAACAGCTTCCGCTGGGCCTTGGTGGTGGCGATCTTCACCAGGCGCCAGTTGCGCAGCACGTACTCGTGAATCTCGGCGCGAATCCAGTGAACGGCGAACGAGACGAGCCGTACGTTCAAGCTCGGGTCGAACCGTTTGACGGCCTTCATCAGGCCGACATTGCCTTCCTGGATCAGGTCGCCGACCGGCAGGCCGTACCCACCGTACCCGCGTGCGATGTGCACGACGAAGCGCAGGTGAGCGAGCACGAGCTGGCGGGCCGCTTCGAGATCGTTGTCGCGACGGAAACGGACAGCGAGCGCATGCTCCTCCTCCCGCGAGAGCACGGGAATGCGGCTCACACGTTCGAGATAGGCGTCGAGGCTGCCCAGCGGGCCGGGGCCGGCCAGCGCCAGGTCGGAATTGCGCATCACCACTGCCGTAGCTGTAGTCATCGCTTGATCGGTCTCCTTGCGGTGTGGGCCTGCGCCAGCAGGCCCGCGTGTGGGTCGGGATGTTAGCACTCGCGCGATTAGAGTGCTAAGGCACCCGACAGTTCAATTATCGAGAACGGCCCGGACCGGCTAAGTGCCCGGAAAGGCTTGATTTTCTCCATCGTAGTGCTGGAGAGGGGGCGTGCCCTCTCCCCATCGGAGGAGAGTCGTCGGGCGAGGGCCGGGCTTTGGCCCCGTCTGTGGGGCCGTAGGCATGCACTTTCAACTCCTCGGCGCTCGCCCTCGCGAGCTTTGGCGGGCGTACGGCTAAGCCCGCGGCTCGATACGGCTCAGGTGGCGCGTCGCGGAGATCCAGGCACCCACGAGTCCGAGGAAGGCACCGCTTCCGAGCAGCAAACCCACATCGTCCGGTGCCGGACCCGAGAGCGAATACTGGCTTCCGTACAGCTGGGCCAGCGTCGCGACGGGCTGCTCGAGCACCAGCACCGTGACCATGATGATGGCCCAAGCAAGGAGCGCACCGCCCAGACCATAGAACAGGCCGGTGTACAGAAACGGCCTCCGCACGAACCCGTCCGAGCCGCCGACGAGCTTCGTCACCTCGATCTCTGCGCGGCGGTTCAGGATCTCGAGCCGGATCGTATTGCCGATGACCGCGACGACGCCGAGCCCGAGCAGGGTGGCGGCAATCGTCAGCACCTTGCGCATCACGTCGAGGATCGCGTTGAACCGCATCACCCACTCGGAATCGATCTGTACGAGCTCGACTTCCGGCCAGGCTTTGAAGTACTGGCGCAGCGTTTCGATGTCCGCCGTCGAGCTGGCGTCGGGCGAGGGATGCACGTGCAGCACGTGCGGCAACGGGTTCTTCTCGAGCACCTCGAGCGCCGCGCCGAATCCGGAGTACGTCCGAAACTCCGCGAGCGCCTGGTCGGCGGGAATGAGCGTCACGTCGGCCACCCCGTGCCGCGCCTTCGCATTGGCGGCGAGCTGCTGGGCCTTCGCGAGCGCGACGTCCGTCTTCAGGTACACGGAGAGATCGACCGCATCCTTGAAGTCGCCCGTGGCGATCCGCGCATTGCTGACGAAAAGCTTCAGGCCCATGGGCAGAGCGAGCGCCACGGCCACGACCAGCAAGGTGAGAAAGCTCGCGAGCGGACTGCGCGCCAGCCGACCGAGCGCGCCGAAAAACGCCTGGAGGTGACGCACGCCGTAAGATCCGAGGCTCATCGTTGCGCAACCACGCTCGGCAGGTCGTCCGCCGCGCCCCCGTGCACGTGTCCGTTCTCGAGGGTGATCTCGCGCTGGCCGAACTGGCGCACGAGCTCGAGATCATGCGTGGCGACCACCACGGTCACGCCCACTTCTTGAAAGCGCTTGAACAACTTCATCACTTCGAGCGCCAAGTCGTGATCGAGATTGCCGGTCGGCTCGTCCGCGATGAGCAGAGGCGGCTTGCTCACGACGGCGCGCGCGATGCCCACGCGCTGCTGCTCACCGACGGAGAGCTCGAGAGGCGACATGCGCTCCTTGCCGAGCAGACCGACCTGGTCGAGCGCTGCGCGCACGCGCTTGTCGATTTCCCGTAGCGGCGTGTCGGCCACGACGAGCGGCAGCGCGACGTTGTCGTAAACCGGGCGATCCGCGAGCAGCTTGTGATCCTGGAAGACGACGCCGATCTGCCGGCGAAAGCGTGGGATTTGCCACGCACGCAGGGCGTTCGTGTTCTTCCCGTTCACGATGACGGCGCCGCGCGTCGGGCGCTCGAGCAACGCGATGAGCTTCAGCACGGTGCTCTTGCCCGCACCGGACTTGCCCGTGAGAAACACCATCTCGCCCGGATGGACTCGCAGGCTGACGCCGGCGAGCGCCTCGCGACCGTTCGGGTAGCGCTTCGCGACCCGGTCGAAGACGATCATCGGCTCTGCGCCTTGTCCTGACCGGCGGGCGCGGCGCCGGCGCCTTCGACCAGTGCGCTCGCGAACGCCTGCGCGTCGAACTCGCCGAAGTCCTCCGGCTGCTCGCCCACGCCGATGAAGCGAATCGGAATGCCGAGCTTGCGCGCGATGGCGAGCACGATGCCGCCCTTTGCCGTGCCGTCGAGCTTGGTCAGCACGAGGCCGGTCACACCGACCGCGTCATTGAATTGCACGGCCTGCGAGAGCGCGTTCTGACCCTGATTCGCGTCGAGCACCAGCAGCACCTCGTGAGGCGCCGTGGGGTCCACACGCTGCAGCACGCGTTTGACCTTCTTGAGCTCTTCCATCAGGTGCGACTGACTGTGCAGACGGCCGGCGGTATCTGCGAGCAGCACGTCGATTTTCTGCGCGCGAGCGGACTGAAGCGCATCGAACACCACGGCTCCCGGATCGGCTCCCGCCTGCTGAGCTGCGAACGCCGCGCCGGAGCGCTTCGCCCACACATCGAGCTGCTCGATGGCCGCCGCGCGGAACGTGTCGCCCGCGGCCAGCATCACGCTCAGGCCGTCCTCGCGAAGCTTGCGCGCGAGCTTGCCGATCGTGGTCGTCTTGCCCGAGCCGTTCACGCCGACGACGAGAATCACGAAGGGACGCTTCGTCTCGTCGATGATGAGCGGCTTGGCGCACGGCGCGAGGATCTCGGCCACCGAGCTGCGCAGCGCGACGATGAGCGCGTCGACGTCCGCCAGCTCCTTGCGGGCCACGCGCTTCTGCAGGTCGTCGAGGATGAATTGCGTCGCCTCGACACCGGCGTCGGCCGTGAGCAGCCGCGTTTCGAGCTCTTCGAGCGCCTCCGCATCGATCTTCCGCCCGCGGAACAGCTCCGTGATGTCGCGCGTGAGAAAGGAATCGCCGCGATTGAGCCGCGCGCGCAGCCGCGTGAAGAAGCCTTGCTTCTCCTGCTCCTCGCCGGGCTTGGGTTTGCGTCCGAACATGGTTCGGCGCGTATTCTAGCGGCGCGCGGCAGCCGCGCGCCGCCTGTTTACGTCCGCACCCGTCCGTCACGCGCTCACTGCTGAACCACGGCGGTATTCGTGATGGGAATGACGGTGCCCAAGCTGCTCGCAAAGCCGATCGATTCGCCCTGCATCTCGGCCGTCACGGCGAGGCTCGCCGTGGGGTCGATGATCGAGCCATGGTTCCCGAAAATGAAATTCACGTAACCGAGCGGCCCCGGATTCGCACCGGCCGCGAACACGCGCGGAATGCCGGCGGCATCGATCAAGCGCTGCGTCGCGCTGTTCACGACGACCTGATCCGGCGGCGATGAGCTGCCGTCCGGCAGCGTGCCTCCGCCGACGACCTGCAGCAGCAAGAGCGGCCGCAGGGACGCTGCAGACGCGATGTAGTTCACCGGATCGCCCGCATCCACGATCGTCTGCGCGTCGCGAATGAATTGTGCGTAGATCGTCGAGCCCTCGAGGATGCCCTGCGCTGCAAGCCCCTGCTTGATGCGCGGTCCGAACGCGGGCGAGTCGAAGATCGTCTGCACGATGCCGCCGCCCGCATTGGCGAGCTCGCCCGTGCGCACCTCCGCCGCACCGGCGCTGCCGAGGAACACGCCGCCGACGATGCCGCCGAGCGAATGGCCGATGTAGTGAATGCGCGTAGGGTTGATGTCCGCCGTGCCGTCGCCATCGAGATCGAGGTTCGGCAGCGAGCGCGCGAGCGCGAGCAGATCGACGGCGGCCTGGCGCAGGTTGTCACGCGTCACGATCGGTGCCGGCACGTTGACGAAATGCGTCCCGGACGGATCGATGTTTCCGTCTGGGCCGCTGGCGAGGGTCGCGTTGTTCACGAAGTCGAGATCGAACGTACGTTCGTGCCCGGGCTGATAGAACGCGCCGTCGGCTGCCGTCGGCCCCGGAATGCCGTGCAACGGCAGATCGATCGACACGACGACGTAGTTGCCGAAATCCGCCGCGCTATCGGCGATGGCGACGGCGTCGACGCGATCACGCGTCAGGCCGTGCTGGAAGATGATCACCGGCCAGCCGCCCGCGGGCTTCACGCCACCGCCCGTCGAAGCCGCATTGGGCACGGTGATGAAGATCGGAATCTGAAGGGTTTCGGTCGCGACAGGAAGCGGATTGAAGCGCGTGAGAAATCGACTCGTCGGATCGAGCGGCGAGGGGTTGCCTTGCCACGGCTGATTGAGCGGCGCCTGCGGGTTCGTCTGCGTGGGCCGTGAGAGGTAGTACGGGATCGTGAACGTGCCGACGTAGATGTCCGCGTGGCCCGGCAGTGTCTTCACGACGGCTGCGGTGTTGATGTGCGTGTTCTGCACAGCAATCGGCTGCGGCGTCGTGACCGCCGGATTCGCCAGCGCGTTCATCGTGTCGCGAGTGCCCTGCGTGGTGAAGCTGAACGTGAGCACTACGCTCGCGGGATTTACACCAACAGCCTGTGCGATCTGCAGATGCGCGCCCGTGAGTTGACATAGCGGCGTGAGCGCGGCCGCGACGCCAGCGCAAGTCGGCAGTGCAGCCTTGAATGCAGCGTAGTCCTCGTCCGGTGTCGTGGCTTGACCCGTCGCCGTGGTGATCGCGTTCGTCAAGATCACGAGGTAGCCGACGTTCGTCGTGCCCGAGCTCGGCATCAGCGGTTTGAGCGGGCGGATCTCCAGGATCGTGTTACCCACGCCGGTGTCAGTGGCAAGTCCGGCGCTGAAGTCCGTTCCGAATACGAGCGGCACGATCGCGGTGCCGGGCTTCGGAGCTTTCGTCGCGTTGTCGAGCTCCAAGCGAAGGATGCGCACGCTCGAAGCGGTGAGCGATGCCGGATTCAACGGGCTCGCGAAACGCGTGCGAATGACTGCGTTCGTCGAGAACCCATCGAGCGCATTCACGCCGGACTGCAGCGGCATCAATGCGTTCGTCGGCTGGATGTTCAGCGTGCCGTCCGTGGACCCCGAGAAGTAGATGTCCGTCGGATAGGGGAGCAGTCCCTGCAGCGGCTGGAAGAGCGCCGTCGTCGGCTGATTTTGCGCCGGGGGTGTCGCACCCGTCGGATTGCCGTTGCCGCTGGCGGTGTTCGTCGGTCCAATGCTGTCGCTGCCGCCTCCGCATCCCGCTGCCAAGAGCGCTACCGCGACGAGCGAGGTTGCAGTGATGTGCCTCTTCATAAACCTGAAGCTCCCCTCAATGAGCGAACGCGCGTCCGTGTAGTCCTCGCTCGGTCGCTCGCAGCCACATACGCCGAGCTTGTAGTAATGCGCCGCTAGGGTACGCTTACGCTCACGAACGCCGCAAGCCGCGAGGCATCGCAACGATTGGTTCGCACGCGCAATTCGCGGGGCGCGCAAGCACGCGTCATTCGCATCATCGGCGGAACGTGGCGCGGCAGGCGCTTTCGCTTCGCGGATGTCCCCGACATTCGTCCTACTCCGGATCGTGTGCGCGAGACGCTGTTCAACTGGCTCGGCTCGCGTGTGATCGGCGCGCGTTGCCTGGACCTCTTCGCCGGTAGCGGCGCTCTGGGTCTGGAAGCCCTCTCGCGCGGCGCGGCGTCCGCAGTTCTCGTCGAGCAGAACGCCGTCGCCGCACGTTCGCTCAACGAGCTCGTCGCGACGCTGGGCGCACGCGGCGCGCGGGTCGAACGCGACGATGCGTTGCGCTTCCTCACTCGGACGCCCACGCCGTTCGATATCGTGTTCCTCGATCCGCCGTTCGCGGCCGGACTCCTGGCGCAGGTCGCGGAGCGGCTCGAGGGCAAGGGCTGGCTGGCGCCCGATGCGCTGATCTATGTGGAATCGTCCGCGCGCGAGCCCTTACCGGCACTCCCCGCGAGCTGGCAGCCACTGAAGGCGAAGCGCGCGGGCGAGGTCGGGTATCATCTCTTCGCCCGAGCCGCGAGGGGAACCGAGCCCGTATGAGTCGCAACGCCATCTATCCAGGCACGTTCGATCCGATCACGAACGGGCATCAGGATCTCGTGCGGCGCGCAGCGGGCATCTTCGACCGCGTGATCGTCGCCATTGCGGCCAATCCAAACAAGACGCCGCTGTTCTCGCTGGACAAGCGCGTCGAGCTCGCGCGGCAGGTGCTGTCGGATCTGCCCAACGTCGAGGTGATGGGCTATTCGGGGCTGACGGTGGAGTTCGCGCGCAAGCACCAGGTGAGCGTCATCGTGCGCGGCCTGCGCGCGGTGTCGGATTTCGAATTCGAGTTCCAGCTCGCGAACATGAGCCGCCACCTGGCGCGCGAGATCGAAACCGTCTTCCTCACGCCGCAAGAGCAGTTCACGTTCATCTCATCGTCGCTGATCCGCGAGATCGCGATACTCGGCGGGGAGACGCGCGAGTTCGTGCACCCGATCGTCCAGGCGGAGCTGCGGAAGCTGAAACGAAGCTAACCGTCGCCGCGGAGGGCGGGCGACTGCGTACGACGCCGCTTGCGCGCAGCCGACCGCGCCAGAGTTTTCGTCAGCGTTTTCGCGACTTTCTTCTTCAAGGTTTTCACGGCCCGGCGCAGGCGACGAACACGCGGCAGGCGCGTCGGCTCTGCGGGCGCGGGCAGCTTGCCCGCTTTGTGCAGCTCGACCGCACGCCACAGATACCACGCCGCCGCAGACCGGTACGGTGCCCAGCGCTCGCCGTACATCGCGAGCGCCTGCGGCGCGGGCATGTTGCGCAGCCCGTATGCGAGTCGAAAGCCGTTGCGCACACCGAAGTCGTCGACCGGCAGCACGTCTCGCCGACCGAGCTGGAAAATCAGCATCATCTCGACCGTCCAGCGACCGATCCCGCGCACCTGCGTGAGTCTCTCGATGATCGCAAGATCTTCGAGGGCGAGCAGCGCTTCGCGATTCGGGATGACGCCGGCAAGCGTCTTCGCGGCAAGGTCCTTCAGGGACGCGCTCTTCGCAGTGGAGAAGCCGGCTGCACGCAGCACCGAATCCGGCGCATCGAGCACCTGCTGCGGTGTTGGAAACGTGCCGCCGCCTACCGCCTCGACGAAGCGTTTGAGAATCGTGCTCGCCGCGGTCGCATGCAGCTGTTGATGAGCGATGGCACGCGACAGCGCGACGAAGGGCGTGTCTTCTAGGTTTGCCTTCAGCGTGTAAGGTCCGGCGGCTCGGATTACCCCGCCCATGACGGCATCCACCGTCGATAGGTGGGTGAGGATGCGCTTGCTCACTTCTGACACGACGGGCAGTAGTACGTCGAACGCTGCCCTTGCGTGAGCTGCTTGATCGGCGTGCCGCACACGCGGCACGGCTTTCCCGCACGCTCGTACACGTACAGTTTCTGCTTGAAGTACCCGGGATTGCCGTCGGCGCCCACGTAATCGCGCAGCGTGGTGCCGCCCACCTTGATCGCCATGCTCAGCACGGCGCGCACCGCGCGAGTGAGCTTCGCGACTTCGGGTCGAGTCAAGCTGCGCGCCTGGCGCCTCGGTCGGATTCGGGCGCGAAACAAGGCTTCGCTGGCGTAGATGTTGCCGACGCCAACCACGCACGCACTGTTCATGAGCAGCTGCTTGATCGTGACTTTGCGCTTGCGCGTGATGCGCCACAGGTAATCGGCTGTGAATTTGTCGTCCAGCGGCTCGGGTGCGAGACGCTTCAGGAGCGGATGCTCGTCGAGCTTGCCGGTCGTGTAGTGCAGGCTGCCGAAGCGGCGCGGGTCGTTGAAGCGCAGCGTCTTGCCCGAGTCGAGCAGCAGGTCGAAATGGTCGTGCGTGAGCCGCGGCGTCTCCGCCGGCAGCACGCGCAGGCTCCCCGACATGCCGAGATGCAGCAGCAGCGTGCCGGACTCGAGCTCGAGGAGGAGGTACTTTGCACGGCGGCCGGTCTGCCGGACGCGCTGTCCGGCCACTTCAGCGGGCAGGCTGTCCGGCACGCGCCAGCGGAGTCGCGGCTCGTGCACCGCCAGCGCCACGATCTTGCGCCCGACGACGTGCGGCTCGACGCCGCGACGCGTCGTCTCGACTTCCGGAAGCTCAGGCATGGCGACAGGCTACAGCCAGTCCGGCGTAGCGTGAATCAGCCGCAAGAAGGGGAGCGGACCGGATCTGTCCGCGAGAGGAGACCGCAACGAGCGCGAGCCATCGCGGCTCGCGGCAGCGCTCACTTGATCTTGGTCTCTTTGTACGCCACGTGCTTACGAGCGACGGGGTCGAACTTGCGCACTTCCATCTTATCCGGGTGGAGACGCTTGTTCTTGGTCGTGACGTAGAAGTGGCCCGTACCGGCCGATGACAGCAGTTTGATCTTTTCGCGCATGGCTCAAACCTTCACGCCCTGCTCGCGGAGTTCCGCGACCACGACGTCGATGCCCTTCTTCTCGATGGTGCGCAGCCCCGCGGTGGACACGCGCAAGCTCACCCAGCGCTTCTCGCTCTCGAGCCAGAACCGCTGCGAATGCAGGTTCGGCAGGAAGCGCCGGCGCCTCTTGTTGTTGGCGTGCGAGACGCGATTACCGACAGCCGGCTTCTTGCCGGTGATTTCGCAGACGCGGGACATATCAGCAACCTTCGAGAATCAATGACTTAGCTACGCATCCGCGGGATGCGTGCGGAAGAGCGCGGCTTTATACCTGAGTCCTCCGTTACCCGCAACCCGCGTCCCCTACACGAGCCCGCGATCCGCGAACGAAAAGCACCGGGTATCGCCCACGATCACATGGTCGACGAGGCGGACGTCGATGGACGCGAGCGTGTCCTTCAGCCGTCGCGTCAGATAGAAGTCCGCCTCGCTCGGCTCGGCGACGCCGGAGGGGTGATTGTGCGCACAGATGAGCGCCGCGGCGTTGTGCCTGAGGAGCCGCCGCACGATCTCCCGGATGTGGACGCTCGAGGTGTCGAGCGACCCGTTGAACAGCTCCTCGAACGCGATCAGTCGGTGCCGCTGATCGAGGTGGAGGCAGCAGAACACCTCGTGCGGCCGATCCCGGAGCTGCGCGAGCAGGAACGCGCGGACGGCTTCGGGATGCTTGAAGCTGCACCCGCTGCGCAGAGGCTCGCGGTAGTGGCGGCGCGCGAGCTCGAGCGCGGCCTGCATCGACGCGTAGCGCGCAGGGCCGATGCCGAGCTCCCCGAGGCAGCGGCTAGGCTCGGCGCTCAGGAACTCCCGTAGCGAGCCGAACTTGTCGATGAGGGAGCGCGCCAAGTCCACGGCCGAGCGACCGCGCCGGCCGCAGCCGATGAGAACTGCGAGCAGCTCGCCGTCGGACAGGGCATTGGGGCCCTGCTCGATGAGACGCTCACGGGGTCTTTCAGCCTTCGGCCAATCGCGGATGCTCATGGGGTCCACACGCTGCGGGAAACGACAGGCGGGAGTCTTCCAGCGAACCGCGTAGCCGGCGCGCCGTTAATTCTCTGCAAACGCCCAGAAATGGTGGTCGCGCGTGAGCTGCATCACAGTGCCCGACACATTCCGCGCCGGCATATCGAGAGAGGTGCCAGGCGTTTGCGCCGGTGCAGAGCGGCGTCCGATAATCGCTCCAACATCCTTCTGAGCCCACTAGATGCAAGGCAAACGCATTCTTCTCGGCGTGACCGGAGGCATCGCGGCGTACAAAAGCCCCGACCTCGTGCGGCGACTGCGTGAGCGCGGCGCCGAAGTCCAGGTCGTCATGACGAAGTCCGCCGCTGAATTCATCACCGCGACGACCTTCCAGGCCGTCTCCGGACGCCCGGTCCGCACGGATCTTTGGGACCCCGCGGCCGAAGCCGCCATGGGACACATCGAGCTCGCGCGCTGGGCGGATCTCGTGATGGTGGCGCCGGCCACCGCCGACTTTCTCGCGCGGCTGGCCGCCGGTCGTGCCGACGATCTGCTGAGCACGCTCTGTCTCGCCACCGAAGCGCCGATTGCAGTGGCCCCGGCGATGAATCGCGTGATGTGGGCGAACGCCGCCACTCAGGCGAACGTCGCGACGCTCGCCCAGCGACGCGTCAGCATTTTCGGCCCGGCCGCGGGCGATCAGGCCTGCGGTGAAGTGGGCGAGGGACGCATGCTCGAGCCCTTGGAGCTCGTCGCCAAAATCGACGCGCTGCTGGTGCCCACGGGCCCTTTGAGCGGTAAGCGCGTGCTGATCACCGCCGGCCCCACGCGCGAACGCATCGATCCGGTCCGCTTCATCAGCAACCGCAGCTCGGGAAAGATGGGATTCGCCGTCGCCCAGGCCGCGCGCAATGCCGGCGCCGAGGTCGTTCTGATCAGCGGCCCGGTGTCGCTCGCGACGCCGCCCGGCATCCGGCGGGTCGACTGTGAAAGTGCGGTGGACATGCTGAATGCCGTGACTCGTGAGGTCGGCAGAGCGGACGTGTTCATCTCGACGGCCGCGGTCGCCGACTACAAGCCGGCGCGTCCCGCGGATCAGAAGATCAAGAAGGCCTCCGACCGCATGGATCTCGAGATGGAGCGGACCACGGACATCCTTGCGACGGTCGCGTCGAGCCCCGAGCGGCCGGCGCTCGTCGTCGGGTTCGCCGCCGAGACGGAGTCCGTCGAGCAGAACGCGCGCAGCAAGCTTCTCAAGAAGAATCTCGACATGATCGCCGCGAACGAGGTCGGCGATGCCAAGGCGTTCGAGTGCGAGGACAACCACCTCATCGTGCTCTCGCGCACCGCGCGTCACGATCTCGGGCAGGCGTCGAAGACCGAGCTCGCGAAGCGGCTCGTCGAGCTCGTCGCTGCTGCGCTCGCCGAGCGCGCCAGTGCACCCGTCCGTAACGGCGCGAGCGCGCTCGCTTGAGCCCGCGCCGGCCGCTGAAAGTCCGGATCCTCGATCCGCGCATCGGCAAGGAATTCCCGCTGCCGCAATACGCGACCGCCGGGTCCGCAGGATTGGACTTGCGCGCGTGTCTCGACCGGCCGCTCGCGCTCGAGCCGGGACGCGCCGAGCTCTTGCCCACGGGCCTCGCGATCTACGTGGAGGATCCCGGGCTCGCCGCCGTGATCCTGCCGCGCTCCGGGCTCGGCCATAAACACGGCATCGTTCTCGGCAATCTCGTCGGATTGATCGACTCGGATTACCAGGGGCAGCTCATGGTCTCGGTCTGGAACAGGGGACGCGAGCCGTACACAGTGCAGCCGGGTGAGCGCATCGCGCAGCTCATCGTCGTTCCGGTCGTGCAAGTGGAGCTGGAAGTGGTCGAGGATTTCGCCGCGACGGCGCGCGGCGCCGGCGGCTTCGGCAGCTCCGGGCGCGGCTGAGCACGACTCTCGAGAGGCGCCTGAAATCGCGCTTCGATTGGGGCCTCAAGAGCGGCGCGCCGCTCCCGTAGCGGTCCGGGGCTCAACGATTCGCGACTTTATGCAGCTGCTGATACCGCTCGATGTCGGCCTGGAACTGCGCGCGTAGCGCCGCTTCTTCCGCATCCTTCGCTTCGAGCGCCTTCTTCTGCGCGTTCATCTCGTTCATGGTGCGCACGAGATCTTCGGCGAGATCGTCGGGCATGCGCCGTGCGCCGGGTTTGTCGCTGTAGGGCGCGAAGCTCTTGGCGCGGGTCTGCAGGTTGTTCAGGCGCGCGTGCAGCCCCTCGACATACGCCTCGGCGGCGCGCCGCTGGCCGCTGATCTGCACCAGGCGCTCGTCGCGCAGCGCCTCGATGTCCTTCACCGACGTGTACGTCGTGAGCAAGAACGCATCGTGCTGCTTTTGACGGAGCAGGGCCTCCGCACGACTCTTCTCTTCTGCGAGCTGCTCGGGGGTCTTCTGCGCTTCCGTGTGACCGACCTCGACCCCCTGCTTGTTCAGGATCGAGCTTTCTCGTTTGGCGTACTGCGGCGGGAGCCGATCGCCGTAGTGGACGACGCCGTTCTCGTCGATCCAGCGATAGGCCACACCTTTGTTCTCGCCGGCTCCAAGAGCCAGCGAACCGGCCATGCAGAGCAAGGCCAGGGCGAAAGCAGGCGTCCGAGCAACCATTGAAAACTTACCGTGCATCAGGGAAGCGACTCATTGCTCATATTCTGACCAACCGCGAGCACGCGCAAGCCTCAACCGACGCCGTAGCGCTGGCGATAGGCGCGCAGGGCTGTGAGCTGTTCCGCAGAAATGCGGGGCGCACCGGTTGCCGGTGCGGCGAGCGTATCGATCAGCGTGGCGAGTGTGACCACGCTCACACAACGCAGCCCCTGTTCGGCTTCGAGCTCCTGCACGGCGGAGCGTTCGCCCTGGCCGCGTTCCTGCCGATCCAGCGAAAGTGCGACTGCGACGGGTTGCGCCCCGGCCTTGCGAATGATGTCGAGCGATTCGCGAATGGCGGTGCCCGCCGTGATGACGTCGTCGACGATGACGACGCGTCCTCGCAGCGTGCTGCCGACGACGTTGCCGCCTTCACCGTGATCCTTCGCCTCCTTGCGATTGAACGCGTACGGTACGCTGCGCCGATGGTGCTCGGCGAGCGCGATGGCGGTCGCCGTGACGAGCGGGATGCCCTTGTAAGCCGGGCCGAACAGCATGTCGAAGTCGAGGCCCGACGCGACCAGCGCGTCGGCGTAGCAGCGACCGAGCACCGCCGCCGCTTCCCCGTCGCTGAAGAGGCCGGCATCGAAGAAGTACGGGCTCTCCCGCCCGGATTTCAGCGTGAACTTGCCGAAGCGCAGGGCGTTGCGCGCGAGCGCGAGCTCGATGAAGCGGGTTTGATAGTCGTGCATGCAGCGGCTCGTACGGTGAGTCTCCACTATATAACCCGCTATCATGCCCGGATGCGAATCATCACAGTGAACTGCTGCGGTATCCGCTCGGCAGCGAACAAAGGTTTGTTCAAGTGGCTGCGCAGGCAGAAGGCCGACTTCATTTGCCTGCAGGAGACCAAGGCGCACTTTCATCAGCTCGCGGACCACGACATCGAGCTGCCCGGTTACCAGAGCTTCTTCCACGATGCCGAACGCAAGGGCTACTCGGGTGTCGCGATCTACACACGCCGCGAGCCGACGCGCGTGGTGCGCGGCTTCGGCGTGCCCGAATTCGATGCGGAGGGGCGCTACATCGAGGTGCAGGTCGGCGATCTCTCGGTGATCTCTCTGTACATGCCCTCGGGCTCGGCGGGACCGGAGCGGCAGGCGTCGAAGGATCGTTTTCTCGAAGTCTTCGCGGCGTATCTCGCGCGGCTGCGCCGGCGGCGGCGCCACTACATCATCTGCGGCGACTGGAACATCGCGCACAAGAACATCGACCTGAAGAACTGGCGCTCGAATCAGAAGAACTCCGGCTTCCTGCCGCACGAGCGCGCCTGGCTCGACCGGCTCTTCGGCCACGGCGGCTGGATCGACGCGTTCCGCGAGGTCGACCAGCGGGAACACCAGTACACGTGGTGGTCCAATCGCGGACAGGCGCGCGCGAAGAACGTCGGCTGGCGCATCGACTACCAGGTTGTGAGCAAGTCGCTCGCGGGCAAGGCGCGCACCGCGTACATCTACCGGGACAAGTGGTTTTCGGATCACGCCCCGCTGATCATGGACTACGACATTTGAGCGCGACCACGCCCAGCGAGAACACGAGCACGGCACCGCCCACCGCAAGCGGCGCCGACACCCCGACGAGCGCCGGCCCAACGAACGCCCAACCGAACGACGAGCGCGCGCCGCGCGGCTGGCTGCAGGCCATCGCCGTGTATCTGCAGCCGCGCGTCGTGTCGATGGTCTTCCTCGGCTTCTCCGCCGGCCTGCCGTTCTATCTGGTGTTTCAAACGCTCTCCGCCTGGCTGCGTCAGGAAGGCATCGAGCGCTCGACCATCGGCATGCTGTCGTGGGTAGGTCTCGCCTACACCTTCAAGTTCGTCTGGTCTCCCATCGTCGATCGCGCGCCGATTCCGTTTCTGACGCGCTGGCTCGGCCGCCGCCGCAGCTGGATGCTGTTGGCGCAGATCGGCATCGCCACGTGCATCGTGAACATGTCGTGGGCGACGCCCTCCGCCGGTGTGCTCTCGCTCGCCGTGTGGGCGCTGCTGCTCGCGTTCAGTGCGGCGACTCAGGACATTGCCCTCGACGCATGGCGTGTCGAGTCCGCGCCGGTCGGGCTGCAAGGTGCGATGGCTGCGGGGTATCAGATCGGCTACCGAATCGCGCTCATCACGGCGAGCGCCGGTGCGTTCACGCTCGCGGCGAAGTTCGGCTGGCACATCAGCTACGGGACGATGGCGGTGCTGGTCAGCGTCGGCATCATCACCACGCTGCTCGTGAAGGAACCGCAAGCGTCGCTCCAGCGCACCAACTTCGACAGCGAAGCGCGGGTCATCGAATGGCTGAACCGCAACTCGCACCTCGGGCCGCGCATGCGCGCGGCGGGAGCGTGGTTCACCGGCGCCGTGGTGTGCCCCTTTCTCGACTATTTCGGCCGCTACGGATTGAAGCTCGGTCTCGTGCTATTTGGATTTGCGGCCACCTATCGGCTCACCGAATACACGATGGGGCCGATGGCGAATCCGTTCTACATCGACCATGGCTATTCGCTCACCGAAATTGCTCGAGTGGTGAAGATCTATGGGCTCGGTGCGTCGCTCATCGGCGTCGTCTTGGCAGGCGCGCTCATCGCGCGACTCGGGCTCGTGCGCTCCCTGATCATCGGCAGCGTCATGATCATGACCTCCAATCTCGGCTTCTCGCTGCTCGCGACGACCACGACCCCCTCGCTCTTCGGGCTCGGGGCCGTCAACGTGGTGGACAATTTCGCGCAGGCGATCCACGGCACCTCGCTGATCGCATTCATGTCGAGCCTCACGAGCCCGAAGTACACGGCGACGCAGTACGCGCTCTTCTCGTCGCTCTACACGATGCCGGGAAAATTGTTTTTCGAGGGGACCTCGGGTTTCGTGGTCGAGGCGATCGACTATCCGCTGTTCTTCATCTACACCGCCTCGTTGAGCTTGCCGGCGCTCGCGATCCTGTGGTGGCTGGTGCGGCGGGGGACGTTCAATGAGCGGCGCGCAGCCCCCGGCTGAGGTGCCGGCGCTCGATGTGGAGCGCGTGATCTGCCGCTTGAGCGACCTCGAGGACCCCGGCGCGCGCGGCTTCACGATCGGGCAGGGCGACTGGCCGCTGCGCGGCTTGGTGGTGCGCGTCGGCGGCGAGGCGCACGCCTACGTGAATCGCTGCCCGCATGCGGGACATCCACTCAATCTCGGGCCCGATCGGTTTCTCACGCCGCGCGGCGAGCTGATCCTCTGCTCCTCGCACGGCGCGCTGTTCGACAAGCGCACCGGCTTCTGCGTGGCCGGGCCGTGCGCCGGGCGCTCACTCGAGCGCGTGCCCACGAAAATCGAAGCGGGCTTCGTGATGCTCGCCGATGAGGTGGATGTGCAGGCGCTCGCCGAGCGCGACTAGCGCACGCCGCTCAATCGAAGAGGTCGATACCTTCGAGGCCGCTCGCGCGCAGATCGCGCTCGCTGTCGCCGCTATCCGAGCGCAGGCCCTCCTCCGACTCGACATCGACCGAGCCGCTCCAATCTTCGGGCGGTTCGGCGGATTCGAGCGCGCCGTCGTCCCATTGGGCTTCCCAGTCCTCGATATCCATTTCCTCGACGGTGCCGTCGAAGTACTGGATCTCGATGGTGCCGTCGTCGTCGTCGTACGCGACGACTTCGAAGAGGGCGCCACCCTCTTTCTGACGATACCAATCTCCGATGCTCGGTTGCGGAGACGCCATACCAGTCGACCTCCCTTGCATGAACTCCGGGCCACCCCGGCAAGTTGGATTGCGCGCGCTCGTCATGAACGCGCGGCGTGCCTTCGCGGGTGCAACGACGCACTGTTATGCTCAAGAGCGCGCGAGGCTCACAAGGCGGATTGATGTTGCGCCTCGTGCATGAAGCTTTCAAGAACTCGATTGGCCGGCGCGGAGCGACATGCTCGATCAACTGCTGAAATTTTTCGTGGTGTTCTTCGTAGTGGTCGAGCCGCTATCGCTGATTCCTCTCTTCAACGGACTGACCGATGGAGCGAGCACCGCCTACAAACACAAGATGGCGCTCAAGGCCGTGTTGGTTTCCGGTCTCATCCTGCTGCTGTTCTCGCTGGGCGGTGCGGCGTTCCTGCGCCTTGCCGGTATCAGTATCGACGCGTTCCGGATCTTCGGCGGGTTGCTGCTGTTCCTCATCGCACTCGAGATGGTGTTCGCGCGCGAGTCGGGCACTCGCACCTCGAGCAGCGAGCGCGCGGAGAGCGTGCGCCGCGCCGACATCTCCGTGTTTCCGCTCGCCTTTCCGTTCATCGCCGGGCCCGGCGCCCTCGCCACGATCCTGCTGTGGTTCGGGCCCGTGAGGATCAGCCAGCAGCCGCTGCTGTTCCTCGGGCTCCTCGCATGCGTCGCCGTGGTGCTGCTACTGACGCTGCTGGCGATGTGGCTCGCCACCCCGCTGATGCGGGTGTTGGGAGTCACCGGCGCGAATGTTGCGAATAGGCTGCTCGGGGTCGTGCTCGGCGCGCTCGCCGTGCAATTCGTGATCGACGGAATACGCGGCGTCTTCTTCTAGCCGGTGCTCGGTGTTGGTGCGCGTCCGATCGCGCTCGACTCACGTGCATCGAAATGCGAGGTCCCATACGCCGTGACCGAGCCGCGTGCCTCGCTTCTCGAAGCGCGTGAGCACGCGTTCTGCCGGCCGCTCGACGAAGCCGCCATCGGCCGATAGGTTCGCGAGACTCGAATTCGCGCCAAGCACCTCCAGCATCTGCTGCGCGTAAGGTTCCCAGTCGGTCGCGAGGCGGATGATGCCGCCGGGACGCATGCGACTCGCGAGGAGCGCAACGAACGGCGGCTGGATCAGCCGGCGTTTGTGATGACGCTTCTTGGGCCACGGATCGGGAAAGAGGATCAGCACTTCGTCGAGCGCGTTCTCCGGAATCTGCCGCTCGAGAACTTCGACCGCATCGTGACATGCGATGCGCAGATTCGCGAGGTGCGCCTCTTCCGCCGCGAGCAGCAGACGGCCGACGCCGGGTCGATGCACTTCGATGCCGAGATAATCGCGCTCCGGATGGGCGGCGGCGAGCGCCGCGAGATTCTCGCCGTTGCCGAAGCCGATCTCGACGACGCGCGGCGCGCGCCGGCCGAACAGCGTGTCGAGATCGAGCGGCTGCGGTCGATACTCGACGCCGTACTTCGGCCACAGGTCTGCGAGTGCGCGTTGCTGCGCCTCGGTGATGCGGCCGGTGCGTGTGACGAAGGAACGGATGGAGCGCGGATGTTGGACGGTCGACATGCCGCGACGATAGCCAAACGATCCCGCGCAAACAAACGAAAGTCGCGGCGCGGGCCAGGCCCGCGCCGCGACCGCCATGTCGCTCCTAGAAATTCCGCTACTCGTCTTCCGCTTCAGAATTTCAGGAACGCACCCACGTTGAAGCTCTTCGACTTGTTCTCGGCGCCGCTCTGCGCTTCGGACTTCGTATCCGTGAACTCGCCGAGCAAGGTCAGGTTCTCGGTCAGATTGTGATACACGCCGAACGTGTACTTGCTGTTCTTCGAGACGAGCGTCGGATTCACTTCGCCGCTCGCCGTGTCCAGATTGCTCTCGCCGTAGTTCACGCCGAGCTTCGTCTTGTTGATCGTGTAGGTCACTTGCGCGAGGAAGCCGTCGGAATCGCGCTCGTGTCCGAGCCCGTCGCTCGCATCGAAGAAGAGGGCCGTAGTGCCGACACCCGAGCCCTTGTAGTACCAGCCCAGCACTTCGAACCCGGCGATCTTGTACTTGCCGCCGATATCGAACGCCCAGCTGTCGAAATCCCCGGCGCTCGTCGCGCCCCGCTGCTTCTGCGACAGGCCGGCTGCCGAGAAGTACAGGTTGTCATTCACCGTCCACGCGATCTTGCCGTGGAATCCGGGGGAGTTCTTGATCGTCGGCCCCACGCCCGGCGCGGCGAGCCCGGTGGGCTCGAGCGGATCGAACACGCCGACCGTGATCTTGACGCCGCTGAAGCTCGGGGTCGTGTAATCGATTTGCGCGAGCCAGTCCGTGTAGATGTATCCGAGACCGATCGAGCCGAGCGAGGTGTTCGCGGGGGCCGCGTTGCTGCCGACCGTGCCGACGCCGAGCAGCGTCATGTCGCCGAGAATCACGTCCTGACCGAAGAGGCCGATGTTCCGGCCTAGCAGGAACGTGCCCATCCTGTCATTGCCGAAAGTCAGGAATACCTGGCGCATGTCGATCGCAGTGGTGCCCAGCGCGGTGTTCTGAAAGGCCGGATTGACGCCTTGCTGGATGTTCGGGCTGCCGTCGTTCGTGCTGATACCCGGATAGAAGCCGAACGTGGCTGCAAGGTCGTAGCCGCCCTGGGTCGTCGATGCGGTGATCGCCAGCGCCGCGGGCAAGAGGCCGTTGCTCACGGAGGCCGAAGTGCGTTCCGAGCCGGCCGGCACCGTGCACGCGAGTCCGCCGCCGACGGCGGCCGGGCTGTCGTCGCATCGCGAGGTGATGTAGTGCGCGTTCACGTTCCCGCTGGCCGAGAACTTCCAATCGCCGGCGGTGATTTCCACTGCGCGTGGCGCCGTCGGCGCGAGGACGACTGCAGCCGTCGCTGCCACCGTCCAACCCAATCGCTTACCGTTGAATATGGGCTGTTGAGTCATGGGAGTGCCTTCCTTCAAGGTCGTTATGGCGGCGGCGCGCGTACTCGAGTCCGCGCCGCTTCACGAGCCGCCGCATTCAGATCCCGCGACGCCTAGGCGAACGTGAAACGAAGCCTCAGGTAGTTTTGCGCCCACCGTCACAGCTGCGTGTCGACGTGCGGAGAGCCCAAGTGCAACGCGTATGCCAGTGCGAAAACGCTGCGCGCGGCGTGTCTGCGCGCGCACGAGCGCGGATATCGCAATGCGGTGTCACGCGGCTCGCCCGGCGCTCGGTACACCTGTCACGGGAATGGAGCGTTGCGCGGGCGCACGGGGCGCGGCCGCAGCCTCGGTCGGGGCTACGCCGCCCGCGGTTTTGGGTCTGAAGTCGCGGCCGTAGCCCGGGTCGGGCCCCGCTCATCGAGGTCTTCGTGGGTTGGACTCACAACAGGAGTTGCGCAGGAGCCTCGCCTGCGCTCAACATGACGCCCGTTGGCTTGAAGCATTGATCCGGTCAGTTGGGTTGGTCTCGTGTACCCGGCTCGTCACAGTGTCACGCGGGGGCGTGGCACGGTTGGTGCAAACCGACAGCGCACTGGGAGCAGCACGCGTCCGACATCGCGACCGCGTTTCGTCGAACAACGCTCATTGGCTGAGGCAGCCACATAACGGCGATGGAACGTCGTTGAGGGGACTCCAATGGCAAATGCACTAGGCACACGACATTCCGACGATGTCATGCGCATCGTCCACAGTCTTCCGCGGCCCGGGCGGGAACTGCCTGATCGGACCATCGCCCGCTCGTGGATTCGCTGCGCGAACGACTACCGACTCGATCCGGCCCGGCCGGACGCGCCGACGATCATCGAGGCCCGCGCGCTGCAAGACCGCCGCGAGCAGCTCGCCGATCTGATGCAGATCGGCGCGGCGGAGGTCGATCGGCTCTACGATCAGATCTCGGGCTCGGGCTATGCGCTGCTGCTCACCGATGCGGACGGCATCATCCTCTACGAGAAGGTCGATCCGACCTTGAAGGACATGTTCCGCGGCGCCGGCCTCGTGCCGGGCGCCGACTGGAGCGAGCGGAGCCGCGGCACGAACGGCATGGGCACCTGCATCGCGGAGCGCAAGCCCGTCACCGTCCATCGCAACGATCACTTCTATACGCACCACATCGGCCTCACGTGCTTCGGCGTACCGATTCGCGGCCCGGTGGACGATGTCATCGCGGTACTCGACGCGTCCTGCATCGGCTCGCACGACACGCGCGCCACGCAGATGCACACGATGGCGCTCGTGCGGCTGTCCGCGCACATCATCGAGAAGTGTTTGTTCCTGCGGCATCACGAGCACAACGCGGTGCTGCGCTTCCATAGCCGCCCGGACCTCGTGAATCTGTTCCACGACGGCGCGCTCGCGCTCGCCGAGGACGGTACGGTCATCGGCGCGGACCACACCGCCGCGGAGCTGCTCGAGGCAAAGGATCGTTACGAGCTCGTCGGGCGCCCGATCAGCGAGATCTTCGACGTCGACGGCGCACGCGGCGCCTCGCTCGAGCTGCTGCGGAGCGCCTCGCTCTCGCCGCTGCGCGACCCGCGTCGCGGACAGGGCTACTATGCGAACCTCTACGCAGGCGCCAAGTACGGCCAGAGCATGAGCACGAGCATCGGTCACGGCGCGAAGTCGAGCACACGCTCGAATCCCGAGGTCGTGAAGCTTCCGGCAAAGCCCTCGCCGCCGGTGCTGACGCTCGAGGACCTGGCGGGTGAAGACCCCCAGATGCTCCGCAACGTACGCAGCGCGCACCGCATCGTCGATTCCGGCGTATCAGTCCTGATCCAGGGGCCCACGGGCTCGGGCAAGGAAGCGTTTGCGCACGCCATGCACCACGCGAGCCGGCGGGCTGCGCTGCCGTTCGTCGCGGTGAACTGCGCCGCGATCCCCGAAACGCTGATCGAAAGTGAGCTGTTCGGCTACAAGCCGGGCGCGTTCACGGGCGCGCGCAAGGAGGGCATGAAGGGCAAGATCCTGCAGTCCTCGGGCGGCACGTTGTTCCTCGACGAGATCGGCGACATGCCGCTTTCGCTACAGACGCGCTTGCTGCGCGTGCTCGAAGAGCAGGAGATCGTCCCGCTCGGCAGCGAAGTCCCCATCAAGGTGGAGCTGCACGTCATTGCCGCCTCGCATCGCAACCTGCGCGAGATGATCGCGCGCGGCGAATTCCGCGAGGACCTCTACTATCGCCTGAACGGCATCACGCTGGAGCTGCCGCGACTTGCGGACCGCTCGGATCGCGAACGCGTCATTCATCGCGCGCTGGCCGCCGAAACGCACAACGGCCGACCGGCCGCCATCGAAGTGGATGCGCTGCAGCGGCTCGTCTCGTATCCCTGGCCGGGCAACATCCGCGAGCTCCGCAACGTCATCCGTACGGCGCTCGCCATCTGCGATGGCGGCGTGGTGCGAGTGCTCGACCTGCCTCGCGAGATTCGCGAGCCGCAGCCGGTGAACGTCGGTGCCGCCGCGCTCGCACCGGCAGCGAGCGCAGCCGCGGCGCCTGCCGAGTCCGAGCCGCTCGAGACGTGCGCGAATCCCTTGCAGGCGGCGGAGCGTGCGGCGCTCCTGCGGGTCATCGAGAAGTGCCGCGGGAATATGACGCACGCGGCGGAACATCTCGGGGTGAGCCGCAACACGCTCTATCGGAAGATGAAGACCCACGGTATCCCGACACGTAGCGGATCGTGACGCGCGACGTACAGTCGGTGTGACAACTGTTTCATTTGCGGGAGTTGGACGATCGCCACGGACGAACGCAATGTGCTGAGAGGCGTCACGGGCTTGGCCCGGACCTTGCAGAAATCTGACGCACGCGCGGTTGCGCGCGATCAGACCCAACCGTCGGCGCGGACCGTTCCGTCGCCGGCGGAGCAAGGCATGGAACACAGAGCTGTGATGCGCCGGACTCAGAACCGGCTCGCACCGGGACGCCAGACCAGAGTGGAGTGGCGCGCCGATCGGCCTGTGCTGGTGCAGCCGACCGGCGTCGTGCCGTTGAACGACAGTGCGGCCGCCATTCTCGAGCTCTGCGACGGCACCCGCACTCAGGACGAAGTGATCGCCGAATTCTTGAGTCAACCCGGCCGAGCAGCACTTGCCGACGACGTGCGCGACTTCATCGAAGCCGCGCTACAGCGCGGCTGGATCGTCACGACCTGATCTTTCGACGCCCCCTCGACGCGGCCCCCGCTGCAGCGGGCTGCCACTTCAGTTGCCGCCCGACGCGCTGCCGTCCATCTCCGGCGTGAGGATCGGTACCGGCGCCTCCGGCGCGAGGGGTACGCGGCTGAACAGCTCGTTCCGGCGCACGAAGGCCCGCAAGAACGGCTTCATGATCTCCATCTGCGAGCGATGCGCGGCGAGGGCGGCGAGCTTCGTATCCTGCTCGGCATCCGTCAGATCGAATCGCAGCCAGGGCAGATCGCGCGCGCGCTCCGGTGGCAGCAGCGCGTGCTGCCGGTGCAGCCCACGCGGGCGGGGCCAGTCGAAGCCGCCGTGGATGATCCAGTAGTAGATGCGGTCGAGCTGATTGCGCTCCCCCAGGATGCGCATGACGAACTCGCCCGAGGCGCTGTGATCCGGATGCGCATCGAGCGGGCTCGCGACGAATACGTGCGTCGGCCGCGTGGTGTCGATCACTTTGCGCAGGTCCGCATCGAGCGCGCGCCCTTCGTACGGCGCGTGCGGCGTGACGGCGCCCGCGAAGGCCACGCTCGTCTGACCCGTGTAGCGCGAGCGGAAGGGCACGAAGAAGTGATCGAGCATCAGCCGCTGGATGCCGCGATCGGGATAGCCGAGCACGAACCGGTTCTCGGGTGCGATGCCGAGCCGGTCCGCGGCCGCCATCGCCTCCCGCACGCGCTGCTCGCCGAGCTTCCGCAGCCCGAGCACGCCCGGTCGCAGCCGCTTTTCGACGAGACGCGCGTCGAGCTCGAACGCGTCACCGACTGTCACCCACGCCACGCTGACGCGGGCGCCCTGCGCCAGTGCGCGACTGATGAGCCCCGCGCAGCAGAGCGACTCGTCGTCCGGATGAGGCGAGACGACGAGGACGCTGTCGGTCTTCGCGAACGAGAAGTGAGCCGGCTCGACGGGCACGGCGGGCCCTGCACCCAAAGAGAGGCGGGGCAGGAGCCCCATGCATCCGAGCAGAAGCGCGATGTACCGCATGTGGTGATTGTATAGAAGGGTCATTGCCGGCCGAGGCCCCGCGTCCCTAGAATCCGCGCGGCCTCGGTCAGCTGCAACAATCGCCGGCGGTCGCTTTGCGCCAGCATGGCGCGATGGGGGTTTTTGGTTGAAGCTCAACGCAGCGGTTCTGCTCTCTGCATCGCTCGCCGCAAGCGTCGCGATGACGGCGAGTGCCGCCGCAGCCGAACAGCGACTGCTCACGGTCGCGGACCTCGACGCGTTTCGCGGCGTCTCCGAGGCCACGATCTCCCCTGACGGCAAGTGGGTCGCGTACTCCGTACGCAGCACCGACGTCGCCCGCGACAAGCTGACGACGGACATCTGGATGACGAGCTGGGACGGCACCCGCACCGTGCAGCTCTCGAGCAGCCCGGACAGCGAGCACGCCCCGGGCTGGAGCCCGGACGGACGCTATCTCGCCTTTCTTTCGGGACGCGGCTCGAAAGACGGTCCCGACGAGCTCTGGCTGCTCGACCGTCGCGGCGGCGATGCCGAGCAGGTGACGCATTTCAAAGGCGACGTTCTCGATTACGACTGGTCGCCGGACGGCAAGCGCCTCGTTCTCGTCGTCGAGGACGATCCCTTGCCCGGCAGCGACAACGACGGCGACGAGAAGGCGCTGCCGCCGATCGTCATCGATCGCTACTACTTCAAGGAAGACGAGACGGGCTATCTCAGCGCCCGGCAGAAGCACCTGTACCTTCTCGATGTCGCGAGCCGCAAAGTCGAGGCGCTGACCTCGGGCCGCTTCTCCGAGGGTTATCCGTCCTGGTCGCCGAACGGCGCGCAGATCGCGTTCATGAGCAAGCGCGGCGCGGACCCGGATCGCACCAACGTTTTCGGTCTGTACGTGATGCCTGCGATGCCTGGCGCGCCCGCGCGGCAAGTGGCGACGTTCGTCGGCGAGTCCGGCGATTCGGACTGGATGAGCGGCCCCGTGTGGAGCCCGAACGGCCGCGACATCGCGTACATCGCCGCCAGCGACGAGAAGCTCATCTACTACGCCCAGCGTCGATTGATGGTCGTGCCGGCCAACGGTGGCGGGCCGCGCACCGTCAGCAAGGACCTCGACCGCAATGTGCTCCTGCCGCAGTGGTCGCCCGATGGTCGTGCGATCTACGCTCTGATCGAAGACGACGGGAATCAACACCTCGCCCGCTTCGACGTGCGCAGCGGACGCGTGGAGAAGCTGCTGCAAGGCCGGCGCGAGATCTCGTCATACGAGCTCGGCGCGCGCGGCCAGATCGCGCTCATCGACTCGACGCCGGATGTGCCCGACGAGGTTTACGCGCTCGAGCGCGGCAAGCTGCGCCGGCTGTCGCACGAGAACGATCCGCTGCTCGCGAACGTGCGGCTCGGCACGCTCGATGAGATCAGCGTCAGGAGCAAGGATGGCACGCCCATCAATGGTTTCATCCTGAAGCCGCCGAGCTATGTCCCCGGCACGCGGTATCCGACGCTGCTCTGGATTCACGGCGGGCCGGTCTCGCAGTTCACGAACTCGTTCGATCGCACCTGGCAGATCCTGGCTGCACAGGGCTACGTCATCGTCGGCGTGAATCCGCGCGGCAGCTCGGGCCGCGGCGAAGCATTCTCGACCGCCATCTGGGCGGACTGGGGCGACAAGGACTCGGAGGACGTGCTGGCGGCAGTGGATTTCGCCGTCGACCAGGGCATTGCGGATCCGCAGCGACTCGGCATCGGCGGCTGGAGCTATGGCGGCATTCTCACGGACAACGTCATCGCGCGCGATACGCGCTTCAAAGCTGCGGTGAGCGGCGCGTCCATCGGCAACACGCTGGCGGGTTACGGCACCGACATGTACATCCGCGAATACGAAGCGGAGCTCGGAGTGCCCTGGAAGAACCTGGACGTGTACCTGCGCAACTCGTATCCGTTCCTGCACGCGGACCGCATCGTGACGCCGACGTTGTTCATGTGCGGCGACCAGGATTTCAACGTACCGCTGCTGAATTCCGAGCAGATGTATCAGGCGCTGCGCAGCCTCGGCGTCGACACGCAGCTCGTCATCTACCCGGGACAGTTCCACGGCTTCTCGCGGCCGAGCTACTTGCGCGATCGGCTGGAGCGCTGGATCGGGTGGTACGGCAAGCACCTCGGCACGTCGCCGCATCCGAATCCCTCGGCGCCGTCCCTCCCGGCGTCCGTCCAGGTCATCAACAAACCTCCGGAGTCGTAATGACGCGAGCGTGGTCATGCTGAGAGGGTTGCTGTTCCTGATCATCGTCGGGATCGCGGCGTACATCATCGTTACTCTCGTGCGCCGGACACCGCGCCGACGCGAGTCCGCGCGCCCGCACGAGGCGGAACCCGCGCCGGCACCGACTGCACCCGCATTGGCGCCGCCCGCCGATGCGGGCACGCTCACGCACGACCAGGTGCTGCACAAGCTGAACGAGCTCGCGTTCTCGCGCGAGCTGAAGAGCAACACGCCCGCGCATCGCGAAGTGATCGAGGCCGTCGGTACCGTGCTCGAAACGGCGGCCACCGATCCGCGCTACGCACCGCGCCGGCCGATGCTCTTGCCGCAGCTGCTGCGAGCGGTGAACGACACGGAGACGTCGCGCCGCGAGCTGGCGACGCTGATCGCAAAGGACCCGGCGCTCGTCGGCAGCCTGCTCAAGCTCGCCAACAGCCAGTTCTATCGCGTGAACGCGCAGCCGGTGGAGAGTGTCGATCGTGCCGTCGCGGTGATCGGCACCGAAGGCATCCGCTCGCTCATCGCAGCGGCGCTCGTGCAGCCGGTGTTTCGCGTCTCCGGCGGCGACTTCGGGCAATTTCCGGAAGTGATCTGGGACCACACGTTCCTCGCGGCGAATGCCGCCGAAACGTACGCCGCGGTGGTGGTGAACTCCGATCCATTCGCCGCGCAGCTGCTGGCCCTCCTGAACGGGCTCGGGGCCATCGTCGTCTTCCGCATGGCGCTCGATCAGTATGCGGCGCGCTCGCTGCTGAAGCCGGATGCGGCGACGATCATCGCGGTGCTCGATCTGCACAGCGCGCGGGTCGCGCGGAACATCGCCGCGAGCTGGGATCTGTCGGGCCGCATCCTCGCCGCGCTGGAAGATCAGGTGCCGACGGGCATGGCGCTCGATCCGACGCCGCTCGGCCGCGCGCTACGCTTCGGCCGCTTCGTCGGCGCGCTGGCCGTCCTGAACGCGAAAGGCGTGATCACCGACGATGCGGCGCGCGCAGCGCTTCTCGCGAACGGCGCCTCGGGCGCGCACTTCGAGCGGATCTGGGAGCGCCTCACGGGCAAGCCGGCGAAGGCGCCGGAGAAGAAGCCGCCGGCTACGGCTTGGTCGAAATCCAGGTAGCCGCAGGAGAGCCGGCCCGGCGCGCTCGGCAATCCGCGCGAGCGCGCCATTGACGTCGAGTATCCCCATCGCCTGCGGAGCTCGCATGACGCAAGCGTCATGCGGCTCCGCCTACGTCGTCAGTTGTTCTGCGCGCCCGCAGCGATCCACGCGCGCACCATGTCGATGGTCGCCTGATCGAGGAACGGCCCGCCCAGCGGCATGCGCGCGAAGGTGCCGAGATTCGTGCCTTCCAGCTTGTGAATGAGATAGCTGTTGTCGGGGTCGCCGGGCAGCACCCGCTTCAACGTAGGCTCGTCGATGCTCTGTACGTTCACCAGCGCCGCAAACGTCGATGCCGTGGAGCTCAGATTCATGACTCCCGGCAGCGCCACGCCGCTACCGTTGTGACACACCGCGCAGCGCGGCGTGAAGATCGTCGTCTGAAGCTGCGAGAGCGTGACACTCGGAGCCGTGTTGGACACGGTCACGCTGACTGCAGGCGATGTCGTGACGTTGCCCGCGGCATCCTGCGCCTGCGCGGTGAGCGACACCGTGCCATTCGCCGTTCCCGTGGTGTCCCAGTTGATCGTGAAAGGCGCTGCTGTAGCCGTGCCGATTACCGTGCTGCCCGCCAGGAACTTCACGCTGGTGACGCCGACGTTGTCGGCGGCATCCGCGGTGACTGCAACAGACCCACTTACCGTTGCACCCGCGGCGGGCGCCGAGAGAGTCACGGTCGGTGCGACGACATCCGGTGCCGTTGCGCCGAGGTCGATACGGCCGTAGAGACCGCCCGCTTCATTCGAGATGCCCGCGGCGAAGAACAACGTCGTCGTCGGCTGGTTGCGCGCGCCGTTGCCGAACGCCATTCCCCACAGCCCCGCATTCGCGATGGGCTGGCCCGCCGCGTTCTTCACGCTGTCGACGAATGCGCCGGTGTCGGGATTGTAGGCGTTGATCACGCCATCTCCGAAGTTACCGATCAGCAGCGTGCCGCTCAACGTGCCGAATCCCGTGGCCGGCGCAAGCGCGACGCCCCACGGCCCGTTGAGCGCGCCGCCCGTCGGCACGAGGTGCTTCAGCAAGTTGCCCTTCGTGTCGAACACGTTGACGAGGCCGAGGCCGGCGCCGTTCGCGTTGTCGTTCGAGCCGGCGACTGTCTGCGCGTACGTCACGTAGATGACGGTCGTGCCGGCGCTCGTCACGGCTTGAATTCCGAATGGCGCGTAGTTCGCCGGCAGCGTGGGATCAGTGAAGCCGCCCGCGACGGTCACCTTCTGGAAGCTCTTGTCGAACACGTCGACCTTGTTGTTGTGGAAGTCGGTCGCGTACAGGAAGTTCGCACCGCCGTCCGCGGCCATCGTGAGGCCCTTGTATACGGCGCCCCCCGTGTCGGTGTACGCGATGATGGCGTTGGTCTGATCGACGCTCGGCGCCCAGCCGAGGATCATGCCGCTCTCGCCGTCGAAGATGAATCGCGCGGGCGCCGAGGCGGTGCCGTTCGTGACCACGAAGTCGCTCGTGCTGTTGGCCACGATGCCGGTTGCATCCGCATCGCCGTTCGCGCCGGCGGGCAGCGTGACTTCGAGCGGAATCTTGATGCCCGTGCCGTCGTAGAGCGTCGAGCTGCCCGTGGCGTTGTTGGCCACCCAGACGGGCGTGCCGTCTCCGAACACGATGCCCCAGGGATTGATGAGCTTCACATCCTTGGTCGGCGTGTCGACGGAGCCGTCGGAAACCAGCGGGCTCATCGAGTAGGCGCTCGGTGTGGGCGTTGGCGTCGGAGTCGGAGTGGGTGTCGGTGTAGGCGTTGGAGTTGGAGTCGGTGTGGGAGTCGGGGCGACGTTGTTGCCGCTGCTGCCGCCGTACCCGCCGCCGCATGCCACGAGCAGTCCCGCCGTCGTCGCGCACAGCAGAGCACGCGCGGCCAAAACGCTGTTCCGGATATACGCCATGTTCGCTGTCTCCTTGCAGCCACGCATCGCGCGCGCTGAGTGCGAATGAGTGACGCCGGCCGCGCTCGTGGTTCGACTCGCCGAAAACTTTTTTGCGAGTGAACCGACTCGCGCCGTCGCAGTACCTACCCGCACGACTCAATCAGCAGGCGTGTGATGAGCTACATGCGATCTCTGGTGCTGATCGCGTCGTGCGCAATCGCGGGTTGCGCCGGCAACGGTGAAGGTCTCGATGCGAACGGCAGGCCGCTCATGGGCGGCGGCGATGGCGGCGGCGGAAATGCCGCGCTCACGCCCGATCTGAAATCGATTCAGGACAACGTGTTCACGCCGATCTGCACGCAGTGCCATCAGGGCGCGGCGGCGCCGCTCGGCTTGCGGCTCGACGCCGCCTCGTCATACGCGATGCTGGTCAATGCGCCGAGTGTCGAAGTGCCTGCGCTGAATCGCGTGACGCCCGGCGATCCCGACAACAGCTATCTCATTCAGAAGCTGGAAGGGCGTGCGGCCGTCGGCGGACAGATGCCGCTCGGCCAACCGCCGCTGCCCGCAGCCACGATCGCGGCGATTCGACAATGGATTACAAACGGCGCGCCGCAAGCGCAGGCGTTGACCGATGTGATGCCGATGCAGGTGCGCGCGGTCGCGCCACCGCCGGGTGAAGCGCTGAGCCTCGCGCAACCGGAAATTCTGCTGGAGGCATCCGGCACTCTGAACGTCGCCACACTAACGCCCGCCAACGTCGTGCTGGTGAGGAGCGGCGGCGACGGCTCCTTCGGCGACGGCAACGACGTTGCGATGGGCCCCGTGCAGATCGAGGTGCGTTCGCTGCAGCCGACGGTCATCGCGCTGAAGCTCCCTGCCGGCGACGTCTTCGTACCCGATCGCTATCGGCTCACGCTTGCGGGCCATGGCGCGCAGCCGGTGCGCGATCGCGACGGGCTCCCCATCGGCGATTTCGTTCTGCAGTTCTCGGTTGGAGGAGCGTTGTGACCTCGAGATTCCTGCTCCTAGCCGTGCTCTTCTGCGCGGCGCCGGCGCTGCGCGCCGAGCCGTATTTCGCGGTCATGCAGGGCGTGAAGTGCTCGCAATGTCACGTGAATCCCACCGGCGGCGGCATGCGCAACACGTTCGGCGAGGTGTGGAGCCAGACGGCGCTGCCGGCGCAGCGCGTCGACACCGGCGAGCCGTGGACCGGCGAGCTGAGCCGCTTTCTCGCGATCGGTGCGAATCTGCGGGTGAACGCCAACTCGACGGACGTGCCGCATCAGCAGAACACGTTCTCGTTCGACACCGATGAGCTGCGCGTTTACCTCGAGCTGCGCGCGATACCCGATCGCGTGTCGCTCTATGTCGATCAGAAGCTCGCGCCGGGCGGCAGCGCGAATCAAGAAGCGTACGGCAAGATCTGGTTCGACAATCAGCGCTTCTACGTGAAGGCAGGGCAGATGTATCTGCCTTACGGCCTACGCTTGCAGGACGACACGGCGTTCATCCGCCAGGTGCCGGGCATCAATTTCACGACGCCCGATCGCGGTGTCGAAACGGGGCTCGAGATCGGCCCGTGGAGCGCACAGCTCGCCGTCTCGAACGGGACGGGCGGCGGTGCCGAGAACGATACGGGCAAGCAGTACAGCGTGCGCGTCGAGCACGTGCAGTCGGTCTGGCGCGCTGGCGCGAGCTTCAATTTCAACGATGCGGCGAGCGGCAAGCGCCAGATGCAGAACGTTTTCGCGGGTCTGCGCACCGGGCCGATCGCATGGCTCGCAGAAGCGGACTACATCCTCGACGACAGCTTCACGCCGCGACGCAAGCAGGGCGTCGGTCTGATCGAAGCGAACTGGTGGTACCGGAAGGGACAGAATTTCAAGCTGACCGCGGAATACTTCGATCCCGATCGCGAGGTCGCGGAAGATCAACAGACGCGCTACAGCGTCGTGTGGGAGTACACGCCGCTGCAGTTCGTGCAGTTTCGCGTGGGCGCGCGCATCTACGACGGCATTCCGCAGAACGACCTGCAGAATCGCCACGAATATTTCGTGCAGTTGAATGGTTATTTCTGACCTGCCGCTCGGGAGTGCATTAGAATGGACCGCCCGGAGGTCCTCCCATGCACACGTACACGGCAACGGTTTCGTGGACGCGCGCTCCTGACGCGCCGTTCAAGGACAACAAATATTCGCGCGCTCACGAATGGCGCTTCGACGGCGGCGCGGTCGTGCCCGCGTCGAGCTCGCCGCTTTCCGTGCGCGTCCCGCTGTCCGATCCCGCAGCGGTGGATCCCGAGGAAGCGCTCGTGGCCGCACTCTCGTCCTGCCACATGCTGTTCTTTCTCTCGTACGCGGCCTCGGCAGGTTTCGTGATCGATCGCTACGAGGACAACGCCGTCGGCGAGATGGGCAAGAACGCGAAAGGCGCGACCGCGATCGTGAAGGTGCGGCTGCGGCCGAAGATCACGTGGGTCGGTGCGCCGCCCTCGGCCGAGGAGCTCGACAAGCTGCACCATCGCTCGCATGACTCCTGCTACATCGCGAATTCGGTGAGCGCGGAGGTCGTTGTCGAGTCGCAGTAGCTACGCGGTCGCGCGCTGCGAGCCGGTCGCCAACGCGCAGAGCTTGCGGCAGTCCTCACGCAGCGTACGAACCAGGAAAAGCAAATGCTGAGGCGAAGGCGGGACTGCCGTTGCGGCCTCGCGCGCCGCCGCCGTGTCGGACCCCGCTCCACAACGCTCCAACGCGCCAATCGCGCGGTCCAACGCATCCATGCGCGGCACGGAAGACTCGCCATTGAGGGCGCTTGCGGCCTGACTCAACAGTCCCTCGAACGCGTTCGCGATCTCGCGCAGCGGCGCGGCGAACGCCATCGCTTCCTCGTGGACGGGCGGACGCCCCACGGTTCGCTCGATGAACCCGATGTCGGCGCTGAGCGCGGACAGCAGCCGCGTCAGCCGGCTGATCGCGTTCTGCGAGCGACGCTTCCACCGGGACGCGTGCGTCAACAGCATGAGCTGGCGCAACTCCGCGCGCAGCTTCTCCTTCACGGAGTCCGCGAGCGCTTCGGATCCTTCGTGCGGGACTAGCGCAGGCCCCACCAGACAGCTCAGCAGCCGCGCAGCCGATGCGGCGTGGTCGAGCGCTTTGTGGTCCCCGCGCTTCGGTAACACGAGCGCCGAGACCACGAAGGCGACCAGCGCTCCCACCGCGATCTCGGAGGTGCGATACAACGCCGTCGCGAGCGGCGAGTGACCGAGCATGCCGCCCGAGAGCACGATCAACGCGGCCACCGGCGCCGCTCGATAATTCTCATGAACCGCGACCAGCAGACACAGCGGCACGAGCACGGCGAACATCAGCTCGAGTTGCGTGAGGTGCAGATGAGTGAGCGCAAAGGCCGTGGCCACGGCCGCGCCCGCCACCGTACCCATGAGTCTGTCGATGCCGGCGCGCGCCGTCCCTGCAGCGTGGGGACGAGTGGCCACCAGTGCCGTCAGCACGGCCCAGAATGCTTCCGGTAAATGAAGCGCTTGCGATAGGGCGAACGAGCCGACGGCGGCGACCACCATCCGCAACGCGTCCGGCCAGCCGCGCCGGATGCGCGTGGCGAACTCCTGGCCGAATCGCGGGCCGTCGGCGGTTGCCCTCGCGTCGTTCACGTGCGCCTCCAGTCGCTCAGCGGCAGTGGTTCACAGCCGCGGACATCGTAATTGATGTGCGCGCTCGCGAGGATCATGATCAGCCCGACACGACCACAAGAGCCCGCAAGCGGCAGAGCGGGCGAGGACGCATCGTGAAACGCCAGTGGAGTGTCGCTCGTGGCAAGTCGCGAGTCGGCACCATCGCGCGCCTGTTCGGTTCCTTCTGCATCGCCTGTTCGGCGCTCGCCGCGCAGGGAACGGAGCTGGTTTCCAGCGCGCCGCCGGTGCCTGCCCACCCGGCACCGCCCGCTTCTCCGGCCGCGCCGCTCGCAGCGGAGCCGGAACCGATGTTCGCCTCGCCGACCCGACTCGATCGCAGCGGGCGCATCCTCGCGCCGGTGATGATCAATGGGCAGGGTCCGTATCGGATGATCGTCGACACCGGTGCTGCGCACTCGACGCTGTCCAGCGAGCTGGCTCAGGCGCTCGGCCTCGTGCCCTCCGACGAATACTCGCTGGTGTTGAACGGAGTGACGGGCACGGCACGCGTGCAAGGCGTTTTCGTCGAGCGGCTGCAGGCGGGCGACATCGCCGTGAAGCGTGCCCGCATCCCCGTGGTGTCCTCGGCGTTGATGGCCGGCGCGGACGGGGTGCTGGGTATCGCAGGTCTCAATACCACCCACATCTACGTCGACTTTCGCAAGGACCGCGTCGTCATCGCGAGCAAATCCGAGCACGAGCTGCACCCGTCCGCGTTGATTCACGGCACACGCATTCGCGATGGCTTGTTTGCGATCGACGCGCGCGTCCTGCGCGTGCGCGCGCTCGCCATCATCGACACGGGCGCCGAGCGCTCGCTGGGCAATCTGGCGCTGCGGGATGCGGTGCGCAAGCAGCTCAAGGACACCGACGGCGTGCTCCAGGCGGCGGAAGTAACGGGCGTAACGACGGACATTGCGGCCGGTGAAGCGGGTGCCGCGCCTCCCATCACGATCGGCAACGGCATCAAGGTGGACGCCATCCCGATCACGTACGGCGATTTCCACATCTTCAAAGTGTGGAATCTCGAGAAGCGTCCGGCGATGATCATCGGCATGGACGTGCTCGGCCTGGTCGACGCCTTCGAGATCGATTTCGCGAAGGCCCAGATGCGCATCATGACGCGCAACATGCGCGATTGAGGCGGTCGGACGCGCTTGGCCCTGCGTGCCTCGACAATCCGGCGGCTCGTGAATCTCTGGCCGCCCTTCCTGTTCACCGGGATCCGCGTGCTCGAGCTGCCGGACGACTGGACGCGGGCCACGGTGTGTCTGCGCATGCATTTCTGGAACCGCAACTACGTCGGCACGCATTTCGGCGGCAGCCTGTTCGCGATGACGGATCCCTGGTGGATGATGCTGGCCCTGCACCGACTCGGGAATCGCTACCTCGTGTGGGACAAGGCCGGTGCCATCGAATTCGTCGCGCCCGGCAAGGAGGACGTGTTCGCGCACTTCGTGCTGGAGGAGAGCGTCGTCGAGGAATTGCGCGCGGCCGCGGCGGACGGGTCGAAGGTGCTGCGCTGGTTCGAAGTCGATGTGAAAACCGCGAGCGGTGCGCTCGTCGCCCACGTTCGCAAACAGCTGTACGTACGCCTGAAGCCGCATGAACGCCCCGGCGCGCGGCAGCCCGTCGCGGCCGGCGCACGGCCCAGCCGCGCCGACGCCGAATCTTCCTGAGCGCCGGCGTATTCTGTTACGCATGCCGTTCGACCGACCTCATTCGCCGAACACGCTCGCCGCTGCGCTCGCGCGCAAGCGCATGCACGGCGCCGCGGGTGGCATCACGAGCCGACCTGTGATGCTGGCCCGCGGGCTGCGCGTTTCGGACGTCCTATGCACTTCCGGGCCGCGCGATGTGCCGTTCGAGGAGGCGCACTCGGTCACATCGATCGCGATCGTGCTCGCCGGCACTTTCACCTATCGCAGCGATCACGGACGCACGCTGATGACCCCTGGCTCGCTGCTCGTGGGCAACTCGGGCCGCTGCTTCACGTGCGGCCACGAGCACGCCGAAGGTGACCGCTGTCTCGCGTTCCTGTTCGACGATGCGCTGTTCGAGCGCATCGCAGCCGACGCGGGTGCGCGCGGCACGCGACTCCTTGGACACCGGGTGCCGTTTATGCGGGCCACTGCTCCGGTCATCGCGCGCGCCGTCGCGTCGGTCGACGATCCGGTGGCACTGCAGGAGGTCGGCATCGACCTCGCGCGCATCGTGCTCCACGCGCATCACGAAACGCGGGCACCCAAGGTGACCAGCCGCGACGAGCGCCGCGTGACCGAGATCGTGCGCCACCTCGCCGACACGTTCGCGGAACCGCACTCGCTGTTCGATCTCGCGCAGCGGGCCGGCCTCAGCGAGTTTCATTTCCTGCGCGTGTTCCGCAAGGTCACCGGCGTGAGCCCGCATCAGTTCCTGTTGCGATTGCGGCTGAACGCCGCGGCGCTGCAGCTGCGCGGCACCGATCAGCCGATCACCGAGATTGCCTACGCGGCCGGATTCGAGGATCTGTCGAACTTCATCCGCACGTTTCGTGCAGAGTTCGGGACGGCACCGTCGCGCTATCGCGCGCGCTGACCGGTGGCGGAAAGAGGCGGGCGAAGGAGAACGCGTACGCCGTGTCGCCGTGCGCCTGGAGATGGGCGAGCCGCTCCTTGGCTTCGCTCACGGTCGGGATGTGACCGGCAGGGATCCACCACATCGCGAGGTATACCCCGTCGAAGCGCTCGAACCATTGCTTCCGCCGGCGCATCACGGCCGCGTGATCGCTACGGTAGACGAACGCGCGCAAGTGCTCCGGGGACTCCCACACCGACAAATTGACGAGGATCAAAGGATCGTCGAACGCCTGAATACTCGTTGCATTGCCTGCGTCCGTCTGCAAGCGCCAGACGAAGCCGGGCGCGCCGTCGGCGAGCGCGTTGATCTCCGCGAGCCGCGCGGCGAATTCCGCCATGATCAGCCCGTCGATGGGGCCTTTCGCGCGACCGATGTTGCACTCGGCAAGCTGATACTTCTGATCCATGAGAACCCCGCGAATCGCGCGTACCGTTTCGCTCGATTGGACTGCAAGGGGCGCTCCAAGGCAACATGCAACAATGTTCGCTCTCCCTGAACAATGAACGTGACGAGACCGCTGCGACTGTCGGTGCTCGCAACGCTGCTCGTCGCGTGCTCGAGCGCGTTCGCGCAGGTGAGCGCCGACCCGGATTTCGACGCCACCGTGAAGGTGAAGACGTACGGAGCAAAGGAGCATCCGCTCGTCGTCATCGACGAGGCTCACAACAACCTGCACACGGCGGACGGGCTGTACAAGCCGCTCGCGACGTTATTGACGAACGACGGCTACACCGTCGAGGCCGGTAAGGAGAAGTTCCAACCTCAGACATTGCGCGCGATGCGCGTGCTGGTCATCGCGAACGCGCGCCCCGAGAACGCGGCGGAGGGTGCAGCGACGTCCGCGTTCACCGATGCCGAGTGCGACATCGTGCGCGATTGGGTAATCGATGGAGGCTCGCTGCTGCTCATTGCCGATCACGCCCCCTTCGGCACCGCCGCCAACGAGCTCGCGAAACGCTTCGGCGTGTCGATGGGCAAGGGGATCGCATTCGACCTCGTGAGCCACGAGTCCCTACCCACCTTCGTTGCGTTCAGCGCGGACCACGGCCAGCTCGGCGATCACCCCATCATCAAGGGGCTGCATCCCGGCGAGCGCATCAAGCGGGTCGTCGCATTTGGCGGGCAAACCTTGAGCGTGCCGGGAGGCGCGACGGCGCTGCTGAAATTCGGGCCGACCTCGCTCGAATCCGAGAATCAGAGCGAGCTGCAACTCGCCTTGGAGGATGCGCGGGCCCGCGGGCCGTCCGCTCCCGCCGCGCTTGTTCGTCATGCCACGCCCGCGGCGGGTCGTGCGCAGGCCGTCGCACTGGTCGTGGGCACCGGACGGCTCGTCGTCGCCGGCGAAGCAGGCATGTTTTCTGCGCAGATCGTGAAGGGACAGCAGCCTTCGGGTGCCGACCTGAAATTCGGCATGAACACACCGGGCAACGACGACAAGCAGTTCGCGCTGAACGTACTGCACTGGTTGTCTCGCGCGAAGTGAGGGGCACATACTAACGCGGTAGCGAATCTTCAACGTCGATGCATGCGCCCATGGGAGCGCGACTCAGGGGGATGAGATGCTCACGTGCAAGAAGGTCTCCGCAGGTTCGTTGCTCGCCATTCTGCCCATGGCTCTCGTGGCGCAGACCCCGCAGCAGAACGCCGATGCGATCCAGGAAATCATCGTCACCGCCACGAAGCGCGAGGCTTCGCTGCAGGACGTGCCGTTCTCGATCGCGGCCGTCACCGAAGGGCAGATTCGCAACTCCGGCGCGACGGATATTGCCGAGCTCGCGCGCAATATCCCGGGCCTGACGATCACCGATCTCGGGCCGGGTCAGAGCCAGGTCTCGATCCGCGGCATCAGCGCCGGCCAGGTGGTGCGCGATCAACCGGGCGTGAAGGAGCAGGTGGGCGTGTACCTCGACGAGTCGCCGATCTCGATCGCGCTGTTCACGCCCGATCTCGACCTCTTCGACCTGCAGCGCTTCGAGATCCTGCGCGGCCCGCAAGGCACGCTGTTCGGCGCCGGCTCGCTCGCCGGCACTCTGCGCTACATCACGGTCCAGCCGCAGCTTGGCACTTTCGGCGGTACGGCCGAGCTCAGTGCGTCCGGCGGCACCGGTACCGATTTCGGAGGCAGCGTGAAAGGCGCGCTGAACGTGCCGCTCGGGGATGCGGCGGCGATGCGCATCGTCGGCTTCTACGACGAGCTGGCCGGCTTCATCGACGCGACCCAGCCGAACCTCTCGGTGCGCAAGAACGTGGACAGCGGCTCGAAGAGCGGCGGCCGGCTCGCGTTCCTGATCAAGCCGAACGAGAGCTTCTCGATCACCCCGCGCGTCGTGTATCAGAAACTGGACACCGACGGCTTCCCGCGCATCGACTTCTACAACATTCTCGCCAACCCGTTCACGACCACGCAGCCGGCGGTGAATCTCGGCGAGCGCGGCCAGTTCACGCAGCTCACGGAAGGGCTCGACGACGACTTCACGCTCACGGATCTGAAGCTCGAGTACGACTTCGGGCCGGTGACGCTCACGTCGATCAGCTCGTACACGGATCGCAAAGTGGTCGTGACGCGCGATGCCACCTCGCTCACGGGCAGCGTCACGTTCGACATCGGCGGCACGCCCGACGAGGTGCGCATCACTTCGCCGCTCATCGACACCACGAAATTGCACGCGTTCTCGCAGGAAGTGCGGCTCGCCTCGCCGACCGGAGAGAAGCGCTTCCAGTGGGTAGCGGGCGCGTTCTTCCAGGACCTGGGTCGTCGCTACGGCCAGCGCCTGCCGACGCCGGGCTACGATGCCATCACACGGCGGCTCGCCAACACCGATAGCGCGGCGAACGGCTCACCGCCGGACAATCCGTTCTTCTCGTCCCTGCACTACGACTTCCAGCAGTTCGCGGTCTTCGGCGAGGGGACGTATTCGTTCACCGATCAGTGGGACCTCACGCTCGGCGTGCGCTACTACGACTTCAAGGAAGATCGCACGCTCACCTTCGGCGGCTTTTTCGCCGTGCCGCAGGCGGACGTGCCGGGCTCCGTCGATTCCAACGGCTTCACACCGCGCGCCATTCTCACGTACCGGCCGCAGGAGTCGCTGAGCTTCAGCGCGCAGATCTCGCGCGGGTTCCGGCTCGGCGGCATCAACGATCCGTTGAATGCGCCCATCTGTTCGCCGGACGACCGCGTGCTGTTCGGCAGCGTGTTCAGCAGCACGTGGAAAGACGAGAAGGCCTGGGACTACGAGCTCGGCATGAAGTCGCGCTTCGCGGACGGCCGCGTCGTGTTCAACGCCTCTGCGTACTACTCGGACATTCAGGATCTGCAGGCGAACGTCGACGCCGGGAGCTGCTCCTCGCGCATCGTCGTGAACGTGCCGAAAGCCCACTCGCTCGGCGTCGAGGCGGAGCTGTTCGCGAGGCCGAACGAGAGCTGGGACTTCGGTCTCTCGGGCACCTGGGTGCAGGCGCGCATCGATTCGACGGTGACCGGCGCGGGCACTACGCCGATTGCCGGCATTCGTGACGGCAACCGTCTGCCCACCGCGCCCGAAGTGCAGGGCGCCGGCAGCGTCACGTATTCGTGGCCCTGGTTCGCCGGCACGCATGGCTACGCGAATTTCACGGTGCAGTACGTCGGCTCCTCGTACACGCAGCTCGCGGATCAGGAGCCGCCGTTCGGTACGCTCGACGGTCCCCCCGCGCCGTCCTTCATCACCTACGGAGATCCGACGATCACATCGTTCACGTTCCCCACGAAGCTGCCGTCGTACGATATCGGCAACTTACGCATCGGTGTGCGGGGTAATCAGTGGGAAGGGTCGTTGTTCGTGAACAATGTGTGGGACGAGCGCGCATTTCTGTCGCTGGATCGCGAGCGCGGCTCGCGAGCGCGCGTGGGCTATCTCACGAACCGACCGCGGACGTATGGCGTCACTTTCCACGTCAACTTCTGAGTAGCGCGGCCCGCGATGACGTTCAGCGAGAGCACGCGCCGACGGTGAAAGGCGAGACGATGACGCGGCCGACCCGGCCATGGCTGACGCGGCGCGCACTTCTGAGAGGCATCGCGCGTGGTGCTGCGCTCTTCAGCGCGGCGAGCATCGCGCGAGCAGCGGCGAACACGGCATCCACCGCAACCAATGGCGACGCGCACGCGGCGCATGGGGGAGGCTCCTCGCGCGCGCGGCCGCTGCGAGCGGCCGCAGAAACGCGCGCCTCCGCCGGCGGCGGGGCAGGGTGGTCGAGCATCGTCGTCGGCGCCGGCGTGTTCGGCGCCTGGACCGCGTGGAATCTCCTCCGCAGAGGCGAGCGCGTGCTGCTGCTGGACGCATGGGGCCCGGCTCATGCGCGCGCATCGTCCGGCGGCGAATCGCGCGTCACCCGCACGGCGTATGGTGCGGACGAGGTCTACACGCGCATGGCCTGGGAGTCGCTCCCCGAATGGCGCTGGCTCTCCGAACGCTCCGGGTTGCCGGTGTTTCATCCGACCGGCGTGCTCTTCTTCTTTCCGCGCGTGGAGCCGTACGTCACGCAGTCGATCGAAGTCCATCGCCGCCTGAAGCTTCCGACCGAAGAGCTGCACCGCGCCGAGATGGCGAAGCGCTGGCCGCAGATCGACTGGCAAGGAATCGAAGTCGGTCTGTACGAGCCGCAATTCGGAGCGCTGATGGCCCGCCGCGCCGTGCAGACCCTCGTGGCCGAATTCGTCAAAGCCGGCGGCGAGTATCGAACGGCTGCGATCGCGCCCCCGCAAGCGTCCGGCGACGCGCTCGGCGGCGTCCGTACGCTCGCGGGCGAGACGCTCCGGGCCGACAAATATCTGTTCGCCTGCGGCCCGTGGCTGCCGAAGGTCTTTCCGTCATTGCTCGGCGAGCGCATCTTTCCGACGCGCCAGGAAGTGTTCTTCTTCGCGCCGGAAGCGGGCGACCCGCGCTTCCAGCCCGGTCGCCTGCCCACGTGGGCCGACTTCAACAACGGCGACATCTTCTACGGCTTTCCGGATC
>DASTRY010000025.1:0-42791 GCA_035760965.1 Steroidobacteraceae bacterium | reverse complement strand
AAAGTGGTCCTCGTCCAGCACCTTCTCGGCGCGGGCGATGTCCTTGATGATCTTCGTGCGCTTCTTCCACGGCACCTTCACGAGCCAGTCGATGTAGTTGCGCACGACGGTGGCCTCGGCCGACATCGGCGACATCATCTTCAGCTTGTTCAGCTCGCTCGTCGCCTTCTCGCGGGCTTCCTTCGGCATGCCCGCCTTCGCGATCTTCTGTTCGAGCTCGGTGATCTCGTTGCCGCCCTCGTCCATCTCGCCGAGCTCTTTCTGAATGGCCTTCATCTGCTCATTCAGGTAGTACTCGCGCTGCGACTTCTCCATCTGGGCCTTGACGCGCCCGCGGATGCGCTTCTCGATCTGCAGCACGTCCATCTCGCCTTCGATCGCGACGAGGATGTGCTCCAGACGCTTCTTGATGTCGAGGATCTCGAGCACCTTCTGCTTCTCGGGAAGCTTGAGCGACATGTGCGCCGCCACGGTGTCGGCGAGCCGACCCGCGTGCTCGATGCCGGCGAGCGCGGTCAGCACTTCCGGCGGCACCTTCTTGTTGAGTTTCACGTACTGCTCGAACTGCGAAATCACGGAGCGCCCGAGCACGTCCATCTCGCGTTCGTCGTACGCCTCGACGTCGGGCATCAGCACGACATCGGCGGAGTAATGTTCGCCGGCGTGCAGCTTTTCGATGCGCGCGCGGTCGACGCCTTCGACGAGCACCTTGACGGTGCCGTCCGGCAGTTTCAGGAGTTGCAGAATGGTGGCGACCGTACCGATGCGGTACAGGTCGTCGGCCTTGGGATCGTCCACGTCCGCCTGCTTCTGCGCGACCAGCATGATTCGCTTGTCTGCGCGCATGGCAACGTCGAGCGCCTGGATCGATTTCTCTCGCCCGACGAAGAGCGGGATCACCATGTGCGGGTAGACGACCACGTCGCGCAACGGGAGCACGGGTACGCTCTCGATGCCCGGAGGAGTCGTCGTCACACTGGTGGTAGATGGGTCGGACACGCTGAAGCCCTCGCTGAGTGAAGTGAGACGGCTTCAGGTGCGAGCCGAAGCCGACTACGCGTGTTGAGTAGTGTAGCGGGAAATAAGGTAGATCGACCCGCGTTTCAACGACCTGGGTCGCGGAAACACGACGCCGTCTCTCCTCTGGGAGAGACGGCGCGGTTCTTAGTGGCGATCAGTGATGATTGGTTCCGGAGACGCGCCGTGCCGGCGGCTGCGCTTCGTCTTCGGATTTATAGACGATGTACGGCTTCGTCGAACCTTCGATCGCGGTCTCGTCGACCACGACCTTGGCAACGTTGCGCATGCTCGGCAGCTCGTACATCGTTTCGAGCAGCACGTTCTCGAGGATGGTACGCAAGCCGCGCGCGCCGGTCCGGCGCTGCATGGCCCGCGTCGCCACCGCCCGCAAGGCATCGTCCCGGAACTCGAGCTCCGCGCCCTCCATGTCGAAGAGTCGGCGGTACTGCTTCGTGAGCGCGTTCTTGGGCTCCGTCAGGATCGAGATCAGCGCCGCCTCGTCGAGCTCGTCCAGGGTCGCGACGACCGGCAGACGGCCGACGAACTCCGGGATCAGCCCGTACTTGATGAGGTCCTCGGGCTCGACGTCGTGGAACAGATCGCTCCCGTGCGGGCGCGAATCCGTCGAGCGCACATCGGAGGTGAACCCGATGCCGCTCTTCTGCGTGCGGTTCAGGATGATCTTCTCGAGCCCCGCGAAGGCGCCGCCGCAGATGAAGAGGATGTTCGCGGTGTCGACCTGCAGGAACTCCTGCTGCGGATGTTTCCGGCCACCCTGCGGCGGGACCGAGGCGATCTTGCCCTCGATGAGCTTCAGCAGCGCCTGCTGCACGCCCTCGCCCGAGACGTCACGCGTGATCGACGGGTTGTCGGACTTGCGCGAGATCTTGTCGATCTCGTCGATGTAGACGATACCGGTCTGCGCCTTCTCGACGTCGTAATCGCACTTCTGCAGCAGCTTCTGGATGATGTTCTCGACGTCCTCGCCGACGTAGCCCGCTTCCGTGAGCGTGGTCGCGTCCGCGATCGTGAACGGAACGTTGAGCAGGCGCGCCAGGGTTTCCGCGAGCAGCGTCTTGCCGCAGCCGGTCGGGCCGATCAGCAGGATGTTGCTCTTGGCGATCTCGACGTCGTCCTTGGAGCGCGTACCGGAGCCACTGCGCGTCTGCAGACGCTTGTAGTGGTTGTAGACGGCCACGGAGAGCACCTTTTTGGCGCGCTCCTGACCGATCACGTACTCGTCCAGGACTTTCTTGATCTCGTGCGGCTTCGGAAGCTTGTCGCGCGCGCGTTCGGCGCGGTCTTCCAGCTCCTCACGAATGATGTCATTGCATAGCTCGACGCATTCGTCGCAGACGAATACGGAAGGCCCGGCGATGAGCTTTCTCACCTCATGCTGGCTCTTCCCGCAGAAAGAGCAGTAGAGGAGTTTGCCGTCATCGTGCCGGCCGCGGGAGTCTTCGCTCATCGATCGCCCTCGTGCAGCACCTCATCTCGGAGCAAGATCGGTGCCTTGGCTTGTGCGGCAGTTTTATAGCACGCGGAAGGAGCGCTAAGCAAAGCACTCTGCCGCTCGTAACTCGTTGTAAGGCTGGGACTTGTGCGTATCGGCGTCACTTGTTCCCCGGAACCGCGGGAGTGATCTCACCCCGGTTTGCCAGAATGCGATCGATCAGGCCGTATCCGACGGCGTCATCCGACGACATGAAGTTGTCGCGGTCCGTGTCCTTTTTGATCTGCTCGACACTCTGGCCCGTGTGCTTCGCCAGGATTTTGTTGAGTCGGTCACGGGTGTAGAGCATTTCCCGGGCGTGGATTTCCATGTCCGCCGCCTGACCCTGAAAGCCGCCCAGCGGCTGGTGGATCATCATCCGCGCGTGCGGCAGGGCGAAGCGCTTGCCCTTGGTGCCCCCGGCGAGCAGGACGGCGCCCATGCTGGCCGCCTGGCCGATGCAGATGGTGCTGACGTCCGGCTTCACGAACTGCATGGTGTCGTAAATCGCCAACCCGGCAGTCACGACGCCGCCCGGCGAGTTGATGTACAGCGAGATGTCCTTGTCGGGGTTTTCCGACTCGAGGAACAGCATCTGCGCGACCACGATGTTGGCCATGTAGTCATCGACCGGGCCGACGACGAAAACCACCCGCTCCTTCAACAGGCGCGAGTAGATGTCGTACGCGCGCTCACCCCGGGCCGTCTGCTCGACGACGATCGGGACCAGATTCAATGCTCGCTCATTCATTGCTGTCACCCTCGTTGCCCGGCCGCCCATCAGGCGCCGGCGGTGCCGGCAGTGGCGCCGGCCGTGTTCTGTCCAAAGCCCGTCAGCTCGCTGAAGCTCATCGGGCGCTCCGTGATTTTGGCGCGCTCGACGATCCAGTCCACTACCTGATCTTCCAGGACGGCCGACTCGATCTGACGCATGGCGTCCGCGTTTTGCAAGTAGGCGCGTCGCACTTCGTCCGGGTTCGGGTACTGAGCCGCCAGATCCGCGAGGCGCGCCTGCACGCGTTCCCGATCCACTCTCAAGCCCTCCGCGCGGACGATCTCACCGAGCAGCAGACCGAGCGCGACGCGCCGGCGCGCCGGCTCCTCGAACGTTTGCGGCGGCGGCAGCTGGCTGGCATCGGTGATGTTCGCGCGCCGCGCCATGTCGAGCTGTAGTTGCTGAATCTGCTCTTCGAGGAGCGCACGGGGAATCTCCAGCGGATTCTCCTTGTAAAGCGCGTCGAGCACTTGACCGCGGATGCGGTTGCGAACGAGATCGTTCAGCTCGCGCGTCATGCTCTGCTTCACCTCGGCGCGCAGCGCCTCGACGCCGCCTTCTTTGACGCCGAACGCCTCGGCGAATTCCTGATTCACCTCGGGGAGCGACTGCTCTTCCACCTTCTTCACGTCCAGGCGGAACTCGGCCGTCTTGCCCGCCAGCTCCTTGTTGGGATGCTCCGCCGGAAATGCAACCGAGACCGTCCGGCTCTCGCCCGCCGCGGCACCCTTCACGCCCTGCTCGAGCTCGGTCATGACGCGATTCGAGCCGATGATGAAGGTGACGTCCTTGCCTTCGCCGCCCTTCACCGGCTCGCCGCCGATGGTGGTCGTGTAGTCGACGGTCACTCGATCGTTGTCCTGCGCCGCGCGCTCGACCGTCGTGAAGATCGGGCGCTGCTTGCGCATGCTCTCGATCATGGCGTCGACATCTTGCTCGGTGACTTCCGCGACCGGCTTCTCGATGGCGATGGTGTCGACCGGCTTCACCTTCACTTCCGGCAGCACCTCGAAGGTCGCCGCGTACTTCAGGTCCTTGCCCGGGTCGACCGCGATCGGCTCGATGCGCGGACCCGCCGCCGGATTCAGCTTCTCCTGGGTCACCGCCTCCTGGAAGGACTGGCGGATCAGGTCGCTGATGACTTCCCCGCGCACCTGGTCGCCATACTGACTCTTGATGACGGAGTACGGGGCCTTCCCCGGACGGAAACCTTTCAAGCGCGCGGTTCGCGAGATCTGCTTGAGCCGCTGTTCCACCTCCGTGGTCACGCGCTCCGCCGGGACGGCCACTTCGAGCCGTCGCTCGAGACCGGACGTGGCGGTCAGAGATACCTGCATCTTCAAATCCTCGAATCGAATCCAAAAGCCCCGTTCACGGCGGGGAAAATAAGTGGGATGGTGCGAAAGGAGGGACTCGAACCCTCACGGGGGTTACCCGCTAGGACCTAAACCTAGTGCGTCTACCAATTCCGCCACTTTCGCACGAGCCGCGCGAGCACCGTCGCGCGCCGCCCCGTGTGGCGGTGTTTCTCTGGCCGTGCGACGGGGCGCGGGATTATAGCCGAAGGGGGTTGCCGGAAACGGATGTGCGCGCGCCCACGCAGTTTCGCGTGGAGAGACTCAGTGGCGCTTGCGGCCCGGTGTCCGCGGCAGGCGGCTGAGCAGTGCTTCCAGTTTGCGGACCTGCTCGCTCAGCGGATCGCTGACCGCCCGCTGCAGCAGCGTGGCGACATCCGCGTCCAGGTCCGCGCTCTGCTCGCGAAGCGTGCTGATGGCCACCGCCAGGATGGCGGGCAGCTGACTCAAGTGTTGGACGACGTCCTGCAGCTCATCTCGTAACGGCCGACTCGATCGATGGACCATGACTCACCTCGTCCCTGGAAGCGGCGCGGCGAGCCCTCCGTGACCCGCGTACGCCCGGCACGCTACGTCATATCCGTACGAGTTGCAACATTTTCGTGAGGTCTCTCTGGTATTTTCGTGCCGGCAACGCTACATTCGTAACCATGTCAGCCGACGAGAAATATCTACCTCCTCCGACCAATGAAGACGGATTTCCGGCCCGTCTCCGTCAAGTCGTCAGTTCGTACGGAAGTACGAACGCGCTGGCGACGCACATCGAGCGCTCGGAGGGCGCCATCCGCAAGTGGCTACGCGGCCAGTCGGAGCCCGGGGTCTCAGACTTGCGGGCGATCTGTCTGGCGACGAACACCAGCGTCGAATGGCTGGTGATGGGACGCGGCGAGCGCAAACCCAGGGACCGCATCGACGATCCCGCGGGCGGCGGTGGCTCCGGCCCACTCTCGAAAGTGAATCCCGGCTTGATGGAGGACGTGATCGAAACCGTGGGCTTGGACACCAAGCTCGAAGGCATCGCGCTCACGCCTGGCAAGTGTTCCGCCCTCCTCAGCCTCGTTTACAACGCCTCCTGCGCTACGCGGCACATCGATCAGGATTCCGTGCGCGCCGCGCTCGTCTTGGCCCGGGGGTAAACGGGTACGCTTTCGCGCCGAGCCGAGCCGCCCACCCTGGATGGAGACCTTCCTTGCGACGTTCGAGTCGAGTAGTCATCGCTTTGTCCGCGGTCTTTGCGTGCGCCGTCCAAGCCGCCGAGCCCACACAGCCTGACCCCACCGCAGAGTGCCGCGCACTGCATACCGACAAGGAGCGGCTCGCCTGCTACGACAGGTTGTTCGGGGCACCCGAGGGTGCGCTGGTCGAGCAAACGCCCTCGCCTCCGCCACGCACACCGGCGGTCGAGCAGGCGATCGAGGCGGAGAAGAGCGCCTCGCTTCTCGACCAGCGCTGGGAGCTCAGCCCTGAGCAGAAGCAGGGGACGTTTCGCGTCTCTCCGCACGAACCCGTGTACATCCTCGCCGCTTCGTACGCGAGCAGCCGGAACACGACGCCGACCAGCCCGAGCGAGGGGCACAGCGTCCTTACGCCGATCCAGCTGAAGCACACGGAAGTGAAGTTTCAGCTCAGTCTGAAGAGCAAGCTCTGGGAGGACGTCATCGGCGACTTCTCGGACCTGTGGTTCGGGTACACGCAGTCCTCGCGCTGGCAGCTCTACAACGCGTCCGAGTCGCGCCCCTTCCGCGAGACGGACTACCAGCCCGAGCTGATGCTCGCCTTTCGCACGAACTACTCGCTGCTCGGCTGGACGGGCCGCCTCGCCACGATCAATTTCACGCACGAGTCGAACGGTCGGGCGATCCCGCTATCGCGAAGCTGGAACCGCATCGTGACGCAGATCGGGTTCGACCGGCCCGGCTGGACGGTCATGCTGCGTCCCTGGTGGCGTGTGCACGAGGCGCGCTCGAGCGATGACAACCCCGACATCGAGGACTTCATGGGGCGCGGCGAGGTCATGGTGACGCGCACCTGGGAGGGACATGAAATCTCCGCGATGTTCCGGCATTCGCTGCGCGGCGGCGACCGCTCGCACGGCGCGGTCGAGCTCAACTGGGCCTTCCCCATTCACGGCGAGCTGAAAGGCTACGTGCAGTACTTCAACGGCTACGGCGAGAGCCTCATCGACTACAACCATAGCGCCAGCTACTTCGGGATCGGCGTCTCGCTGATCGAGTGGTACTCGCAGTCGGCACGCCTCTGGGATCGTTGACCCACGAGCGAAGACGGTCGCGGTTGCGCCGCTGATCGCTTCGGTATGTGCGTATTCAGGTGGTGTCGAACGTTGGCCAGAGTCGCCGGCGTCCGGTGCCCGCCGAGGGATCCAACGTCGTCAGGGTCGAAAAAGGCGCTCGCGGTGGGCATCGGACCTTTTCGGGCCTACTCCTCCTTCCGTGCGGCGAGTGCCGCAAAGACCCGCTTGAACGAATTCACCCGCGCAACGTAGACGCGCGCTTCGTGATCGCCGCAGCGCTGGTCCGGCAGCAGCCGAAAACCGCGTCGCACGTAGAGATTGCCGGCTCCGGCCCCGCACAGGTGAATCAGCGCCGCGAGGTCCTGCTTCTTGTGCAGCGGCGCGGACTTCACGCCGTTGCGCCTCAGGATCTCCTCGATCTTGCGATCGAGATACGCGGCGGTCAGCTCCACCGCGTGACTCGGGATCACGCGCATGTACGCCCAGTTGAACCAGCACGAGCTCCAGTCGTCCCACGGCCCGTCGTCGACGACGACGTGATCGTGAATGCAGAGCCGGCGCGCTTCGGCGAACGTGCCGTCCGTGATCTGATACATGCCGACCGCGCTGGAGGCCGGCCGGTACACCTCGAACGGCTGCATGCGCCAGGTCCAGCGCCAGTACGTGCGCACGATCGGATTGCCCGAGCCCTCGACCTGTGCGAGCGCCGCGAGCAGCTCGGGTGTCATCACCTGTGTCGAGTGGCGGCGGAAGATGGGCTCGTACGCCTCCCAGGTTTCGCCGGGCGTCTTGTAAAGCGTGCCGCTCACCGGGAAGAAGAGCTCGGAGGGTTTGCGGATGACCTGGTAAATCCAGTTCACCGCGAGCCACAGCGTGATGATGCCGACCGCGCCGACGACGAACTGCATGAGCAGCGGCGCTTTGCGGAACGTGCGCCAGGTGCGGCGCAGATCGCGCATGCTCGGCAGATAGCGCGTGATGCGCAACGCGCGCGAGCCGCGCCGACGGCGGCGCGTGCGCGAGCGCGCCGGCGTGCGCGACAGGCTGCGAGCAGCGGGACGGGCGGGCATCAGGACGCGGTGAGGGCCATCGTGTCCGCAGTTTAGCGGGCATCGAGGTGCGTCGCCTTCGCGAGCCAGTCGGCCGCTTGCGACGGCGACAGCTTGTTCTCATCTCGATCGACGAGCTGGTTCGCTTCGCGCATCCGCTCGATCGGGATCGCGCCGATCATGGGCTGCAGTGCGCTTTTCAGCGCCGCATCGCCCGCCCGCGCCGGCGACAGCAGCACGATGGCGTCGTACGGCAGGATCGCCTGCTTCGGGTCTTCGAGCACCAGGAGGTCGTAGGCCGCGATGCGCCCATCGCTCGAAAATGCCGAGATCACATCGACGTCCCCGCTCGCCACGGCGCGGTACATGAACGTCGACTGGTACTGCCGCCGCTCGGCGAAGCGCAACCCGTAGGTATCGCGCAGCGCCTGCCACTCCGGGCGGCTCAGGAACTCGTAGTCCGCGCCGATGCGCAACTGCGGCGCGTGCGCGGCGAGATCCGCAATCGTGCGAATGCCGAGCGCCTCCGCACGGTCGCGCCGCATGGCGAGCGCGTACGCATTCTCGAAGCCGAGCGAGCCGAGCACCGTCACGCCGCGGTTCTTGCGGAGCCAATCGCTGAGCTCCGCGAGCAACGCTGCACGCGGGGGCCGATCCGTGCGGCGCATCTCGTTCGCCCAGATCGTCCCGGAATAATCGACGTAGGTGTCGATCTCGTTGTTCGCAAGCGCGCGGAAGGCGATCACCGATCCGAGGCCGCCGCGCACCACTACCGCGTGATCGCGCTGGCGCAGCCGCTTCGCGATCAGGTCCGCGAGGATGTACTGCTCCGAGAAGCTCTTCGCACCGACGACGTACGCCGGTTTGCCTGAGCTGAAGGACGGTGCGATCGCCACCCCGATGCCGAGGATGAGCAGCGCCAGCCCGATCCATACCCGCGCCGGCCGCCGCTTCGCGACACCAGACTCGATGGTGCCGAGGAGCTGATCCGTGGTGAGCGCCAGCACGACGGCTGCAACACACCCGAACAGCACCGACACCCAGTCCTCCGTCTGCAGCCCCGCAAAGATGTAATTGCCGAGGCTCGTCTGACCGACAGGCGTGGAGAGCGTCGCGGTGCCGATCACCCAAACGGCGGACGTGCGCACGCCGGCCATCAGCATCGGCGCAGCAAGCGGCAGCTCGATGCGCAGCAGCTGCTGCCGCTCTGTCATGCCGACGCCGCGCGCGGCTTCGAGCACCGCGGGATCGAGATTCGTCAGCGCCGTCGCGCCGTTACGCAAGATCGGAAGGACCGAGTACAAGGTGAGCGCGAGCAACGACGGCAGAAAGCCCAACGCAGAAAAGCCGTGCCCGAACAGCCGCTGAGAGGCCGACGAGAGCGCCAGCAGAATCGGATAGAACAGCGCCAACAACGCAAGGCTCGGCACGGTTTGAATGAGGCTCGCAATCGCCAGCACGGGCCAGCGCACACGAGGACTGCGGCTCGCGGCGACCACGAGCGGCAAGCTGATGAGCAGCCCCAGCGCGAGCGCGCTCGCACTCAGCAGGACGTGTTGGCTGAGATAGACGGGCAGCAGGCGCCACGCCGCCGCGACATGTTCATTCACGCGTCGGTCTTTCCCGCACGGACTGTTCGCTCGGCGTGCCGCCGTTCAGCAACTCGCGCACGCGCTGCGCCTGCCGGCGCGGCATGTCCATCAAGGCCCGCACGCCCGGGTCTTCGTGCCCGCTCAGCAACTCGCGCGGTGCGCCGTCGGCCACCACCGCTCCTTGCCGCACGACCACGATGCGATCGGACAACAGCACTGCTTCCATCACATCGTGCGTCACCATTACGGTAGTGAGACCCATCTCATCGTGCAGCTTGCGGTACTCGGATCCGAGCGTATCGCGCGTCACCGGATCGAGCGCACCGAAAGGCTCGTCCATCAACATGATGGCCGGCTTCGCCGCGAGCGCGCGCGCGACGCCCACGCGCTGCTGCTGCCCGCCTGAAAGCTCCGCGGGCATGCGCGGCAGAAAGCTGCGCGGCAGACCGACGAGATCGACCAGCTCCGCGACCCGCGTTGCGATCACGCTCTTCGGCCAGCCGAGCAGTTGCGGCGTGATGCCGATGTTCTCCGCGACACTCAGATGCGGAAAGAGCCCGATACCCTGGAACACGTAGCCGATCTGCCGCCGCAGCGCGTATGCGGGCACGCCATCCACCGGCTTGTCGGCGACGCGCACGACGCCCGCGTCCGGATCGACCAGCCGATTGATCATCTTCAGCAGCGTCGTCTTGCCGGACCCGGAGTCGCCGACCACCGAGACGAACGTGCGCGCCGGCACCGTGATGCTGACGTCACGCACGGCAAAGCGGCTGCCGTTCGCGAACGACTTGGAGACGCCCTCGAGCGCAATCATGTGGGTGCGGACGTTACCGCGGTTCGCACTCGTTCGCGAGTGAAAGGCAGATCGCGCAGCCGCTTGCCGGTTGCGTTCGCAATGGCATTCGCGAGGGCTGCGGCGGCGGGCCCCTGCGCCGCCTCGCCGGTGCCGAGGAACGGTTCGCCGGGTCGCGGGATCACGTGTACGTCGATGCTGTCCGGCACGGAGGGAAAGCGCAGGATCGGGTACGTCGACCAGTCGATGCTCGTGATCCGAGTGTCGTCGAATGTCACCGCCTCGTAGAGCGTCCAGCTCATCGCCTGCAGAATGCCGCCTTCGATCTGGTTGCGAATGCCGTCGGGGTTCACGATCTCTCCGCTGTCGACGGCGGCAACCGCGCGCAGCATGCGCACGCGCCCCGAATCGGGCTCGATCTGCACTTCGACGGCGACCGCGCAGTAGGCGGCCAGATTCTTGTAGCGCGCGAACGCGAATCCGCGACCGCGATTGGTGGGCATCGCCTTCGTCGACCAGCCGAAACGCTGGGCCGCAGTCGTCACGACTTCCCGAGCGCGCGCATCCTCGAGGTGGTCGAGCCTGAAGTCCACCGGGTCGACGGCCGCAGCCGTCGCGAGCTCGTCCATGAAGCTCTCGATCGAGAACACATTCATGTACGCACCGAGCGAGCGCAGCGCGGACACGCGTAACGGCATCTCGCGCAGGAAATGCCAAACGATGTGCTTGTTCGGGAACGCGTACAGCGGCACGGCATTGCGATCGCCGCTCCCTTCCGGAGTGATGCGCACGGATTGCGGTGCCGGCTCGAACGGCATCGCAAGATGCCGAGCCGCGAGCAAGTTGCCGGCCGGACCCGGCCGCGTCGCATGCGTATTGCTCCAGAGCTCGTAGTTCCAGCGGCCGATCTTTCCCTTCTCGTTCAGCGTCGCGCGCACCTTGGTGACCATCGCGGGACCGTAGGGCTCCCACGCATGCTCCTGCTCGCGCATCCATTGAACACGAACGGGGCGACCGGGAAACGCGCGGGCGAGCAGCGCTGCATCGGCGGCGGCATCGTCCGCACCGTTGTGCCCATAGCAACCGGAGCCCTCCATGTGGATGCAGCGGACTTTCTCCTGCGGCAGGTTCAGCATCTCCGCAATCGCTGCGCGATCGGGATAGACCCCTTGCGTATGCGTCCACACGGTCAACGATCCGTTCTCGAGATGTGCAACGGCGCACGAAGGACCGATGGAGGCATGGCATTGGTATGGCCGCGTGTACGTCGCTTCGAAGGTGCGCACCGGCTTCGCCGGCGGGGCCGTGAGCTGCTCGTCGGCGACGACGGCGTCCTCGGCTTTCATGCTTTGGAGCACCTTCGGCAACTCGCGTGCCGCCGGCAGCGTCCCTTGCTCTCGCCAGCGTGCAGCAGCACTGAGCTTGCGCATCGCCTGCACGGCTTGCCACTCACCCTCTGCGATCACCGCGAGAAAACGACCATCGCGGACGACTTTGAGCACGCCGGGCATGCGCTCGACCGCGGCTGTGTCCACACTGAGCAGCTCTGCAGCGGGGCTGGATGGACGGACTACGCGTGCGTGGACCATGTTCGGCAAGCGCAGGTCGTGCACGTACGCCATCCCGCCTGTCACTTTCGCCGGAATGTCGACGCGCTTCATCGGCGTACCCATCACGACGAAGTCGTGCGGGTCCTTCAGCTTCGATTGCGGCTGCGCCATGACATGCAGCGTCTGCCCCGAAACGAGCTCGGCGTACTTCGCCGCATGGCCGTTTTCCGAGACGATCTGACCGCTGCGCGCCGTGAGTTGCGCGGGGTCGAGCAGCCAGCGGCGCGCGGCTTCAGCGAGCAGAATCTCGCGCGCTTGCGCCGCGGCATTGCGAATGGCGGCGCCGCTGTCCTGGAGCGAGTGACTGCCTGCCGTATATCCCTCATTGGGCGTGCGGCCCGTATCCGCCGTGACGAGCTGAATGGTCGGCGGCAGCACGGCCAGCTCTTCCGCCGCAATCTGAATCAACGCGGTCTTGATGCCCTGCCCGAGCTCCGCCTTCCCGGTGAAGACCGTGATCGTTCCGTCCGCATCGATGCGCAGCCACGCGTCGAGATACGGGGTGTTCTTCAGGCTTCCGGGCAACTCTCTCTCGGCCGCAACACTATCGAACGTACGCGAGAGGAGCGTGAAGCTGACGACGAGAGCGCCACTCGCCTGCAAAAATCCGCGGCGGCTGATGCTGGCGTCCATCACCTGCTCTTGGGCTCGATGGCCTGAGCGGACCCGCGCATCAACTCGCCCGCCCGTGCCACCGCCGCAACGATGCGCATGTGCGTCCCGCAGCGGCAGAGATTCGGTTCGAGCGCGGCACGAATGTGCTCAGGGGAAGGATCCGGCATCTTCAGCAGCAATGCGTATGCACGCATCATCATGCCGGGAATGCAGTAGCCGCATTGCGCCGCCTGCTTCTCGATGAACGCCTGCTGCACCGGCCCCGGCGCTTCGACCGTGCCGAGCCCCTCGACGGTCACGATCTTGCGCCCCTGCAGCAGCATGATCGGAACGACGCACGAGAAGACGGGATCCCCATCGATCACGACGGTGCATGCGCCACACTGTCCGAGGCCGCAGCCGAACTTTGCGGCGTTGAGGCGCAAGTCGTTGCGCAGCACGTAGAGCAATGGCGTGTGCGGGTCGGTTGCGATCTCGTGCGGGTGTCCGTTGATGTTGAGAATCAGGGCCATGAATCGCCCTCTTCGTGTACGGCCTTGCGGGCGGCAGCGATGTGATCGGCGATATCGTCCCACGGCGGTTTGTGCGTGAAGTCGGCGCGCAAATACATCAGGAGCGCTTCCAGGTCATCGTCGCTGATCGCGCCGTCGAAGCCGGGCATGATGGAGCCGCGCGTGCCCTCGGGTGGATGCAGGCCGTGCAGCGTCACATTGATCACGTTGCGCGGGCTCGCGGCGTTGATTGCGGTGCTGAGGGTGAAGTCGATTCCGCCGTAGGGCAACGGCCGCGTGCCGTTGTGGCAGGATTCGCAGGCGCCCAGGTATATCGAGGCGCCTTGTCCGAGCGTGCTATCCGACGGCGATGACTGCGGCGCCTCGCCGGTGCCCTGCCTCGTTTGCGGCGGGCGGCTGCCCTCGGGAGCCGAGGCCGATCCACGGAAGCCGCTCGTCCCTCTCGAACCCTTCGCCTGCTCGTCGGCCGCGCCCATCTGCCAGGCAATGTACTTCGCGATCGCGCGGACATCGCTCTCGTCGACCTTGCCGAGATTCATCGTCACCTCCGACATCGGCCCGCGCGCCACCCCGTGTTCCGGGTGCCAGCCGTGGCGCAGATACTCGTACAGGCTGTCGGCAGTCCAGGCCACCGGCGCCGGGGAGCTGCGATCGAGCGCATACGCATTCCAGCCCTGCACTTCTCCGCCGGCCAGCGCGTGTGTCTTCTTTTCGGCGCCGAGCGGATTGCGCGGAGTGTGGCAGGCGCCGCAGTGGCCGACACCTTCGACGAGATACGCCCCGCGATTCCAGGTCGCGTCGTGTTTCGGGTCCGGCTGAAAACGCTGCGAGCGGAAATAGAGCGCCTTCCACGCGGCCACCACCTCGCGCAGGTTGATCGGAAACGGCAGCACGTTGCGCGGCGTGCTCGCGCGCACCGCCTCGCGGGTCATGAAATACGCGTACAGCGCGCGGCAATCTGCATCCGACAGCATCGTGAAATGGTCGTAGGGGAACGCCGGATACAGGTGACCGCCCTCGCGATCGACGCCCTCGCGCAGCGCGCGCTGGAACGCGGCCTCGGACCACTGCCCGATTCCCGTCATCAGATCCGGCGTGATGTTCGTGGAATAGATGATGCCGAAGGGCGTCGGCACGGCGCGTCCACCCGCGAACGCGCGGCCGCCGGGTGCCGTATGGCAATTGTTGCAGTTGCCGATCGCCGCGAGATTCGCACCGCGCGCGACGTCCGCCTTGTCGAATGCGCTCGCCAGCGGCGCCTCGATCGGGTGGATCGCAGGACGCGAAGCCCACGCCGCAAACAGGGCGAAGAGCACGAGCAGACAGAGCACCGTCCAGAGAACTGCGCGCATGGGGTGCCAGCAGGAAAAGACTGCCAAGCGGAGCAATCCGCATGCCTCGCGCGAAGAGTCTACTCGGCGCGGAACCGCGCATCACGCCGCCGCGTTGCTGTCGAACCCCTCGTCCGCCGCAATCCTGTTGGCGTGCTGCCAAGACGCCGCTGTTCGAATCCGGCCGCTCGAGGCACTTGCGGAAGTCTGGGCTGCCAAGCAAGGCGCCCGCGCATCGTTTCGGTCGCTATGTACAGAATGGCCTCAGCTCGGATTTTCGAGGCTGAAGACCGCGGCCTCATCGTCGTACGCGAACGCCTCCGCGTAGCGCGCCCAGCTCACCACCGCGCGCAGCGTCTGCTCCGCCTCTTCCTCGCTCATGTAGTCCTCGAGCTCATCGAGAAAGCGGCTCTTGCGCGCGGTGTGCGAGGGCCGCTCGTCCAGCACGCGACGGATGTGTGCCGCCAGCGGCACGTAGCTAAGAAGCTGGCGCGCGAAGATCTTCTTGCGCTCGTCCACCGTGGCGTTCGCGAAGGCGATGCCGACGTCGGTGAGTCGGATGTCGCCGCCCGCCACTTCCGCGAAGCGCATCATCTGCAGCGTCTCCGCCACCGGGAAGAGCTCGTCGATCTCCATCTGCAGGTCCGAGGCGATCTGCGGCAAGTCTGCCGCGCCGTTGAACGGCGGCGCCGCGACGGTCTCCATGAGACCGGACAGCAGGTTCGACGACACCCGCGGCAACCGCGTACCGATGCCGAGGCCGGGAAGGAACTCGCTGCGCGCATTGGCGCCGCTCGCGCGCGCGGTCATTTCCACGTAGATGCGCTCGACCAGCGCGCGAAAGCTCGGGTCGAGTCGATTGCGCGGCTGCGGCAGCGGTACCGTGATTTCGGTGACGATGCGTCCGGGATTGGAGCCGAACACGAGAATCCGGTCGCACATGAGCACCGCCTCCTCGATGTTGTGCGTGACGAGGATGACGCCCTTGATCGGCATGCGACCTTCGCACCAGAGGTCCAGGAAATCCGTGCGCAAGGTTTCCGCCGTCAGCACGTCGAGCGCGGAGAACGGCTCGTCCATCAGCAGGATGTTCGGATGGACGACGAGCGCGCGCGCGAACCCGACTCGCTGGCGCATGCCGCCCGAGAGCTCGCGCGGATAGGCGGATTCGAAGCCGTCCAGCCCGATGAGGTCGATGGCCTGGAGCGAGCGGCGCCGGATCTCCGCAGGCGGCACGCGCAGCGCTTCGAGACCGAGCGCCACGTTCTCGAACACCGTGAGCCACGGAAAGATCGCGAAGCTCTGAAACACCATCGCGATGCCGTGCGCAGGTCCCACCACCGGCTGCCCGAGATAGGTGATTTCCCCCGCGCTCGGGCTATCGAGGCCGGCGATGAGCCGCAGCAGCGTCGACTTTCCCGAGCCCGAGCGCCCGAGCAGCCCGACGATCTCCCCCTCGCTCAGGCGCAGATCGACGCCCTCGAGCACGAGATGCTCGCCCCCGTCGGCCTTCGCGAAGGACTTGCGTACGCCTTTCACTTCGAGGAGCGGTGCCGCGTTCATGTCTGCCTGCCCCTCACCCGAGCCGGAAGCGACGCTCGGCGTAGAAATACAGCCGCCGCCAGAAGAAGCGATTGATGGCCACGACGAACAAGCTCATCGTCGCGATGCCGAGCACGATGCGGTGGAAGTCGCCCGCCGCGGTCGCATCGGCGATGTACGCGCCGAGACCGTGCGCCTCGAGGCGCGTGTCGCCCCAGGTCGCGAGCTCCGCGACGATCGCCGCGTTCCAGGAGCCGCCCGATGCGGTGATTGCGCCGGTGACGTAGAACGGAAACACCGCGGGCAGCGCCACCTTGCGCCACCAGAGCCAGCCGCCGACGCCGAGGTTCGCGGCGGCGTAGCGCAGCTCGCCCGGTATCGCCGATGCGCCCGCGATCACGTTGAACAGGATGTACCACTGCGTCCCGAGGATCATGAGCGGACTCAGCCAGATGTCCGGATTCAGGCTCCAGTTCACGATGGCGAAGATCACGATCGGGAACAGCAGGTTCGCGGGGAAGGCGGCGAGGAACTGCGCGATCGGCTGCACGAATTCCATTACGCGCGGGCGCAGACCGACCCACACCCCGATCGGCACCCACACGAGGCTCGCGAGCGCGATGAGAACGAACACGCGCACCATCGTCGCGAGCGCGAGCCCGACGACTTCGATCACGTCGTTCAGCGAGGACCCGAGCACGATCATCCGCGCAATGTACGCCAGCGCCACGGCGACGAGCGCCGCCACGGCCACGCCCCACACGAACCCGGAACGTTGTGAGGCAGCGCCCCGCGCGATCGCGCGAGACGGCGGCGTCGAGCGCACGGGTATGGCCCAGCTCGTCCAGCGCACGCCGGCGTAGAACGCGTGCGTGAGTGCCGAGAGCAACCGCGACCGGCGCATGACGGTGAGCGCCCAGGATCGCGGGCGATGGCCGCCCGGCTCCTGCTCGAAGCGCAGACCGTCGACCCACGCGACGAGGGGCCGGAAGAGCAGCTGGTCGTACGCAAGGATCACGATGAGCATCGTGAGGATCGCCCAACCGATCGCGTGCAGGTTCCGCTGATCGATGGCGGCGGCGATGTAGGAGCCGATGCCCGGCAAGGCAACCTGCGTGTGGCCGACGGCGATCGACTCCGAAGCGACCACGAAGAACCATCCGCCCGACATCGACATCATCGTGTTCCAGATGAGCGCGGGCAGCGCGAAGGGCACTTCGACCTGCCAGAACCGCATCCAGGCGGACAGGTGGAACAACCGCGCCACCTCCTGAAGCTCCTGTGGCACCGTGCGCAGCGACTGGTAGAAGCTGAACGCCATGTTCCACGCCTGGCTCGTGAAGATCGCGAAGATCGCCGCCAGCTCTACGCCGAGGACGCGCCCTGGCACGAGCGACATGAAAAAGACGACCGTCACGGAAATGAACCCGAGAATCGGCACGGACTGCAGGATGTCGAGTGCCGGCACGAGCAGCTTCCCTGCCCGCTCGCTCTTCGCCGCCCAGGTCGCGTAGGTGAATGTGAAGAGCAATGAGAGCGCGAGGGCCGCGAACATGCGCAGCGTCGTGCGCGCGGCGTACTCTGGCAGGTGCGATGGATCGAGCGAGAGGGGCGTCGCGTTCAGCTTTGCGAGGGGCTCGAGCAGCCCGCGGCTTGCATCCGCCAGCACTGCCACCACGCCGATGACGATGACGAGCGCGATCAAGTCCCACCGCGTCACGAGCGTGCGCGCGAACGCGAACGGCGTGACGCGCGTCGTCTCGGACGGGAGTGCGGCTTCGGTCTCGCTCATGGGGCGCGGAGGGTACTACGCGAGCAAAGCTCGCGCGCAGCCGATGAGAGCACGTGCAGCCGATGCGGACATGAAGGTTTGGTCAGACGCCGGCGGCGCTTGCGCCACCCTTTTGGGGGAGGGCGCGTTGTGTCGAGGGGCCGACGGCAAGCGGCGCGCGATCGCGCATCATGGAGCCACGTCGAGAGGCTCCACTCCCTTATGAATCGAGGCTCGTGATGAAGTTTTTGGATACGTTGTTCGGCGCGACGAGCGCGGTGGACTTGCTAAAGGAAGCGCTCGAGTCGCGAGGCGTCGACGTGCGCATCACCCCCGCCGGGCTGCGCGAATTCGCGAGGGATGCCGAGATCGCCGCGAAATCCACCGCCTCGACGCTGCAAGCTCACCTGCCCTACGTGCGTCGGCTGCACGACGAGATCGCCGTGCGCGCGGACTTTCTGCGCACCTGGACCCTGACGGACGACCGCATTGGTAACGACCCCCTCGGCCAGCGGCTCGCCGGGCTCGCGCGCAAGTTCGCCCTACCCCGCGCGTGGCGCGTGCCCGAAGCGGTGCCGGTTCCCGCGCGTCACCCGACCCCGACATATCTGAGGTGGACGAGCGCGGCTTGACGCCCCGCCCGTTCCACCTCGGCCGCCAGCGTTCAGTCAGCGCCTGCGACGCTGCGGGCTACCGGTGGGCCGGGCCGCCCACGGTCGGCGGTCCGGCGGTTACCTCGAGGAGCATGAGCGCGCAGTCGGTGTTCGCACGGGGGCGCGCCGTGCATCCGGCCCTGGTGGCGCTCACTGCTGAACGTCGATGTGCCCATACAACCCGGCCGCCTCGTCGGCGATGCCTGCCGAGAAGTACAAGGTATTGGGCGGCTGATTGTTCGTGCCATTGCCGAAGAGCAGGCCCCACAGTCCTTCGATGGCGATGGGCTGTCCGGTAGCATCCTTGACGGTATCGACGAACGCGCCCGTGTTCGGATCGAACGCATTGAGGGTTCCGTCGCCGAAGTTCCCGATCAGCAGCATGTTGCTCAGCGAGCCGAAGTTGGCCGGCGCGAGCACGACGCCCCATGGCGCATTCAGATTCGCACCGGGCGAGACGAGACGCTTCAGCAACGTGCCGTTCGTATCGAAGACATTCACGACGCCGAGACCAGGACCTTTCACGTCCTCGTCGAGATTGTCAGGCGTGTGCTGCGCGTACGTGACGACGATCGCGGTCGCACCGGCCAGCGACACCGCTTGGATACCGAACGGCGCATAGCCTTGCGGTAGCTGCGGATCGGCGAATCCGCCCGGCACCGTGGTCTTGTGGAATTGGGCGTCGAACACGTCGACCTTGGCGTTGTGAAAGTCGGTGGCGTAGAGCAGGTTCACGGTGCCGTTCGCGGCGAGCGCGAGGCCTTTGTACACCGCTCCGCCGGAGCCATCGTCGTAGACGATCGTCGCAGTCGCGGGATCGACGCTCTGCGCCCACGCCAATAGCGTCCCGCCTTCTCCGTCAAAGATGAAGTTGGCCGGCGCGGATAGGGCGCCGTTGCCGAACACGAAGTCCTGTGTGCTGTTGAAGACGAGGCCGGTCGCGTTCGCCAGCCCTCGCATACCGGCGGGCAATGCCACGGCGATTGCTTTGTTGCCGGCGCCGTCGTATGCCGTTGCCGTCTGCGTGGCGTTGTTGGCGACCCAGATCGGACCGTCGGGCGCTACGGCGAGGCCCCAGGGATTGATGAGGCTCGGATCGTTGACGGTGCCCATCACCGCGCCGTTCGAGACGAGCGGCGTCATGACGAACGTGCTCGGCGCCGTTGGCGGTGTCGGTGTCGGCGTCGGTGCAGGTGGCATCGGCGCGGGCGGTGGAGGCATGGGTGATGGCGCGGGCGGTTCGGGATAGGCCTGAGCACTCAGGCTGCCGACATAGGTGCTCAACGCTGCGAACAGCGCTGCTGCCGTGAGGCGAATGCGCGCTTGGCGCGAAAAGAAATTGCTGGAGCTCATGCGTGAGGTCTCCACGTGCGGGGTAGGTGAATTCCATTCTGTTCCCCGGTGACGTGAAGCGGGTTCGCGCGTGCAGAGATGTTTTTCGAGCGCAGCTAGCGGCCGCGCACGCATCCGGTTCGTTTGCAGGTGTGGCTGCCGCTCGAGGCCGCGACAACTTACGTTCGAGCTAGCGATGAGCGACGCGCATTGAGCGAGATGCCAATCGCTCGAGTATTTCCGAGCTCGTTGTGTGCGCGACGCTGGTGCGCGGAGCGGCGTGTGCCGCAGTGATGCGCACGGGAACCGGTGTGCGCCGAGAGCCGGTGCGGGTGCATCCAATGTGCGCGGCGCCGGTGCGTGTCGAGCGGGTGTGCGCGGGCCCGGTGTGTACGCAGTTAGTGTGCGGGCACCGACGCCGTGGCGAAGACTCGCCGGGCGCCGGTGCCGCAGTCAGGTTTCGAGTGAAGCCCTCGGTTATTCGAGTGCAGCGTCTCGGTTATTCGTGACGCATCGTGCCGCCGCTCGTCGCGTGATCGCGCGACGCCGTCACGATGACCTCGGGAATATCGTTGCGCGCGGCTGCCTGGGTGGGCGTATCGGCCTGCGCGGTGATGACGCTCTCCTGCTTGGCGCAGCCTGCGGCCAGCGCGGCGAGTGCGACAGCGGCAGCGACGCCCGGGAATCTGCGTGCCGCCTTGGTGATCCTGCTCATGTGCATCTCCTTTTTTGGCGGGCACAGTGTGCGGATTTCCGCCGCGCCGGGTCAGACCCGGAAGGTGCAATGGGCACACGCGGAAGTGCGCCGCCCTTCCCTATCCAAAGAGAGATGCGCACCAAAGTGGGATGCGCGCGAGGGGCGCACGACACGCGCGTGCTCGTCCATGCTCCTTACACACAGCTTGCAGGCTCCTTACACGCGGCCCGGCGTCCGTTACCATCCGTGACAGGGCGAGCGTAATCGCCGCTTCACTACAGGATCTCGTCGCCGGAGCCCTTCATGTATCAGTACCCCGCGGACATCTACAGCGAACCCGAACCGGATCCGGACACGCTCGCCAATCTCGGCCCCCTGACCCCGATGGCTGGGATCTGGACGAGCACGGAAGGCTTGGATGTGAGCCCGAAGGCCGAGGGTCCCGAGCGTCAGGTCTTCATCGAGCGCTACGAGCTCCAGCCGATCGATGCCCAGACGAACGGCCCGCAACTCTTCTATGGCCTGCGGTACCACACCCGGATCGTCAAACCGGACGCTCCGGAGACCTTTCACGACCAGGTGGGATACTGGCTGTGGGAGCCGGCGACGGGCGCCCTGCTCCTGACCCTCTCGATACCTCGGGGACAGGTGGCGATGGCGGTCGGCAAGGCCGCCGCCGATGCAACGTCGTTCACGCTCGAAGCGGTGCGCGGCTCGCTCACCAACGGCATCGTGTCCAATCCGTTTCTCGAGCACGCGTTTCGCACCGACCGCTACACGATCAACGTGAGCATCCATCCCGATGGGACGTGGTCGTACGAGCAAACCACGCTGCTGACGATCCCCGGCAAGTCCGAGCCGTTTCACCACACCGATCGCAACCGGCTTCGCAAGATCGCGGAGCCCACGCCCAACCCGCTGGCGCTGGCCAGCAGGAGCGCGGCGGCGCGGTGACGCCCCGGCCCTGGCAACGCTGGGGCTTTCGCTCGTAACCGAGCGCATGGACGCACGCGGCTGGCATCCACCAGCACGAATGGGATAGCGTGTCGCCCCATGGCCGTGGATGCAGAAATCGGGGCGCGGCTCGCACCCGGGACGCGCTCGGCGCCCGCCGAAGTGGACTATCCGCCGGCTCGATATGCGTGGTACTGCGTGTTCGCGCTCGGCCTCGCGACGATGATCAACTTCCTCGACCGCGGCATCCTCACGCTGCTGGTCGAGCCCATCAAACGCGACCTCGAGCTCTCGGATGTGCAGATGAGCCTCGTCATGGGGTTCGCCTTCACGTTCTTCTACGCGGTGCTTGGGCTGCCCGTGGCGCGGCTCGTGGATCGCAAGAGCCGCAAGCTCATCATGACTGCGGGCATCACGATCTGGAGCCTGATGACGATGCTCTGCGGGCTCGCCACGAATTTCTGGCACCTGTTCCTCGCACGCATGGGACTCGGTGTCGGTGAAACGACCAGCGGTCCGTCGGCCTACTCGCTGCTCTCCGATTACTTTCCGCCGAATCGGCTGCCGCGTGCCATTGCGTTCATGCAAGTGGGCTTCGTCGCGGGCACCGGACTCTCGCTCATCATCGGCGCGTGGATCATCCAGTTCGTCGCCGCGCATCCCGATCTGACGCTGCCCCTCGTCGGGCGGCTGCGCGGCTGGCAAATGGTGCTGATGCTCGTCGGCATACCGGGCCTCGTGGTCGCCGCGATCATGGCCACCGTGCGCGAGCCGCCCAGGCTCGGCGGCGCGCAGACGCAGCCCACTGCCATCGGGGAGATCTTCCGTTTCATCGTGCGTCACAAGCTGGTGTACGCGCCGCTCTTCATCGGGATGGGTCTGCGCACCTCGCAGATGTTCGGCACGCAGATGTGGGGGCCTGCCTTCTACGGTCGTACGTATGGGTGGTCGCCGTCACAAGTGGGCTACGTCTCGGGGCTCAGTGTGTTCATTGCGATGCCGTTGGGCCTCGCCCTCGGAAGCTGGCTCGCCGAGCACTACTGGAAGAACGGCGTGCACGACGGGAACGTGCGGGTCGTTGTCCTGAGCACAGCGATCTCCGTGCCGTTCGCTATCGCGGGCCCGCTCATGCCCGATCCCTGGCTTGCGGTCGGCTGCATGCTGCTCGCGCAACTGACATCGTTAATGGCAGCAGCGCCCGAGAACGCGGCCATTCAAACCGTCACGCCCAATCGGCTGCGGGGCCAGATGACCTTCCTGTTCCTGTTCATCATGAATGTCATCGGCATGGGATTCGGACCGATGATCGTCGGAGCGCTGAGCCAGTACGTGTTCGGCGAAGATCAGATCCGGCTGTCGCTCGCGGCGATCGGGGTTCTGCTCGGGGCGCCGGCCATCTTCATTTTCTTGCGCGGGCTGCGGCCGTACGGACAGGCGATTGCGACCGGGAACCCGCTGCCCTGACGGGCGTGGGCACAATCTCGGCAGCTGAATTGCACCAAGCGGAACGGCCGTTGATCGACGACACGGCGCGTGCGCTCGTGGAACGCCTGCAAGCCCAGTTCGAGGAGGCACGAGCTGCCGGCGCGGAGCTCGATTTGGCGGCGGCTGCGGAGCTGGCGAGCCGGGGTCCTGGTCGGCCGCGCAGTTGTTTAAGGTCGAGCGCTCTTCCTACCTTTTCGAGCAGCAGGACGCGGGCGATTTTTCGGCTCGGGATAGAGCCGAAGAAAATCCTCACCGGCCTGCCGCACTCGGCGGGCAATTTCCGAGCTGCTCGGCGCTTCGCGTACGCGAAGTAGGATGCTCACCATCAGATCACCCCAGAGCAGCGCGAGGTAACGTGCGGCGATCTCACTCGGATCGCCCGCACCGATAAGCCCTGCCGATTGTGCCTGCGCCACGATGTTTTGCGCCGTCGTGCGCATCAACCGGCGAGCCGTCTCGAGCGTCGCTGCAACTTCCGGCGCGCGTTGCGCCTCGTTGATCGCGAGCCGAAAGACGGCCATCACGCCAGGATCGCTGACCTCGCGTAGCACCGTCGCGCCGAGCTTGGCGAGCATATCTACGAGCTCGCCGCGATCACGCGGCGCAGGTAGCTCGGTGGGCAGCTCCATGCGACCGACGCGGTCAGCGATGCACGCCGCGAGCATCGCCTGCTTGCTTCCGAAGAGCGCGTATAGCTCCCGCTTCGAGACTTGCGCACGCGTGGCGATCTCCAATGTGCTCGCGTCGGAATAGCCGAGCTCCCTGAACGCCTCCATTGCCGCACGCAGGATTCTCTCGCGTGCCGACTGCGAGAGCGTTGCAACACTCGCCTGTTTCTTCACAAAGGATCCCTTGTGCTGGTACCAACAGGTACCGTAGCATGATCCGACCGGTACCACCTGGTACCACATTCTAGGAGAGCGCAGATGTTGTCGGCCAACATTTTTACGGCGCAACTCGTTCTCGGGTATGTCGCCTGGTTGCTCTGCTTTCGCGCGTACATCTGGCCGCGGCTCACAGCGATGGACCCGATCGCAGCACACCGCGCGATTGCGACTCTGCACAGTTTCCGATTCTTCGGGCTCGTCTTCCTCGTTCCCGGGGTCGTCGGCACCGGCTTACCGGTTGGCTTCGCCACGTCCGCGGCGAATGGCGATCTCGTCACGGCGGTGCTCGCCATGCTGGCGCTTCTCACCGTTCGGGTGCGCGCGCTCTTCTGGCTGTTCGTCGTCGCGTTCAACATCGTCGGCGTGGTCGACTTGTCTCTCAACTATTACCACGCCGTTGAAGTGGGCCTTCCGGCGCTGGCGGGAGAGCTAGGCGCAACGTACGTGATTCCGGTCATCTACGTGCCCCTGCTGATGATCACGCACGTCGCCGCGTTCTACATGCTGCTGCGTTCACCGGCACGACGAGCCTCGGTGCCAGCTCCGGCGCTCAGCGGCTGAACCATCGCTGGCGCTACCTGTCACACCGCACCCCTGTCGCTCGTCTTGGGAGCGCGCCCTGCTTGCGCGGGGCCGCTCGGAAGCTCGATCGAAGGAGGCGCAACGGCATGAAAATCTTCGTCGCAGGCGCTGCAGGCGCCGTGGGTAGTGCACTCATTCCCGTCCTCGTGCAGCGAGGACACCAGGTGATCGGCTCTGGTCGTTCGAGCAAGAGCTTCGCCGCAATAGGCGCGGTGGGTGCGGAGCCTGTTCCCATGGACGGGCTCGACGCGAGCTCGGTGCTCGAGGCCGTTCGCGCTGCCCAGCCCGATGTGATCGTGCATCAGATGACGCGGCTCAGCGGCGTCAAGAACCTTCGGCATTTCGACGAGGCGTTTGCCGAGACGAACCGATTGCGCACAGAAGGCACGGCACATCTGATCGCCGCGGCGCGCGCGGTGGGCACACCGCGACTCGTCGTGCAGAGCTACACGGGTTGGCCGAACGCGCCCGAAGGCGCTGCACTCAAAACCGAGGACGATCCACTGGACCCCGCTCCGCCGCACTCGATGCGCGAATCACTCGATGCGATCCGCGAGCTCGAGCGAATGGTCGTCGCGGCCTCCGATCTTCAGGGCATCGTGCTGCGCTATGGCTCTTTCTACGGACCGCGCACACCGATATCGCCCGGCGGCGAAATCGTGACGCTGGTCGCGCAGCGCCGCTTGCCGATTGTCGGCTCTGGAGAGGGCGTGTGGTCGTTCGTGCACATGGAGGATGTCGCTCTCGCGACGGCGCTCGCCGCAGAGGGCGCGCCGAGCGGCATCTACAACATCGTCGATGATGAGCCCGCGCCGACGTCGGTGTGGCTCCCTGAGCTTGCACGGATTCTCGGCGCGCCACCGCCGCGGCATGTTCCCGAATGGATCGCGCGCCTCGTCGTCGGCGAAGCGCTCGTTCACATGATGACGCGCATCAAGGGTTCATCGAATGCGAAAGCGAAGCGCGTGCTCGGATGGCAACCGCGCTATCCCACATGGCGCGAGGGCTTTCGGCATGAGCTTGCGGCGCGCCGGACGCTGGAGGCACGCACGTCGTGAGGTGCGATTGCAGCTGTCCGAGACCAGGACTCGCATGCCGGCTGACGCACTCCCTCGCCGGAGTCACCCGAATACGCCCGCTCTCTCCGGCTCATCCAGCCGTCGGTTCAGCTCGCGTGCCGAGATGCCGAGCAACTCTGCCGCCTTGGCCTCCGAGATTGCGCCTTCGGCCAGCGCCCGATAACACAGCCGCTCGAGTCGCCTTGGCGATTGTCGGTTTACAAAAAATATACTTCATCGACTCTTTGTCAACCAAACGGCCGCGCTTGTCGTGTGAAGTCGAATGCCGGTGAGCGGGTTGGCGCGCGCGACGCCCTGCAGAAACTCAGAACCGAAGTCGCACACGCCGGCAATCGCAGGCGTGCGCAGCACTACATCAGCAGGTTTAGTTCGAAACGGGGAACGGACTGCGGTTTCCGGCCTGAAGAGCCGGACCGGCAGATCACGCGTGAGTTTGAGTTGGTGGGCCGTGTAGGAGTCGAACCTACGACCAAGAGATTAAGAGTCTCCTGCTCTACCAACTGAGCTAACGGCCCATCTTCGATATTTGGGGTGAGCGATGGGACTCGAACCCACGACAACCGGGATCACAACCCGGGGCTCTACCAACTGAGCTACGCCCACCATCGTCTCAACCCTTTGGCGTGCCCGGCAGGACTCGAACCTGCGACCCTCGGCTTAGAAGGCCGATGCTCTATCCGCCTGAGCTACGGGCACGCGGACGAGTCACGAGTCCCGCATGCCGCCGAGGACCTGGTCGGGGCAGCAGGATTTGAACCTGCGACCCTCTGCTCCCAAAGCAGATGCGCTACCAGACTGCGCCATGCCCCGACCGATGTGTCCCCGCGCGCCGAGCGCCAAGGGACCCGCCGAACGGGGGCGCGATCATACGGAAACCATTGGACGAGCGTCAATTTAACTGCGCGCCGCTCCCGTGGCGGTCACTTGCGGCGCCAGGTCGCCTTCCCCCCCGGCTTGTCCTCGACGATGATCCCCGCAGCCGCGAGCTCATCGCGCAGCCGGTCGGACTCGGCCCAGTTCTTCGCGGCCCGAGCGGCGGCGCGAGCGTCGACCAGGCGCTGAACCTCTTCGTTCGACAAAACGCTCGAGACGCCGCGGTCGCTCGCGACACCGTCCGGCGAGGCCACGTGGCTGCTCGACCGGAACCACACCTCCGGATCGAGCTGCCCGAGCCCCAGCACGCCAGCGAGCACTCGCAACTCCGCCCCCAGCGCCGCCGCCTGCTTCATCTTGCCCGCGTCGCGCGCCGTGTTGATCTCGCGCGTCAGCGTCTGCAGAACGGCCAGCGCCTCGGGCGTGTTGAAGTCGTCGTCCATCGCTTCGATGAAGCGCGTCGTATGCGGCCCGAACGACGCCGGCACGTCGGTCGGCAGGTCGCGCAGCGCCGTGTAGATGCGATTCAGCTGAATGTCCGCCTGCTCGAGCGGCTCGATCGAATAGTTGATCGGCCCGCGATAGTGGCTTGCCAGCAGGAAGTACCGCATCACTTCCGGGTGCCGCACCTTCGGCAGCACCTCGCGCACCGTGAAGAAGTTGCCGAGCGACTTCGACATCTTCTCGTCGTCGATGTTGACGAAGCCGTTGTGCATCCACACGTTGACGAACTTCGCGCCGGTCGCGCCGCGGGTCTGCGCGATCTCGTTCTCGTGGTGCGGGAACTTGAGGTCGATGCCGCCGCCGTGAATGTCGAAGTTCAGGCCCAGAATGGCCGTGGACATGGCCGAGCACTCGATGTGCCAGCCCGGTCGGCCCTTGCCCCACGGGGAATCCCACGCCGGCTCGCCGGGCTTCGCGGACTTCCACAAGACGAAGTCGAGCGGGTCGCGCTTCGACTCGTCCACTTCGACGCGCGCGCCCGCGCGCAGGTCCGCGAGCACCTTGCCCGAGAGCCGCCCGTACTCTTCGAACTTCGCGACCGCGTACATCACGTCGCCATTCGCGGCGACGTAGGCGTACCCGCGATCCAGCAGCTGCTGAATCATCTTGATGATGTTGCCGACGTGCTGCGTTGCGCGCGGCTCGAAATCCGGCTTCTGCAGCCCGAGCGCCGCCGCGTCTTCGTTCATCGCGTTGATGAAGTAGTCGGTGACCTGTTCGATCGTCTGTCCGCGCTCGGCCGCGCGCTTGATGATCTTGTCGTCGATGTCCGTGATGTTCCGGACGTACGTCACCTGATAGCCGCGATAGCGCAGATAGCGCTGCACCATGTCGAACACCGTGAGCATCCGCGCGTGCCCGATGTGGATGTAGTCGTACACGGTGATGCCGCAGACATACATCCCGATGTGGCCGGGCTTGATGGGCGTCAGCGGTTCCTTCTCGCCGGTGAGGCTGTTGAAAATGCGGATCATGGTGAGGTCAGTATGTCCGGTTACGCGGCGAAACGCGCGAGTCGTTCGCGCGCCTTGCCCGGCGGCATGGCTTTCAACAGAGGCGCGAGCTCGGGGCCGTGCGAGCGCCCGGTGAGCGCGAGCCGCAGCGGCTTGTAGAGCGCAGCGCCGCTCTTGCCGGTCGCGGCCTTCACGGCCTCGACGATGGCTTTCAGATCATTGTCATGGGCTGCAGCTGCGCTCGCAGCAGCCGAAAAATAGGTCGCGCCGGCGCTGCGCACGAGCTGCTCGTCCTCGGAGGCGAGCGGCGGCAGCTCGCCGAACACGACGTCGGCCCAGGCGCGCGCGTCTGCCGGCAGCAGGATGTTCGGCTTCACGGCTTCGATGAAGGCGCGCGCGGCGCGCTCATCCACGCCGTGCGGAATGACGCCCGCGAGCCACGCTCGCGCGGTCTCTACGCTCGCTCGGTGAACCCATTCCTTCTGCCAGACGTCGAGCTGCTCCTCGTCGAAGCGGGCCGGGGCGCGGCCGAGATGCGCGGGATCGAAGGCCGCCGCCATCTCGGCCAGGGTGAGAAAGCCATGCACCGAGGTGGAGTGCCCGAGGCGGAACAGGTGATTTGCCATCGCTTCGGGCGCATAACCGCGCTCGCGATACGCGCGCAGCGCAGGATCGCCGTGGCGCTTCGAGAGCGGCGCGCCGTCCTTGCCGACGAGCAGCGAGACGTGACCGTACCGCGGGGCCGGCAGATCGAGCGCCTCGAGAATCAGGAGCTGTCGCGGCGTGTTCGTGAGGTGATCCTCCCCGCGCAGCACGTGCGTGACGCTCATGGTGGCGTCGTCCACCGCATTCGAGAAGAAGAACGCGGCGGAGCCGTCGGCGCGACGGATGACGAAGTCGCCGATGTCGTCGCTCAGAAAGCTCTGCGGACCGTGCACGAAATCGTGGAATTCGATGCGCCGACCCGTGGGTACGCGGAAGCGCGTGGTCGGCGCGATGCCGGCGGCGCGCTTCTTCGCCTGCTGGTCCGGCGTGAGATCGCGGCACGTGCCCGCATAGCGCGGCGGCCGCCCTGCCGCGAGCTGCGTGCGACGGGACACCTCCAGCTCCACCGGCGTGCAGAAGCAGGGATACGTCAAGCCGCGCGCGTCGAGCACGCCGAAGTACTTTTCGTAGATGGCGCCGCGCTGTGACTGGCGATAAGGGCCGCGCTCGTCCTCACGGTCCGGGCCGGCGTCCCAGTCGATGCCGAGCCAGCGCAGATCGGCCATCTGCTGCGAGATATGCAGGTCTTTGCTCCGTTCGGCGTCCGTGTCTTCCACGCGGAGGATGAAGCGACCGTGCGCGTGACGGGCGAGCAGCAGGTTGAACAGCGCCGTACGCGCATTGCCGAGATGCAGCTCACCCGTCGGGCTCGGCGCAAAGCGCGTGGTGACGGGGCTCCCGTCCGCGGACGCGGGGGGCGAGCTGGCTGCGGGGTTGACGGTCGATCCGCTCATGAAAACAACGAGCTATTGGCCTGGGAGGCGCCGCCTCCCTATTTTGGGGTCCCGCATGGTACGGGAAAGCCGGCCGGCGCAGAAACGGGCGCAGCGGGCGTTCGTCGGTCTCGACGTGTCAGGCGCGGCCGGCGGGACGCGGGTGCCTCGTGCCACCGCGCCGTGTTCGCGGTCCACGGGCGTTCGTCGTCCTCGCGGATCAGGCGCGGCCGGCGGGACTCGGGCGGCTCGTGCCACCACGTCGCGTTCGCCGCGGCTTGCCAAGGCTCGGCGGCTCGCTGCCGCCGCCCGGAGGGCTCCTCTGGCGACACTGCTAGACTACGCCGCTCGCTTTGGGCCGCTCGCTTCAGGCGCGCCCCGAAGCGGCATTGACTTCCGGTCGAATGAAGAGGCGATCGATGGGACTTCTGCGGAACTGGCGGCAGCGAATCGTGCGAGGCGGGCGGGCGTGGTCGGTGGTGTGCGTGCTGGTGGCACTAGGCACGGTCCTGCCGCGACTGGCGGAGGCTCAAACCGTCAGAGTCACCACCGATATGGGCTCCTTCACGATCCAGCTGGACCCGGAGCGAGCGCCGCTCACCGTCGCGAATTTCATGCGCTACGTGAACGAAGGGTTCTACACCAACACGCTGTTCCATCGCGTCGTCGGTGGTTTCGTCGTGCAGGGCGGCGGGCATTCCGCCGCGGACATGAAGCTGAAGCCGACGCACGAGCCCGTGTTCAACGAGTCCGGCAACGGGCTGCAGAACAAGCGCGGCACGGTGGGCATGGCGCGATCGAGCGCGCCTCACAGCGGCAACGCGCAGTTCTATATCAATCTCGCGGACAATCCGGAGCTCGATCCGCTGCCGACGCGCTGGGGATACGCCGTGTTTGGGCACGTGACCGATGGCATGGACGTGCTCGACAAGATCGGCGTGGTGGCGACAGGCGCGATGGGACCGTTCAAGTCGGAAGCGCCGTTGAAGCCAATCGTGATCCAGAAGGTGGAGGTCATCAACGGCGGCGGTTCGTCGTCGGGATCCTCCGCAGTGAATCCGGCGGTGATGCCGTCCTCGAGCAGCGCGCCGCCGGCGGGACAGCCGAATGGCACGCCGGCAAGCGGCTCGCCCGGCGGCGCATCGCAGTCGCCAGCAGGCACCACTCCCTCGCCGGCGGGGTCCACGCCGCCGAACGGTGACGCGTCACAAGGCGGCGCCACGCCACCGGGTCGTGATGCACCCCCGGCCGGCACGACACCGCCGAACTGATGGAATGACCCGTCCAGTCGGGACTGCCGCTACTCGCCCCGTCAGTACGCGACCTTTCGTAGCTACCGACACGGCGGCGGGCCAGCGCAGCGGCTTCCTTGACTGCCGGCCGGGTCGCGAATGCCGGACCTTCGGCTGCGACGACGGACCAGATGCGCGAATCCCGCGCACAGTTCGCACCGCGACCCGTTGTTACGTATTCTGCGGCCCGCAATGACCCCGCGAATGGCATGACCCGCCTCTTCGTCTCCGACGTGCATCTCGACGCGAGCGCCCCCGAGGCGACCGAGCAATTCCTCGCGTTCCTGGGCACGCAAGCGGCCGAGGCCGAAGCGCTCTACATCCTCGGCGATCTCTTCGAGGTCTGGGTCGGCGATGACGATCCGAGCGAGGAGAAGGCACGCATCGTCGGCGCGCTGCGCGAGCTGACGGGGCGCGGCGTCGCTTGCTTCATCATCCACGGCAATCGCGACTTCCTTCTCGGCCGCGACTTCTGCGATCGCAGCGGCTGTCGGCTCCTCCAGGACCCCGTGATCGCGGAGCTCGACGGCGAGCGGGTTCTCGTCACGCACGGCGATGCGCTGTGCACCGACGACCACGCGTATCAGGAGCTCAGAAGCAGCGTTCGCACCGCCGAATGGCAGCGCCGCTTCCTCGCCCTGCCCTTCGAGATCCGCGATCGCCTCGCCAACAAAGCGCGCGCCGGCAGCAAGGCGCACACCGGGCGCACGCCGCCGAAGATTCAGGACGTCAACCCCGCCGCAGTCGAAGCGGCCTTGCGCACCGCGCGCGTGCATCGAATGATCCACGGGCACACGCATCGGCCGGCTATTCACAACATGCTCGTCGATGGGCAGCCCGTACAGCGCATCGTGCTCGGCGCGTGGTACGAAGAAGGCAGCTACCTCGTCTACGAGAACGGCCGCTACGACCTGCGAACCCTGCCGCGGCCCTGAGTTACCCCGCTGCTCGTCGACTTCGTTGAACTCCGCGGCCGCTTTCGCGGTACTCACGTGCGGAGTTGTGCGTCGTGCAGGCGCAACTTGACTTCAGCGCAATACAACCTCGGCCCGTCGAATCTCCGCCTGCGCCGGCGCGAACTCGTCTATAAGGACAGCATCAAAGTCTCTCCAGCACCTTGGGAAAACCACCACTCCCGCCTGGACGGGATCAAGGAGGAACCACCATGCGTCCCGCTCTCGTGCTCGGCATCGCCGGGCTCTGCTTGCTCTATTGCGACGCGCCGTTGCGCGCGCAACAGTCCACCGCTCAATCCGCCAATGCGGCTGCCGACCTCGAGGAAGTTCTGATCACCGGTTCGCGTGTGAAGCGGCCGGATGGTTTCGACTACCCGGTGCCGGTGGCCGTGGTCAGCGGCGATGCGCTCACCAACAGCGGCTACACGCAGCTCGGCGATGCGCTCAACAACTTGCCGCAAGCGCTCGCCTCGACCGGCAATCAGAATACGTCCGCGTCGCTCTTCAACTCGGGCCAACAGCGCATCAACCTGCGCGGCGTCGGCAACTCGCGCACGCTCGTGCTGGTCGACGGCCGGCGTCACCTCACCGGCGACTTTCAGACCAATGCCGTGGATCTGAACTCGATCCCCTCGACGATGATCGAGCGCATCGAGGCCATCTCCGGCGGCGCCTCCGCGGTGTACGGCTCGGAAGCGATCGCGGGCGTCGTGAACATCATTCTGAAGAAAGACTTGCAGGGCTTCGTGTTCGATCTGCAAGGCGGCCAGACCCAGGAGAACGACGGCGAGGAATGGAAAGGCTCGGTCGCCTACGGCACACGCTTCGCCGACGATCGCGGCTCGTTCCTGATCGGCGCCGAGTACGGGCGCATCAACCCGATCTGGCAGGTCGATCGCGATTGGGCGTTCCCGGGCACCCGGCGCAACAGCACCGTGAGCCCGCAGACCGTGCTGCCGGCCTCGCGGAGTAACACGATGCCGACGGCGACATTCCAATTCGTGTTGCCGATGGGCGTGCCCGCCCGCTCGGTCTCTGTCGCCCTCGACCACAGCGCCATCAATCTCGAGTCGCCGGCTTGCGCGACGGCCACGGTGGCGCCCACTTGCCAGGACCCGTGGCTCTTCTACACCGCGACGTACAACGCGCTCCAAGGCGAGACGAAGCGCGCCACCGCGCGCACGTACGCGGATTTCAAGCTCACGGACAACATCAAAGCGTTCGCGGATTTCACGTTCGCGCGCGTCGACGGCATCGGCCTCTTCCAGCCGTCGTTCTCGAGCGCCGCGGGCGGCGGCACGCTCCCGGTCGATTTCCACGGCGACAACGGCTTCATGGCGGGCAACACCGCGCTCGCCGAGCAGATGCGCCAGCAATGGGCCGCGGCGGGGCTCGCCTTCACGCAAGGCGCGATCGCGCGCGTCGGCAAGTTCTGGGAGGAGTTCGGGCGGCGCGATTCGGAGATCCTGCGTCAGAGCTATCGGCTGGTCAGCGGTATCGAAGGCGGCTTCGAGTTGCTCGGCCGCAGCGTCACGTACGACGCGTACGGGCAATACAGCGAGCTCGATGGTTTCGCCAAGGCCTTCAACGTGCCGTACATCGCACGCGTGCAGCAAGCGACGGACGCCGTGCTCTTGAATGGTCAGGTCGTCTGCCGGGATGCCGCGGCGCGCGCCGCCGGTTGCGTGCCGTGGGACCTCATCAACGGCCCCTCCGCCGAGGCCGTGGCATGGGCCAACGCGGATGCGCGCTCGAACGGCGTCGCGCGCCAGCAGATCGTCGCGACGAACTTCTCGACCGACTTGTTCCAGCTTCCCGCGGGCGGGCTCGGGTTCGCGGTGGGCGCGGAATATCGCAAAGAACAGAGCGATCAGATTCAGGACGACGTCTCGGCGTCCGGCCAGCTCTTCTACAACGCGATCGGCCGCACGAAGGGCGAGTACGACATCACCGAAGGCTACGCCGAGCTGGTCATACCGCTGCTGCGGGACAAGCTCTTCGCGCATCGGCTGAGCATCGAGGGAGCGGAGCGCGTCGGGCACTACTCGACGGTCGGCACCGTCAACCAGTGGCGTGTCGGCCTGCAATGGGCACCCATTCAGGACTTGAGCTTCCGCGGCAGCAAGTCGGTCGCGGTCCGCGCGCCCAACATCGCGGAGCTGTTCGGGCCGGAAGGCCAGAACTTCACGACAGCGGCCACCGATCCGTGCGACAACGCGCAGGTCGCGGCCATCGCGGGCGACGCCGCGCGCCGGGCCACGCGCGTCGCGAACTGCGCGGCCGCGATTCCCAACTACGACCCCGCCACGTTCGTCTCCAACTTCGGCCCCGGCCGGCCGTCGCTGGCGCTGCTCGAAGGCGGCAACCCGAACCTCTCGGAGGAGTCGGCGAAGACTTGGACAGTCGGTCTCGTGTTCCAGCCGCGCTTTTTCACCGGCTTGAATGCGTCGATCGACTACTGGGACATCGACGTGGATGACGCCGTCTCGACGATCCCCATCAACACGCTGATCACTAATCTCTGCTACGACTCGCCGGAAGCACCGTCCAGCAATCGCTTCTGCGACTTGATCCACCGCGACGGCAGCGGCGCGGTCACGCTGGTCGAGCGCACGAATCAGAACGTGCAGAGCATTCAGACTTCGGGCATCGACCTGGCGCTCTCGATTGCGCACGACTTCGGGCGGGTTGGCGCGTTCCAGTTCAGGGCCGACGGCACGAAGATCGTGAAGTGGGACCTGCAGGGCGTCCCCGGCGGCGCGACGACTCACTACGTCGGCACGCTCACGGCGCCATTCACTGCAACCCCGAAATACAAAGTGGGCGGAACGCTCGCGTGGTCCCTGCGGAAGGTCACTGCGCAGTGGGAATCGCACTACTTGAGCTCGATGGCGGTGAGCGAAGTCGATCCCGTGAGCTCTCGCGCGCCCTTCTTCACCGGCAACTACTGGGAGCACGACTTGCACGCGCGCTACCGGTTCTCGGATCAATTGCAGCTGCGGCTCGGTGTCGTGAACGTCACCAATGAGCATCCACCGCTCATTCCCGAAGTGGGCAACGCGACAGGCACGAACACCAGCGCCTACGACAATCGCGGGCGGTGGTACTTCGTGGGAGGCAGCTACGCCTTCTGAGGAGCGCACAGGCGGGGGCCACGGGAGCGGAAGCGTTCGCCCCGGGGCCCCCGCGACGGCAGCGGAATTGTCATAGGCGAGCTCAGCTCCAGAGCCACCCGATCGCGCAATAACGACCCGAGAGTTGCCCCTCCGTGCGCCGCGGTCGCGACGTCAGCGGGTGCCGCAGCGCATGTGACGCGCAATTCGCTGCTCCACCGATCGGACTTTCGTCGCTGTGGGCCAGCCACCCGCAGCGGCTGAACCTGTTATGAGGAAAGCACAGATCACGTTAGGATGGCCGCGGGCACACCGTCGAGGGAGAGGCTGATGCGGGCTGTCCAATGGCTGCTGCTGGGTTTCGCAGGTGTCTTGCAGGTCGCGACTGCGTTCGGCCAGTCGGCCGATGCGAGCAAGGACAAGGCGTTGTCCCTCACCGTGTACAACAAGGACCTTGCGCTCATCGAGCACGTCAGGGCAGTCAACGTCCCGGCGGGCAAGCATCGCATCGAGTTCAAGGGCGTCTCTGCGCGCATCGTGCCGCAGACCGTGGGCTTCGGCGGCCAGGGTCTGCAGCTCATCGAGCAGAACTTCGACTACGACCTGCTCACGCCTGAAAACCTGATGGAGAAAGCCGTCGGCCAGAACGTGCGCATCGTGCGCACGAACCCCGGCACCGGCAACGAAACGAGCGAGACGGCGGAGGTGCTGTCGACGCAGGGCGGCGTCGTTCTTCGCATCGGCAATCGAATCGAAGTCCTGCGCGACGACGGCATCCCCGCGCGCGTCATCTTCGACAAGGTGCCGGAGAATCTGCGCGCGAACCCGACTCTTTCGGTGCTCGCGAACGCGGCGAAACCGGTCAGCGGCGACATCAAGCTGACGTATCTCTCGCGGGGCTTGTCGTGGAGCTCCGACTACGTCGCCACCTTCGACGAGAAGGCCGGGGAAGTGGCCGTGCAAGGGTGGATCACGCTCACCAATCAATCGGGTACGAGCTTCGAGAATGCGCGTGTGCAGCTCGTTGCAGGCGACATCAACATCGTCGGCAGTGAACAGGAGTGGTTCCAGCTCTGGAATCAGCGCCGGCAGTCCGCGTCGGCACGTCGCGCCGCCGGCACCGAGACCACTACGCGCGAGCAACTTGCCGACTACTACGTGTACCCGATTGCCGGACTCACGACCGTCGCGAACCAGCAGATCAAGCAGGTGAGTTTCCTCACCGCCGAGAAGGTGAAGGCATCGAAGGGTTACGAGCAGACCTACTATGGCTTCGACTCGAGCGATGAGCCGCAGAACGCCGAGGTCCGCGTTCGTTTCGCCAATTCGAAGGCCGCGGGACTCGGCGAGCAACTGCCGAGCGGCGTGGTTCGCGTGTATGCGCGCGATGCGCGCGGCCAGCCGCAATTCGTCGGTGAAGATCGCATCGGCCACACGAGCGCCGGCTCCGAGCTGGCGTTGAAGATCGGCGAGGCATTCGACGTCACGGTGCAGCCGACACTGGAAAGCACGAACCGCATCTCGCGGCGCAACGCCGAGTACAGCATGAGTTATCTCGTGCGCAACGCGCGATCCTCGCCCGTCACCGTAACTATCCGGCAGCGCGGTTTATGGCGTTTCAATGAAGTGACCGAGGAGTCCATCAAGGGCAGGCGCACCGACGCGGATAGCTTCGCGTGGGATGTGCCCGTATCCGCGAATGGCGAGGCCACACTGAAGGTCACGATTCGTCAGTGGTGGTGAGCGCGATGATGCGCTTCGCGCTCATCCTGCTAATGCTGGCGATAGCGGCACCGGCTGCCGCGGAGATCAGCGTCTACTCGCCGCAACCCGAAGCGGTGTCCGTGACCATCTATCGCGACGGATTTGCGCTCATCACCGAGACTCGCACCGTCGAACTGCCCGCAGATGCCGTCACTCTCGTCTTTCAGGGCGTGGTGGATCTGATCCTTCCGCAATCCGCCGTCGTCGTGGGCCAGGACCGCGCGCTTGCCGAAACCAACTTCACGTATGACCCGCTCACTCCCCAATCGCTCGTCGAGCGCTCCGTTGGCAAGCAAGTCACGCTCGTCCGCACGAATCGCAGGACCGGGAAAGTCACGCGCACGCCCGTCACAGTGAAATCGGCCGCCGAGAGCCATGTCGTATTCGAGTCCCTCGACGGTCACGAGGCGCTGCAGTGCTCGGGTCTGCCGGAGCGTCTGGAGTTTTCCGAAATCCCGGGAGAGCTGACGCCCAAACCCGTGCTGTCGATTCGTCTCGCTGCGGGCCCGCCGGGCAAGCGCACGGTGCGGCTGAGCTACCTCACGCACGGATTTGCGTGGACTGCGAACTACGTCGGCCGCCTGAACGAGCGCGGCGACCGCATGGCGCTCACCGGCTGGGCGACGCTGACCAACAAGAGCAACGTCAGCTTCAAGGGCGCGCAAGTGCTGCTCGTCGCAGGCAAGCTGAATTTGCTCGACGAATCCGAAGGCGGCACTGCGGTGTACGACCCGAGCGCCAACGAGGAACAGGACGAGTTGCCTGACAGCGGCAGCTACATCAAGCATGCGGAGAGTGTCCTGGCAGCACAGCGGCTCGTGCTGCTGCCGGATTGCTTTTCTTCGCCCCTCCCGCCGCCGCCCCGTGCGAATGAGGGCGATCGAATGTTCCGCAGGGAGGTGGCGTACGACGTGGCGAGCCCCATGACAATGCTCGAGCCCATCACCGTGACGGGCAACAAGCTCGTGCGTGAGAGCTTCGCCGACTATCAGCTCTATCGCCTGCCGTGGGCCACCGACCTCGATGCGCGGCAGACGAAGCAGGCCGTCTTCCTCGAAAAACCGCGCGTGAAGGTCGAGCGGTTCTACGGCGTGCGGCTGGGCGACATCGAGAGCACGCCGGGCAACCCCGCGCCTCCGCCGGACCTCATGCTCCGCTGGGAGAACAAGACCGCGTCAGGGCTCGGCGAGCCGCTGCCGCAAGGACGGGTGCGCATCTTCGAGCCGTACGGCGGCACGGCCGTGTTCGCCGGTGAAGCGGACATCCCGGACAAGGCAGTCGGCCTGCCGGTGGAGCTCGCTCTCGCGCGCGCGCTGAACGTCGGCCTCGAGTTCGAGCAGGAGCACGACAAGGACGAGACGGAGGACAGCGATGTGTTCACCGTCACCAACGCGTATCACTTCTGGAACGACAAGGACGTGCCGATCCTCATCGAGGTTCGCCATCGCGTGGACTCATATTGGGGCCGGCCGCGAGTGATTCGGTCGAACATCAGCGCGGGTCGCAAATACGGCGATTTCGCGTGGCGCTTCACTCTCGAGCCCGGTCGGGATCGGCTGCTCCGCTACACACTGCAGGCAGACGTTCCCGACTAGGCCGGCGCGCCGGAGTGAAAGCGGAATGCGTCGTCGGGCGCCGTCGCGAGATCCGCCTCGCGCTCGGCAATCGCCTGCAACCGGCGCTCGGCCTCGGTCCCATCGGACGATGTGTCAGCTTGCTTTGCGAGCTCGAGATACAGCTCGAAGTGCCGCGCCTCCGAGTTGGCGAGCGTGGCATAGAACTCGGCGAGCGGTGCGGGCAGCTTCGGCACGAGTAGCCGGAAGCGTTCGCACGAGCGCGCTTCGATGAGCGCGCCGACGATCATGAGATCCAGCTTGCGGCCGGGATCCGACGTGCGCGTGACCGCGCGCAGGCCACCCCCGTAGCGTCCGGGCTTCTGGCGCACGTACGGAACATCGAGCGTGTCCATCATGCGCTGGACCTGCTCGAAGTGTCGCAGCTCCTCGCGCGCGAGGCGCGACAGCGCGCCGCTCAGCTTGCGATCCTCCGGATACGCGAACATGAGGGCGAGCGCCGTGGAGGCCGCCTTCTTCTCGCAGTTCGCGTGATCCGTGAGCAGCTCGCGCCAGTGCTCGGCGGCGTAGTCGACCCACGAGGCCGGCGTCGGCGCGAGCAGAATCGAATCGACAGTGGTCATGGCGCGAAGGGTGTCGGGACGCGCGCCGGTCGTCAACGTCACGGGGGGCTCGTTCGGCCGCTCGTCGGCCCAGCTGGGGGCGCCCGGTTCGCCGAGACGCATTTCTAGCTGCCTCAGCAGCGGCTCGGTATTACCTGAACGGCATGCTGCTCGAAGACCCAAGGCAAATCGCTGCGCACGGTCGGCGATGGATGGGCATTGACTCGCGCTGTGCGAAACGGCTCTACGCCGCGCAGCAGGCGTCCGCAACCCGTCAGGCAGCGAGGTCGGTCGAATTGAGGCCGCGGGCGGCCTCGCGGATCAGCTCGACGGCGGCGGCGGCGCTCTCCACGCGATCGTCCGGCTTCTTCGCGAGCAGCTTCTCGATCAGCGGCTGCAGCACGCGCAGCGGTTCGGGCAGCATCGGGATCGCCTCGTTGCGGTGCTTGTAGATGATCGCCATCGGATTCTCCGCGACATACGGCTTCTGGCGCGTGAGCATCTCGAACAGCATCACGCCGAGGCTGTACAGATCGCTGCGGACATCGATGCGCTCGCCGTGTCCCTGCTCCGGGCTCATGTAGTGCGGCGTCCCGAAAATCTGTCCGTGATCGGTCACCTGCATCGCGAGCGCCGCGTCCTTCGCGAGCCCGAAATCGATCAGCGCCAGCGAGCCGTCGTCGCGAAGCATGACATTGCCCGGCTTCAAATCCCGATGCAGCACCCCGGCGCTGTGGATGCCGTCGAGCGCGCGCGCGATCCCCGTGGCGATCTTGAGCGCTTCGCGCACGCTCATGGGCGAGCGCATCCGCCGCCGCAGATCGCCCTGCCGGAAATACTCCATCACGAGATACGCGTGCTGATCGCTCACCCCGAGATCGTGCAAGCGCACGACGCCCGGATGATGAATCCGCTGCACGATCTCGTACTCCTGCAGGAAGCGTCGAAACGACTGGTCGAGCTCGTTGTCGGTCTGCTGATCGCGTGCGACTTTCAATACGACGAGCGCACCCGCCTGCTCGCTCTCCGCGAGATACAGCTCGGAAACCGGTCCGGCCGCGAGCCGCCGCACGCGCCGATACCCGCGAATGAACGCTTCACCGAACTTCTGCGCCTCGCGCGCTTCGGGTGAAGTGCGCCACTCCGCACGCGCCTGCACCTGTTTGCTCGACGCGCTCGCGAGCGCATCGAGCAGCTTGCCGTGCTCGATCTTGGCGCGCCCGATGGCGGCGTGCGCGCCGAGCTGGAGAGCCTGGCGCGCGCTCTCGTCGTCGGTGGCGCCGCTGAGAAAGATGACGGGTGCGAAGCGCGGCCGCGCAACGAAGTCCTGCAGCCAGTCGAGTCCGTGGCCGCCGGGCCACTCGTGCGCCAGCAGCACGGCGTCGAAGCCTTGTGCGAGAAACTCCGGCGCGGGCTTGCCCTGGAGCACGGGACTGCTCACGACCAGCTCGGCATCCGGCCAGCGGCAGGTCAGGTGATGGCGGATGAGCGCGCAGTAGCGCGCATCGTCTTCGAACATGAGCAGCCGCATGCGCGGGCCTCGGGCGCCTGTCTCCCCGAAAGCGGAGCGGCCCGAATTAGATCACGGCCACCGTACCGCCGTCACGGACGGCGGTCACGGGCCGCGAGCACCGCCGCGGCTGCCTCTTTTCCGAGCTTCAGGCCGATGATGATGTCGCCGACGTTCGTGCCGGTCGGGCCGGTGTGAATGAGATCACCGGCGGCAGCGAGCGCAGCGCCCGAATCGGCGCGCGCGAGGCACTGCTGCACGTCGAGCGAGCCGAGCGCGACGCGCGAGCACGTCTCGCCGTCGACGATGCCGCCGGCATCGGACGTGACGCCGTCTGTCCCATCGGTACCTGCGACGAGGAGCACGAGATCGTCGTGACCGGCGATGATTCGCGCGGCCGCGAGCGCGAGATGCTGATTGCGCCCGCCCCGCCCTGGATTCTCCGGCAGATTCACGACGGACTCGCCACCCCAGATCCGCACTTGATCCGGATTCATGTGCAGCTCGTGCGCGAAGCGCACGGCGAGGCGCTCCGCCGAACCCGCGAACGGCTGGGTATCGCGCCAGACTTCGAGTCCGAGCCCCTGTGCCTCCGCGCGCGCGGCTTTCGCAGCAATATCGATGGACGCGATCACGCGGCGCTCGATGCCGTCCGGCGCCGGGCCGCTCGGCCCCATGAGCCCCGAGCCGATCACCGCGGGGTCGTGGTTCGGCACGTCCGAGATGAAGAGCGCGCGCGCCGACCGGCCGCCGAGCCGCGCCGCGAGCCGCCCGCCTTTGATGAGGGAGAGCTGAGCACGGCGCGCGTTGAGCTCGCCGATCGCAAGTCCGCTCGCGAGCCCCCGCTCGTTCAGCTCCTTCAGCTGCTCGAGCGTCGCGCCCGGCACGAGCGCCTCGACGAGGCTCGAGGCGCCGCCGGAGATCAGGAACAGCAGCTCGACATCGAGCGGCGCGTTGTCGACCCAGTCGAGCAAGCTCGCGCCGGCCGCGAGAGAGCGCTCATCGGGTACCGGATGCGCACTCTCGATGATCTCGATGTGGCGCAGGGCGTAGAGCGCCGGGTCTGCATGGCCGTCCTTGGTGATGAGCAGTCCGTTCTCCAGCCGTTCCGCGAGCGCGTCCTGCGCGCCGAGCATCATCGCGCTCGCCGCCTTGCCGATCGCCGCGACCCACACGCGATTCGGCGCACGGCTCCCCGGCGGGACACTCAGCGCTTCGCGCGTGCAGGTGCGCCCGTCGACGCTCGCGAGCGCCGTCTGAAAGAGATGGAGGAGCAGCCTGCGTCGCGGATCGCCGCGCTCGGCGCCAGGCTCTGCGCTGTGCTCAGGAGCGACCAACGACTTTGAGCGATCCGCGGCCTTCGCGTCGCTGGCTGCGCGCCTCGTCCGAGCGCTCGATCTGCAAGCGCTCGAGATACTCGGGCGTCACATCGCCGGTGACGTACTCGCCGGAAAAACAGGAGGTGTCGAACTCGGTGACCTGCGCGTCGTCGTGCCGGCAGGCGGCGACGAGATCCTCGAGATCCTGGTACACGAGCCAGTCCGCGCCGATGAGATTCGCCACTTCATCGACGGTGCGATCCGCGGCGACGAGCTCGCTCCGCGCCGGCATATCGATACCGTAAACGTTGGGGAAGCGCACCGGCGGCGCCGCCGACGCGAAATACACCTTCTTCGCACCCGCCTCGCGCGCGAGGTCGATGATCTGCGCGGAGGTGGTGCCGCGCACGATCGAGTCGTCGACGAGCAGCACGTTCTTGCCGCGGAACTCGAGATCGATGGCGTTCAGCTTGCGGCGCACGGATTTCTCGCGCATCTGCTGGCCCGGCATGATGAACGTGCGGCCGATGTAGCGGTTCTTGATGAACCCTTCGCGGTACTTGAGGCCGAGGCGCTGCGCAAGCTGCAGGGCGCTCGTGCGGCTCGTGTCCGGAATGGGGATCACCACGTCGATATCGTGGTTCGGCCGCTCACGCAGAATCTTCTCCGCCAGCTTGTCGCCCATGCGCATGCGCGCGCGATACACGGAGATGTTGTCGATGATGGAATCCGGCCGCGCGAAGTACACATACTCGAAGATGCAGGGTGTATGACGCACGCTGGCCACCAGCTGCTGGGAGTGCAGCCGGCCCTGCTCGTCGATGAACACCGCTTCGCCGGGCCCGATGTCCCGCACGAACTTGAACGACAGCGCCGTGAGCGCGACGCTCTCGGAGGCGAGCATCCACTCCGGACCCTTGTTCGTGTCCCGCCGCCCGAGGCACAGCGGGCGAATGCCGTTCGGATCACGGAAGCCGAGCACGCCATGGCCGATGACCATGGCCACCACCGCGTAACCGCCGCGGCAGCGGCGATACACGGCAGTGAGGGCCGCGAACACGTCTGCCGGCGTCACACGAGGCGTGCCCACGCGCTGCAGCTCCGAGGCGAACACATTCAACAGCACTTCGGAATCGGAGCTGGTGTTGAGATGGCGGCGATCTTCGCGCTCCAGCACTTCCGCAAGCTCACGCGCATTCGTGAGATTGCCGTTGTGGGCGAGCACGATGCCGTACGGCGCGTTCACATAGAACGGCTGGGCCTCGGAGATGCCGTCGCAGCCGGCAGTGGGGTATCGCACGTGCCCGATACCCACGTTGCCCAGCAGCTCGAGCATGTGATGCTGCTGGAACACATCGCGCACGAGGCCGCTGCCCTTGCGCGTGCACAGCTCCCCGCCATTGGAGGTGGCGATGCCGGCGGCGTCCTGGCCGCGATGCTGAAGCACCGTGAGCGCATCGTAGAGGCGCTGAT
>DASTRY010000024.1:0-110055 GCA_035760965.1 Steroidobacteraceae bacterium | reverse complement strand
CGCGAAGAGGGACCTACTCGCTGACCGCGGCGGGAGCGAACACCTGGTACCGCGTCGACGATTTCCACTATCTATGGAAAAAGGCGGTGGGCGCTCTCGCCATCACCGCCGACATCTCCTTTCCGCCTCACACGTACGATCACGAGCCCAACCCCCATCGGAAGGGGTTGCTGATGTTTCGCCAGACGCTCGATCCCGGCGGCGTGTACGTCGATGTGGGGGTTCACGGGTCGGGCCTGACGGCTCTGCAATATCGCCGCGAGCGCGGCGCGAACACGCAGGACGTCGAGATCAACACGGATGCGATGCGAACGGTGCGGCTCGAGAAGCGCGGCGACGTCTTCACCCTCTATGGGTCGAAGAATGGCGAGCCGCTTCATCCGCTCGGCGCCTCGATCAAGCTGCATCTCGAGGAGCCGTTCTATGTAGGCCTGGGCGCCGTCTCTCACGACGTGAACACCACCGATAAGGTCGAATTTGCCCGCGTGACGCTGCAGCCTCCAACCCCGGTGGCGCGCGATGCTCGGATGATCCTCCACAGCACGCTGCAGACCATCAGCACCCAGGATCAGTATCGACGCGCGATGATGATCCGCACTATCCCTGGGCTTCTTCGGTCGCCCAACTGGGCGCCCGATCGCAAGAGCATCTACGTCCATGAGGATGGTCGCGTGCGGAAGATTCCCTATCTCACGCCCGACGCCGGCGGCACGCCGGAAGAGGTCCCGGTCGGCAAACTCGTCGACTGTTCCGGCAACTTCGGGCTCTCACCGGATGGCAAATATCTCGCGGTGAGCTGTGCCGAGACGAAAGGCGGTCGCCACGATGTGTATGTGTTGCCTGCGGATGGCGGGGATAGCCCGCGGAAACTGACGAACGGCACGACTGGGAGCTTCTTTCATGCTTGGGCACCGGACAGTCAGACCATCGCATTCACACGCGGCAGCGCGGGCAAGGCCGACATCTTCACCGTTCCGCTGGCGGGTGGAGCGGAGACGCGTCTCACGAGCGATACGGTGAACGACGGGCCGGACTACACGCCCGATGGCAAGCTCATCTACTTCGATTCCTCGCGCTCGGGCTCGACGCAGATCTGGCGCATGAAGGCGGACGGCACCGACGCGGAGCAGGTCACCGACGATGGCCGTCTCAACTCGTCGCCGCACGTCTCGCGCGACGGCAAGTCGGTCGCTTTTCTGAGCCAGCCGGCCGGCAGCGATCAGGGCATCACGGATGTGACTCTGAAAGTGATGAGTCTCGGTGATGGCTCGATCCGGACGATCGTCGATTTCCAGGGGAATCGCGATAGCTTTGCGATGTACGGTTGGGGCGACGACACGCATCTCGCGTTCGTGAGCTACGAGCGACATCCTGCGGCGGGAGACGCGAAGCCCGCCAGTGCGGCACGGCCGGCGATCACCGGCGTCTCCCATATCGCCGTGTACGTCGCGGATCTGGCGAAGAGCGAGCGGTTCTATGTTCATGATCTCGGCGCGGTCAAAGGGGACGACCCGGAGAACGCGAACGGCACTCGCTACTACTTCGCGCCGACTCAGTTCGTCGAGGTGCTGCCGCTGCCGGCGGGATCGACCTCGATCAATCGCCTGGATCACGTCGCGTTCACTACGGCGGACGCGGAACGGTTGCGCGCCTATTTGGCCTCGAAGCAGATTTCCGTGCCGAAGCGGACCCAACGAGGGGGTGACGGCAGCGAGTGGTTCGCCGTGCTCGACCCCGAGGGCAACAAGATCGAGCTCACTCAGCCACCGGAACACTTGCCGGCGGTCCCTGTGAATCCGCTATCGAGCCACATTATTCACGTGGGCTTCATCGTGCACGACCGTGCACGCGAGGACGGGTTCTTTCGCGACGTGCTGGGATTCAAGCCGTACTGGTTCGGCGGCATGAAGGACGACACGCCGACCTGGATTTCGCAGCAAGTGCCCGACGGCACGGACTGGCTGGAGTACATGATCGTGGGGACACCGGAAGGTCGCGGCATTCCGGCGGGAATGAAGGCGGCCGACCTGGGCGTGCTGAATCACTTCTCGCTCGGCGTGCGCAGCACGGCCGACGCGTACACGCTGCTGTGGAATGGAGATCGGCTGGCAGGTCAGACTGCGACTCCGAAAATAGGACGTGACGCCAAGTGGCAGCTGAACCTCCTCGATCCGGACGGAACGCGCGCCGAGATCATGGAACTGCACGCCATTGGCAAGCCCTGCTGCTCGCCGTTCACCGCGGCCGATCCGCAAGATTGACCGCATCCGCTGCGGCCGGTGCCTGCGAACACGCTGCTCTTGCGCGCGTGAGAATTCGCGTGAGCGTCACCGGCACGGATCAGGAAATGGAGCTGGTGGGGCCAGCTCGCGTAGTCACTGGAGAGATCGCGCATGACTAAGATTCGCATAGTCCCTGCGCTGGTTGGCCTTCTGTCAGTCGGCGTCGTGCCGGCCGAGGACGGGTCCGCCACGCGTCAGACGTACACGCTCGGTGCGGACTCATTGCCGCAGCCGGGTGTGCCGCGCGGCCGGCTGGAAGGGCCTTTCGAATTCCACAGTCGCGTCTTTGCCGGCACTGTGCGTCGCTACTGGATTTTCGTGCCTGCCCAGTATTCGTCGGGGACACCGGCGAACGTTCTCGTGTTCCAGGACGGGCAGCGGGCGACCGCGCCCAACGGATCGTTGCGCGTGCCGCAGGTGATGGAGAATCTGATTCACAAGCATGAGATGCCGGTGACCATCGGCATCTTCATCACACCGGGAAACCTGAGTGCCACGTACCCGGACACACTGGGCATGTCCAACCCGGATCATCGGGCGCAAGAATACGACGCGCTGAACGACGACTATGCGCGCTTCCTCATTGAGGAGATGCTGCCGGAGATCGGCAAGCGCTATCGCCTCACGGACGATCCCGAAAAGCGCGCCATCGGCGGCACGAGCAGTGGCGCGATCTGCGCGTTCACCGTGGCGTGGCAACGGCCCGATGCGTTCCGGAAAGTGATCAGCATCATCGGCAGCTACACGTCAATTGGTTATCGGCCTGCAGTGGGCAACCAGCCGATGGTGCCTGGAGGCGATCTCTATCCGACGCTCATTCGCAAGAGTCCCATCAAGCCGATCCGCATCTTTCTGCAGGACGGCTCGAACGACCTCGACAACGAGCACGGCAACTGGTTTCTCGCGAACCAGCAGATGCTCGCCGCGTTCGCTTACGCGAATGCCGCCGCGGACAAGCAAAACCTGCCCGGGCCGCGGTACGACGTAAACCACGTGTGGGGCGACGGCGGACATTCCGACGCGCACGGCGGCGCGATTCTGCCGGACATTCTGCGGTGGATTTGGCGCTGAGCGTGGGTGAACGTGCGCGAAACGCGGCTCGGGTCGCCCGCCTATCCAGGATGCATGTCCAACACAGAGTTGCTGGAGCGCGCGTGCACAACGCCACCGCAATCTCGAGACGCCACTTCAGTTACCACGACTGGCCCGTCACGCGCGATGGCGAATGCCCGTCACAGGAAGGGTGCGCTTGGCGAAGGCCTTGGCATTACGCCTTGCGCAGCCTCATTCCACGTCCAAAACCTTCGAGGCGCACAGGCCCATCCCTCAGCGCGAATCGTTAACTTAGTCCACAAGTGCCGCCGAGAAGACGCGTAACGGACCGGGTTGCGGCCACCGACGCGGAATTTCCCGCAGGCCCCCCGCGGAAAAGATACGCTCCCGCCGCAAACCCCGGTCTCGCGCGCACCGCGCGGCGCCGGGGGGATTTCTTCCCCGGGGGGACCCTGATGCGTCGATTGATTTTCGGTCTGGTCGTCGCGGCTGGTGTGGCCGCGTATTCGCAATCTGGCGTGGGCGCGAGTGCCAGGCACAACTCCAAAGACGTCGAGTGGACCCAACACGGCGGCAACGCGAACGAGCAGCGCTACAGCGAGCTCAACCAGGTGACCGTCGACAACGTCGGGCAGCTGGGCCTCGCGTGGTACGCGGACATCCCGGAGCGCGGCGGCTATCAGAGCACGCCCCTGGTGATCGACGGCGTGATCTACGTGACGGCCCCGTGGAGCAACCTCTACGCGTTCGACGCGCGGTCCGGCAAGCAGCTGTGGAAGGTCGATCCGCAGGCGCCGCGCGAGATCGCCGCGACCTCCATCTGCTGCAACATCTCCAATCGCGGCGCGGCCTATGCAGACGGCAAGATCATCTGGGGCACCATCGACGGGCGCCTGATGGCCGTGAATGCGAAGACCGGTCAGAAGGTGTGGGAAGTGCGCGTCGCGGACGCGAAGCTGCAGTACTCGATCACCGGCGCGCCGCGCATCGGCGATGGCCTGGTGTTCATCGGCGTGGGCGGCGCGGAGTTCTACACCCGCGGCTTCATCGTCGCGCACGACGTGAAGACGGGCAAGCAAGTGTGGAAGTTCTATACCGTGCCGGGCGATCCGTCGAAGGGCAAGGACGGCGCGGCGTCCGATGACGTGATGCCGATGGCCGCGAAGACCTGGACCGGCGAGTGGTGGAAGAAAGGCGGCGGCGGCAGCACGTGGGACGGCATCGTCTACGACCCGAAATCGGACCTCGTGATCTTCGGCACCGGCAATGGCCTCCCGTGGCCGGCGCACCTGCGTTCGCCGGGCGGCGGTGACAACCTGTTCACGTCGTCGATCGTCGCGGTGCACGCGAAGACCGGCAAGTACAAGTGGCACTACCAGGCCACGCCCATGGACAGCTTCGATTTCGACAACACCGCGCCGCTGACGCTGGCCGACATCACCATCGACGGCCACCGCAAGCACGTGGTGATGCAGGCGCCGAAGAACGGCGTGTTCTATGTGATCGAGGCGGCGACCGGTAAGGTCGTGTCGGCCGATCCCTACGTCCCGAAGATCAACTGGGCGCTGGGCTTCGACAAGGCGAACAACTGGAAGCCGATCCTCAATCCCGAAGCCAACTACGGCAAGACCGGCAAGGGCTTCTACGTGCTGCCTTCGCAGGCGCACGTGTGGCATCCGCAATCGTTCAATCCGCAGACGGGGCTCATGTACTTTCCCGCGCGTCGCGGCGTGGGTCAGTTCTACGCCGAGGAGGGCGGTCGCATCCTCGGGAACCAGATGGTGGATGTCAGCATGGTTCATCCGCCGGAAGGCAAGAAGCCCGAGGTGGAGAACCCCGGTGCTTACCTCGTGGCGTGGGATCCCGTGGCCCGCAAGGTCGCCTGGGAGCAGCGCGAAGGAAGCGGCAACGCCGGCACGCTGACCACGGCCGGCAACCTTGTCTTCCAGGGGATACCGGGCAAGAAGTTCGCGGCGTTCCGCGCCGACACCGGCGAGAAGGTGTGGACGGTCGACACTCAGGGCAACGTCGTGCCGGGACCGGTGACGTACTCGCTCGACGGCGTGCAGTACATCGCGGTGATCTCGTCGGCCAGCACGGGGTTTGCCGCCGCCCAGGGCAAGAATCGCCTGCTGGTGTTCAAGCTCCACGGAGACGTGCAACTGCCGCCGGCCCCGCCGCAAGCGCCGCAGGTTCTCAACCCGCCGCCGGACTTCGGGGACGAAGCGATGCACGAGCGCGGCCGGGATCTCTATCAACGCAACTGCGCCGGCTGCCATGAGGGCGGTCGCTTGTTCAGCGGCTTCCCGGACCTCAACTACACGGTCGCGCTCAACGCGCCCGATTTGTTCAAGGGCATCGTGGTGGATGGCGCGCTCGCCGAGAACGGCATGATCTCGTTCAAGAACACGTTGACCGTGGAGGATGCCGAGGCGATCCGCTCCTTCCTCACGGCGCGCGCGAATGAGCTCAAGCGCAACCCGCCGCCGGCGTTCGGGTCGGGTCGCGCTGGCGGTCCGCCTCCGGGGGCTGCGCCGCCGGCCGGTGCAGGGGGTCAGGCTGCGCCGCCTGCGCACCAGTAGGTACGCCGCCAACGGCGCGATGCGACCGCGCGTGGAACGACTGCGCACGCACGGATGACCCCGACCGCTTACTGCATCTAGCCGGCGCTTCGCTGCATTCCCGACCCGGGTCGCGTTGCGTCGCGGTAAAGTCGCCGTCATGACGGAGCCCCGCGAGCGTTCGACCCGTTGGCTCTGGATCGCCGCGATCTGGCTCGCGGGCGGTCTGTTCGACGCGAGTCAAAACGTACTCATCATGCGCGCCGAGGGGCGGCGTCACTCGTGGCTGCCGCTCTTCGGAACCGAGCTCGCGATCTGGCTGCCGTGGGCGCTCGCCACACCGTTCATCAGCCGCTTGGCGCGGCGACACCGTTTTGTTCGTGGCCAGATGCTGCGCACGGCCGGCGTTCATCTTGCTGTCTTCGTCACGCTCAGTGCAGTGACAGAGGCCTGGTCGGCGACCCTCCAAGTGATGTTCAACCCTTGGGGGAACCGCCGGCCTCCGCAGTTCGTGGACACCTGGAGCACATCGCTTCTCTACCAGGCACTGACGTTTCTCATCGTCTACGCGCTGATCCTCACCGCCACGCTCGTCCTCGAGTCCAGGGAACGCATGGCCCGCCAGCTCACCGAGACCGCGCGCCTCAACGAGGAGCTTTCGAAGGCGCAACTCGCAGCGTTGCGCCGGCAGATCGAGCCGCACTTCATGTTCAACACGCTGCACGCGATTGCCGGACTGGTGCGGGATCATCGAAACGAAGCCGCCGTGAGCATGATCGTGGGGCTCAGTGAGTTCCTCCGCCGCGCGACGGACGATTCGCAGCGCGCTCAGGTGACACTTGCGGAAGAGGTCGAATATCTTCGGCGATACGTCGACATTCAGAAGGTCCGTTTCGGCGAGCGCCTGCGGGTCGATGTGGACATTCCCGCGGAGTTGTTGCGCGCGCAGGTGCCGCACCTTCTGCTTCAGCCCTTGGTGGAGAACGCCATCAAGCACGGGATATCACAGCGCGTCGCGGGAGGGAGGGTTCGCGTTGCCGGCACAGCCGAGCAAGGCAACCTTCGTCTCACGGTCTACAACGATGGCCCGCATTCGGATGTGACAAGGGATGCACAGGCCAATCACACGGGCGTCGGCATCGGCAATCTGCGCACGCGGCTGCGAATCCTGCACGGAGACCGATCCGCGCTCCAGCTGCGGCCCGTCGCGGCGGGCGGAGTGGAAGTCGTCGTCACCTTGCCGCTGCAGGAGGCGTGAAGTGGCCGCAATACACGCACTGGTGGTCGACGACGAGTCTCTGGCGCGGACCAACGTCGCGGTGTTGCTACGCGCCGATCCCGACATTGCGCGGATCACCGAATGTGCGTCGGGCGTGGAGGCGGTGGAGGAAATCCGCAGATCGAAGCCCGATCTGGTGTTTCTCGACGTGCAAATGCCCGAGTGCGGCGGGTTCGACGTGCTCGAGCTGCTGGGCAACGATGCGCCCCACATCATCTTCGTGACCGCTTACGATGAGTACGCCTTGCGCGCCTTCGAGGCGGGCGCGCTCGACTACCTCGTGAAACCATTCGACGATGCGCGCTTTGGCCGCGCGCTGAATCGTGCGAAGGACCGGCTCGCGCACTATGCGCCGCAACGAGCGCGTCCGGCGGCCGAGCGACTGGTCGTCAAGAGTCGGGGCCAGCTGCTGTTCCTGAACGTCGCGGACATCGATTGGATCGAGGCGGCCGGGTACTACGCCTGCGTCCATGTGGGTGCTGACACGCACATCATCCGCCGTACCTTGTCCGAGCTCGAGCGGGACCTCGGAGACACGACGTTCATCCGTATTCACCGATCCATCATCGTGAACCTCGAGCGCGTCATGGGATTGACGCTCCAAGAGGGTGGCGAGTACGAAGTGATGCTGAAATCCAATGTCCGGCTGCAGTTGAGTCGGCGCTTTCGCAAGCGATTGCAGGAACGGATGGGCGCGATTTCCGCAGAGCGCTAGCTCGCCGTGCCGGCGAAACGGCGGTTCCGAGTGCGCTCGGCCGCCGCTGCGCGCGATACGTCCTCGTGCTCATGGATTTCCCGGTGCACGGTGCCGTGGATCACTCCGTCGCCGGTCGAGCGTTGACCAGCGCGTCATCGAGCATCTTGACCAGAGTGTCGCGGTCCAACGTGAAGGCGTGGCCTTCGTTCCACGCCACGAGCTGTTTCATCTGCCAGCGGATGAGCCGCTCCGCCAAGCGATTGTTGATCTTGTCCCGGGAATTGCGCGGGATCGCCAGATAGCGGCGTTTCGGATTGGGCTCGAACAGTGCCTGTTCGACGACCACAGCGACCTCGTCGGCCTCCGGAAACGTCGCGGGGTCCATCATCGGTCCCCAAACCTCGAGCAGGTGCGCTTTCTCCGCCTCGTTGAGACGGGTGAGCATGTTCTTGTCCATGTCGGATCGGTAGGCACCGGGTTCGACGGCGGTGACCTGAACCCCGAGCGGGCCGAGCTGCAGAACCAACGAATCCGTCAGCCCTTCGAGCGCGTGCTTGCTCATGACGTAGGCAACGATATCGGGCCCACCGCCGTCGGTGATACCGGAAGGTGAGCTGATGTTCACGATCCGTCCCTTCGCGGCAATGATGAGCGGCGCGAACGCCTTGACCATCATCACGGGGCCATAGGCGTTCACCTTCATCGTGAGGTCGAACTCCTCCATCCTCATGTTGGCGATCGTGCCGAATGTCGCGACGCCGGCGTTGTTGACCAGCCCATAAAGGCCGCGACCGCCCTTGGTAACGGTTTCCACTGCAGCCGCAATCTCTGCAGGTCGTGTGACGTCCAAGCGCACGGGCTGCACGTTCTTGAGCGCGCCGAGCGCCTTGAGATCAGCCTCTTTGCGCGCGGTGGCGTAGACGAAATACCCGTCCGCGGCTAGGCGTTCGGTGATCTTGCGGCCGATGCCGCTGCTCGCGCCGGTTACGAGGACGGCCTTGGCAGTAGATTGTTCGCTCGACTGTGCCGGCGCGCATAGCAGTGCGACGAGCAATGCGCAGATCGTGGCGAAAAGGATTCGCATGGCAGCCTCCGTGTCACTTCGCACGGCAACGACGTTGCCGAAGTCGAGCCTCAATGTATTGGTCGACAGCACGGCCACCCAGACCGCTTACTGCATCGGGCCGGCGATTCGCTGCATGGACCACGCACCACCCCTCAGAACGACCCCACGCCGGGTGATCCGATCGAGCGGACGCTGCGAATCAGTCAGGGGTGCGAGTGCGAGCGGGTCGCGAATCGAGCGCTACGGGACTGTGCTGGCGCGAGCGGTCGTTCCATCGCGTCGGAAGTTGAACCGCACCAGCATCACCCGCTGCTCCTGCGACTTCGCGGGCGTAAACGTCCACTTCCTTGCTGCCTCGACCGCGAGGCGCTCGAAGTAACGGCTCGGGCCCGCATCGTCCGCGGTTGCAGCGAGCACCGTACCGTCCTCATCGAGGATCACCCGAACGGACACGCGTACGGTGCCGCGGATCGTTTCTCGAGCACTGCGCGGAACGTCGGGGATGACTTCCGCGATTGCCGACGGCGGCGCATTGGATTGCTCCGCTGATTCCGGTTCGACGGCTTTCGCGGGTTCGGCAGGAGCGGGGATCGGCGGGGGCGTCTGAATCTGCGATCTTCGACTCGGCACACTTTCGGCGACCATCGGCGCAGGAGCCGGGGCCTTCCTGAGCGTGCTGATGCCCACCCAAGTCAGTCCTATCGCGAGCACTCCCAGGAGCGAGACCAGCGCACCTCGCTTCAAATGCCGCGAGACACGAGGCGGGGGCGGGTCCTCCCGCACGATCTTCACGCGGATGACGAGCCGACGTGGAGGAGGTGCGTCTGACTTGGGCTCGACCGCACGAGCTGCGTGCGAGGACCGACCGGCCACGCGCTCAGGAACGGCCGGCACGGTCGCTTGGCCTAGGCAGGGCGAAGGGACAGAGGCTCTGCAAAATCGTCGCCGGCACCTCAGTGAAATCTCTGCACGACGGGAGTGTAGCAAGGTCGCCTTGGAGTCTTGATCTCATTTCGCCCGCATGGCCGCCCCTCCGCTCGCAAGCGCGCTCGGCAGCGCCGTCCGTTCCGCGGAGATCGTGATCGCCAATCGCAAAGGAGTGCGTTCGTCTCCCACTCGCGCTTGCCCGATCGCCGATCCCGGCGCATTGTTCTGGAAAGGGGGGGCGATGGAGTTTTCCAAAGGCTATCGCGGCTGGCTGCTGTTCGTGCTTCTGCTCGCGAACGCCATGAACCTCGCGGACCGTCAGACGATGGCCGTGCTCGGTCAAGCGATCAAAGCGGAGCTGCAGTTCTCCGACACCCAGCTCGGCATCATCCAGGGAATCGGTTTCGCGATCTTCTACACGGCGATGGGCTTGCCTCTCGCGCGGCTCGCGGAGCGCTACAGCCGCGCACGCATCATTTCCGCGTCGGTCGCGCTGTTCGGCGCGATGGCCGTGCTGTGCGGAACGGCGACGAGCTTCGCGCGCATGCTGCTGTTCCGAGTGGGCGTCGGCATCGGGGATGCGGGGCTGGGGCCACCGGTGGCCTCACTCATCGGCGACCACTTTCCGCGCGACCGTCGCGCGAGCGCGATGTCGATCCTCTGGCTCGGAGCGCCGGTCGGTGTGTTGGTCGGTGCGACTGCGGCCGGTTGGATCGCCGATCACCTGGGTTGGCGCGCAGCGTTCTACGCCGTCGGCACGCCGGCGATCGCAGTCGCGCTGCTCGCGTTCGCGACACTGCGCGAGCCGCCGCGCGGGACATTCGATGTCGGCAGAGCGGGCGCGCCGCCGCCCTGGTGGACCGTATTCAAATTCCTCTTCGGCAAGCCCGGCATGCGGCACACGCTGATCGGTTGCGGACTCGCGGCGGTGTCGATGAACGCGATCGGACAATTCATCGTGCCGTTCCTCGTGCGCGCCTTTGACATGAGCCTGACGAACGCGGGCCGCACCGTCGGACTGATCGCGAGCATCTCGATGGCCTCGGGACTCCTGGTCGGCGGCTTCGGCGTGGACCGAGTCGGCAAGCGCGATCGGCGCTGGTTCGGATGGGGGCCCGCCATCGGGCTCGCGCTAGCGGGCCCGGCGTTCCTCGCCGGCTTCTATCAGCAGGACATTGCGGCGGCGATCGCGCTGTTGATGTTCGCCCACGTCACGATGTTCGTGTACTACGCACCGAGTCTCGCGATCGCGCAGAACATGGTCGGCGCGAACATGCGCGCGACGGCCGGGTTCGTCGTCTCGGCGGTGCTCGGGCTCGTGGGGATCGGTTTCGGTCCGACGCTGAATGGACTGCTGAGCGATCACTTCGCAGGCGGCGCGTTCACGCTCGGCAGCTTCGCGTCGATGTGTCCGAAGGGATTCGCGCCCCCCGGTTCTACGCCGGAGCTCGTCGCGGCCTGCAAGGCGGCATCGGCAACCGGACTCAAATACGCGATGTACGTCATGTCGACGCTCTGTTTGTGGGCTGCATTTCACTACGTGCTGGCCGCGCGCACGATCCGGAAGGACTTCGATACGCACTACGAGGTCGAGCACGCGAGCGCCGCGAAAACATAGCACTCTATCGTTGCGGAATCGGGAGCACAGGCGCCGTCTCCAGCCCGGTGTGAGAGCGCGGCGGGCGGAGCGGTCGACGTGACCGTGCCGCCGTGGCCTCAGCCCGGACTTCGCACGAGCGCGTTGAATCAGGCCGGCGGTGGAGTCCGATGCCTCCCGAGTCGCCGGCCCAGGCGCAAGGCCCCGCGGGGGATGTCGATCAGGAGCCTCGCGCCGATGCGATGACGGCTCGCATCAAGATGCCGCCGCCCGCCAGCCGTGCTGGTGATATTCCTTGCGTGCGACGACTGAGTACGGCGCCGGGCTGACGATCGCTCGAACCGCGAGCTGCTCGTGGCGCTCGACCGTCGCTTTCCGGCTACCGCCACCCGGCTCGCCCCAGATGACCTTCACTTCGGTTCCGATCTCGATCCCGGGATCGATGGTCGCGAGCGACAGCGCCGTTCGCTCGTTTTCGCTGTAGCCCGTCCACATCGAGAGGCCGACGCAGTTGCCGCGCGCGTCCACGACGGAATCGAAGTTGTAATAGCCGTAGTTCGCGAGCGGCAAGTCGAAATACTTGTAGGACGTGCCGCCCTTGTTGAGCATCGAGGCGAAGATCTTCGTCAGATCCTCCGTATTCCAGGCGAGCGTCACCTTCTTGCGCTGCGCCTGAACGTCCATCTTCTCCAGCGCCGAGCGACCGATGAAGTCATGGTCGTACTTGATGAAGCCGCCGTAGCCGAGCGCCCATGGCGTGAGGTAATAGTCCTCGACATTGTTTGACACGAAGCTGCCGGCGATCGCATTGGCCGCCTCGACGCTCGTCGCGGGCAACCACTCGCGGTACTTGCGCAGCTTCTCGCCCGTGTAGATGGCGGGCAGCGGATCGGGGATCCAGCCGGATTCCAGCGTGTTCGTGGGATAGGCGCGACCCCCGCAGGGCCGCAGACCGAGCTCTTCGCCGGCGCGCACGATCGCTTCCCGCACTTTCGTGTAAGACGCGTAGTCGCCCCAGATCTCCAGGCCCGGAACACCGGACATGCCGTGACGCAAGGTGCGCACACGCTCACCCGCGATCGTCATGTGCGACATGTGGAAGAACTTCAGCTTCTCGAGCGGCGCGCCGTTCAGCTTGTCGATGATGGCCCACGCGTTCGGCCCCTGGATCTGGAAGCGCCAGTACTTGCGGCGCACCGGCTGACCCATCGGGTTCATGGGCGAGCGGCGGTCCACCTCGATGTCGAGATTCTTGTAGCCGCCGTGCTCACCGTGATAGCGCAGCCAGTTGCCCGCGGGCGCGCGGCCCACGAACAAGAATTCATCCTTGCTCTCGCGGAACAGCACGCCATCGCCGATCACATACCCGTCCTCGTTGACGGGCACGTATTGCTTGGCGAGGTTCACCTCGAAATTGGCGACGCTGTTGATCGCGGTATCGCGGATCAGCGCGAGCGCATCGGAACCGCGCAGGATCACGTTGTCCATGTGATGCGATTGATCGAACAGCACCGCCGTTTCCCGCCAGGCCTTTTGCTCGAGGCGCCAGCTCGAATATTCGGACGCGACGACGGGCACGATGTACGCAGGATTCTGCGCGTTGCGCAGCACCTCGACGATGTTGCCGCTCGCGTCGATCACGTCTTGCAGCGATTTGGGTTTCATATCGTTCACTGTCAGCTGGCTCCCGAGTTGAATGGACTCTCGCAGGCGTGCGGTCATGGATAGCACCGGCCCGCGCGGTACGCTTTTCCATACACGAAGTCCGCGCTTGATCAAAAAAGAAGTCCGGCGCGGCCCAGCCTTTTTTCGAAAACTGATCACGCGATTGCTGGCATTCTGAGCCGACGCGCCCGTTGCTAGCATCGATTGCGCTCTGGAAAACGTTTCAACACACGGAGCGTCTCTTTGTGGAGGGGGCAAGATGTTCGGCAGACGTGTGTACCACGGCGTCACGGGGCGCCTGACGATCGCGGGTGTGAGTCTCTGTGCGCTGACGGCGACGGGTGCGTTGTCGAGCACTGCTGAAGCGCAGGAGAAGCCGGCAAGCGACGCAGGCGCGCTGCAGGAAGTCACCGTCTCGGCGCGCTATACCCAGGAGAATCTGCAAACCACGCCGCTCGCCATCACGGCGGTGTCGGGCGCGGAGCTCGAGAATCGCGCGATTCCGAATGTCGCGACTCTCGGGGCGGTCGTTCCCAATCTCTACACGCACGTCGGTGATGCGGTTCAGGGGCCGACGCCGACGATCTCCATGCGTGGCGTGACGGCGGGCGACTACAGCTTCGCGCGCGACCCGGCGGTCGGCATCTACGTCGACGACGTGTATCACAGCACGCTCGTCGGCTCGAATCTCGATCTCGGCGACATCGAGCGCATCGAGGTCCGGCGCGGGCCGCAAGGTACGCTCGCGGGCAATGCGAGCATCGCGGGCACCGTCAGCATCTTCTCGAAACAGCCGAAGGGCGATGGCAGCGGCTATTTCGAAGCAGCGTACGGCAGCTTCGACCGGGTGAGAGTGAAGGGCGCATACGATGCGGCCGTCACGGACAACCTGTTCGTGCGCGTGTCCGGCCAGACGGACCGCAAAGATGGCTACGTCGACCAGCTCGATTTCACGTGCGAGATGAATCGACTTGGAACGCCCGAGCTCGCGGGCAGCTTTCCGTCGGCCGACCGCAGCGCGCCCCAGCGCGACTGCAAGATGGGAACATTCGGCGGCATCAACGACACCTCGGCGAAAGCCGTGATGCGCTACGTCGCAAGCGACCGCTTGGAGTTCTCCGCGACGACCTCGTACTACCGCGCGGACGACGAGGCGCCCGCCGAATTGCTCGTCGATGCGCACCCGGCGCAGAACGACGGCTTCAACTCCGTGTACAACGCGAAGGTGCTCGCGGCGTACGGCATCCAGTACGACAACCGCTTCCTGCCGCCGCCCGGGCGCCGGTACTCCGCCTATGCGACGTTCGATCGGCCGCTCGAGGGTATCGCCTTCGACAATTCGCAGGGTCAGTTCAGCCGCGACAGCTCGTTCAAAGTGGACTACGACGTCACGGACCAGATGCACCTGAAGACGATCTTCGGCTATAGCCACAACGGCGGCCATCTGCATCAGGCGGGCGATGTCTCGCCGCTCGGCTACGTGCAGGGGCAGGTCTTCTTCGACACCGTGCAATACACGGGCGAGGCGCGTCTCACCGGCACGAGCTTCGGCGACAAGCTGGATTGGGCGGCCGGGCTGTTCTATCTGAAGTCGCGTAACAACCTGCGTGGCGATATCGACTTCATCACCATCAACTTCACCGAAGACGACCTGTTCCACACGGAAACGAAATCCGCGTTCGTCCACGGCAACTACCATCTGACGGATCATCTGAGCGTGTCCGCGGGATTGCGCTTCGCCAGGACGGAAAAGGACGCCTCGCTGAACCACCCGCCGCTTTTCGACCGCACGATCCCGTTCTCCGTCGGCGCCAATCGTACCGATTGGCTCATCTCGGCGAACTACCAGTTCACCGATCAGGTGATGGGATATGCCTCGGTCGCGACGGGCTCGCGTCCGGCGGGCATTACGACGATCGTGAACACGATCTATCAGCTCTCCGAGTATCCGGCCGAAGAGCTCACCGCCTACGAGACCGGGTTCAAGACGGAATTCTTCAATCGGCGGATGCGCACGAACGTCGCGCTGTTCTACAGCGACTACTCGAAGCGGTTGACGTCGCAGGCGGGCTTCCAGTGCCTGGGCGAGCCGCCGCCGCCGACGCGTCGCCTATCGGCGGCCGACTGTCCGCCGGGCGGCGCGATCGGCTGGAGTATCACCATTGGTACGCCGGCAAAGGTCCGCGGCGTCGAGCTCGAAACGACCGTGGAGCCCATCGACCGGCTGCTGTTCAGCCTCTCCGGCGGCTACAACCATTTCATCAACGGCGTGAAGACGCCGGGCCAGCCGGGATACATGGTGAAGGGCAATCTGCCGCAGCCCGAATGGAACGGGAACGCAGGAATCCAGTACGCGATTCCGCTCGGCAACGGAACGCTCACGCCGCGTCTGGACGCGTTCTACACGAGCAGGCAGACGTTCACGTTCTCGCCGTCGATCCAGGCGCCGTCCGGTCCGCGGGACATCGTCCCTGCGCACACGATCTTCAACGCGCAGATCAATTACGATTTCGGCGAGAAGGGCTGGCAGGCGACGCTCGCGGCGACCAACCTGTTCGACAAGTACTACTTTTACACGCTCTTCTCGGGTTCCACCGTGGCGACCGCCGGGGTCATTGCGCCGCCGCGGGAGGTCTCGCTCAGCCTGCGCAAGACTTTTTGAGGACGCGTCATGTTAGCCAGGACACTCGTCAATACGCTCACGCTTGCTCTTGCGACGTCACTGCCGGCTACCGTTCTCGCGCAGAAGGTGACCCGGCTCACTCCGCAGGATCGTATCGAGATCCAGGAGCTGACCGACGGCTATACGTACAAGATCGACAACTGCACCAATAGCGGCTACGACTACGCCGACATGTACACGGACGACGGCACATTTGGCGTCGCGTCCGAATGGGGCGGTGCCAACGTGAAGGTGTGGTACCGCGGCCGCGAAGAGTTGGCGGTTGCCGCGGGAGGCGGCAAGGATGGCTGCAAGCCGAAGCCGAAAGTCAGCGGAGTGCAGGTACATCACATTGCGACGAGCCTCGTCGTGACGCCCACGGCAACTGGCGCGCACGGCAAATCCACGCTGCTCGCCACCGGCGTGGGCGGAAACCCGGTGGCGATCGAATGGCAGGGCGGTTACGAGGACGAGTACGTCAAGACGCCGAAGGGCTGGAAGTTCAAGTCCCGCGTGCACGTCTGGCCGGGCTACGACTGGCCGGACACTGCAGAAGGCATGGCTGCACGCCGGGCGGCCGCATCCGCATCGCCGCCCGCCGCACCCATCAAGCCGCAAATGCGCGGCGACGGCCCGCCGCCCGAGGCAAAGGATTTCAGCATCACTCGCGCGGATCCCGCGCTCGATGCGCTCATCGCGCCGAACACGAAGGCGCAGCTCATGGCGGACGGCTTCGGCCTGAACGAGGGCCCGGTGTGGATACCTCGCGGCCTGCACGGCAACGAGAGCGGCTATCTGCTGGTCGGCGGGCTCCTCGACAACGTCATCTACAAGGTCACGCAGGACAATCGCGTCTCCGTGTTCCTGGACAATGCCGGCTACACCGGCAACGACGTGAACAACACCGGCACACAGACGCGCAGCGGGCGCTCGCACGTGTTGCTCATCGGGCCGTCGTGCGCGAGTCTGGATTCGCAGGGCCGCCTCGTGTGGTGTGCCGACAATGATCGCGCGGTGATGCGGCTCGAGAAGGACGGCACGACGCGCACCGTGCTCGCGAACGGTTCCGGCGGCAAGCGTTTCAGCGGCCCGAACGACATCGTCATCCGCTCCGACGATGCCGTGTTTCTGACCGACAACGACTTCGGTCTGCGCGGCGCCGGCAAGAGTCCGCTGAAAGAGCTGCCGAACGGAATCTGGATGATCAAGGACGGTACTGCGCGCATGGTGCTCGACGACACTGCGCTCGGCGGCATACCGAACGGTATCGCGCTGTCGCCCGACGAGCGCTACCTGTACCTGACGGCCGGTCGCAAGCTGAAGCGCTATGAGCTGCATGCGGACGGCACACTCGGCGCTTCGATGCTGCTCGCAGAGGGCGATGGCATCGGCGATGGCATCAAGGTCGACGTGAAGGGCAACGTGTTCTCCTCGGGCGGCGCAGGCCCCGGGATCATTCGCGTCACCGCTCCCGATGGCCGCTTCCTCGGCCTGCTCAACCTCCCGATCTACGGCGGCGAGCCGAAAAAGCAGATCTGCGCGACGAACATTGCCTTCGGCGGTGACGATGCACGGACGCTCTTCGTCACGGCATGCGACGCCGTCTACAAGATCCAGATGAAAACCACGGGCCTGATGCCAGGGCCGAAGAGCTAGATGGAGCGGACGTTGACGACGGTCAAACCCCGGATCGGATTCATTGGACTAGGAGTCATGGGGCTGCCGATGGCCCGGCACCTCGCCCGCGCGGGTTACGCGCTCACGGTCCTCGATATCAATAAAGAGCCAGTGGCGCGCTTGCAGGCGGCGGTGCCCCAGGTGAGCGTCGCGAGCACGCCGGCTGCGGTCGCGAGCGCTTCCGACATCGTCGTCACGATGCTGCCCTCGGGGCTCGAGGTTCGCGAGATCGCGCTCGGTGCGCGCGGCCTGGTACACGGCTTCAAGCCGGGTGGGCTGCTGCTCGACACCTCCTCATCGGAACCGGAGTTCACCAAGGAAATTGCGGAGGGGCTCGCCAAGGCCGGTATCTCGACCGTTGATGCACCCGTCTCCGGGGCGGAGGCGGGCGCCATCTCCGCGGAGCTGGTGTTCATGGTGGGCGGCGATACCGAGTCCGTCGCGCGGGTGACGCCGCTTCTGCGAGTGCTCGGCCGGCAGATGTTTCACTTGGGTCCGGTCGGTTCGGGCCACGCGATGAAGTCGATCAACAATCTCATCACGTCGATCACGTTCCTCGCGACGGCCGAAGGGCTCGTCATGGGCAAGGCCTACGGGCTGGACCCGGCCGTGATGAACGATGTGCTCAACGAGTCGACGGGCATGTCGTGGATCAGCCGCATGCACATCCCGCAGCGCGTGCTCACCCGCCGCTTCGACGATCCGTTCAAGTTCGACCTCATGGTCAAGGACATCAACATCGCGCTGCGGCTCGCGGCGGAGCTGAAGCTGAATCTGCCGCTGTCCGAAACGGCGCAGACCCTGTGGCGCGCCACGCAGGCGCGCATTGCGAAGGGCAGCAGCGTGAGCGAGCTCGTGCGCTCGCTCGAACAGCAGACCGGAGTGGAGCTCACCTCGCCGTCCGTGGAAGTGAATCGAGAGCTGCAACCGCTGAGGGACTGAAAATGAAACGCCATCGTTGGGCCTGCTTGCTCGTGCTGTGCGCCGCCGCCGCGACGGCGGTCGCTGCGGAACCGCCCAAAGAAGCTGCGTCCATCGCCGCTCGTCTGGAGCAAGTGGAAGATCACCTTGCGATCGAGCGCCTGCTGATGGAGTACGGTCGCGCGCTGGACAGCCGCGACTTCGCCACCTATTCGCAACTCTTCGCCACGAACGGCGAATGGAGCGGCAGCCTGGGCACGTTCCGCGGGCCGGCGGCCATCAAGGCCGCGATGGAAGAGTCGTTCAAGGATTCCAAGGCGGCTCCGGTTCCCACGAACTTCCACCTGCTGACGAACGCGATCATCGACGTGCAAGGCGATCGTGCGACCGCGTGGTCGAAGTGGACCTTCATGCGCATGGTGGACGGCAAGCCCGTCGTTGCGCTGGCCGGTCAGTATGAGGATACGCTCGTGCGCGAAGGGGGCCGCTGGAAGTTTCTGCGCCGGGTCGCGGAGACGCCCGGCGAGCCGGCGCCCAAGAAGTAACGGCGAGGAGCACCAATGCATTCACGATCGGTTGCGAGAGCGGTCAGGTTCGCTGCAGTAGGGGCCGGCATCATGGGTGTGGCGATGCTGAGCGCGTGCGGCGCGCCCAAGGGTACGGCGGCCGAGGGCGCGGCGGCGGCTGATCAGAGCGCGCGCAGCCACGACGCGGCTGCCACGCAGGAAACGGCCGCGCCGCATCTCTCCACGCAGGACTACATCGAGATCCAGCAGCTCGTGGCCAGCTACCCGTTCTATATCGACGAGTGCTCGAACGCCGGTTACGACTATGCCGATCTCTACACGCCCGATGGCGAGTTCGCGGTCTCCGATCGCTGGGGCGGCGGCGGCAACCGTACGTTCGTGACGACGGGCCGCGAGGCGCTGGCACGCGTGGCGGGCGGGCGCGATGGCAAGTGCGTGGACCCCAAATCTTCTCCGGGCTACGGCATCAGCCACGTCACCGTGAATCTCGTGATCACGCCGACGGCCGAGGGGGCGACCGGCAAATCGTATCTGCTTGCCATCGGCGTGGGCGGGGATCCCACGGCCGTCGAGCGGCAGGGCGGCTACGAAGACGTGTACGTCAAAACAGACCAGGGCTGGCGCTTCAAGACACGCACCCACGTGTGGCCGAACATGAGCGAGTCCGTCATGTTCAAGAAGTTCAAGAAGCAGCTCACGGCCCCGACGAGCGGCGGCTCCGCGAGCGAGCGGTGAGCAGGGCGGGGGCTCAGCGTTCCCAGGGCGGAACCGGCTGCATCGACGCCTTCAGGTACTGGACGAGCTGGTGGACGGCCGGTCGGGTCATCTTCATGCGCGGCACCGAGAGCTTGATCCAGTAGGGGTTCACGGGGAAGTCTTCGAGCAGCGCCACCATCGTGCCCTTGCGCAGATCCTCGTCCACGAGGAAGCGGGGCAGGATCGCGATCCCGAGCCCCATACGCGCGGCATCCCGGATCATGCAGCTATCGCTCGACTGCATGCGCGAGTGAACTTCGATGTTCATCGAGCCGCGCGAATGCGTGAAGCCCCACGTGGTCCGGAAGAGCGCCGTCGTCAGACAAGGATGGTCGACGAGCTCCGTCGGGTGTTGCGGCCGGGCGTGATCGCGTAGGTACGATGGCGCACAGCACGTGATCAGCTCGTACTTGCAGAGGGGCACGTCCACGACGTTCGGATACGACACCGGCCACGCCCCGATGCACAGATCGAACCCTTCTTCGAGCGGGTTCACCGAGCGTTCCATCAGGATGACTTCCATGTCCACCAGCGTGTGTTGCTGCTGGAACGTGCTCAGAATCTTGCCGAGGAACAGCGAGGTGATGGTGGGCGGCGTCTGAATCCGGATCAGCCCCTCGATGCTGCGCTCGTGCCCTTCCTGTCCGGCGAACAGCTCATCGTGCTCGGCGATCAGCCGGACGAAGCGCGGCAGATAGCGCTCGCCGGCGGCGGTGAGATTGAGCCCCCGCGTCGAGCGCATGACCAGCCGCGCGCCGATCGCCTTCTCGAGCTGCGTGATGCGCTTGGCGATGACCGACGGGGCCACGCGCAGCTCGCGCGCGGCGCCTGAAAAGCTGCCGAGCCGAGCGACGCGGACGAACGAGTTGATATTGAGCAGGTTGTTAATGGCTGCGCAAACCCGAAACTTTCACGCGTATACGATACAGTGCCGTGCAGGCCGTGATGAAGAGGCTCTTGCCGTCGGCATCGCCAAATGCCACGTTCGTGGCACAGATCTGCTGGAGCGGTTCCTTGTTCGAGATCGGCAGATGCAGCGTCCCCAGGTGCTTCCCCTGCGGCGAGCTGATGCGTACGGCGCCTGGCCCGGCGCCCCCCGTTGAATACAAGTTGCCGGCGTTGTCCGTCTTCATGCCATCGACGATGCCCTCGCCGCCGGCGAAGAAGACGGACCCCGCGCCGAGAGTCCCGTCTTTCTTCAGCTCGTAGCGCATCATCTTCGTGAAGCCGGAGCTGAGATACAGATACTTCTCATCGGGCGACAACGTGATCCCGTTCGGAAAGCCGCCGAGCGAGTTGTTGTCGAGCAGCAGGGTCACCTTGCCGTCCTTGACGAGATACACCCCGTTGAAGCTCAGCTCTTTGAGCGGGCTCTTCGTCGAGCCGCGCAGGCCGAAGTCGCTGTCGGTGAAGTAGATCGCACCGTCGGAGCGGATCACGAGATCGTTGGGACCGTTGAACCGCTTGCCTTCGTACCGATCCGCGACCACGGTACGCGAGCCGTCCTTCTCCAGCCGCACGAGCGTACGGTCCGGCGATGCGCACCACACGAGCCGGCCTTGCGGATCGAGCGCCGTACCGTTCGGACCGATCATGATCACGGCCATGCGCCCACGGCGGGTCTGCGTGCCGGCGTTGTTGATGTCCGTGCCGCTGTAGCCGGCCTTGTCCAGGAAGACGGACACCCCGGCAGGGGTCCACTTGTAGATCACGTTCGCCGTGAGATCGCTCAGGAGAAGCGAACCCGAGTTGCCCTCCGGTAACCAGACGGGCCCTTCCGTCAGCCCGAATCCGTCGACCAGCAGCTCGAGTTTTGCATCGGGCGCGATGACGGCGTCGAGGGCCGGATCCACCCTCACGATCTCGAAAGGGCGTTCAGCGGGCGGAGTGCTCGACTGGGCGTGTGCCGCGCCGAGCGCCGACACGCTGAGCAAAGCGAATGCCGTTGCCGTTTTCATGCGAGAGGACCGCGCGCTCATGGCTTCTTCTTGCCGAACTGCACAGAGCTCGCCATGTTCGGGAAGACGTGATAGCGCGTCTTGAAGCGCCAGCCCTTGTCTGTTTTGACGTACACGTCTTCGTAGCCCCCCTGTTGCTCGACGGTGGTCGGATTGCCGCCCACGCCCACCGCGAGGAGCTTGCAGCGACCGACGGCGCCGGTCGGCGTCGGCGTGATCACCAGGTCCACGAGGATGTGCGTGATGCCGTAGCCCATCATCGTCTTGGGATCGCGGCACCCGCCTGGTCCGCCGCCGGCGGCATTCGCGAGCGCATCGCGCCCCTTGGCGAACACGCGGCCGGGCTTGCCCCACTCCTCGGAGACGCCGAACTCGCCGTCCTCGGTGTAGAGGTCCGCGTAGTCGTAGCCGCTGTTCGTGCAATGGTCGATCGCGAACGAATAGCGCGCGTTGAGCTGCTGGATCTCGATGTAGTCGAGCGCTGTGAGCTTCATCGGCTCCGCCGCGTGCAGCGAGCCGCACAACATGAGGGCGAGGCCCAAACCGATCGTGCTCGATACCTTGTGGATTCTCATCACAGCTTCCTCACGCAACAGAAGTTGACTCGCCTCGTCGATTGGCGGCTCAGAACGAACGTCTCACGGAGAACAGATATTGCCGCGGCGGTGCCACGGGCGCCGTCGTCGCGAAACCGGAGCCCGAGAACTGCGCGTAGTAGTAATACTTGTCCGACAGATTGGTCACGGCAAGGTCGATCAGCCATTTGCTGTCGGCAGGCTCGTAGCTCAGCCGTGCGTTGAACACCGACGTTCCACCGATGGTGTTGAAGGGCAGCGGTGCCGTCGTCGAGCTGCGCGGATTGAACGTTTGCTTGCTTTGATACACCCAGTCGAGACGCGGCGTCAGAACGCCGGCCGGGAAGTGGAGGTGATACTGCGCACCGCCACTTGCGTTCACGCGCGGCTGGATCAGGTTGCCGGGATAGAGATAACCCGGCTGTCCCAGCGTCTTCACGCCCGGCTCGAAATCGTTGTAGCCGGCGTTCAGATTCAGCAACAGATTCGCGACGGGCTCGGCCGCGGCCTCGAGCTCGTACCCTCGCACCGTCGCCGGCGTGGTGATGTAGCCGCCCCAGGTGACCGAGCCGCCCGGCGGACAGTCCGAGGCGACCAGACGTGGTGTCTTGGGCGGCGGCTCGCCCAGGCACTCGAAGCGGTTCATGCCGGTCAGGCGCTTGGAGTAGTCGCTGTAGTACGTGGCGAGGTTCAAGCGCAGATGGTTGTCGAACATCTGGCTCTTGTAGCCGAGCTCGTAGGAGGTGAGCTTCTCCGCGTCGAACGAGCTGAGCTGATAGATGGTAACCGGCCGCGCGAACACGCCGGGCGGGCGCGTGCCAGTGGCGACTCGACTGTAGAGCATCGCGTTGTCCGTGAAGCGGAAGTCTGCGCCCACCATCCAGTCGACGTTGTTCGCCTCCGCCGGGAACGGTGTAGCGATTTGCAGTAGCCCCGGATGATCGAACGAGTAGATCTTCTCCGCGTCCGAGTAGCGTGCGCCGGCGGTCACGGAGAACCTGTCAGTGAGATGGAACACGCCGTGAACGAACGCCGACTTGTTGTTGACGTCTACGCGGTCGTGCACCTGGAACGAGGTGGTCACGTAGTCCTGCAGGCCGCCCAGGTGCTCGTCCGCTTTCAGATAGAAGAGCCCGGTCGCCCACTCGAGCCGCGTGCCGAGAGTCGTGCCCGTAAGGCGCACCTCTGCGGTGTTCTGATTCACGTCGAAAGTGCCGTACGCATGCGCGAGCCCGAGCGGCGAGAGGTCGGGGCTCTGCGTATAGATGCCGCCGTAGTTGCCGTGGGCCACGATGGCTTTCAGATGCATCTGGTCCGTGATGTCGAGATCCATTCTGGCCGAGAAGTCGCGCGAGTCCTGGGCGTTCTCGTTCTTCAGGTTGCGCCCGCGGAAAGGTGAAACGAACGTCGCGTAGCTCGCGTACTTGTTCCCCGGCGGCGGCAGGAAGCGACTGTCGTACCGGATGCCGTACCGCGCGAAGATCATGTCGTTGTACGTGGACGTGAAGTTGTCCGTGGTGGAGGGCGTTGCTGCGAGCAGCACCTCCGGTGTGACCTCGTCATGCTGCTCGCTGTAGGCGGCGATGACGTTGAACTCGAGCCGGTCGGATGCCACATACCGCAACATCGCGCGCGCGGCATTGAGCTGCGTACCTCCGAAGCTGCCGATCTTGCAGCCTCGCTGGTTGGCGCTCGTGTCCGCGCTCGGGAAGCTGCCGGCGAGCTCTGGCGTGCCGAGCTTGTTCATCATGCAGGTGAAATCGAGCTGGTCGACATAGCCATCGGCGCGCTTCGAGACGCCGGACACCCGCATGAACAGCCTGTCCGGCACGAGCGCCGTGTCGAACGCACCCTTGATCTCCACTCGATCGAAGCTGCCGTAGGCCGCTTCGAGGTAACCGGTATCGTCGCCGCGCGGCGTCTTGGAAAAGAGCCGCAGGGCGCCGCCGATGCTGGCATTGCCGAAGAGCGTGCCCTGCGGTCCCCGCAATACCTCGACACGCTCGAGGTCCATCAGGTCGAGCGCCGAGCCGAAGAGGGTGTTGTGATAGACATCGTCGATGTAGATGCCGACGGCGGGATCGAACGTGAAGTTGTAGTCGCCCGCGCTGACACCGCGCAGGGTGATCGTGGGGGTCGGGCCCTGCGCCGCGACGCCCGGACGGGTGTAGAAGTTCGGTACGGCGGCGCCCAGGTTCGTGACGTTGTCGAGGTTGCGCGCCTCGAGATCGTCGCCGGTGATCGCGGTGATCGCGAGCGGCGTCGCCTGCACATCCTCCTGCGTGTAGCGCGCGGTGACGACCACGGACGCAAGGCCCTCACCGTCCGACGCCTCGCCCTGTGCGTTCGCCGCCGCGCTCGTCAGGATGGCGAAGATGGAGGCAGCAACGACGGAATATCGGGTGGAGTTCGCGCGGCCGTGAAAGGCCACGCGCGAAACGGCTTCAACTCTCATCAATCCCCCTCGTGCGCCGCGGATCTGCCGCGGCGCTTATAACCTCAACGCAGCCGAGCTCTCCTGCAGTAGTGCACGGCGCGCACACGCGTGTGTTCTTTTCCGATCGCGTGTCTCGCGCCGGGATCGTGGTCCATGCCCTATGATTTTCATCATAGCAACGGGTACTGCCCTCAAGAACACGCAAAAAGGCGTGATCAGCTTTTCAAGAAAGCACAAGCTGTGGCGCTTTGCCCACGCGGACCCTCGTCACGGTTGAATCACTTCTGATGCACCGATTTCGAGCTTGCCTCCAGGAGTAGACAACTCGGCCGACCTGCGGATCCAGGCGAGCCGGTTGCGATCCAGGGAGTGCTTCGTGTTCGTCGACGAGGCGCGCTCGGGCACGTCGTGTGCGAGTGCGTGCTCGCGAAAGCGGCTCGGGCTCGTTCCGTAGCGAGCGCGAAAGACGCGGCAGAAATGCGCTGCGCTGTTGAATCCCCACCGGAATGCGATCGCTGTCACGCTGTGCGTACGACACGCGGGGTCGGCGAGCTCACGCCGGCACGCCTCCAGCCGGCAATTGCGGACATAGCGTGAGATCGACTCGCCTCGCTCGTTGAAGAGCATCTGGATATAGCGGGTGGAGAGTCCGAGCTCGCGTGCAAGCGAACGCAACGAGAGCTCCGGATCGCGCAGCCGTGCGTCGATCGCTGCGCGGATTTGCGCGCGCCGTGCCGCGGCGCTGGAAGCGGAAACGCTCGGGTGCGGTTCGAGCAGATCGCAACAGGCCGCAAACGCTTGGAACATGCTGACGAGCAACCGGTTGCCCACCGTGCTGAGGGCGCCGCCTTCGACCATCCGACACATCTCGCGCAGCATGAGCGAGACCACTCGCGAGGGACCGTCGGCGCCCTGGAAACAGACCCCCACTGCGCGCTCCGGGTCGCGCACGTAGGCGCGCAAGACACTGGCAGGGACTCGCAGCGCGAGCATCGCGTGAGGCTCGTCGGCGACGATTGTCGATGCAGAGGCGGAATGCGCGAGGGTGAAATCTCCGGGCTGCAGCACCACTCGCCGACCGTTCACCGTCAGGTGCTGTGTGCGATCGGCCAGGTAGATGTCGTACGACTGTTCCGACGTGCGGCCCCACGTCAGCGGCCCATCGTTTGCGTCGGGCCGTGCCGGGCCTGCGTGCGAAAGCGTCAGGCCGCCGATCTGAACGTCGAACATGATGTTCCCCCCTCTTCGCGCGGCGCGCACCTGTCGTATGCAGGGTTTCGCGAGCGCGCGCCGTATGTCGCCTCTGCAAATGAAATACTGCGAGGCGCGGCTGGAGAGAAGACGTCGCGCGTGATCAACTGCTTCGCAAAAATGAGTCAGCTGACGCGGCGGGCCACGGCCGCCCGGTCGGAGCGAATGGCGCGGTAAGCGTTCCCGCGGAAACGTGGCCGTGAGGGCAGCCCCGGTTTCCGGGCGCCGCGCGCCCGTGCGCCACGCTGCGGGAGAATTCTTCGAAGGGACGGGGCTACGCGCCTCCCGCGAATAGAATGTTCCAAAGACCATGGCGACCGAATCGCGGGGGGCAAGACTGATGTACCGATTCACCGGCTTGACGCTGGCCGTGCTGGCTTCTTTCGCACTGGCCGCATGTCAGAAATCGCCCTCGAGTGAGGCAGGGTCGTCCGCTGCGGCGCCGGCGCCCGGCCAGGTGGACGCCAAGCGCTTGCTCGCCGTGTCGGCCGAACCGGGTGCCTGGTTGACCGGCGGCCGCGACTTCGGCAGCACGCATTACTCGCCCCTCGACAGCATCACGCGCGAGAACGTGAACACCCTGGGCTTTGCGTGGAACTTCGCGACGGGCACGGATCGCGGCATGGAGGCGACGCCGATCGTCGTCGACGGCGTGATGTACACCTCGGGCGTCGCCGGGCGCGCGTATGCGCTCGACGCCGCGACGGGCAAGCTGCTGTGGCGCTTCGAGCCGCCGGCCGATTTGAAGTACACGCGGAGCTCGTGCTGCGATCAGGTCAATCGTGGCGTGGCGGTGTGGCAGGGGCGCGTCTACGTCGCATCGATCGACGGCATTCTCTATTCGCTCGACGCCCGTGACGGCAAGGTGCTGTGGAAGGCGGACACGATCGTCGATCGCGCGCGCGGGTACACGGTGACCGGCGCGCCCCAGGTGGCAGGCAACGTCGTCGTGATCGGCAACGGCGGCGCGGAGCTGGATGCGCGCGGCTACGTCAGTGCGTACAACCTCGCTGATGGCAAGCTGGCCTGGCGCTTCTTCATCGTGCCCGGCGATCCGTCGAAGCCGTTCGAAAATCCCGAGCTCGAGCAGGCCGCGAAAACCTGGGATCCGGACCGACAGTGGCAGCTCGGTGGCGGCGGCACTGCTTGGGACAGCATGGCGTGGGACCCGGAGCTCAACCTGCTGTACGTGGGCACGGGAAACGGCGCGCCGTGGAACCGTGAATTGCGCAGCCCGAAGGGCGGGGACAACCTGTTCCTGTCCTCGCTGCTGGCGATCAATCCGGATACCGGGCGCCTCGTCTGGTATTACCAGGAAGTGCCGGGCGATCAGTGGGACTACACGGCCACACAGCACATCCAGCTCGCGACGCTCACCATCGACGGCCAGCCGCGCAAAGTGCTGATGCACGCGCCGAAGAACGGCTTCTTCTACGTGCTCGACCGCAAGACGGGCGAGTTGCTATCCGCGGATCCGTATGAAGACGTGACGTGGGCGAGCCGTATCGATCTGAAGACAGGCCGCCCGGTGTTCAACGTCGCGCGCACGGATTACGAAGACGGCAAGGAGAAGGTCGTCTTCCCCTCGCCGGTGGGTGCTCACAACTGGAATCCGATGTCGTTCAGCCCGCGCACCGGGCTCGTGTACATCCCCACGGTGCACTTCGGCGCGACCTATCGCCGGCCTGAGAAATTCCGGCCGTATCGGCCGGGCCGCTTCAACACCAACGTGTCTGCGGGCTTCGGCGTCACGACGAAGGACCCGGAGCTGCTTGCGAATAGCCCCGACCCGACACCGTGGGCCGCGCTGAAGGCGTGGGACCCGGTGAAGAAGCAGGTGGTGTGGACCGGCCCGAAGAAGGGGTTCATGGATCACGGCGGTGTGCTCTCCACCGGGAGCGGTCTCGTGATGCAAGGCGGGCTCGACGGTAACCTGCGCATTTTCGACGACACGACCGGCGCGCTCCTGCGCGAGATCATGATCGGCAGCGCGATGATCGCCGCTCCCATGACGTATTCCGTGAATGGTGTGCAGTACGTGGCCATCCTCACCGGTAGCGGCGGAGGCGGGTGGAGCACGTGGATGCCGGACAACATCGCCTCGCGTAACGGCAACGCCAATCGAATCGTCGCGCTGCGCCTCGGAGGTGGGGCGATCCCGCAGCCGGAGCCGCTCGCGCCGTTGCCGCCGATGAGCGAGCCACCGGCGCGCATGGGCACGCCGGCGGACATCGCGGCGGGTCGTGAGCTGTTCGCCGAGAACTGCGCACACTGCCACACGAATGCAGGGCGCGGACCGGTGCCCGATCTGCGTCGTTCGACGCCGGCGACGCACGCGGCTTTCCAGCAGATCGTGCGTGGCGGCGCGCTACAGCCGCGCGGTATGCCGCGGTGGGACGATCTGCTCAGCGAGCGCGAGGTCGACCAGATCCACGCCTATCTCATCGACGTCGCTTGGGAGCTCTACGGGAAAGAGAAGCATTGACGGGTTGCGCGCGTCATTCGAGCTCGTGCACTTCGGAGTCGATGCTTCCGTGTCGCTTCGTGTGCCGCGCGCGGAGAAGTATCGATGTTCGGTCCGGCCGTGAGCGGACCTGTGTATGATGCGCCGGTGCGTGAGGGGCAGCTCCGCCTTCGCCATTCGTGAGAGGAGAGTTCCCATGACTCGCCATCCGTTTTTGCTCGCAAGCCTCGCGATCTTCATGACCACGTCGGCGATCGCCGCGGACATCGACTGGAGCAAGGTCGATCAGGCGATGGGTAGAAAGGGTGCTTCCCAGCCGGGAGGCGTCTACAAGTATGGGCTGCCGCGATCGGATCTGAAGGTGACCGTAGATGGCATCGCCATCAAGCCTTCGCTCGCTCTGGGCTCGTGGGTCGCGTTCGAGCCTGCCGGAAATGCGGCAATGGTGATGGGAGACCTCGTCCTCACCGAGAGCGAGATCAGTCCGGTGATGAAGCACCTGATCGATCACGACGTCGAGATCAGTGCGATCCACAATCACCTGCAGCGGACGTCACAGCCGGTGTTCTACATGCACATCGTTGCACATGGCGATCCGGTGAAGCTGGCGCAAACTCTGCACGAGGCGCTTGCGCTCAGTAAGACTCCGTTGGCCGCACCCGCCTCATCGCCGCCGCCCGCAATCGATCTCGATACGGCCGCTCTCGAAAAGGTGATGGGGGCGAAGGGGACGGCGAACGGCGGCGTGTATCAGGTTGGCCTGCCGCGCGCAGAAACGATCACCGAGGGCGGCATGACCATCCCTCCCGCGATGGGCACGGCGACTGCGATCAACTTCCAGCCGACCGGCGGGGGAAAGGCGGCGGTGACGGGCGACTTCGTGCTCCTGGGCAACGAAGTGAATCCCGTGCTGAAGGCTTTGCGCCAGCATGGGATCGAAGTGACGGCGCTGCACAGTCACATGATCGACGAGACGCCGCGGCTCTATTTCATGCACTTCTGGGCGAATGACGATGCGCAGAAGTTGGCCAAGGGGCTGCGTGCAGCGATAGACCTGGCGAACCTCAAGCACGCGTCGTGACGGCACGGCGAGCATCGCCGCGATCTCGGGATTCGGAGCGGGTTGCTGTCGCTTCGGTGAGCGCGGATGGAGTCCGTACGTCGACCCTTATCGACGTGCCTTCCCGTAAAGCCGCATGTCGAGCCGCAATCGATTCTTTTTCACCAGCCGCACTTCTCTGAATCCGGCGTGCGCCGGATTCAACAGCAGGTTTCGCTCTTCCGAGGCAATCACCGACGGCACGAGCAGGCCGAGGCTCGATCCGGAGGCCACCCACTCGTCTCCGAAGCGCTTGCTGGCGGGAGAAGGCGGGAGCTTGTTCCATCCGCGCGGAAGCGCGGCGACGGGTGCTTCGTCGATCGCATCGTCCGGAACTTCGATGATGAATCTCAGACGCGTGCGCGGGTAAGGGTGCGGCGCATGCACGCGCAGTTCCAGCATCGCAAGGGACTCGCTGGTCGCGCAGTACAGGATTGGGACACCCTTGCTGTTCCAGCGACCGCCATTGCGGCGGGCGCCTTCGCAAGAGAGTCCATCCGGAAAACGGGTGCTGACGAAGCGATAGACCCTCAAGCCGGCAGCCCGTGCTCGATTGCGCCCAGCTCAGCGCGCACGACTTCATCGCCTTCTACTGTCGCCAGCAGTTTCAGAGGGACTGCACCGCCCAACGCTTCGTTGGGCTCCTTCAGCCACTGCACCGCGTAGGTCGTCTCGCCGAAGACACTCACGGCGTACACCAGCGCGCGCGCAATCCGGTAGAGAAGATCGCTGTCCGCCCTGGACAGATGAGCGCGCCGCTCGAGCTCGTTGAGCGTCTTCCTCGCACGGCCCAGGAGATCGCTGAAGTCCTCACGCGTGAAGTCGAGGAACATGAGCAGATTCGGGATGGCCTTTCCCGGGACGCCCGATTCGATCTGCCGATGGAGCTCGATCCCGCTCATTCCGGGGCTGCGCCGCGCGAGATGCTTCTCGATCCACTCATGCGGTTGGGAAACACTGCGGGCGCGCAGTAGATCGAGGGCTACCTCGTTGAGGTGAGACGCTGAAGTCTTGGCTGCGGCGCCGGCCATTGCATGCACTCCGGAGTGGGTCGTGGGAATCGTAACATATGACCCATATGCCTGGGTAAACTTACACATAGTCGGATGAATGATCTCGACGCGCTGCCCGAGAGCGCGTCGCGGCCCACCCGCCAATCCAGTGTGAGCTTGCCGTAGACTCGCGTACTGCCCGTCAGGAGTCTCGGCAGTCTTCGGCAGCACCCGGGCACGCATGGCGTTCCCGCTGGATCACGCTGGCGGAGCGCGTGATGACGTTCTCGTACTTCATCCCAACCATGGTCCGACTCTCTCGCGCGCAAAGCTTGACGACGGCAGCCCGCGTGACGCTGTCGCGATGGCAGCTCGTGAACTACGGCCGCCACGTCTTGAACCTCGGCGGTTTCCTCGCAGCGTTGAAGGCCTTGTCATCGCTCGGCTATACGAGCTGAAGGCGCACTCGTGTGTGCCTCGTGTGTGACGTGCGATGCGGCTGCGCCGGCGCTCGAGAGACCACACCGGCGCACGCTCGCTTGGGGCAGACCCGGCCCGGGCGGACCCTGCAAGGGGCCAGACCGCATCAGTAAACGCGCCTCGACCTCTCGCATCTTCCGGCTCGTGATTTCTACGTAGCCCTGCGCGCGGCATCCGCATGCCGATGCGCCAGTCCACTGGCAGTCTGATCAGGCCACAAACTCCGGAGCTCGGAGCACAATCGGCAAGATGTCCGCAGCCGTCCAAATAACGCCATCGCACGGATGCTGCTCGCACGCAGCGGTCTGCGCGATCGCGTGATCGCTGACGCTGCCGCATGCGCCGTCAGATACCGCTCGACCGACTGGAAGGTCTGCTCGATTCCGAAAGCAGCCTCACGAGTGCGCAGGCGTCGGACCGCCTGCGCCTCTACGGCCCGAACGACATCGTCGAGGCGCCGCCGAGCACTTGGCGCGAGCTGGCGCGCGACACGCTGCGCGATCCCATGCTCTGGTTCCTGCTGGGCACGGCGGTGCTGTTCTTCTTTCTCGGTGACTACGTGGAAGCGATCACGCTTGCCGCTGCAATCGTTCCGCTGATCGGCATGGATGCGTATCTGCATCGGCGCACGCAAGCCTCCACGCGCGGGCTCGTAAGTCGCCTTGCCGTCAGCGCGAGAGTGCTGCGCGACGGCGTCGTCGTCGAGCGTCCCGCGCGCGAGATCGTCCCCGGCGACCTGGTCGAGGTGGAAAGCGGCGAGCCGTTTCCCGCGGACGGCCTGATCGTCGCCGGCGAGAACATCCAGGTCGACGAGTCCGTACTCAGCGGCGAATCGCTTCCAGTACGAAAACAAATATATCTCGCGAATGGCGATGCCGCTGACGCCATTCACTGGGCAGCGGCAGGCACGCGATTGCTCACCGGTCGGGCCCGTGTGCGCATCGCCTACACTGGCGCGGAGACTCTGTATGGCGAGATCGTGCGATTGGCTGTGCAAGGCAGCCATGCACGCACACCGCTGCAGGCCGCGATCGGGCGGCTGGTGACGGCGCTCCTCATCGCCGCGGTTCTCATGTGCGTGATACTCGCAGCGATCCGCCTCCATCAGGGCTACGGCATCGTCGATGCACTCTTGAGCGCCGTCACGCTGGCCGTCGCAGCGCTGCCCGAAGAGTTCCCTGTCGTCTTCACCTTCTTTCTCGGCGCAGGGGTCTATCGCCTCGCCAAGCGGCAGGCGCTCGTACGTCGCGCGGTGGCGGTCGAGAACATCGGCCGGGTCACCTGTATCTGTTCCGATAAGACCGGCACCATGACGGAAGGCCGGCTCATCCTTTCCCATCGCGACCCTGCAGACGGCGTGTCCGCCGAACGGCTGCTCGAGCTCGCAGCCCTTGCCTCGCGCGAGGACAGCGGCGATCCGCTCGATGCAGCAGTGCTCGCGCTCGCTCCTGCGTCGAGCGACGAGGGTCTCACGCGCGTTCGGACGTTCCCCTTCACGGAGGCCCGACGCTGCGAGACCGCAGTATGGCGACTCGCCTCTGGGAACTATCTGGCCGTCGTCAAAGGCGCGCCCGAAACCGTGCTGGCCCGCACGCCGCTGCCGGAAGACCAGCGCGGTGCATGGCTCACGAAGGTCGGTGAGTATGCGGCTGCCGGGCACAAGCTCATCGCATGCGGTACACGCAGCATCGCTGCCGCAGAGTGGAGCGAGCGCGAGCCCGAGCCCGAGTCGGGATTTGCGTTCGACGGGCTGCTCGCGTTCGAGGATCCCGTTCGCGAAGGCGTGCGCGAGGCCGTGCAATCCTGCAAGGACGCCGGCATCCGGGTGATCATGATCACCGGCGATCATCCGGGCACCGCCGCAACGATCGCGCGCGAAGTGGGACTCGGAGACGGCCGGCCGAGCGTCGCCTTGATGGACGATCTCGAAAACGCCTCCGCGACGGCCCGCGAGCGGCTGTCCAGTATCGATGTCGTGGCGCGCGCGGTGCCGGCTCAGAAGCTGGATATCGTCCGGACGCTGCAAGGGCAGGGCGAGATCGTCGCGGTCACGGGCGACGGCGTGAACGATGTGCCCGCGCTGCAAGCCGCCGATATCGGAATCGCGATGGGGGAGCGGGGTACGCGCAGCGCGCGCGAGGTCGCGGCCATCGTCCTGCTCGACGACAACTTCCGAACGATCGTCGGCGCGATTGCCGAAGGGCGCCAGCTCTTCAGGAATCTGCAACGCAGTTTTGCGTACCTGCTGATGGTGCACATTCCGCTCGTGCTGAGCGCAGCCATCGTGCCGCTGTCGGGATATCCGCTGCTGTACCTGCCGATTCACATCGTGTGGCTCGAGCTTCTGATTCACCCGACCGCGCTGCTGGTCTTTCAGGACCCACCTTCGAAGCGCCTGGCCCCGGTGAGCCGCGGACGCGACGCGGGCTTTTACGGCGCGTGGGGTTGGTTCGTGATCGTGCTCGTCGGACTGATCGTCACGGTGGCGACAGTGCTGAGCTATGGGCATGCACTTGGCACGGAAGGGAATGTACCGCACGCGCGTGCGCTGGCGCTTTCGGTGCTCGTCGTCTCCGGCGCGGCCATCACGGCCGCACTTTCGAGACTCACCACATGGGTGGCAAGGATCATGGTGCTCGCCGGTGTGTTCTCGCTGGTCGTGTTGATTCAGGTTCCGACGGTCGCCGCGCTCTTGCACGTCAGCCCGCTCCACCTCCACGACTGGATGATCGCCGTGGCCTGCGGAATCGGCAGCGGTGCGCTGAGCCTCCTGCTCATGCACCCTGGAAAGCACGCCCGTTTCTCGCCAGTCGCGAAGGAGGCGGCCGTTCGCCCGTGACGGTCGGAATCGACGTACTCGGCATCCAAGGCGCAGGCCCCGTTTTCGCTTCTTGCGGTACTACTGCGGAGTAGTACCGATGCTTGCGGAAAGCGCCGGTTCTACGCTCGCGCATGCAGAGGGTCGCGCATGCGAAGACGTAAGAACGCCTGGAGACGCTTATGAACTTTCGTCAAATCTCGTATCGGTGGATGCACATCGCTATCGCGTCGGCTTTCGTTGCCGCTGCCGGCGCCGCGGTTTCGGCCGAGCCGCCCACTTCCTCGACGGCCGCTGCGCCCTCGAAGGAAATGCGCGAGCACATGGCCGCGATCCACGAGCAGATGGCCGCCTGCCTGCGTTCCGACAAATCGATCGACGAGTGCCGGACGGAGACGATGCAGAAATGTCAGGCGCTGATGGGGCAGCAGGGCTGCCCGGGCATGGGAATGGGCATGGGGATGCATCACGGAATGCGGCACCCGTCGAACCAGCCGGCTCCGAACAAGTAGCCGCGTCGGCTCCAGTCGTCAGCGCGCCTCGGCGGTCACGCACGATGATGCGAGTCGTGAAAGTGGCGCATGGAGCGGCCTGATATTGGCGCGGACGCCGCGACGCCCGCACCTCCGGGATCGCGCGTCGGTCAGGCGCATTCGGGAGAGCCGGTCCTGCGCGCGCGCGAGGTCACAAAGGTCTACCGCGTCGGCGAGATCGAAGTCCACGCTTTACGCAAGGTGAGCGTCGCGCTCTTTGCCGGCGAGCTCGTCGTGCTCCTCGGGGCATCGGGCAGCGGTAAGTCGACGCTGCTGAACATTCTCGGCGGGCTCGAAGTGCCGACGAGCGGCGAGCTGCGATATTTCGACCACATCCTGACTCACGCCACCGACCGCGAGCTGACGCGCTATCGCCGCGAGCACGTGGGATTCGTGTTCCAGTTCTTCAACCTGCTGCCGAGCCTCACGGCGCTCGAGAATGTCGAGCTCGTGACGGAGATCGCGAGCAATCCCATTCCCGCTCGCGATGCGCTCGCGATGGTCGGACTCTCCGACCGCCTCAACCATTTCCCCTCGCAGCTATCCGGCGGCGAGCAGCAACGTGTGGCGATTGCTCGTGCGATCGCAAAGCGCCCGGACATCCTGTTGTGCGACGAGCCGACGGGCTCTCTCGACTATCCCACGGGCAAGAAGGTGCTGGAGGTGCTCGAGCACACCAATCGCGAGCTCGGGACACTCACCGTGGTCATCACGCACAACGCCGCGATCGCCGGCATGGCACATCGTGTGATACGGATCAGCAGCGGCCAGATCGTCGAGACGTACTCGAATTCCGTCCGGATATCGCCGTCGGAGCTGTCATGGTGAGCCGGCTCCACAGATCGCTGCTGCGGGATCTGTGGCATCTGCGCGGCCAAGTAGTCGCCGCCGGTCTGGTGGTGGCGTGCGGCTTGGCGGCCTTCGTCACGATGCGCGGTGCGTATCACTCGCTCGTCAGCGCGCGCGCCGAGTACTACCGCGAATTCAGGTTCGCGGACGTGTTCGCGCATCTGCAGCGCGCACCGGAGCCGATGAGCGCGCGACTGCGCGACATTCCAGACGTCAATGCTGTCGAAACGCGCATCGTCGAGGACGTGATTCTGAGCGTCCCGAACCTGCCCGAGCCGGCCACGGGTCGGATCATTTCCATCCCGAACGAGCGCCGCCCGATGTTGAACGACCTCTTCATCCGCGTCGGTCGATACCCCACAGCCGGCCGAAGCAATGAAGTCCTCGCCAGCGAAACCTTCGCGCGCGCGAACGGCTTGCACGTCGGCGATCACATAGGCGCCATTCTGAATGGACGCTGGACGGAGCTGACGCTCGTCGGATTCGCACTCTCGCCGGAGTACGTGTACGAAGTCAGCCCCGCGATGATCTTCCCGGACAACCGACGGTTCGGCGTCATGTGGATGAATCGCGAGGCGCTGGAGGGCGCCTTCGACATGAAGGGCGCGTTCAACGACGTGACGCTGCAGAAGGCGCCGGACGCCTCGGTGGGCGACATCGTCGATTCGCTCGATCGGCTCCTGGCACCGTACGGAGGCATCAACGCGTACGGCCGTGACGAGCAGGCCTCGAATCGATTTCTCTCCGACGAGCTGGGCGAGATCGAGGTGAGCGCCACGTATATCCCAGCGATCTTCCTCGCGGTTTCGGCATTTCTTCTCTACACGTTGCTATCACGCCTGGTGACGATGCAGCGGGGGCAGATCGCGCTGCTGAAGGCCTTCGGCTACTCGAACGTCCGTGTGGGTGGCCACTTCCTCTCGTTTGCGCTGGTGATCGTCGCGATCGGCACACTCGTCGGAGGCGCGCTCGGAAGTGCGTTCGGGCGATCGATGGTCGGGGTCTATCGGGAGTATTTTCATTTCCCGGCGCTACCCTTCAGGCTGCCGCTGTCGGTGATCCTCGGCACCGTGGCGATTGCGATGGCCGCCGCCGTGCTCGGCTCACTCGCCGCGGTCCGGCGCGCCGCGCGCCTGCCGCCCGCGGAAGCGATGCGTCCCGAGCCTCCGAAAAGCTTTCGTGCCGGCGCGCTGGAGGCGAGCGGGGCGGCGCGATGGCTCGGTGCTGCGGGGCGCGTGATCGCTCGCAACATCGCGCGCCGGCCGTGGCGGGCGGCACTCTCGATCGTCGGGATCGCCGCCGCGGTCGCCACCGTAGTCCTGGGGCGCTTCGTGTTCGACGCCGTGAATCATCTCATGGCCGTGCATTTCGATTCGGCCCAACGCGAGGACGTGACGGTGATCCTCGGCGAAACGCGCGGTGCGAGCGCCGCCTACGAGCTCGGGCGCCTGCCGGGCGTGCTGCAGGTCGAAGCATTTCGCACGGTACCGGTGCGATTCCGCTTCGGCCACCGGCAGAAGCGCGCCTCGCTCCTCGGTGTGTCGGCGGACGCCGAGCTCAAACAGCTCGTCGACAGTGATCGTCGCCGCATCGATATCCCGCCCGAAGGGCTCGTGATCACACGCAAGCTCGCGGAGATACTGGGCGTGCGGCCGGGAGACGTGGTGACGATCGAGCAACTCGAGTCGCGGCGCATTTCCTTTTCCGAGCCGGTCGTGAGGCTCTCCGACGAGCCGCTCGGGATCGGCGGATACATGGACGCGCAGGCGCTCGGCAGGGTGCTCGGGGAGGGCGGCGATGTCTCGGGCGCTCTGCTCAAGATCGATCGCTCGCGCGAACAGCAGCTCTACTCCACGCTCAAGCGCATGCCCGCGGTTGGCGCCGTCGCGATCCGGGAAGCGATGCTGCAGACCATTCACGACGTGATGAACCGCAGCTTCATCCTGATGACACTCGTCATGACCACGTTCGCCGCCGTGCTCGTCGTAGGAGTCGTCTACAACAGCGCGCGCATCGCTCTCTCCGAACGAGGCAACGAGCTTGCGAGTCTGCGGGTGCTCGGGTTCACCAAGGCCGAAGTCACGAAACTTCTGCTAGGTGAGCAGGCGATGCTCACTTTGGCCGCCATCCCACTTGGACTCGCGTTGGGCGTAGGCGCGTGCCGCCTGCTCGTACCGGTGTTCGACCGCGAGATGTTTCGGCTGCCCTTCGTGCTGACATCCGATACGCTTGCCTTTGCCTCTTTGGTGACCCTTGCCGCGGCAGCTTTCTCCGCATATCTGGTCGCGCGGCGCATCGCGCGGCTCGATCTGGTCGCGGTGCTGAAGTCACGGGAATAACGCGAATGAAGAAGCCCGTGAAGCTCGTCTCCTACGCAGGCCCCGCACTGGTGCTCGCCGGCATCATCTTCCTCGCGTTTCGTCCCGCACCGATCGCCGTCGAGCTGGGGGTTGTTCGAGTCGGGCCGCTGCAGGTCACCGTCGAGGAGCAGGGCGAAACGCGCAGTCACGATCGATTCGTGGTCGCGGCGCCCGTCAATGGCCGACTACTGCGCATACTGCATCACGACGGCGATGCGGTGTCCGAGGGCGAGGTCGTCGCGACGCTTGCGCCAACTCCACTCAGCGCACGCGAGCGGGATGAGCTCAACGCGCGCGTCGCGGCTGCGGCGGCGGCTCAACGCAGCGCGGAAGCCGAGCTGAATCACGCGATAGCGGACCTGGAGCAGGCACGCCGCGAGTCGGCACGCATGGAGAAACTCTTCGCACAGGGGCTCGTTGCGCGCCAGCCCATGGAACAGGCGCAGAACGCGGCAGCAACGCTCGAGAAGGAAGTCGAAGCGGCACGTTTTCGCGCGCAGGCTGCGGCTGCAGAACTGAGGCAAGCGCAGGCGGGGCTCATTGCGCTCAGGGGCTCGGGGCGAGACGTCATCGAGCTCCGCGCGCCGGCCTCGGGGCGAATCCTGCGGATCATGGAAGTGAGCGAGCGGGTGATATCGGCTGGATCGCCCATTCTGGTCATCGGCGACCTTCAAAACCTCGAAGTCGTGATCGAGATGCTCTCATCGGAAGCCGTGAAGGTTGCCCCCGGGATGCCGGCTCTGCTGGAGAACTGGGGAGGTGACCACCCCCTGCGCGCTCGGGTGCGGGTGGTCGAGCCGTATGCGTTCACGAAGGTGTCGGCGCTCGGAGTCGAGGAGAAGCGCACGAATGTCGTGCTGGACTTCGTGGATCCACCCGGCCGCCTCGGGGACGGATATCGCGTCATCGGCCGCATCATCATCTGGGAGAACGCGTCGGTCATGAAAGTCCCGGTGAGCGCGCTGTTTCGCTGCGGCCCTGAATGGTGTGTGTATGTTCTCGACGGCAAGCGCGTACGCCGCCGCACCGTTCGTCTCGGACACATGAGCTCGACGGAGGCGGAGGTGTTGTCGGGTTTGCAGGTCGACGAGAGAGTCGTGCGCCACCCGCCCAACGACCTGACGGATGGCGCGCGTGTCAGGCCGATCGCCGAGTAAAGAGCTGCAATCTCGAAGCGTTGCCGCGCTCGCCGGCATTCAGCGCGTCATGATGCGCTCGGCGATGGTACTCCCGCGGGCGTCGAAGGCTTGATACCCGCTGATGTCGATACTCGGCAGCGACGGCGCTTCGCGAGGCGGATCGCCGAATATCGTCGCGGCCGACTTCTCGCGAATCTGCGATAGATCCCTCGTTATACGTGCGTCCAAGTTGATATAAGCCGTGCCGGTGGACCTTGCGCAGTCAGGGCCATCGTGCCGAGGGGGTCGAGCTTGTTTCGCCTGGAACTATTCGCACCCAGGCACTGGGCCAGCTGGGTGGGCCTCGGATGCCTGCGGCTCATTGCCTGCATGCCCTACGCGGCAATGCTCGTGTTCGGTCGGCTGCTCGGGAAACTTGCGCGCCACCTGCCGCTCGACTACGTGCACGTTGCGCGCCGAAACATCGACCTCTGCCTGCCGGGCCTGTCGGTGCGCGAGCGCGAAACGCTCCTCGACCGGCACTTTGCGAGCTTGGGCATGGGACTGTGCGAGTCCGCCATGTGCTGGTGGAGCTCGGACGAGCGCATTCGCTCGTTATCGCACGTCGAAGGGTGCGAGCACCTGGACGCGGCGCAGCGCCGCGGGCGCGGGGTCATCCTGCTGACGGCGCATTTCACGACTATCGAGATCGGCGCGCGCATCATGAACAGCATTCGTCCGATCTGCGCGCTCTATCGGCCGCTGAAGAACCCGGTCCTCGCGGCGGCTTCGGACAGCAGCCGAGCGCGGCGCGCGCGCAGCGCGATTCGCCACAACGACATCCGTGGCATGGTCCGCGCGCTTCGGAACAACGAAATCGTCTGGTACGCCCCGGATCAGAGCTTCCGCAAGAAGGGTGCGCAGATGGTGCAGTTCTTCGGTACGGCAGCGGCCACGAACACGGGCACCTCGCGGCTTGCCCGCATGACGGGGGCAACGATCCTGTACTTCTCACATGAGCGTCTGCAGGGCGGGAACGGCTATCGGGTCGTGATTCATCCGCCCGTCGACAGCATCCCGAGCGCGGATGACGTGTCCGATACCGAGCACTTCAATCGCTTCGTCGAAGCGCAGGTGAGGCGTGTGCCCGAACAGTACTGGTGGATTCACCGGCGCTTTCGGGGTTTGAGCGCCGACTATCCCGATTACTATGCCGCGGGTGCGAAGAGCCCTGCGGTCGTGCGCGCGGGCTCGTGATCTAGCCTTGCGACTGGTGAGCGGAGGCTGCGCTACGCGCGCGCTGTTCCTCGCGGACCTGCTCGAGCGTCAGACGCGTCGCCACGGCAATCACATCGAGAATGGGATGGTTCGCATCCGTCGGTAAGCGCAGACCGTGCACCTTCTCCCACGCACGGATGCGCACCTCGGGTGAATTCACATCGGAGCGCTGCTCGGCGAGCTCCAAGCGGCGCCGCTCCGCCTTTTCGCGCTCCTCCATCTGGATGCGTGCGCGATGATCCCGGATGGGATCGTTCGCCGTGGGCCGCGGTGTCGTGCCGTTCTCGAAGAACCAGGAGGTGGGAGTCATGAGCGTCTCCAGCTAGCGGCGTGCAGAGCGTTGCGCCGGCTGTGTGTTGCGGACGAAGTCGATCACGAAACGCTCGCCATCGAACTCGACGATTTTGCCCACGAGATCGACCCGCACGTGGATTGCACGCGTGGTCTCGCCGGCGGCGTCCTGGTGCTCCGTGATGACGATCATGCGGATGGGCAGGTTGGCTTCGCGCGCCTGCGTGAGATGCTCGCCGAGCGAGCGTGCGTGGGCAGCTTGCGGGTCGCCGCGCGACAGCGTGTCTTCGTAGCGAAGAATCCCGCGCGTCGGATGTGTGAAGCGCTTGGCCGAGCAGCTCAGGATCATCTCGGTGCCGTCGGCGGCCATGGCGGACACGCTGTGGAACCGATTCGCCGGCTTTCCGCCGAATACCGCGAAGGCGTCCTGCAAGCTCAGATTTCCCATGCGTTTCCCGTTTCGCCCGAAAGAAAGAGGAGCAACAGGCGCGGCCTGCTGCGCGGTCGCGAGGATTTCTGAGGTGGCGGTCGATGGCAGACGCTCCGGGGCGAGCGTGGCCAAGGGCTGACAAGCCGGAAATTCGCGAGACTGGCCCACAGTAGCGCATCCGGGTCGCGAAGTCCCAACTTTCGCGGGTGTCGAGGGCAGCTTTTGTGGGATGCGCAGGGCCAGCGCCCGCCGAGCTCGCCCAATGATCACAGTCGCCATCTGCCGTCGCTGATCTCGCTCATTTCGTTCCGACGGCAGCCCGCCCCGTGCTCGCCCCCAGGCTACGCGCAGGCAGAAACGGCCCGAGCTTGGCGATGAAATCCCACGCCATGAGCAGCGCACCGGCTGCGAACACCACGTCGCCGGGCAATCGCAGCCATTGCCAGAGCAGAGTGGTGTTGTAGAACTCCGTGCTCCGCGCGTACGCGAGGCCGCGCTCGAACACCGCGTCGAGTTGCGGCCAGCCTATCGGGAAGAAGTTCAGCAAAATCCAGAGCACGAGGCCGATGTTGTAGAGCCAGAACGCCCAGATCCCCAGCCGTTCGTCGAACCGCACGCGCTCACCGGCGGCATAACGCAAGCAGAAGTACACGAGCCCGATCGCGAGCAGGCCGAATGCGCCGAAGAGCGCCGTGTGCGCATGGTTGAGCGTGAGAAACGTGCCGTGCTCGTAGTAATTCACGAGCGGCGCATTCAGCGTGCCGCCGCCGAACACGCCGGCGCCCACGAAATTCCAGAATGCCGCGCCGATGATGTACATGTACGCGAGCCTGTAGTTGAACTGCCGCTCGCGTCGAATGAGCCGATAGTGATGGATCGCCTCGATGATCAGCAGCACGAGCGGCAGCACTTCGATGAAGGAGAACATGCTGCCCATCGGCACCCACATGCTGGGCCCGCCGGCCCAGTACAGGTGATGGCCCGTGCCGATGACGCCTCCGAGAAAGATCAGGATGAGCTCGAAGTACACCGCGCGCTCGGCGAGCCGGCGCGAGACGAGCCCCACCGCCATCAGCAGATACGCGCTCATGGCGGCTGCGAAGAATTCGAACGACTGCTCCACCCACAGGTGCACGACCCACCAGCGCCAGTAGTCGGTGATCGTGAAGGACTTGCCGATACCCGTGAGCGGGATCATCCCGAACGCGTAGAGGATCGCGATGTTGATCGTGGAGGCCCAGATGAGGTTCTCGAGGCGGATCGCGCCGGACCAGAACTCACGCGTCGCCCGCCGCAACGTCTCACGCGTGGGCCATAGCGCGCGAAACACGAGCGCGCTCCACAGCAGCAGCCCGAGGAAGAACGCGATCTGCCAGAAGCGGCCGAGCTGGATATAAGAGAGTCCCTGATTGCCGAACCAGAACCAGGTCTTCTGGATGTGTCCCATGATGCCGAGGTAGTTCCCGATCAGCGCTCCCGCCACGATCACCAATGTGGCCCAGAAGAGCACCTCGACGAGCACGCGTTGCGCGGGGGCCTCATGCCCACCGGCGATCGCGGGCGCGAGGAAGAGTCCTGCGCCGATCCATGACACGCCGATCCAGATGATCGGCGATTGGGTGTGCACGTCACGCAGGAAGTTGAATGGCAGCCAGTAGTTGATGTCGATGCCGTAGAAGCTGGTGCGGTCGTAGTACGAGTGAGCCATGATCGTGCCGGCTGCAATCTGTAGCAGCAACACCAGCGCGACGATGACGAAGTACTTCCCGATGCGACGCTGGCTCGGTGTGAGCGGCGCGAATTTCGCGAGCACCGGGTCCATCGGGCCGACGTCCGGGTCGTTGAGCCAGTAGTGGTAGATGAACAGCACCGCCCCGAACATCAGGAACGTGAAGCAGAAGCTGATCCAGGTCCACCGGAAGGTATTTGTCGTCGGCGTGTTGCCGACGAGCGGCTCGTAAGGCCAGTTCTCGGTCCACGACCAGTCCACATCGGGTCGCCGTGCGACGGTCGTCAGCGCGGAGTAGATCAGAAAGTCCGCCGTCTGCAGCGCCTCCTGCTCGCTCAGGCTGAATGCGGGCGTCCAGCCCGCCGGGCGATCGAGCGTTCTCAGCATGTGCGCGATGCGCTCTTGCTCGGCCGTTACCGCGGCAGCGAGCGCGTCGGGCACGACGACGGACGATCGGGTGAGGTCAATTTTCTGGAGCTGCCGTCTCATGGCGCTCGTCGCCGCGGCCTGCTGGTCCGGGGACAGCGCATCGAATGCGGTGCCGAAGTGCTCGCGTGCGATGTGGTTCCGCGTCAGGGTCGCGAGCTGCACGAGGCCGGACGCGGTGTAGTCCTGTCCGTAGTACGACCCCATGCCGTACAAGCTGCCGTAGTCCATCAGATCGGCTTTTTGGAATCCGCCTTTTCCGGCAACGATGTCCGTATCGGTAAAGAGTGTCTTTCCGTCGCGAGTCGCAAAGCGCTCGGGTATGGGCGGCGAGCGCTCGTAGGTTTTCACCGTGGCGAGGCCGAGCAGCGCAAAAGTGATCACCGCGACGGCAAACAAAATCCACTTCAGCACGTCGCTGACCGGATCGGACGAGGCCGGTGCGGCGGAGGCAAGCGGTTCGGCCATGAGAGCCTCTCTCTGTTCGAGCGTGCCAGGAGAGTCGAGCCGCTCCGGCGTAGCGAGCTGCATGCCTGGCTAAACCTGAGCATGCGCGGGACATCCGCCGCGGAAATCGGCGGCACTGGTATTGCTGGCACCGCTCGAGGAGGTGAGTGCCATGCGTCTTCGTGAGCTGATGAGCAGGCGCGTCGAAACAATCGACTCTCGCGAATCGGCGAGCGCTGCCTTGTCGCAAATGCGCCGGCACCGGATACGCCATCTCGTCGTGACCGCGAACGGCGAGCTCGCGGGCATCATCTCCGAGCGCGATCTCGGCGGTCGTCTCGGCGCCGATGCACGCAAGGGACGAACGGTCGCGGATCTCATGACTCCGCGGGTCGTCAGTGCGAATCCGGGTATGACGCTGCGCGAGGCTGCGAATCTCATGCGCGGGCGCATGATCGGCAGTCTTCCCGTGCTCGAGGACGGGAAGCTCGTGGGCATCGTCACGGCGACCGATGTGCTGGATGAGCTCGGCCGTGGCACCACGCGTCCGACGCGTCGTCCGGAAGGGCGAACGCTGCGCATGACTGAAAGTCGCCGACAGGCGGCGCGTCGCGGGAAGGCCGTCGTCCGCGCGCGCGCCCCCATGGCGACCGGGCGCGCGCGTTCGCGCCAGCCGGACAGCGCGAGACGTGCGCCCTTCGCCACGAAGGTCTCCAAAGCGGAGAAGCTCGAAGCCCCCGGCGGCGCGGCGCAGATTCCCGCTTACATTCGCGCGGCCGACGGCGAGCTCGGGCACGAGGACCGCGAGTACATCCGCCGCAAGCTCGGCCGGCGGCTCGGGAAGTTCGCAGGCTCCATCGAGCGGGTGAGCGTGCGGACCGAGGATATGAACGGCCCGCGCGGCGGCGTCGATCGCGCGTGTCGAATCAAGGTCGTGCTGCGCGGCTTGCCGAGTGTGGTCTTCGAGAGTCGGGACGCATCGCTCAACGCGGCGGTCGATCGCGCTCTCGCCGGAGTCGAAACCGCTGTGCGGCGCGCCGTGCAACGCCGGCGCATGAAGCCGTTGCGCCGCGCGGCGTGATGGCGTGAGCCGCGCTCGCGTGCACGCGGCGGAGTGCGGTCATGCTGCCGAGCGCACATGCGAGAGCGATTCGAGCAAGAGCTCGTGCGTGCGCGCGGCCCGACGTTTCAGCTCTGGCATCCGGCGCAAGATCTGCTCGCGCAGCTCGCGCCGCGTGTCCCACTTGCGGTCGATGCGACCGATGAGTTGACCGATGCCCATGCTGCCGAGCGGCGGCGTGTCGAGCCCCAGGTCTTCGAGCAGCCCGCTGACCTTCGGCGCGTACGGCAGCGCGGCGAAGGGCGTGCCGCGGATCGCCGCAAAGATCAGAAAATGCAGCCGCATGCCCACGGCAAACTCGAACCGGCCCATGAGATCGAGGATCTGTCGCGGCGAATAGCGCCGCCGCAGAATCTCCGCGCGTTCGGCGAAACGCATGTGGGCGACGACTGCGTGGCTGTGCTGCACGTCGATCTTCTCCATCGGCACGAACAACACGTCCGCATCGTAGCGCTCCACCATGAAGTCCGCCGCGTTCGCGAGCATCTCGTGGTACTGCTCGGGGTCGAGGTCGGGCGCTGCGGGGCCAGGCTCTCTGACGGAAAACCCCACCAGGTCGCGCGTGAACTCGACGCCCTCGGCCTGCCAAACGTCCTGCCCCATCGGCTCGGGGTCGAGCAGCAGCGCGGGATCGGCGGTGAGATGAATCTCGTGCGAGACGCCCACATCGTCGAGAAGCCTCTGGCCCTGCCGGTCGCGCACGGTGATGACGGTTGTGGGCGATGCATTGAGCGCTTCCCGGACCGCGCGCCTCGCAGACCGCGTGGTGAGTGGCCCGGCGCTGATGCCGTAGACGAACACGGGGACGCCGAGCTCGTGCGCGACATTGACTTCGCGCAAATAGGCCTGTGCGTCCTGGTCGTAGAGAATTCCGCCGCCGCCGAGAATGAGAAGATCGAGCTCGGCGATCACCGGCGCCACCTCCTTGCGCGTCAAGGCGCGTGGGGAGACGGCGTGCTCCACGCGATGGCGCGCGAGCGTGTCCGCCGGGTTCGACGAGAAGACGGTGACCTCGGCACTGATGCTCGCGCGCAGCTGCTGCAGGATGCTCTCGAGAATCGCCTCGTCGCCGAGATTCATGCCGCCATACGAGCCGGAAATGCCGATGCGAACAGGTGCGCCCATCTCTCACCTCACAATGGCGTCAGCGGCGCGGGCCACGAGAGCTCGACGCCTTGCCGGAGCAGCAGCGATTGAAATTCCTCGAGCCATCGCGACTCGTTCCGCACCTGGCGCGGCACGAGGTGGCGCTCGAGGCAGAACGCCGCGAGCAATCCCGCGGTTTCGCCGACATTCCATTCCACCGGATGCGTCCGAAAGGCGCCGTTCGTGATGTGGGTGACGCCGAGATTCTTGCCGCCCGGCAGCAGGTTCTCGACGCGAATCGGGATCAGCGCACCGAGTGGAATCTGAAACGGCCAGCACCCGAGATCGAGATAGCCGGCGCCGCTGACGCGCGGATGCAGATCGATGCGATAGCAACCGACGCCCACTGAGTCGGCGAAGGTCGCGGGTCCGTCGGGCCGCAGAGGATGCGCGATGTGCTGCTCGCGCACGGTGAGCTCGGCACGCAGACGTCGCGACGAGCGGATGTACGGAGCGGGTGCGAGACCGTCCGGTGTGCCGCCCATCACGTCGCCGCGCAGGCGCAGGCCCGGGTAACCTGCGCCGCCATCCGGACGCGGCGCTTCCGTTTGCAGCCAGTACAGCAGGCTCAGGCTGAGTTGCCGCGCCGCTTCGAGATTCCGTGCCTGCTCGGCGGGATCGACCGCGATGACGGGACCAAACCAATAGTCGTTTTGGGGCCAGTTCACGACCGTGACATCGCTCGGCGCGAACCCTTCGACGAAGTTGCTGCGGTCGAGGATGCGGCGGAACCGCCACCAGGGATGATCGTCCTCCGCCTCGAACAACAGCCGCGTCAGAGGCTCGTGCGTTTCGGGCTTCACGGTCGTCCAGCTGAGGAGCGGCCCAGGCCAGCCCGGCGGGTGATAGTCGCGCCAGAGCGCGTACTGACGTGGCTTCTCGACCGTGTGGTCCTCGCCTTCGCGATGTTCCATCGCGAAACACCAGGTGATCGCTTGCTGATCGCGCGGGTCTTCCTGCTCGGCGGCGTGCGGCTCTCCCGTCTGGGCGCGCGACTCCGCGCCGACGACGTGCTCCACGTGCGCGAGCGCCAGCAGTTCCCCGAGCGGGGTGGCATCGATGAAGTAGGGTGCTTCGATGAGCGTGTCGCGTCCGGATTCCAGGCCTCTGACGACGACACCGGTGACACGGTCGCCATGCGTCCAGGCCGCAATCGGTCGATGCGGATGCATCACGAAGAGCCGGCCGCTCAGCTGGTGCGGCACCATCATCTGATGGATGACCGCGACCGCAATCCGCGGATCGTGGCAGAGACGACTCACCCAGCCATTGCCCGGGTTCAGATGCTCGAGTGCCCGAGCCTCTGCCGTGAGCGGCGTGTGCATGCGGTAGTAGTCGCGAATTCCCCGCCGCAGAGCGCGGTAGCGGGCGGTTGCACCGTGCTTCTCGATCCACGGATGCTCATCTGGCGGAACGGCCTGGTTCGTGAGCTGACCGCCGAGCCAAGCGGTTTCCTCGGTGAGGATGATGTGCCGCCCGAGACTCGCTGCCGCCAGCGCTGCTGCGCAGGCCCCGAGTCCGCCACCGATGATCGCGATGTCAGCCCGCAGCGCGTCCATGCCCCCGCGCAGCAAGGGGTGGACCAGCGCGATCCGGCCCGTGATGCGTGCCGATCAGCTCGCTGTCGAGCGAGCGCCTTCGCGCGTGCGCGGGCTCGAGATGGCGGTCAGGATCCCCGCCATGATTCGCACCGGGCTCGGCGGACATCCCGGGATCGCGACGTCCACCGGGATCACATTCGAGACGCGCCCGCACGTCGCATAACTCTCGCCGAAGATGCCGCCCGTGCAGCCGCAGTCGCCGACGGCCACGACCAGCTTCGGATCGGGCATGGCGTCGTACGTCCGGCGCAGCGCGACTTCCATGTGCTTCGACACCGGACCCGTCACGAGCAGCAGATCCGCATGACGCGGGCTCGCGACCAAGCGGATGCCGAGCCCTTCGAGGTTGTAGAGCGGATTGGCCATCGCCTGGATCTCGAGCTCGCACCCATTGCACGAGCCGGCGTCGACCTGACGGATGCAGAGCGCGCGTCCGAGCACGTCCCGGATTTGCTCCTGCAGGTGCTCGCGCACTCGCAGCGACTCATCCGCCGCCGGCGCGGGCTCGGTGGCGATGCCGATCGAAGCAATCTGTCGCAGCGTCTTCAGCATTTACAGATCGTGCCCACTGTAGGCGAGGTTGAAGGATTTGTTGATCAGCGGGAAATCCGGAACGATGTTCCCGATGATGGCGTGCTCGAGAACCGGCCAGTTCTGCCAGGAAGGATCGTGCGGATGACAGCGGCGGATCGAGCCGGCCTCGCCGGCTTCGAGGCCCACGAGCACCGGGCCGCGCCATCCTTCGATGAGCCCGACGCCGATCGTGCCGCGCTCCGGCGCGGGCACGCTCATGACATGCGGGCCCGACGGCATCGAGCCGAGAATGCGCAGGATCAGACGGCAGGATTCCTGCAGCTCATCGAAGCGCACGGCAACGCGCGCGGCGACGTCGCCCTCGCTGCGCACGACTTTCGCAACCGCCAGCTCGGAGTACGGTGCGCACGGCAAGTCCGCGCGCAGATCGAACGCCTGGCCGCTCGCGCGCCCCGCGAGCCCGATGAGTCCCAACCGCGTCGCAAGTCCAGGCGCTACGGCTCCGGCACCGTTGAAGCGATCCCGCACGCCTTCGTGCTCGTCGTAAATGGTGCGCAAGTGTCGCGCTTCCTCTCCGACGTCGCGGATGCATGCGGCAAGCGCTCGAACGCCTGCATCGCGCAGATTCCTGGATGTGCCGCCCGGCACGACGATGTCCATGAGATACCGCGCCCCGAGCGCCTCGTTCGCCGCGCGCAGCACCTGCTCCTTGAGTCGCGAGAACTGTGCGAGACCGAACGCGAAACCCGCATCGTTGCCGAGCGCACCCAGATCGCCGAGATGGTTGGCGACTCGTTCGAGCTCCAGGCTCAGCGCCCGGAGCCACGCCGCTCGCGGCGGGATGTGCACGTTGGCCATGCCTTCGAGCGCCTGACAGTACGCCCACGAGAACGCGACGGCGGAGTCGCCCGAGACACGCGCCGCGAGCCGGTGTCCTTCGAGGATCGGCAGCTCCGTGAAGCGCCGCTCGATGCCCTTGTGCGTGTATCCAAGCCGCTCTTCGAGCTTCAGCACCTTCTCGCCGACGACGGAGAAGCGAAAGTGTCCGGGCTCGATCGTGCCGGCGTGCACCGGGCCCACCGGGATTTCGTGCACGCCTTCGCCCTCGACGCGGACGAATTCGTAGTTGTCGATCGCGCCGGGCACGGCAGCCGGTACTTGCGCGTCGATCAGCGGCCGGAAGTCCGAGGGCCACGCTGCGTGTCGCAGCCACGGGCGCGTGTCCGGGTCCGTCGAGTACAAGCCGCAAAGATCCGCAATCGCGCGCTGCATGCGGGATGCGGCCGGAAAGAGATTCTCGAGCCCCGGATAGCGCACGTCGGGGCGCGCGAGCCTCAGGTTCACGAGGAAGGCCTGGCTCTCGGTGAGAAACACCGCGCGAACCGCCGGCGCACCGCTGTCGTCGCCGCTGGCCCACAACGCGAACAGCCGCGCGCCGGCTGCCGCAAAGTCCACGGCGAGCGTGCGCCACTCATCGAGCGACACGTTGAGCGCTTGCACACCGGGCGCGCCCGCCAAAGGTGTACTGAGATCGAGCCAAGCGCGCAGCGGCATCTCACTCGCCTCCGATCAGGCGCGCTGCCGCGCGGTACCAGTCCGCGAGATACGGCGGCACGTAGAGCCCGAGCAAGAGCACGAAGGCGAGGTGCGTGAACACCGGCAGCAGCGCGGGTGGATGGGGCAGGCGCCGCGCGCTCGTTTCGCCGAACACCATCGGCTGCACGCGTCCGAAGATCGCGGCGAAGGCCACGCCGAGCGCGGCGAGCAAGATGGGCGTCGCCCACGGCTGCTCGCGCATCGCCGTCGTCAGGATCAGGAACTCGCTCGCGAACACGCCGAACGGCGGCATGCCCAGGATGGCGAGGGAGCCCATCATCAGACCCCAGCCCACTGTCGGCGAGAGCGTGATGAGCCCGCGGATGTTCTCCATCAGCTGCGACCCGGCCTTCTGCGCCGCGTGGCCGACTGCGAAGAAGATCGCGGACTTCGTGAGCGAATGCACCGTCATGTGCAACAGCGCGGCGAAATTCGCGACCGGACCGCCCATCCCGAACGCAAACGTGATGATCCCCATGTGCTCGATGGAGGAATACGCGAACAGCCGCTTCACATCGCGCTGGCGCCAGAGGAAGAACGCGGCGAGCACGACGGAGAGCAGGCCAAAGCCCATGAGCATCTGCGAGGGCAGGGGGGAATGCAGTGAGCCCTCGACCAGCACCTTGCAGCGGACCACCGCGTAGATGGCGACATTCAGGAGCAAACCCGAGAGCACCGCCGAGATGGGCGTCGGACCTTCAGCGTGCGCATCCGGCAGCCAGTTGTGGAGCGGGGCGAGCCCGACCTTCGTTCCGTATCCGACGAGCAGAAACACGAACGCCAGCGACAGGACGGCGGGTTCGAGCTCGCTCTTCACGCCGTTCAGGTGCGTCCAGAGCAGCGCGCTCACACCCTCGGCGCCGAGAACTTTCTCCGCCGCGAAGTACAGCAGGATCGTGCCGAACAGCGCCTGCGCGATGCCCACCCCGCACAGGATGAAGTACTTCCATCCCGCCTCGAGGCTCGCGGCCGTCCGATAGAGCGTGACCAGCAGCACCGTCGAGAGTGTGGCGGCTTCCATCGCGACCCACAGCAAACCCATGTTGTTGGTCGTGAGCGCGATCAGCATGGTCGCCATGAAGAGCTGGTACATGCTGTGATAGAGCCGCAGACGCTTCGCCGTGACGCGCCCGTGTTCCATCTCGACGCGCATGTACGGGCGCGAGAAGAGCGAGGTGGTGAAGCCGACCAGCGCCGTGAGCGTCACCAGAAAGACGTTGAACGGATCGATGAAGAACTGCTCGTGAGCGACCAGCACGTCGCCTTCACCGATGACGCGCGCCGTGAGCGCACACGCCGCAAGGAACGTTGCGAGGCTGACGGCCACATTGAGCTCAGGTGCCCAGCGCCGCGCACCGTAGAACGCCAGCGCGAGCGCACCGGCGAGCGGGCTTCCGAGCAAGAAGAGAAATTCCATCTCAGCCGTCCTCCTCGGACGCAGGCGGCGCGGCCGGCAGCCCCTCTTTCAGGGATTCGAGGTGGTGCAGGTCGAGGCTGTCGAACTGTTCGCGGATCTGGAAGAAGAAGATGCCGAGCACGAGCACGGCGACGAGGACGTCGAGCGCCACGCCGAACTCGACGATCATGGGCATGCCGTACGTGGCGCTCATGGCGCCGAAGAACAGCCCGTTCTCCATCGACAGGAAGCCGACGACCTGCGACATGGCCTTGCGTCGCGTGATCATCGTGATGAAAGACAGCAGCACCACGGCGACCGCAATGCCGATGGCGCTGCGCGTGGCAGTGCTGGCGAGCGCCGAGATCGGCTGCGCGAGACCGAATGCGAACACGACGACCAGGAGCCCGATCAGCATCGTGCCCGGAATGTTGAGCAACGGCTCCGTGTCCCAGTACACCTGGAGTCGCCGGATGAGCCGATGCAGCAGCCAAGGAAGCAAGATCACCTTGAGTCCGAGCGTGAGCGCCGCCGACAGATACAGGTGATGCTGCCCGGTACGCCACGCGAGGAGCAGCGTTGCGACGAACAGCAGCCCGCCTTGCACCGCGAGCAGATTCACGAGCGTCACGATCCGCCGCTGCGCGAGCATGGCGAAGGACAGCAGCAGCAGAAACGCCGCACAGAGATTCAGGAGCTGCAGATCAAAGGGCGTGCCGGCCATGCTTCACGCTCCGAGCAGCAGGTGCACGAGCAGGCCGAGCACGGCGAAGAGGAACGCGGTCGCGAGAAATTCCGGCGCGCGGAACACGCGCAGCTTCGCCGAGATGGTTTCGATGAACGCCAGGACGGCGCCGGCCACGGCGAGTTTCGCCGCGAGCAGCGGGATGGCGGCGAGCAGCGCGCCCGGGCCGCTCGCGCCGGTCGATACGCCCCAGGGCACGAAGAGCGCGAACCCGATGCAGGCGTAGTTGAAGAGCTTCAGCGCCGCGGCCCACTCCATGAGCGCGAGATGACGCGCCGAATACTCGAGCAGCATCGCCTCGTGAATCATCGTGAGCTCGAGATGGGTCGCGGGATTGTCGATCGGGATGCGCGCGTTCTCGGCGAGCAGCACCATGGTGAAGGCGATGGCCGTGAAGGCGAGACTCGGATACAGGCCGAGGTTCTGTGTGGCCAGATTCTCCGTGATGCCGGTCAGCGACGTGGTCGCCGAGATCATCGAGGCGACGAAGATCACCATCAGCAGCGCGGGCTCCGCAAGGAATCCCACCATCATTTCGCGGCGCGCGCCGAGCGTGCCGAAGGCCGTGCCGATATCCATCGCGGCGAGCGACAGAAACACGCGCGCCATGGCGAGGAGCCCGACGAGCGCGATGGCGTCGGCAGCCCTCGTGAAGGGCAGCTCGGTGCTCATCGACGGGATGATGGCCGCCGCCGTCACCATTGCGCCGAACACCACGTACGGCGCCACGCGAAAAAGCGGCGACGCGTGCTCGGCGATCACGGCATCCTTGTGAAAGAGCTTGCGGATTGCGTGATAGGGCAGCCACAGGCTCGGCGCGCTGCGATTCTGCAGCCACGCGCGGCACTGGTTGATCCAGCCCATGAAGAGCGGTGCGGCCGCCAGTGCGGCAACCAGCTCGAGCAGCTGCGTGAAGATGTCGATGACTCTCATAGCACGAGCGCCAGAAGTGCCACGAGGGTGATGAAGCTGTAGAGCAGATACGTCGCGATGCGTCCCTGCTGTACCCACGCGAACGCATCGGCCACGCGCTGCACGAGCGCGCCGAGCGGCACATAAAGCGCTTGCCAGAACCGATCGCCCACGACCACGCGGTAGCGCGGCTCCTTGTCGAACGGCGACGGCAGCTCGCGCTTCATCGCGAAGAAGGGTCCGAAGATGTGCCGGATCGGTTGTCCGAAGCCCTCGGCGGTGTCCTGCATGCGGGCGTTCAGGCGGGCGAAGCCGCAATCCCACGGCGCCGCGCGTCGCGCGCGGCCGTGATAGAAGCGTCGCACCGTGAAGACCGTGACGAGCACGACGGCCGTGATGGCGAAGAAGAAGATGAGCGCCGAGTACGAGGCTTCGCGGCCCGGCACCGGAACCAGCAGCCACCACGGCGCGGCTTCCGGCTGCAACGTGACGCCGCTCATATCCTGAACCACGGTGCGTAGCACGCTGACGACGCGCGCCGGCAAGAGCCCGAGCAGAACGCAACCGAGCGCCAGCCAGGCGAGCCCGATGCGCTCGAGGACGCCCGCATCGTGTGCGCGGGCGAGGGCCGCTTCGCGCGGTTGGCCGAGAAAGACGACGCCGAAGAACTTCACCATCACGTAGCCGGCGAGCGCGGCCGCCATCGCGACGAGCGCGGCACCCATCGGCAACAACATGTTCACGAACGTGCGCGGCACTTCGTGCGAGAAGAGGAAGGCCTGCAGCAGCAGCCATTCCGAGACGAAGCCGTTCAGGGGCGGAAGGCCGGCCATGGCGAGTGCCCCGACCAGCGTGAGCCAAGCGACCCACGGCATGCGGCGGATCAGGCCGCCGAGCCGTCCGAGATTGCGCTCGCCGGTCGAGTGCAGCACCGCTCCCGTGCCGAGGAACAACAGACTCTTCATCACCGCGTGATTGAGGCAGTGATACAGCATCGCGACCAGCGCGAGCGCCGCGAACGTCTGCATGTCGACGCCGCGGAACACGATCGCGAGCCCGAACGCCGTGAAGATGATGCCGATGTTCTCGATCGACGAGAACGCGAGCAGCCGCTTCATGTCCGTCTGGGCCGCGGCGAACACGACGCCATACACGGCGCTGAAGAGCCCCAAGCCGAGCGGCACGAGGCCCCACCACCAAGCCACATCGCCCAGCAGGTCGAACGTCACGCGCAGCACGCCGTACACGGCAGTCTTCAGCATCACGCCGCTCATGAGCGCAGACACCGGCGACGGCGCCGCGGGATGCGCTTCAGGAAGCCACACGTGCAGCGGCACGAGACCCGCTTTCGCGCCGAAGCCGAACAGTGCGAGCAGGAAGGCGGTCGCCGCCCAATGCGGGGCGAGATTCGCGCCGCGCATGGCATCGAACGTGAACTGCCAGCTGCCACCCTGCATCACGCCGAAGCTCAGCAGGATCGCGATCGCCCCCAGATGCGCGATCAGCAGGTAGAGAAATCCCGCGCTGCGGATCTCGGGAATGCGGTGCTCGGTGGTGACGAGAAAGTAGGAGGACAACGCCATGGTTTCCCAGGCCACCATGAACGTGTAGGCATCGTCGGCGAGCATCACGAAGCCCATGCTCGCGAGGAACAGGTGATATTGCAGGCAGAGCAGGCCGGGCCGCGTACCCTGGCCACTGCGGAAATAGCCCGCGGCGAACGTCGAAATGCCGGCGCTCGCCATACCGAGCAGCATCAGAAATAGGCTCGACAGCGCGTCGCGCCGCACGTGCATCGGCAGGTCCGGAAGACCGATCGGCAGGACGAACTGCTCGGTCGGCGTTGCAAGACCGAGCCCAGCCACGACGGCGAGAGCGAGCGCGCACAGTGCACCCAGCGGAAACAGCGTGCGCGCCACTAACGCGAGATTCGACGGGCGCAGCAAACCTGCGAGTCCGATCAGGCCCCAGAGCGCTATCAGCGCCAGGCAAGCGGCGAGCGGAGACTGGATCAGTGGTGTCACGGGATGCTACGTGAGTGCGCATTCGATTATAATGAAATTCACAGAAGCACGTCAGGATTCACGTGGCCCTCGAAGACCGTACCGCACGACTGACGATCCTCATCGATCCGCGCAAGAAGGCGCTGTTCGAGCGCCTGTGCGCGGAGGAGGACGCGACGCCTTCCCAGGTGTTGCGGCGCTTGATTCGCGGCTACATCGAGCAGCGTACGGGCCGGCCGTGGACACCGCCGGAGGAGCAGGCACCAAAACGGCGCGGCGCGCGCAGCAGCGCTGCGCGACGGAGCGGACGGTCGTAAAACAGCGACGCCCTCGCGGGAATCGCCCGCGCAGTGCGGTCTAGGGGTTCGATGCCGTGTGTCGCAGAGTCGCCGCGGTGTTCGGCAGGGCGTGAACGGCAAGCACCTCGGCGGCGACGTCGGTTTGACCGAACGAGGTGACCGCCAGCAGCGCTTCGAAAGAATCGGGCAGCGGGTTGCGGATCGCGAGCAGCCTCTTTTGCAGATCCTGCAAGCCGCTCTTCGACGTGAAGGTGCGCACCGTCAGCATCAGTCCCGAGTTCCGCCCGCCGGGCGTGAGGATCACGATGTGATTGCCCGCGGGCCCGACGAAGCGCGCCGCCAGCGCGTACTCGGTGTGTTTCGCCGTGATCTCGCCGTCGGGTACGAAGGTCTTGCCCGTGACGATGTCCCGGATGGCCGTCGCCTGCGGCTCGTACCGGTAGCGCGACTGCAGCTCGTAGTGCCCCGCGAGCGGACCGAGCCGCGATAGCGGACCGATGTACACGATGTCGTACTTCTGCAGATCGTCGACCTGCAGATCATCGCGCGCACGCACTTGGATATCGCGACCCGGGTGACTCACCAGCCTCAACACCGATGCCATGCCGATGGCGGTGCTCTTCTGAAGCATGGACGTGTAGCGTTGCCCGCGGCCGGTCGCGATGGACGGATTCTGCGCAAGGAACACGCGCAGCTCCTCGCTGGAATTGATCGCCCGATCGCGGATGAGCTGCACGCGCCCCGTCAGCGGATCGACGTTCGTGTACATGAAGCCGTCGCCGAGCACGAGCATGAGCGGCCGGTCCGAGTCGATGATCCCGTGCCAGAGCGGGCTGCGCGCGATCTCGGCGGTCGCCGGATCCACTGCAGCGGTCGCGGGCTTCAGCCATAGATAAGAGTTGATCAGCACCGAGATGCCGAGCAGGACGGTGGCGGCCAGCGCCCACCTGCGAATCCACGGGTCGGACGGTTTGGCCTGCGCGGGCTCCGCCGGAGATTGAGGCGCATTGTCGGCAGCTGTCGCCTCGGCAGCGGGTGGGCTTTCCGCGCTCGATGGCGTCGCCGTTTCCGCCACCGCCGGTTCGGACTCGCGGGTCACCCAGACCAGGCGATAGCCGCCCTTCGGGACGTCGAAGCGCACGTCGTCCTGCTGGCCGGGGCCGAGATAGTAGTCGTGCAAGCGTCGGCGGAGCGCACGGACGGCAACGCGGACCAGCGATTCCTCCGCGCTGTTGAAAGAGGCGTCGCGACCGAACACGTCGATCGCGATTTCCGTCTCTTTGGGAGTCTCGCCGCGCAGCGCTCGCTCGGTGAGATACCGCAGGAGGCGCTGACTCGCCTCGGACTTGTCCATGGGCTCGGAGGACAGGACTTTCTGCAGATAGCGGCGAATGACTATGGGGTCTGCATCGGCCATAGCGCTGTGGACTATTCCCCGAGGTCTCCGTGAACGCGGGGCGCAAGATACCGTGGGCGGATGCGAGCGTCGAATGGCGGCGCGTGCCGCAAGACGTTACCGGCAGCGAGCTAACACGACCTAACCCCATGATCCGGCAGGGCTAACAGCCGGCTAACCGTTTCTCTCTTACGCGTCGAAATCGCTCTGCTATCCCTCGCTGCCCTCGGCAGAGGGGATCACAAGACGATGCAGCAACCATTGAGCGCGGCACGTCGTCCACGGGGCGCGCGCTTCGTCGTCGCCGGAATGGGTACGGCTCTGCTCGCGCTTCTGTATGTGATCTTTCCGGCGCGGACGGAGACGACGGCCCACTCGTCCGCCACGACGGCCGGCGCGCCGCATCCGCTCCTCGGCAAGTACTGCATGTCCTGTCACGACGCGGAGGAGCGCGCTGGCGATCTCGCTTTCGACGAGCTCGATTTGGATCACGTCGCCGCGAACGCCGAGACCTGGGAGAAAGTGGCGCGCAAGCTCGGCGCCGGGGTCATGCCGCCGGCCGGCAACCCACGCCCCTCCAAAGCGGAAGCGCAGGATTTTCTCGAGACGCTCACCCGGCGGCTCGACGCGGCGGCGCCGGCGCCGGCTCCCGTGATGTTGAGCCGCCTGAACCGCACGGAATACGCGAACGCGATCCGTGACCTGCTGGGACTGCAGATCGACGCGACCACGCTGCTGCCGCCCGATGCGGCCAGCAAGGGCTTCGATAACATTGCCGCCGTGCTGAGCAGCTCGCCGGCGCTGATCCAGGGCTACCTCGATGCCGCGATGAAGATCAGCCGCCTGGCCGTGGGCGATCTCTCGACCGAGCCCGAGCGCACCGTCTACCGGGCCCCGCCTGCCTTGAATCAGGAACAGCAGCTCGAGGGTCTGCCGCTGGGTACGCGTGGTGGCATTCGCGTGAGCCACTTCTTTCCGCTCGATGCCGAGTACGAGATTTCCGTCGAAGCCGGGCCGGGCGCATCGGGCTTCATGCGACGCGCCCCCGGACCGATGCCGGCGGTCGATCTCACCGTCGACGGCCGCGCCGTGCCCGTGAGCTACAAAGGACCGGTGCGCGATACGCCCGTCGTGAGCGGCCCCGTGCGCATCAAGGTGGCCGCCGGCTTGCGCACGATCACCGCGGCGCTCGTCGATCCCTCCACTGCCGCCGGCGTGAACGACCTCTATGCCGTGTTCCCGCGCAAGGGCGCAATCTTCAACATCGTCGTGAACGGCCCGTTTGCTCCGACGGGTCCGGGGCACACCGCGAGCCGCGAACGCATCTTCATTTGCCGTCCCCCAACGCCGGCCGACGAGGCGACGTGTGCGCGCAAGATCGTCACGCACCTCGCCGGCCGCGCGTTCCGTCAGCCGCTCGCGGCGGAGAGCGAGGATGTCAGCCGCATCATGCGTTTCTACGATGCGGGCCGCGCCAAGGGCGGATTCGAGGCGGGCGTGCAGCAGGCGCTCGCGTACATCCTGATGGATCCGCGCTTCCTGTACCGCTTCGAGCACGAGCCGCGGCAGCTTGCAGCCGGTCGGCCGTTCCGCATCAGCGACGTCGATCTCGCATCGCGTCTTTCTTTCTTCCTCTGGAGCAGCATTCCCGACGAGGAGTTGTTGCAGGCCGCTGCCGAACGGCACCTGAGCGAGCCGGGTGAGATCGAGCGTCAGGTGCGGCGAATGCTCGCGGACCCGAAGGCAAGCGCGCTGGTGGACGATTTCGCGGCGCAGTGGTTGCAGCTGCGGCAGCTCGCGTCGGTGCAGCCGCAGGGACGCGAATTCGACGACAATCTGCGCCAGGCGTTCGAGCAGGAAGCGAAGCTCGTATTCGCCGACATCATGCGCAACGACCGCAGCGTTCTCGAGCTGCTCGATGCCGACTACACGTTCGTCAACGAACGTCTCGCCCGGCACTATGGGATTCCAGGCGTCACGGGCGACTACTTCCGTCGCGTCAGCTTGCCGAAAGACAGTCCGCGACGCGGGCTGCTCGGCAAGGGCGCCGTGCTCACCGTCACGTCGGTGGCCAATCGCACGTCGCCGGTGATCCGCGGCGCATGGGTGCTGGAGAACATCCTTGGCGCGCCGCCGTCTCCGCCACCGCCGGGTGTGGAAAACAACCTCGATGCGGCCGTCGCGAAACCGACGACGCTGCGCCAGCGCCTCGCGCAGCACCGCACGAACAAGGTCTGCGCGTCCTGCCACAACATGATGGACCCGATCGGGCTCGCGCTCGAGAACTACGACAATATCGGCAAGTGGCGCACGCTCGATGCGGGGCTGCCGATCGACGCATCCGGCGTGATGGTGGACGGCACGCACGTCGCGGGCGCGGCCGACCTGCGCAACGCGCTGCTTGCGAGATCCGATGAGTTCGTCGAGACGCTGATCGAGAAGCTGATGACGTTCGCCCTCGGTCGACACGTGACCTACCGCGACATGCCGGCGGTCCGCAGCATCGCCCATGAGGCCAGCGCGGACGGTAACCGCTTCTCGGCGCTCATTCTCGGCATCGTCAAAAGCGAGCCGTTCCTCATGCGCACGAAATCCGGGGCGGCGCCGGCTGCGCCCGAGCGTGTTCCCCGGACGACCACCACCAAACTGGATACATCCGCAAGCGGAGCGAGCTGATGTCGCAACTCGAAGACAAGAACGAATTGGTTTCCCGGCGCGCGTTGCTCGGCGGTGTCGTGGCGATCTGTCCGGCGCTACTGCTCGGCTCTCGCGCATTCGCGGAGGAGACGCTGCAGGGCGACGAGCTGCCGCTGCGCACGACCGGACTCGAGCACATCGGCATGGTCGTGCCCGATGTCGAGGTCGCAGCGCGCTTCTACAGCAGCCTCTTCAATCCGGACATGCAGAAGGAGAAGGACCCGCCGCTGCGCTACTACGTGATGGCGGGCACGGGCTACATCGCCATCGGCAGCCGCCCGAACGTCACCGAATCGAAGGTGGATCACTACTGCACGCTCGTTCGCGGCTACGACCGCGAACGCATGAACGCCGCGCTTGCCGCAAAAGGGATACAGGCGGTGGCGCGCGGCGTCGTTCCCGATCCGGACGGAATCGGCCTGCAGCTCATCGCCGTGCCGGGCGGTCCGGGTCCGACGGCGGTTCCCGGAGGTCGGCTCGTCGAAGTGACGCCGCTCGTGACACCTATCGGCTTCGACAGCATCGTGCTGAAGGTGGCGGACGTTCGCCGCAGCGCCGATTTCTACAGCCACTTCTTCAATACCGCGCGCGCACCGACGAAGGGACAGGTGGCCTTTCAGGCCGCGGATACGCACATCGTAATCCGACCCGTCGCGTCGGGTGAGCGCCCCGGCGTCGAGCGGTACGTGATGCGTGTCGCCGCGTTCGCTCGCGCGAAGGTGCTGGCAGGCCTCGTTGCATTGGGCGCGATGCCCGAGTCCAAAGGAGCGCCGGGCATCGTCCGGTTTCGCGATCCGAACGGGCTCGGTGTCGAGCTGAAGGCCGTTTGAGGAGGACCGATGATCTTTCTTCGCCGCAAACGACTCTCGCGACGCACGTTCCTGCAGGGCGCGGGCGTCTGTCTCTCACTACCGCTCCTCGAATCGATGGCGATCGCAGGCAGCGGCACGGCCAAAGCGGATCGCCTGCGGCTCGGCTTCTATTTCGTGCCGCACGGCGCGGTGCAGTCGCAGTGGCGGCCGGCACAGGTGGGCCCGCTCGAGCTGAGCCCCATCTTGAAGCCGCTCGAGCCGTTTCGCAGTCAGCTCACGGTCATCAGCGATCTCGCGCTGCCGCTCGCCTACACCGAAGACGCGTCGGCGGCAGCCAATCACTCGAGCTCCTCGGCGGTGTTCCTGAGCGGCGCGCGCATGCACAAGAACACCAATCAGCTCGGTATCACGGTCGATCAGGTCGCCGCGAAGCATCTGGGGCAGAGCACGCTGTTGCCCTCGCTCGAGCTCGGCATCGAGCCGAGCTCCAACTCCTGCGGTGAGGGATGGAGCTGCGCCTATCGCGACACGATCTCCTGGCTCGACGAGCACACGCCGTTGCCAGTGGAGCGCAATCCGCAAGTGCTCTTCGAGCGGCTGTTCGGCACGGGCGCGACCGACGAAGCGCGCGCGAGCAATCGCCTCCAGTCGCGCAGCATTCTCGATGCGGTCAGCGAGCAGACGACGCGACTGAACCGCGATCTACCGGCTGCCGATCGGCGTCGTCTTGATCAGTACCTGACGGATGTCCGCGAGATCGAACGCCGCATGCAGATCGCGAGCCGCGTCTCGGGCGACGTCAAGGCGCCTCCGAAGCCGTTCGGCATTCCCGACGATTTCGAAGAGCACCTGAAGATGATGTTCGATCTGCAAGTGCTCGCCTGGCAGGCCGGCATGACGCGCGTCTCGACGCTGATGCTCGCCGTCGAGGCGAGCAACGCCGTCTATCCGAAAAGCGGGGTCCGCGATGCCTTCCATCCGCTGTCGCACCACTCGAACATCCCGGAGAACATCAACAAGCTCGCGCAGATCAACCGCTATCACATCAGCCTCTTCGGCTATCTGCTCGCGAAGATGCGCGACACGCCCGACGGCGACGGCAGCACGCTGCTCGACAACACGATTCTGATGTGGGGCAGCGGCATGGGCGACAGCAACGTTCACAACCACGATCCGCTTCCGGTGCTGCTCGCGGGCGGCGGTGCGGGCCTCAAGGGTGGGCGGCACATCAGCGCCGGGAAGAAGGTGCCGCTCGCGAACGTGCATCTTGCGCTGCTGCACAAGGCGGGCATCGAGGTGGAGTCCTTCGGCGACAGCACCGGGACGGTGGACATCTGACATGCGCCTTCGGGGTGGAACGGCGCTGTTGATCGGCGTGGTGACGAGCGCATGCGTCGGTCTGCTCGTGTGGGTTCAGCTTTCCTCGCAAGCGCGCAGTGAAGCGACCGAGCTCCGTGCGGCGGCGGGCGCGCAGCTGGTCGAGGCCGTGCGGCTCGGGGATGCGGCCAAGGCGCGCGCCTTGATCCAGCGCGGTGCCGACGTCAACGCGGCCAGCCCGGACGGGACATCGGCCCTGCACTGGGCTGTGCATCGCGACGATGTTGCTACTGCAACCCTGCTGATACGTCATCGCGCACGCATCGACGTAGTGAATCGCTACGCGCTCGCGCCGCTCCACGTCGCCGCGGCGGAAGGCCATCCCCGGCTCGTGCAGCTTCTGCTCGACGCCGGTGCATCCGTGAACCTGCGCGGCCGCAACGCCGAAACTCCGCTGCTGATGGCCGCGCGGAAGGGTTGCGCCGAGTGCGTGCAGGCGCTGATCGCGAAGGGCGCTGACGTCAATGTGCGCGACGAGGCGTTCGCGCTGACTCCGCTCATGCTCGCCTCCTGGAGCGGCAGCGCGCAGAGCGTCGAGCATCTGCTTCGCGCCGGCGCGGACGTGGATGCGCAAACGCGCCTCGGACCCATGCCGAAGTTCATCGAGCCGAACGCCGGCCGCGCCTCGCACGGAGACGGCATTCTGCGAGGTGGTGTGCCGGAGCGCGGCAGCCGGCCGGCGAGGGCCGGCGGGATGACCGCGCTTCACTACGCCGCGAGGGAAGGGCATACGGCAGTCGCGCAACTGCTGGTTGCGCACGGCGCGCGTATCGAGCAGCCCGAAGCGAATGACGTGCGGCCGTTGCTCCTCGCGATCATCAACGATCGGGTGGCCACCGCACGCTATCTGATCGAGCAGGGCGCCGACGTCAACGCCGGCGATTGGTACGGCCGAACCCCTCTCTGGGCTGCAGTCGATGCGCGCAATGTCGAGCTCGACGGCGAGCTGAACACGCAATTCGCCGACCGCGCCGGCGAGCTCGAGATCATCCGGCTGCTGCTCGCGCGCGGCGCCGACCCGAACGCGCGCACCCGCGAATCGCCGCCGCCGCGGATGTGGCTGATGCAGGCCGGCTCGCTCTCGTGGGTCGATTTCACCGGACAAACGCCGTTCTTGCGCGCGGCGCTCGCCGGCGACGTGACGGTGATGCGCCTGCTGCTCGAATACAAGGCGGACCCGAACATCCCGACGTTCGGCGGCACGACGCCTCTCATGGCTGCGGCCGGAGTGAACTGGGTGTATTTCCAGACGTTCGACGAAGGACAGGAGCAACTGCTCGAAGCGGTCAAACTCTGCGTCTCGCTCGGCCAGGATGTGAATGCGGCGAACTCGATGGGCATCCGCGCCATCCATGGCGCCGCGAATCGCGGCTCCGATGCGATCCTGAAGTATCTCGTGGAGCAGGGCGCCCGTCTCGACGCGAAGGACAATCAGGGCCGGTCGCCGTACACCTGGGCCCAGGGCGTTTTCCTCGCGACTCACGCGGCGGTGCCGAAGCCCAGCACCATGCGGCTCATCGAAGAGCTCTGCCGCAGCACGGGCCAGCGTTGTCCGGCCGCGGTGCCTGCGGCGACCGTCGCGCGAGCGCGCTGAGCCCATGTCGTTCCACGAGCTCGTCTATTTTCTCGGCCGCTTTCACGTGCTGGTGCTGCACGTGCCGGTGGGCGTGCTGCTGCTCGCGGTCGGCATGGAAACGCTCGCGCGCACGCCGCGCTTCTTCGTCGCGGGCCACTCGCCGCTCGAGCCGGCGATGCCGCTCATCTGGGGAACCGGCGCGGTCGCGGCGCTCGCGACGGTGGCGCTCGGCTACATGCACGCGAGCGAACCGGGATTCACGGGCGCCGGCGTGAATCACCATCGCTGGGCCGGAACGGCGCTCGCCTTCACGGCGGTGCTGATCTGGGCGTGGCGAGCGGACGCGCCACAGACGTTCGCGAAGATCTGGCCGCTCGCGCTGGTCGTGATCGTTGCGCTGCTCATCGTGACCGGCCATCTTGGCGGCGTGCTCACGCACGGTCCCGACTATCTCACCGAATTTGCGCCGGGTGCCTCGCATGCGGGACGCAGCGCCGCGGGCCGCCCGAAAGTCACCGATCCGCAAGCCGCGGACGTCTATCTCGATGTCGTCGCGCCGCTGCTCGCGAACAAGTGCGGTGCGTGCCACAACGAAGACAAGCGGCGCGGCGGACTTTCGCTCGCCGACTACGCCTCGCTGCGCAAGGGCGGCGAGTCCGGCGAGATCGTGAAGCCCGGCGATCCTGCAGGCAGCGAGCTGTATCGACGCATCACGCTGCCGGGCAGCTCGCAGGAATACATGCCGAAGAATCACAAGAATCCGCCGAGCGCCGCGGAGATCGACGTGCTGCGCTGGTGGATTGCGATCGGAGCGCCCTCGCAAGGCCTCGTTCGCGAGTTGCATCCGCCGCAGGCCGTCGCGAGCGAGCTCGCGCAGATCCTCGGCTCCTGAATACCTACTGGATCACCGACAACATCGATTTGTATGGCAAGATCAACAACCTTCTCGATGTCGAGCCGCCGGCGACACCCAACATCATCGCGCAAACGATCTATGCCGCCTCGCCGTTCTACGATCGCACGGGTCGCTGCTACATCGGCGGCGTGCGGGTGCGCTTCTGATGAATAGGGGCTGCACGGCTCTGCTCGTTCTGTTCGGTGCGGCCGCGCTGAGCCCGGCGCGCGCTGCCGAGCGCTGTGAACCCGCCGCGGTGCTCGCCGCGGCGGAACGCGCGCAGGGCGGGCCGATACATACGTTGACGATTGCGGGATCGGGCTCGGACTTCGTGGTCGGCCAGGGCTGGCGGCCACGCGGTCCGTGGCCGCGCTTCAACGTGGAACGTTACGAGCGCTCGATCGACTTCGATGCGCCGGCGTCGTCGCTCGTCACGGTGCGAAGCCAAGCGCTGCATCCGCCGCGCGGCGGTGCGCGTCAGCCGTTCGAGCGCACGGAGACGGTCTCCGCAGTGGCGCCCGGCTCGCCGAACGGCAAGGCATTGCGGCGCGAGCTGGCGCTGCTCTTGCCGGCGGGCTTCATCGATGCCGCACGCCACTCGTCGCGGTTATCTGCGAAACCGCTCGGCAGCGGCTGCACGTTGACCGTCACGCCGGAAGAGGGCGCACCCATCACGGCGGAGCTCACCGCGGACGGCCGCTTGAAGAAGCTCAGCTCGCAGACGCCCGACGATGTTCTCGGAGACGCACCGGTCGAGACGCTCTTCACCGGCCGCGTGGCCGCAGGCGATCGCAGCGTGCCCGCACGGATCGTGCAGAAGGTCGGCGGCTATCCCGTGCTCGATCTGCGCATCGCGCGCGCGACCGTCGGCGAGCCGGTAGTCGTCGCCGAGGACCGCACGCCGCCTTTGGCGGACTGGATGGCGCCACCGCGGATGCCCGCGGAGCAGCTGGGCGAGGGGACGTTCGTCATGCCGGGCCGCTATTCCGCGCTGGCGGTGGACCTCGGCGAGTACATCGTGCTGATCGAGTGCCCGCAGAATCAGGCGCGCGCGGCCGAAGTCATCGCTGAAGCGCACCGCTTGATTCCCGGCAAGCCGATTCGCTACGTCGTGAACACGCACGCACACTTCGATCATGCCGCGGGGTTACGCGCGGCCGTGGCCGAGGGCGCGACCATCGTCACTCACCGCAGCAACGTGCCTTTCCTGCGGGATGCGCTGAATCGTCCGCGTACCCTGCGACCCGACGCGCTGTCGAGTGCCCCAAGACCGATCGAGCTCTTGCCGGTAGACGAACAGTTTTCGCTGAAAGGCGGCGGTCGCGAGATCCGGCTATATCATCTGCACGGCATGGATCACGTCGACGGAATGCTCGCTGCCTACTTGCCGGAATCGAAGGTGCTCGTCGAGGCGGACGCGTTCACGCCACCCGCGAAACGGCGCACCGCCCCGCCGGCCACCATCAATCCGTACAACGTCCAGCTGCTCCGGAATCTCGAGCGGCTCGGGCTCGACATCGAGCGCCTGATCTCGATCCACTACGCAGCCGACGGCCGCCGCGTGGGGATGGACGAGCTGCGTCTCGCAACCGGCCAGTTGCCAATGGGAGAGACCCATGCTGAACATCGACCGTAGAGCGTTCTTCACTTTCCTCGGCGGCTCTGCCGCGGTTGCGACGCTGAGCGCCGAGGCGAAAGCGGATGCGCTCGAAAGCTACCTCACGGCGAATCTCAACGGTTCGGGCGGCGGAGGATCGCGCCCGCCCACCGTGGCGGAGCTCGAAGCGCAGATTCCCACGCGCACCTATCGACGCGGGGCGGGCAAGCTCTTTGCCGCAGAACAGGGCAATGTCGCGGCGCTGCCCCCGATGCCGAAGAATCCGACGCTCGTCGATTTCATCCGGCTGCGCTTTCAGGGCACCTCGGAGCACTGCCTGCAGAGCGCGCGTCTCGCGCGCACGAAGAACGCGGACGAAGAGATGGTGCTCGCCTGCCTCATCCACGATCTCTCGCTCAACCTGATGCGCACCGAGCACGGCTTCTGGGGCGCGCAGTTGTTCGCGCCCTACGTGTCCGAGAAAGTCACGTTCGCGGTTCGCCACCATGCGACCTTGCGCTTCTTCCCCGACAAGGAAGCCGGCTACGAATACCCCGAGCTCTATCGAACGATGTTCGGGTCCGACTACGTCGTGCCGGAGCATCAGCAGGAAGAATACAAGTGGGTGCGCAAGCATCGCTGGTATGGCGCCGCGCGGCTCGTCACGGTGAACGACCTCTATGCATTCGATCCGAATGTGAAGGTCTCGCTCGACGACTTTCACGATGTGATCGGGCGTCACTTCAGGCAGCCGAAGGAGGGTCTCGGGTTCGACGGCAGCCCCGTTGCGCACATGTGGCGCTCGGTGGCCAATCCCGACAGCCCGCTCTAGATGGACCACATTGAAGCCGCGGCGGACGTTCAGCGGTCCGCGCTCCGCAAGATCCGCAACCGCTGCGTCCTGCCGCTGCTGTTCGCGTTCGTTATCTCGTACCTTGATCGGGTGAACGTCGGCTTCGCCGCGATCACGGCGAACGCGGATCTCGGCCTCACGCCGGCGCAGTATGGGTGGGGCGCGGGGCTGCTGTTCCTCGGCTATTCGTTCTTCGAGCTGCCGAGCAACCTCGCGCTCGAACGCTTCGGCGCGCGCCGCTGGCTCGCGCGGATCATGATCACGTGGGGGCTGCTCGGCTGCGGCATGGCGTTCGTGAGCGGGCCGCTCTCGTTCTACACGCTGCGGTTTCTGCTCGGCGTCGCCGAAGCGGGGCTCTTTCCGGGCGTCATCCTGTATCTGACGTACTGGCTCCCGCATCACTTGCGCGCGCGCTACCTCGGCCTGTTTGCGCTCGGCATCCCGCTGTCGAGCGTGGTCGGCTCGCCGATCTCCGGTCTCATCATGAGCACCACTCATGGCATGCTCGGGCTCAAGAACTGGCAGTGGATTTTCATCCTGGAGGCGCTGCCCGCCGTGATGCTCGGTTGCTGGGTGCTCGCGGCGCTCGCCGACAAGCCGGACAAAGCCCGTTGGTTGAGCGAAGCGGAGCGCACATGGCTGCGCGCCGAGCTCGCGCGCGGGGCCGCGAACGTGCCGCCGCATCGGCATCGTTTCACGTGGCGGCTGCTCGTCGATTCGCGAGTGCTCACGCTCGCCGCGATCTTCTTCCTGACGGCCGTACCCAGTTATGGGCTGAGCCTGTGGCTCCCGCAGGTCGTGAAGAGCTTCGGCGTTACCCAAATCGGTACGGGGTTGCTCTCGGCCGTGCCTTTCGTGTTCGGGTGCGTCGCCATGGTGTACTGGGGACATCGCTCCGATGCGAGACGTGAGCGGGCGTGGCACAGCATCGTGCCGGCAATCGTGGCCGGGGTTGCGCTGATGGTGGGTGCGGTGCTGACTTCGGGCGTGCTGCAGTTCCTCGCGGTCTGCGTCGCCGGAGCGGGTATCTACGCGCTGAAAGGGCCGTTCCTCTCGATCGTCAGCGGAGCGTTCGAAGAGGGGCGCGCGGCAGCGGGCATCGCGCTGGTCACCACGTTGGGTAACCTCAGTGGGTTCGCGGCACCCTACGTGGTGGGTGTGATCATCCAGTCGACGGGCAGTTACCGGCCCGGCCTCGCGGTGCTCGGAGTGCAATCCGTCATCGGCGCGCTCATCTTGATGCGATGGCAACCGGCGCGCGCCGCAGCCGCATTGCGAACGGAGGTCGCGCGGAGCTGACGTTCAGGCGTCCGCGCTTCAATAGGCGACGACGCCCCCGCCTCGTGGCCCGGGCGTCGTGACGCGATGAGGCCGATCAGCGCAGCGGAACGTGTGCCACTTTGTCCTGATAGCTGCGCTTGGGATCGACACCGAGCAGCAGCTTCACGCCCGCGATCAGGCTCGACGCGTCGATCCACACTTCCGCGTTGTCGGGATCGAGACGCAGCAGCGCGATCTTGGGGTCTTCCTTGCCGCCTTCGAACCAGGCCGCGACGTAGCGGTTCCACAATCGATCGACGACTGCCCGATCGGTGTCGACGCAGAGCCGCCCGTGAATCGTCGCAAACAGGTCGTGCCCCTTCGAGGCGAAGGTGGCGACGGCACGCGCGTCCTCGCTGCTGCCGAGCGCCTGAACCATGGCGTTGTCCGTCGAGGTGAAGAACCAGATGGGGCCGCGCTCTTGCTCGAACAGCGCGGTCATCGGCCGCGTATGGCTCTCGTCCACGCCGTTGATACCGAGCATCACGGTACGGTCGGAGCGCAGGGCCTTCCAGAGTTTCTGCTCGAACTCGTCGGGGGAATGTGCCACGGAAGCCTCCAGCGTGCGTGCTACGGACGGATGCAACGCCGGGCCGGGGCAGCGAGTTCCGCGAACGCCGTAGTCGGCAGTTTGCGCGCCGAGGGGCATCGGGCGCTGGGCGGCATCGTGCGCCGAGCGGCATCGTCCGCCGAACGGCACCGTGCGCCCGATGACACGAGCGTCCCGGCGGAATCCGCTCGATTCAGCCCGTCTGCGAGCGGTATGCGCGCAGCGGCATCACGAGCACGGCCTCAGGACCACGGCAGCGGTGGATAGATTTTCAGTGACGCCGGCGCGCCGAGCTCGTCGAGTCGGTGCCGCCATGCGGCCGCGTCGAGGTTGTCGTCCAGTCGGCCCGTTGCGGTGTCGAGCACGAAGTAGCGCGTGTCGGGACCGCCCTCGAACGGAAGATCGTTGACGTATGCATGCCCCTCGGCGGACACCTCGCCGAACGCGCCCGTCACGACATCGCGTGAAACTGCGTACGCCGCGATGGGCGCAGGAACGATCCGGCGGCCGTTGCGCTTGACCAGCTCAGTGCGCCGGTGCGCATCGGGCCGCAGGTAGTAGCCGTTCGGCAAGGCGACGACGGGTCCGGAGGACAACGTCGCGCAGGAAGGGACCGCGGCGAGTGAAAGGGCGAACAGCGTGAACAACGCGAGCGAACGAGCGCTCGAAAGTCGCGCGCCCATCGGTCAGCCCGTCTCGTCGCGGTTTTCAGTGGCCGCGGCCTGCGCCTGCCGCGTCTGCCGCTCCTTCCGCAGATCCGCTTGCAGGCGGCCGTAATCGACCGGACGAATTTCCTCGATCGGGCAGCGCCAACCGCGAACCTTCACGTAGTCGAGGCCGCGCGAGTAGACGGTGTGCAGCGTCGACGTGAGGCCGATATGCGTCGCAAAGCGCAGGTCCTCGCACGGCTGCTGGACTTTGATCAGATACGCTCTGCTCGGTGTGGTCCAGACGAGCGCCTCCTGCGGACCGAGCGGCTTCCAGCCGTCGTATCGCCCGAGCCACGTGAAGTGATCGATGGGCTGGCCTGCGTACGCCTCGACGCGTGCGCGTTCGGCCTGTTCACGCTCCTTGAGTGGGATGCTGGAACAGCCCGCAAGCAATGCGAGCGCACCGAGCAGCCACACCCCTCGTAAAGTCTGTCTTTTGCGAGCTTTCATACATACCTCCTCGCGCCCGGCGCGATCACCTCCGGCCGGAGCCGCGTACGGGCGGCTCCGGACGTCGGCTACGCGCTGCCGGCGACAGCGGATCAATGAATCGAGATCCGCTTCACCTGACGCTGCGCTTCGGGCTTCTTCGGCAGCAGGACCGTCAGGACGCCGTTCTTGAAGGACGCCTTCACCTTGTCCGGATCGACGTCCTCGCCGACTTCGATGTCGCGCTCGAACGCGCCTTCCCAGCGCTCGCTGTAGACGGTGCCGTCCTTCTCGATCTTCTTCTGGCCCTTCAGCGTGAGCACGCCATCTTGCAGCGTGAGCTCCACGTCCCGCTGTTCGAGGCCCGGTAGCTCCGCGATCACCTCGACCTGATCGTCCGCCTCACGGAGCTCGATTCGCGGCCATGCCGCGCTGCGGACCGGGAGATCGAAGTCGCGGAAGAAGTCGTCGAACATGCGGTTCATCTCCCGATGCAACGCCAGGAACGGGCTCGTCGATTCCGCGAAGCGGCTCGTTTCGAGATCGCGGTTCCTGCCCCACGGTACGAGGCTTCTCACATTCATTGCGTGAAACACCTCCTTTGAGCTTTGCCTTCGATCTGCGGCGCCCGCCGGCGCCGCGCTCACGGTGCGGCGATATAAAAACGGCCGCGAAGATTTCAAGAGGTGGCGCGCCCGCCCATCCGGCCCTTGAAACCGCGCCGGGCGCTCCTACATCGCGGGCCGCTCGAAGGGTGGAGGAAAGAAGCGCGTCAGGAGAATGTAAGGATGGGCGTCCAGAATGCAGGCCGCAGCTCGCCGGTCGAGCGGCGCGAGCGACGCTCGCGGGCGTCCGCGACACGGAACGGGTATGTACGGCCATACACCCGAAACGCGAACGGGGGTATCCGCCGGTTTCGATTCGATGACCCGGCGTTCAGGCCCTTTCGCATCGGCTGAGCGCGCACCACTCGGTGAACCCGCACATGGGGGTGATGTTCGCGAGATGCGTGGAATGTTCGAGAAGACTTCAGGTGTGGCAGCGGAGCTCGACCGCGCCGCGCATGGGTCGGGGAATCCGGCGCGTCGGCGGCCGTGCACGGCGAACGACAGCGCGAGCCTGCGGCTCGCGTGCGCTATGGCGCGCCGACAGCGAGCGGGATTCCAGATACGCGGCCTGACGGCGCGCGCCTGACCGAAGCGCGCCGCCTGCGCGCACTTTCTCGCGCAACCGGTGCGGCTTGCGCGCGTCGGCTGGAGCGTCGGGCGCGGCGAACTCGCCATGGACGGCGTCCGCGCGCCCCGGACCTCCGATCTGCGGAGGCGCGGCACGGTTCCGCGGGCACTTGAAAACTAGGCGCTTCGCACCTACCTGCCTCGGTCCAGCGGAGTCAGTGCAAGGGGAACGATGATGAAGCTGTCGTTGTCTTTTCACGGCGTCACTGAACCGAGCCGCCCCGGCCTGCGCGATCTGTTTCGGGAACGCGCGCGGCACATCGAGCGGCGCCTCGCGTCGTATCAACCCGATGTCATCCGGATAGACGGACGAGTGGCCAAGAATCCTCACCATCATCTGTATCGTGTCTGCTTGCGCCTGAAGCTTCCGCGGGCAGCGCTCGTCGCCGCGACGGAAGGCCACGATCTGCGCACCGTCCTGTTCGACGCCTTCAATGAGCTCGAGCGGCGAACCACGCGGCATGTCGCGCGACTGCGCTGCCTACCCCTGTGGAAGATCGCACAGCGTCGCCTCCCGCTCGGTCGCTTCGCGCCGGCGGCGATGGCTCTTTACGGCTGACGAGACCGGAGGTGCCTATGACGAACGAACGGCCATTGCGCGTGCTCGTTGCCGACGACAACCCAGACAGCGCGGACTCGCTCGCGATATTGATGCGCATGTCCGGCCACGAGGCGCAAACGGCGCACGACGGCGAAGAGGCGATGCGCATCGCGGTCAGCGGCTGGCCGGACATCGCCGTGCTCGACATCGACATGCCCGTCTTGAGCGGGTATGACATTGCGAAGGCGGTTCGCGCGAAGGCGCAGCGCACCGCTCTGATCGCGCTGACCGGCTGGACGCGCGATGTGGAACGCGACAAGGCGCGAGCGGCGGGATTCGATACGTTCCTGACGAAGCCCGTGGACTTCGACCAGCTCGACTCGCTGCTCGATGGTCTCAAAGATAGACCCAGAGGTGAGGAGCTCAGGAACGCGGAGCCGCTTGCAGCGAACGGCTGACGCGCGCTCCGCGCATGCGGATTCTCGAGCACACACTTGCGGCGCGCGTGAGCGCGGCTTGGGCGGCGTTCGATGCCGCGCGCCGCTCCCGTTGATCTCTATCAATAACGTCGAGCACCTTCGCTGATATCGCACGATAACGGTGCAGACGCGCGAGCAGCGTCGCTTGCGAGCGACGTATGGGCACGCGATTTGCTCGCATGTGGTCACACCAATGCAAAGGCCGCGGCGGCGCCCTATATTCCGCGCGCTTCCGCATCGTCGGATTTCTGGTGCCGGCTCGGGAAGGTTGGCACCATTTCTCTCACGCGCGTGGAGTGGCTACGCATGTTCAGACAAGAAGGCATTTCACTCGGCGAGTTGGCCGAGCGGTTCGGCTGCAAGGTGCAAGGCGACGCGAGCGTGCGCGTCACGCGCGTCGGCACGTTGGCGGCGGCGGATGAACAAGCGATCGCATTCGTCGCGCGGCCCAAGTATGTCCCTCTCCTCGAGACGACTCGCGTCGGCGCGGTGATCGTCTCCCCAGCCAATGCTTCGCGCAGCGCGCGACCGGCGTTGATCACCCCGAACCCGCACGCGTTGTTCGCGCGCGTCGCGGCTCTGCTCCATCCGGTGGATCGCGAGGAGCCCGGCATTCATGAGGCGGCGATCGTGCACGAGACCGCGCAAATCGATGGCAGCGCCAGCATCGCTGCGGGCTGCCACGTCGGTGCCGGTGCGCGCATCGGGCGCGACGTGGTGCTCGGGCCGGGCTGCGTCGTGATGAAAGGAGCCGTCGTGGGCGATGCGTCGCGTCTCGTGGCGCGTGTCACCGTCTGCGAAAGGGTCCGCATCGGCGCGCGCTGCATCGTGCATCCGGGCGCCGTGCTCGGTGCGGATGGCTTCGGATTCGCGCCCAATGAAGACGGAACGTGGATCAAGGTGCCGCAGCTCGGTTCGGTGCGCATCGGCGATGACGTCGAGATCGGCGCCAACACGACCATCGATCGCGGTGCGCTGGGCGACACCATCATCGAAGATGGCGTGAAGCTCGACAACTTGATCCAGATCGCGCACAACGTGCACATCGGCGCGCACACGGCCATCGCCGCGTGCGTGGGCATCGCCGGCAGCGCGAGTATCGGCAAGCACTGCATGATTGGCGGCCACGCCGGCATCGCCGATCACGTCGAGATCTGCGATGGCGTGACGATCCTCGCGATGACGGCCGTCTCCAGCTCAATCCGCGAGCCGGGCACGTACTCGAGCACGATAGGGGCGCAGGAGGCCAGTCGCTTCCGGCGAAACGCCGCGCGCTTCCGGCACCTCGATGAGCTGACGAAAGAGCTGCGCCAGCTCGAGAAGCACCAGAACCATTCGGGGCGCGAAGATCGGGCGGGATGACCCGCGCTCCGCGCGTACTGCACTCGATCGCGTTTGGGAGCGCGTTCCGCTAGCGATTCAGCCGTCGCCAGCTCGCCGGCGCGGTCCCGAATGTTTTGCGAAACGCGCGCGAAAACGCCGCTTCGGACTCGTAGCCGACTTGCTCCGCGAGTCGCGCTACGGAGAGCCGCGAGCTCCTGAGACTCTGCGCGGCCACGTGCATCCGCCACTGGCCGAGATACTGCATTGGCGGCATTCCGAGCAGGCGCGTGAAGCGATCGGCCAGGGCCGAGCGCGACAGGCCGGCTTCACGACCCAAGTCTTCCACGCTCCAGTTGCGCGTGATGTCGCCGTGCATGAGCGCGAGCACGCGCGCGATCACCGGATCCTGCAATCCGGCGAACCAGCCGGTCTGGCCCGGCGGCAGTTGCTTCGCATAGCGCCGCACGGCTTCGACGAAGAGCAATTCCGAGAGCTTCGCGAGCACGGTCTCCGAGCCGGCACGGCCCGCGGCGATCTCGCCGGCGGCATACTGGAACGTCGTGCGAATCCATTCGGCAGAGTCGGCTTCTTCGATCCGCAGCAGGATGACCGACGGCAGTGTCTCGAATACGGGGTTGCCCTGCGCGATGTCGCAGCCGAGGAAGCCGCACACCAGTCGGGTGAGCGCGCCTCCATGGCCGTGACGGATCGTCTGAATGGTTGTGCCGATGCCGCCGGGCCGCAGAACGTCCCGGATCTTCACCGCCGGACAGGCGAGATCGCTCCCCATCTTGTGCAGATCGTTGCGCGGGAACATGACCACTTCGCCGCTGCGTAGCGTGCACGGCGCCGCGCCGTCGAGCGCGAAAGCGAGCTCGCCTTCGAGCACGTAGTGATAGGGAACGAGATGGCGAACCGAGCCGAGGAAGGGCGCGCACATCTCCGGCGCGATACGTCCGGCGATACACCACGGCGCCGTCAGCTCCGCGTGCAGGAATACGCCGCCTGCGAGGCGAGCGATTCTGAGTACGTCGGAGAGTGCATCCATCGAGAGACCGCACCTGGCGTTTCTGCCATGTCTTTCGGCGGCCCGATCATAGCTGCAACGTCCGCCCCCTCCTAGAGTGCGTTCCACCGAAGCACATCACGAGGAAGCGACATGAACGCCGTCATTCAACTCTCCGACTCGGAACGGTATGCGCGCTGCGCCCGCGCCTCGAAAGAGGCGCGCTGGGACATCGAAAAGGACGTCATCCGCGGGCGCCGTTTCGAAGCCGATGGCAAGTACCTGCCGGACGCGCTCGCGCTGCCGGAGGAATTCGCAACCCTGGACGAGACCGAGAAGCGTTTCGTCAGCCGGATTCAAGGCCGCACGTATGCGAACGTGTTCGGTCTCGTCGAGCGATTCATCACGGCGAAGCTGCTGGAGATCGGCCGCGATCACTCACTCGGCGATCAGAATGCGCTCGAAGCGCTCGTGCGCTTCAGCGAGGAGGAGCTGCGGCATCAGGCGCTGTTCCGGCGCATCGACGACATGATGGCAGAGACGATGCCGAGCGGTTATCGATTCGACATCGATCCCGATGACGTCGCGCGCGTCGTGCTGGCGAACAGCACCTGGGCCGTGCTCGTTCTGACGCTGCACATCGAGCTCTTCGTGCAGCAGCATTATCGACAGAGCATCGCATCGGATGGCGAGCTCTCGCCGCTGTTCAAGGACGTCTTTCTGTATCACTGGAAGGATGAGTGTCAGCACGTCGTGCTGGACGAGCTCGAGCTGGCGCGGCACGACGCGACGCTTACGCCCGCCGAGCGGGATCGCGGCGTGACCGATTTCATCGTGCTGGTGCGCGCGGTCGACGGCATCCTGCAGATGCAGGCGAAGTCGGACGCGGCGTACTTCGCCGCCCATTGCGGGCGGGCAATCTCGGACGACGAGGTCGCGAGCGTCACGTCGCAGTTCCTGAAGGCGTACCGATGGCAGTACATCCTGTCGGGGGCCGCTCACCCGAGATTCCAGAAGATTCTCGGTGGCCTCATCACGGAAGCGCAGGGTGCGCGCATCGGCGAGGCCGTCGCGGTACTGCAGTGATGACGAGAGCGCCCGGCGGCTGCAGGGCACGCAGCCGCCGGGCGGAGCCTCGCTAGCCGCGATGGCGATCGCGCGGCTCAGTCGGGATCGCCGCAAGGAAGGGCGCTCCTCAGGCGGCGGCTGGGCGCAGCCTCGCTAGCCGCGATGGCAATCGAGGGCTCGATCGTCACCGCCGCAAGGAAGGAGCGCTCCTCGCGGCCGAGCGCCTGCGCCTGATGGGCGTCCGATCTCAGGCAGCCCGCGAAGCGACGAGCCCCGTCGTGTCTTCCAGAAAGTCCGTGATCGCGTCGCGATTCGGTGCAATGCCCCTCAACTGCAGGACCGCACCGGCATTACCGCGGTGGTACGCGCCGTGCAGGCACACGTGCAGAACGATCTCGCCGCGCCGCATGCGCGCGGGCTTTCCGCTCGTGAACACGAAATCAACCGGCTGCTCGAAGTCGTGCGCCGCAAGGCTCTCGACGTAAGAGACGTACCAATCATCCACCTCGCGCGCGCCTGCTGCGAGCACGTCGAGCGGCGGTATCTGCTCGGACCGCGCCACCTTGAACGAATGCGGCGTTCCCTGCAGGTGATGCTGAAAAATCCGATCGACCGTGTGGATGTGGTCGAGAATGCGCAGCACGATCGACGCTTCCTCGTCCGATAGTCGCGCGAAGTTGCGGCTCACCACATCGTAAAGGCCGCGGTCGGCCCAGCGCTTCTCGGCGATGAGCCGGGAGTAGGGGGTATGAGGCATGACGTACTCCATCTCCATCTGCATTTGCCATTTCAGAACGCGGAGGCAGAATACGAGCGATCGCTCACATTGCCTACTCGCATTCGGAACGGCCGGCCCATGGCGCGCAAACCGCTCACAAGTCCGCGCAAATACGCCTCTCAGGAGCGCTCGCGCGCGACCGTCGATGCGCTCATCGAAGCGACCGCTCGCATTCTGGTCAGAGAAGGCTTCGACAAAGCCAGCACCAACCGCATCGCGGAGCAGGCGGGCGTGAGCATCGGCTCGCTGTACCAGTATTTCCCGAGCAAAGAGGCGCTCGTGGCCGCGGTCATCGATCGCCACCACGAGGAGCTGATGCAAGTGGTTCGGGGCGCGCTGGCGGATGTGGCGGCGCTGCCGATGAAGCAGGGGTTGCGCCGTCTCATCACCGCGGCGGTCGAGGCGCATCGCGTCGATCCCAAGCTGCATCGCGTGCTGGCGGAGCAGATTCCGCGTACCGGAAGGCTCGAGCACGTCGAGACTTTCAGCCGCGAGAACTATGCGCTGTTCCGGAAGTACCTCGAGGAGCACCGCGACGAGGTGCGTGCGCCGGATCTGGAGCTTGCGGCGTTCGTGTGCGTGACTTCGATCGAAGCGCTGACGCACAACGCCGTCTTGCACCACGCGGATAGGCTCGACGATGGCGCGATGGCACACCTCGTCGACGAAGCGACGCGGCTGGTGCTCCGCTATCTGCAGTAGCGCATACTGATCGCATCACCGAGGAGTACGAGTCGCATGTCGATTGCAGGACAGGTCTGGCCCTATTGCGGCGTCGTGCCGCAGATCGATGCCACCGCTTTCATTGCGCCCGGGACGCACGTGATCGGAGACGTGCGCATCGGGGCGGAAGCGAGCATCTGGTTCAACTGCGTGGTGCGCGGCGACGTGCACAGCATCGAGATCGGTTCACGCACGAACCTGCAGGACGGAACTATCGTGCACGTGACGGGCGGGCGCTGGGGCACGTTCATCGGCGACGACGTGCTCGTCGGCCATCAGTGCCTGCTGCACGGCTGCCGCATCGAAAACGAGTCCTTCATCGGCATGGACGCGACGGTCATGGACGGCTGCGTGCTCGAGCGCGGCGCGATGCTGGGCGCCGGCAGCCTTCTTCCGCCGGGCAAGATCATCGAGTCCGGCGAGCTATGGGTCGGCCGGCCGGCTCGCTACGTGCGCAGACTCACTGCAGCGGAGATCGACGCGAACCGGGCGTCCGTTGCGCACTACGTGCAGCTGGCCAAAGAGTACAACGGCAGCTCAAGCGCGCCCGGCGCTCGGTAACCAGATGTGAAAGGTCACGCCACGCGGCACTTCGCTCGTGGCCCAGAGCCGGCCCTGATGCGCGCCGACGACTGTGCGGCAGATCGCGAGTCCGAGGCCGATGCCATCGGGCTTGGTCGTGAAGAACGGCTCGAAGATCTGCTCACTATCCGGTAGCGGAGGGCCGCTGTTGCCGACCTCGATCTTGACCCCGCCTTCGAGCGCTGCGGTGTTGATCCGCACGCAGCGGTCTTCAGGTGCGGTGTGCTCCATCGCGTCACAGGCATTCACGATGAGATTGATCAATACCTGCTGGAGCGCAATCGTATCGATCAGAGCCAGCGGGGCGGTGCTATCGAGCTCTACCGTGCGGGACACGTTGTGCGCGGTGAGATAGCTGCCTTCCATCGCCAGAACCTGCTGAATGCATTCGTTCGTGTCGACGACGCTCTCCAGCGGATCGCCGCGCACGAACACCGTGCGCAGCCGCTCGATGATTCCGTTCGCGCGCTCGTCGTCGTTGATGATGTCCGTGAGGATTTCGCTGACACCGGCCAGATCGAGCTTGCCGCGTTCGACCATGTGCTGCGCGGCTTGCGCGTTGGTGAGAATCGCGGTGAGCGGCTGCTTCAGCTCGTGCGCCAGTGCGGCCGAGACTTCGCCCAGCAGCGACGCTTTGTTCAGCCGGGCGATCTGCTCGCGTTGCGCGTGAAGCTGTGCTTCCTGAGTCCGCCGCAGCGTGGTATCGCCGTACACACCGATCATGCGTCGCGGCTTGCCCGCCGCATCGAGCAGCACCTTGCCGCGGCTCGCGATCCAGCAGACACCGCCGGCCGGGCCGCGAACACGGAATTCCACTTCGGCGCTGCCATTGCGTTGGAGGGCTCTGCGCGCGGAATGCAGCAGCAGATCGCGGTCCTCGGCGCGCACTCGCTGCAGCAGTTCCCGAAAGCTCTGCGTATAGCTGCGCAGCCGTCCCGAGTGCGTGGAACCGCGGCGCCGATGCGTGATGCGGTCGCTCGCGAGGTCCCAAGTCCAGGTCCCCAGGCGCGCGGCGCGCAGCGCCAGATTGAGCTCCTCGCTCTTGCGCTGGGCCAGCGCTCGCGCCTTGACCGCCTCGGCCAGCGAGGCGGCAAGCAGCATCAGCGAAGAGGCTTGCAGCAGCAGGAACACTTGCAGCGATCGCGCCGAGCTCTCCGCGGGATGCGCGGCAAACGGCCCGCGCTCATCGAGCGCGCCGAGGATGGAGAATGACGCCACGATTGCCAGGCACAGACTCACGCCCCAGACGCTGCGCCGGATCGCGGCCCAGAGCAGGAACGGCATCGGCGCGGAGATCAGCACCACCGACTGCTGCGGCGGGTGTACCTGATAAAAGACGAGGGCGGAGGTCACGCACAATCCGGTGAGCAGCGCCAGGGATTCCAGCCAGCGTGCGACATTGATCGCGCGCGGCGCCTTGCTCGTGCGCCGCTTTCTGATGCTGGCAACTGCGCCCAGGAGTAGCGGAACCACGATGAGCGCGGCGAGGCCGTTCGAAAGCGTGCGGTTGTGCCACAGATCCCAGAATTCGCTATAGCGCCAGCCGACCAGCGCGACCAACCCGACGTCGATGAATGACGTCAGGGCGGGACCGAGCGCACCGGCCACGACGATGAACACGGCGACATCACGCATGCGGTCGAAGCGCGGCGGCCCGCCCAGAATGCGCAGCAGCACCGCCGCTTCGAGCAACGACTCGGCGACATTGCTGACGTACCAGGACGTGGCCATCAGCCAGGGCACGCCGAGCGCCATTTCGGCGATGAGGTGCGCCGGGAGTACGGCCGCGATCAGGACCCACCAGCGCCGCGGGGGCGTGAGCAGAAGGCCGGTCAGCAGGACGGCGTTCGGCGGCCAGAGTGTCGAGATCGGTTCCGATCTGAAGGTGAGCGCGAGCCCGACCAGCACACCGCAGACATAGCCGACGGCGACGACGCACGCTGCGACGACGGTATGCGAATCCAGCGCGCGTACGCGTGAGACGCCGACGGCGACATTCTGCCCGTCGGACACTTCAGTGCCCGACCACGTGGTGCGATCCGTTACGGCTCGAAGCGCGTCCAGCATGCTCGGTGACGACCCCGACTTTCGGGCGGCATCCTACACCCGCTTGCCGGCGGCCCGCCTGTGCTCGCGGTATCGGAAATGAGCGTCTATGGGACCTTGGTCGGATGTGCGGCTCTGAAAACAATCCCGCCGTGGTGCGATGGAGAGATGGAAGCGGCCGCGGATTCAGAAACGCCAGGCGCCCGTGAGCCAGACGGCGTCCGAACGGCTCGCCTGGGAGATGTCGATGTACTCGTATTCGAGCGTCGCGTTCAGGTGTCCGAGAAGCGTCAGGCCGAGGCCGACGGCTGCGATGACATCGTCCTGGTTCTTCGAGCGCGAGCTCACCTCCTGACCGCTCGCTTCGATCTTCAAGTCGTAGAACATGTAGCCCGCCTTCGCGTACAGCTCCAGCGGGCCGAGCGGCAGCGTGCCCTTCAGGTAAGGTGCGGCGCCGTTGATCCTCGCCTCGACGTGTGTCCCGACGAAATCCTGGCCCGGCTTACCGAGGTCGATGTAGTCGAGCTCGACGGCGAGCAGCTTGTTGAAGCGCCACCCGGCGAACGCCTTGAACGAGGTGTCGTTACCATCGAATTGGATGCTCGTCGGCGCGGCGGGGGCGATCTGCTTCGATTTCAGGCTGAAATAGCCGATGCCGGCGCCGAGATAGAGCCCCTTATCGTTGTCGGCCAGCGATACGGATGCGCACCCCATCAGCAGCAGCAGAGCGACGAGTGCTTTCATGCGTCGCAGGCTACTCAGCAGCACTGCGTTTCGAAATGGTACGTTGGGGCAACAGGCACGCGCCGTTCAAGCTCGCCCCACACGCGAGCGTATGCCCATTCAGCCGTACGAGTCATTGGCCAACGGTGAGCGTTCGGCACGCGTGACTTGGCGCTCCAACCAGCGCCGCGTCACATCCGCTACGGCGCGCAGTGGGCGCTCTTCCTCGAGCAGCCGGCTCGCGCCAGAGACGACGGCGAGCTTCTTCGCGCAGTTGAGGCTTGCGAAAGCCGTGCGGTTCGATTGCATCATCCCCGCGTGATCACCGGGGGCCACCAGCAGCGTTGCGGCGGACACGTCTTCCAGGTCGTGACGCGCGAGGTGGGGCAGGCCTTCGAGCGAGACGACGAGCCGGACGTCGAAGTAGTGCGCCAGGGACGAAGAAAGCGCCGCCGCGCTCGCCGCGCCCGACGCGCAGTAGCCGATCGTCAGGTGTTGCTCCTTGAATCTTTGCGTGAGATAGCGGGTCGCTGTGCCGAATCTACCGGCGAGAGTCGCGAGATTGCCGAGCACCGTTGCTGCCGTTTCCGGGTTCTGCGCCTCGTCCGGGGTGAGCAGATCGAGCAGCAGCGTGCCGAGGCCGGCCTCGTTCAGATTTGTCGCGAGCCAGCCAAACGCCCGGCTCTGCAGCGTCCGCCGCTCGCCGTCCGCCAGCACGATGACGCGGGTCGCGTTGACGGGCATGGCGAGGAGGGCGTGTAGCTCGTGACCATTGATCAAAGGGATGCAAACCGACTCTTCCTTGTAAGGTGCGCTCATGAGCGGGTCGATGCGGTCCGCGGGTCAAAGAACCCGGCCGATTCTGCGTGCATCCTCGTCCGCGACCTTGACGGCGATCAATTCACCGAACGCGCCGACGCGGGCCGGCGGCTACGCCTGTGCTACTTTCCTGCATTCCAATCGCAACTTCGAGAGCTCCCCACGATGGATCGTCGCGCTTTTCTGCAGCAAGCCGGTGTAGGTCTGATCTCCGCGCCCGCCGTGGCGCTCGCGCAATCGCCGGCGCCGCTGCCTGCGCCCGGATGCCAGCCCGGTGCACCGGTCGTTCCCCTGTCGCTCCCGCTGGTGCGCGCGCAGACCGATCGGATCATCGCAATCACCGTGTGTACGCGGCCCTTTCGCGTAGCAGGGCCGCGCATCGAGACCGAGCGGCTCGGGCGCAAGACGATCGTGCACAACTACGGCCATGGTGGCAGTGGTTGGTCGCTGTCGTGGGGCTCGGCGACGCTCGCCATGCGTCACGTCCTGGAAACGCGTGCGCGCGAGATCGCGGTGATCGGCTGCGGAGTCATCGGTCTCACCTCGGCGCTGCTCGCGCAGCGCGCCGGATTGAAGGTGCGCATCTACGCGAAGGATCGTCCGCCGGAGGTGCGCTCGGTGCTCGCCACCGGCAACTGGTCCCCCAACTCGCGGTTCTGCTCGCTCGAAGGCTGCACGCCCGAGGTCGCGGATCGCTGGGAGGAGATGGCGCGCATCAGCTTCCGCACGTATCAATTCATGCTCGGCCTGCCAGGTGACCCCATCGAATGGCGCGACGGCTACTACCTCTCGGACGGCTTCGATCCGAACGCCCCGCACGTGGGTGATGAGGAGCCCGAGTATCCGAACCTCGAGAGCCGCATCGGCGATCTCGGTCCGCGCACCGAAACGCTCGCGCCGGGTACGCACCCATTCCCGACGCCGCTCGTGCGGCGCTATTCGATCATGGTGTTCAACATCAGCACGTACTCGCGCATGCTCGTGCAGGACTTCCTCGCTGCCGGCGGCATCATCGAGACGCGCGAGTTCGAGAAGCCCGAGGACATCGCGCGATTGCGCGAGAAGACCATCATCAATGCCACGGGCTACGGCGCGCGTGCGTTGTTCGGCGATGAGTCGGTGATTCCGGTGCGGGGTCAGATCGTGCGCCTGATTCCGCAACCCGAAATCACGTACGGCCTGTTCTATCCGGAGCGCTTCTACATGCTGCCGCGCCGGGATGCGCTCATCCTGCAAACGCAAGCGCGCGGCGATTTCGGGAACGCCGATACGACGCCCGATCGCGCGGCCGCGGAACGCACCGTTGCCGATCTCGCGGACTTGAACGCGCGCATCCGCGCGAATGCGGCGGCAACCCCGCACGGTTGATCGGAAGCACCGGCTTTTCGTTTGGCCCGAGCCCAGGGCGCTCCGATCGACCTCGGAGGACGGAAATTCTTTCGTCGGCTTCCGAGAGCTCCCAGGTGATGCCTGCGACGCCACCCTGAATCAGCGCTTCCCGAAGCTGCGCGACGTGCGTCACAGAAGCTGACGCTTCCGGCTCACGTCTCTTTTTTGGGCTGCGACGCTCATAGGAGCCATCACAGATACCGGGGGAATCCACCTCATTATTAATAGGGGACCCCACATGAAAACGACAATTCGAGTCAAGCGCGAGCTCTCGCCTCTCTTGGCCTGTGGGCTCGCTGCAGTGTTCATCGGTGCAGCGGCGTCACGTGCTGCGGCGGACACGCCGCTGAGAGCGACCAAGGACGGCACGTCCTACAGCATGGAAATCTCGTACAACCGCGCCGACCTGGCAACGGAAGCCGGGCTCGACAAGATCTATCAACGGATCAAGGGCGCGGCGCGGCGGGTGTGTACCGCGGCGTCCGAGCCTTCGGACCCGAGGAAGACGAAGCACTACTGGGAGTGCGTCGATCTCGCGGTGGGGCAGGCGGTCCGGGACGTCGACAACCAGAGTCTCACCGCGCGCCACCAGCGCCAGGCCGAAAAGCAAAAGCGCGTGGGCTGAACGGCCCCCGCAAGCCGGGGGCGGAAGTGACCGGCGGCACCTGTGCACGCACCTTCCGTCCCCGAACTGCAATCTCGTCTTGCTATTTCACGCTATGTCGCGCTCAATTCATTTGCAGGCCAACGACGCTCCGTGGAGCAGGCGAACGGTCGTGGTCCAACAGCCATTCACTCCTCTGGCACCGGCCAACGAGCCTGCGGTGGACGCAGGTTCGGGGGCGGCTCGCGCCACCGTCGATCGCGCGCAGATCGAAGCGCTGGTCGTGCGCGAATATCCGGGTCTGCGGCTGCATCTCACGCGACGAACGGGCGACCCCCAGGTCGCGGCGGACCTGCTGAACGAGGCGATCTGCACCACCTGGGAGAAGTGGGCCGCGGGACGCCTCGCCGAGCCACGACAGATCGTGGGATACATCTTCCAGGTCGCTCTGAACCTGCTGCGCAATCACCGGCGCCTCGTTTCGGAGCGTCCCGAAAAGCGAGTCGACGTGACCGAGTGCGAGGCGCTCACTTCAGCGCAAGCCACGGACGATGCCGTCGAGGCGCACATCGCGGCGCGCGTGAAAGAGCTCATCCGCGGCATGGGTTCGGTGCGCGATCGCACCATTCTGGTTCGTTTCTATCTCGACGAGCAGGACCGCGAATCGATATGTCGCGAGCTGAACATCACGCCGGCCCAGTTCGCGAAGGTGCTGCACCGGGCCCGCACGCGGCTGCGGACGCTGCTGGAATCCGACGGTTTGAAGCGGTCCGACCTGTTTTCGCTGCTCGGCATTCTGTGAGGGACAAGGAGGCGCGTCATGGCGATGTCACACATTCACGAGAGCGAATTCGCGAATCGCTACCTCGCGGGGACGCTGTCTGACACGGAACGAGCCGTCTACGAGCCGCAGCTCGTGCTGGACGCGGACGCGCGACGCGAGCTCGAAGCCACGGCGCGCTTGAAGGTCGGGCTCGCGCGGCTGCGCGAGAACGGCGAGCTCGAGGAGCTTTTGCGCGCTGGGCGCTGGGAGCGGCTGCGGCCCGCGCTCGCCGTCGCGGCCGCCTTCGTCCTCGCCGCCGTGGGCATTGCCCTCTATCAAGGGGGCAGGAGCCGCGACATGTCACCGCCGCTGCTCGCCGCTTCCGCCACGGCGCTCGTCGATGCGCAGGGAGGCCTCCTGCCCGTCACGGGCACGTTCGCGCTGTTTCGCAAGCGGGTGGAGGGCGCCGACGCCACGCTCGAAGCGACAGCGGCGCCGCAGGCCGTTCAGCTGCGCGTCTTGCCCATCACGACCGTTCCCTCCGGGGATTATCGAGTCACCCTCGCGCGCGTAGGGGACGACCGAGCCGGTGTGCCCGTGGCGTCGATCGCCGGGTTGCACCCCGCAGAGGATGGCTTCCTCGATATGTACGTGGACGCGTCGCGCCTGAGTGTCGGGTCCTATCAGCTCGATGTGGTTGGTCAAGCGGCGGGCCGTTCGACCGTCTCGGGCGGCACGTTCTCGATTCAAGTTAACCCGCCGAAGACGAATTGACACCGCGGGGTGGCGGTCCCCTGCGACGGCCGCGCGGGTCGTGACAGGGCTCGAATAGACAGCGTCGGCGGCATGACCCCGACGGGATGTGTGGCAGCCACGTGTTCAGAGAAGCTCCGCGCGGCGTATTCCAGGCTCTATTCGCCATGGCAGTCGTCGTGCTGCCGATGGATCGAGCCGCCGCCTGCGATGCTTTCCTGACCGATCGCCCCGCGATCTACGAAGAGCGCGTCGAACTGCGGGGGCGTGAGCAGATTACGCGGCCGCTCTCGATCCCCGCGGGCACCGACGTGATCGTGCTCGCTCGCGAGCGCGGATTGGATGTCACGCTGGAAGTGGCGAGTGCAGGGAAGGTGATCGCGCGTGGCGACGATCCGATCCAGCGAACGGGCATTCAGCGAGCGACCTTCACCGCTCGCGACAACACCGGCTATTCCCTGAGCTTGGTCGGGAAAGAAGATGCTGGTGTGCACGGATCCGTCGAGGTCCGCGTGGTAAGCCCGGTCGCGAAGAGTGACTCGTGTTTCGAGACGCAGCGGGCGCTCGCCGCGGCCAATGCCGCATACGCCGTCGGTCAGGCTGTCAGCCGTGGTGAAACGAAGTCCGGCGCTGATGCAGACGGCGCTTATCGCTCGGCAGCGCGTACTTACGGATCAGTGGTTGCGCGCCTGCAGTCGTCGGGTGCTTCGGCTCTTCTGGCGCAGACTCAGCATGCGTTGGCGGTTCTATACGCCACAGATGTCGATGGCGAATTGGCTCGCGCGCGTGCCTGGGCCGACAAAGCACTGCAGAACTACAACGCCGTCGGTGATACGTACGGCAATGCTCGCGCACAGTTCATCGATGCCTATGCTCGCTTCGAGCTCGCTCTCTCATCGAAGTCGTCTTCTTCAAGCGACGAGGGCATATACAGTGCGCGGCAGGGTATTGCGAAGGCTCGTGCGCAGCTGAGCTCCGTCGTTCAGTTCCATGCCCGTCGCGGTGAGAAGGACGACCAGGCCGCCGCGCTGAACATGATCGGGCTCACGTACTACGAGGAGGGTCTCAACGAGGAAGCGATCCGCACGTTTTTGCGAGCGCTAACGCTGTACGAGCAGCTCGGTGACAAGCTCGGACGAGCGAAAGTCCTGCACAACACAGCGCTCGCCGAGACCGATCTCGGCAGATTGACCTCTGCCGCTGAGCACTACGCCCAGGTCTTGCAACTCATTACCGCGAAGGACGATCCGTACGGCTACACGCACGTATTGATTGCCAACGGCGTCGCAAGTTGGGCGGGCGGCGACGTGGACACGGCGCTCGAGCGCTTGGGTGAGGCTCTCGAGCTTGCTCGCAGGATTCAGAATGTCAGTTTGCAAGGACGGGCGCTCCACAACATCGGCTCCGTCTACACGACGATCGGCGACACAGATCTGGCGTTGGATTTCTACCGTCAGGCCTTGCCTTTACGTAACCCGGAAAGTGAGGCGCCCGGTCGTATCGCGACGCTCAGCGCCATCGCCAACATCTTGCGCATGCGCGGCAATGCCGCCGAGGCGCTGAAGATGGATCGCGAGGCACTCTCCCTCGCAGTAGGCGCGATCAATGCCGCGAACGTTCGCGTACAGATCGCGCGCGATCTACAGGCGCTCGGGCAACCGAACGAGGCCGTGCAACAGCTCGAAGCGGTGCTCGCTGCGGGAAGTGGTGCCAACGGGATGCAGCGAGCCGAGGCGCGCTACGAGCGGGCTCGTGCGCGCCTCGCAACAGGGGGGCTGGTCGACGCCGAATCCGATTTGCGTGCCGCACTGGCGGCGTTCAAGAAATACGGAGTTCCTGCGCTCGAGTTCGACGCTTGGGTCACACTGGCGCAACTGCAGCGCACGCAAGGACGGGCGAACGCGGCACTTTCATCTCTCGATGAGGCGCTGGCGCTTGCCGAGGAGGTGCGAACGCAGAGCGCGAATCCCGAGCTGAGAGCCGCGGTGATGCAGCCCTTGCGTCCCGCGTTCGACCTCAAGATCGGCATGTTGGCGGAGCGGTTTTTCGCGCGCGCCCCCGCGCCGGGAAGTGCTCCGGACGATGTTGCCATGGAAGCGCTCATGACCGCCGAGCAGGCACGCGCGCGTGCGCTGGCGGATTTCGAGAACGTGGATGTACGACAGGTCTCCGCCGAGCGAAGTCGCGAGCGACAGAGGCTGTACCGAGAGTTGGCCGCGCATCGCTTTCAGCTCGAAAGCCGCCTCAACGATGCCGAGGCGGACGATCCACGATTGACCAGTCTGCGCAGCGAGATCATCACACTGCGGCAGAAATTGGATCGCATCAATGCAGAGATCGGTGCGACTGCCGCGCTCGTGCGAACGGATTCGGCGACGCGCCCGCGCGCTGATCGCTTGGAGCCGGCCGCCGTGCCGCCGGACACGGCCCTGGTCGAATACTGGCTGGGATCCGAAGCGGCCTTTGCCTGGGTGCTCACGCGCGAGCGCCTGTCTCTCATTCGAGTCGGTACGAGTGCCGAGGTGAGCGCGGACGCGCGCGCGTTTCATGCCGCACTCAGCGGGCTGGGCACGACGCCTGTGTCCGAACGGCTGAAGCACGCCGAGCGTCTCGGTGATCGGATCATCGGGCCGATCGCCGCACTCATCGCCAAGAAGCGCACCGTGATCTTCGCGCCGGACGGTGCACTTCATTACGTCCCGTTCGCCGCGCTGCGTGTGGTGGTCGACGGGCAGCGCCGCTTCCTGATCGAGGAACACGATGTGGCGATCGCACCCTCGCTTCGCTCATTCCTCGAGCACTCGGCTCGCGACGAGGCGGCGCCGCCGCCACGGCAGATGCTCCTCGTCGACGATCCTGTATATGGGTCGAGCGACCCGCGCTTGGCGTCGAATGCGGTACCGCGAAAAGCGGAAGGTACGCAGCCGGTGTCGTGGTTCGCGCTTCTGCGCGGCCATTCCGGTGAGGTGCTCCCGAGGCTTCCAAGCAGCGCACGCGAGGCAGCCACGATTGCTTCCCTGCTGCCGAAAGGTGAGGTCGATCAGCTGGAGGGCTTCAACGCGACCCGCGATCGCTTTCTGCGCGCGCCGCTCGAAGAGTATCGCTTCATCCACGTGGCTTCGCACGCTGTATCCGATGCGACGGTGCCGCAGCTGTCATCGCTCATTCTGAGCACCGTCGATACACAAGGTAGGACGATAGATGGGCGTGTGATGGCTGCCGACCTCATGTACCGGAAGTTGCGCGCCGATGTGGTCGTTCTGAGCGCCTGCGAAACGGCACTCGGCGCGGACGTCGCGGGAGAGGGGCTCATCGGACTGCGGTACGTCGTGCTCGCACGTGGCGCACGATCCGTGCTCGCCTCGCTGTGGCAAGTGCCCGATCAGGCGGCGATGCAGCTGATGACGCAGTTCTATGCGGCCTTGTTGCGGGATAAATCACCTTTGGTCGCCGCGTCCGGCAACGCCATGCGGGCCATGCTGAGGAGTCGCGTGACAGACCCGGCGTTGTGGGCGGCCTTCGCGCTCACCGTGCGATAGCGACTCGGACATTTGCACATCAAGACGGGAGAAGAACCATGTACAACTGGCATCGCAAGATCTGGGTGTTGGATCAACAGGCCGACGATGGCGCGGACTACAAGAAGATCCTGAACCCCACCGGGACGAACGAGTTTTGGCTCGAGCCCGGCGTGTACGCCGGGCCGCAAACTACAGTGGCCGCCATCACGGTGGAGCCGAATTCGCTTTGCTATAGAGCTCAGTTCATCGGCGAGGACATGAACGAGGCGTGGCGCGGATGTGAGTTCTTCCCGGCCGGCACGGAGGCTCTTGGATTCAGCGGCAAGGGGACGCCGCAGCTGCTTCCGGAAACCGAACGCCTGCAGGCGAACACGACTCTCGACGACGGCGAGCCGGCGGTCATCACGCTCTGTCCCGACCCCGACGACTACAGCAAGATTCGCGTGGCCGTGGAGCTCACGGGTGGGCCGGGTGGCGATCCTGGATGGGGCGGCGGCCACAACAAGTGACGGGCGGCCGCATTTGACTGAGGGACGGTGAAATTTGACGCCGTGTCCGAGCCGGGACTCGGGGCCGCGAGAGTCCCGGCATGGCGGTTCCATCGCTTGAAGATGCGTTACCTCGGATACTCGGCCGTCTCCTCGGGCTTTGCGAGTACGGCGAGGGCCGGCAGCAGCTCCGCCGCGCGCACGGGAACTCCGGGCGGAAACTTCGGCAACTCGCCGCTCGAGCGCACAGGCGTCAGCAACACCTCGTTTTCGGATTCTCGTCCGAGGAAATACATACCCAGCGCCGGGACGCGGACGATGAAGTCGGCGGTACCCTGTCGATAGCGCGCCAGGCTCCTCGCAATCTGGGCGTTGCCGAACGTCGCGGGCCGGTAGCCTGCGGGCTCCTTGAAGACGGACACCGTCGATTTCACCTGCTCGCCGACCATCGCGGGGTAGACCAGCTCGGCGCTTTTCCAGCGAAGAACCAGCGCCTTCTCGTCCGTGCCGTTCCAGTCGACGAGCTCATCGCGTCGGAGCTCGTACACCGCGAGCGGACGTCCGAGCACGGCCGCGCGAGCTTGGTCGACGGAGTCGAATCCGAGTGCGCGGTAGTTCTGCTCATTGACCACATTCTTCAGCAGCACCAGCGCTTCACCGGCGGCTTGTTGCGGCTCCGGTGCTGCGGGCTTCAACTTCGGATGCCGGTCGCATCCCACCAGCAGTGCGAGCACGGCGCCTACGATCCATCCCGCGCGCATGGTCATTTCTCCGTGCCGGTGTATTCGATCTCGTAATAATCGCGCCAGTGCGCTGGGGCGTCTTCGGCCTCGGCGGCGTACCAGTCATACGTGTAGTAGGTGAACGTGCCTTCGTTCACCGGCGACGGGTCGTTCACGAACAGGTAGCGCACGCCATCGGATGTGCCGTAGCCCGTGACCACGACCATGTGGCCGCCACCGCCGGCACTCTTCCAAGCGAACACGAACGGCCGATTGGCATCGATCTCTGCCTTGATCGTTTCCCACGTGAGGGGTTTCACGGGTGGAGGGGGTGGCGCCGGTACGGGCGGAGGAGTCGGCCAGGAATCCTTGCTGCGGAAGGATGATGTCGTGAAGCTCGGCCAACGCCGTTTGTCGCACGCTTCACGAGTGGCGCAGCAGTTGCTGACGCCAGTCGTGGCGCCCGCCTCGTCGCACTGCTGCAGTTTAGGCGCGGTGGCGGGGAGCAGGTAGTTCTTCACCATTTGCGCGCTCGCCGCCCAACACCAGTTGTCGGTCTCCTGTGCGACGAGCGGCACGTTCAACACCACCGCATCCTCGGAGTCCCACGCGCCCCCGATGCTCGACAGCAATACCGCAACGACAAGAAGGATCCGTGAGCCGATCTTGACCATGGTTCGCTCCCTGCCGCCGTCGCCGGCGGTGTCCGGCGAGTGTATTCCGGCCAAGCTCCGATTTCGATTACCGCTGCGATCTATCAGCGGCACGTGCCGCGCCCGGCGCCCACCCCGCAAAGTCCCTGAACGATCGTGAGGCCGGCGGTGACGAGCAGCGGCGCGGTCCACGTGCCCGTGTAGTCGTGAATGAGCCCGAAGAGGATCGGGCCGCACGCGGCCACGAGATATCCGATCGATTGCGACATGAGTGACAACGCCGCGGCCATTTGCTGATTCGCCGCGCGCAGTCCCATGAACGACAGCGCGAGGATGAGGCTCGGGCCGGCGCCGCAGCCGAGCACGATCATCCAGAGCGCCGCGGCCGCCGGTGCGAACAGGATGCCAAGCGTGCCGAGGGTCAAGAGTGAGGCCATGCAGAATGCAAGCGCACGCTGGTCCCTGAACCTGCGGATCAAGAACGGTACGGTCAGGCCGGCGAGCAGCGCGGCGGCCTGAAATAGAGTCAGCAGCCAGCCGCCCGCCGCGGGCGAGTAGCCGCTCTCGCGCAGCACCGCCGGGAACCAGCTGATCGCGATATAGAAGAAGGTGGACTGCAGGCCCATGAAGCCCGTGATCTGCCACGCGATCCGGTTGCGCCAGGGCAGCGGGTGCGAGGTCGCCGCCGATTGCGCGTCGCGCGGCGGCTTCGCAGGGTTGCGAACCTGCGGCAGCCAGAACAGGAGTCCGATTGCCGCGAGCAGCGCCCAGCTTGCCAGCGAGCTGCGCCATCCGCCCGGCAGCCAGTTCGCCAGCGGCACCGCGACGCCCGAGGCGAGCGCGGCGAAGCCGCCCATCACGGTGGCGTACGTCGTCGTGATGCCCGGGACGCGCTCGGGATAGTGCTGCTTGACGAGCGCGGGAATCAGCACGTTGATGCCCGCGATCCCCGCAGCGAGCGCGACGGTCCCCGCGAACAGAGGCACCACGCCGCCCGCTGACCGCACGACAATGCCCGCGATCAACACGACGAGACCCGCGAGCACCAGGCGTTCGGCGCCGAGCTGCCGCGCGAGGCGAGCGAGCGGCGCGAAGGCGGCGAACATCAGGAGCGGCGAGCTGCCGAGCCAGCCCGCCGCGGTGGCGGAGAGCCGCAGGTCTGCGCGGATGGTCTCGAGAAGAGGGCCGACGCCGGTCAGAGAGGGCCGCAGGTTCGCAGCGATCAGCAGCAGTGCGATCAGGAATGCGCGCTGACTCACGCCGTGGTGCTGCCGGCTCGCCGCGTCACTCATCCTGCGATTTCAGGCCGGCCACGATGAGCTGCTTCTGATGCCGCAGCAGCTCGTCGCGGTGCAGCCCGGCCAGATGCTCGATCGCGCGCTCGCCCTTGGCGGTGAGCTTGACGTGCACGACGCGGCGGTTGTTCTCGTTGGTCTCGCGCACGACGAGCCCCGCCGACTCGCAGCGGGTGACGAGCGAGACCACCCCGTGATGCGCCGCCTGCAGGCGCTCGGCCAGCTCCGTGACCGTGGCCCACTCCCGACCCGGATAGCCCCGGATTTGCAGCAGGAGCTGGTACTGCAGCGGCGTCATGCCGTGCTCCCGGGTGATCCGTTCGCTATAGCGCAGAAAGCGGCGCAGCCGGTACCGGAAGTCGGCGAGTGCTTCGTATTGGCGCTTGGTGACCCGCGGCGGCGTCATGGCGAGCGGGCTTATATCACAGTCGCGGTTATAGCCCGTTCGCATATGACCAGATCGATTCGTCAGTCGATATATCACGTTGTGAGGGGTTAGCATGCGCGCCAGCCACACGAAGAGGAGGCTGTCATGACGCTGCAAATCGGCGACACCGCGCCGGATTTCCGGGCCGAAACCACCGCGGGCTCCATCGAATTCCATCGCTGGCTGGGCAACTCCTGGGCCGTGCTGTTCTCGCATCCGAAGGATTTCACGCCGGTCTGCACCACCGAGCTCGGCTATACGGAGCGGCTGCGCCCCGAGTTCGAGAAGCGCAATGTCAAAGTCATCGGGCTCTCGGTCGATCCCCTCGGCGATCACCAGCGCTGGGTGGAAGACATCGCCGACACGCAGGGCCACCGGCCGGCCTTTCCGATGATCGCGGACCCGGACCGCGCGGTGGCGAATCTCTACGGCATGATCCATCCCAACGCGAGCACGACGCTCACCGTGCGCTCAGTGTTCATCATCGATCCGGCCCGCAAGATCCGCGCGATGATCACGTACCCGGCGAGCACGGGGCGCAACTTCGACGAGATCCTGCGCGTCATCGATTCGCTGCAGCTCACGGATCAGTACAAGGTCGCGACGCCGGTGAACTGGAAGCCGGGCGACGATGTGATCATCGTGCCGTCGGTGTCGAACGAAGAGGCGAAGAAGCTGTTCCCGGGCGGCTGGAACGAGCAGCGCCCGTACCTGCGCGTCACCAAGCAGCCGCGGGCCTCGTAAGCCTCGATGGGTGAGACGGTTCCCATGCCGAGCGCCACGCCGGTGGATGACGGCTGGAAGACCGCGCCTTTCGCCGAGCCTCTTGCCGAAGAGGCGCGCCGGCTGATCGCGCGGCTCGATCCGCGCCAACGACTGTGGCTGAGTGGGTTTCTCGCCGGCACCTTCGTGCCGGCGAGCGCCGACGCATCGCCTGTCGCGAAGCCGACGACTCCGCCGGTCACGGTGCTGTACGGATCGCAGAGCGGCAACGCGGAAGGCATCGCGAAGCGTCTGGTCGAGACGCTGCAGCGGCACGACATTCCCGCCGTCCTGCTCGACATGATCGACTGCCGGCAGCAGCAGCTCGCCGCAGCGCATACGCTGCTCGTCGTGGTGAGCACGCAAGGAGAAGGGGACCCGCCTGACCGTGCTCTCGGCTTCTGGGAACTGTTGAACAGCCGCAAGGCGCCGCGGCTCGCGCACGTGAAATTCGCCGTGCTGGGCCTCGGCGATTCGAGCTACGCCAAGTTCTGCGAGACGGGCCGGCAGATCGACGCGCGGCTCGAAGCGCTGGGCGCGCAGCGGTTGCACCCGCGCGTCGATTGCGACGTCGATTTCGAAGTGCCCGCAAGCGGCTGGATCGAAGCCGTTCTCGGCAAGCTACCGCGTGCGCAGGGAGCAGCGGCGTCCGTCGTTTCGGGCGCGAACGCGGAGCAGAGTCCGGTGCGCGTCGCGACGGCGTACACGCGCAAGAATCCGTTCCACGCGGAAGTGCTGGTCAATCAGCGCCTGACGGTCACGGGTTCGACCAAGGATGTGCGCCATATCGAGCTCGCTCTCGGCGACTCGGGCATCCGCTACGAACCCGGCGACGCCATCGGCATCGTGCCGCGAAATGACGCGGGCGGCGTGCAGGCGCTGCTCGAGGCGCTGCCGTACTCGGCTGACGCTTCAGTTGAATTCGAGCAAGGGGCGATGCCGCTTGCGCGCGTCCTGCAGGAGCGAGTGGACATCGGGCTCGTCGATCGCGCCTTGGTGGAGCGCTATGCCGCCGCTGTCGAGGCCAGCTCGCTCCGCGAGCTCATCGCGAGCGCCGACGAAGCGCAGCTCCGCGCGTGGATGCAAGGGCGCGAGCTCATCGACCTCGTGCGCGAGCACCCGCCGGTCGGGCTCGATGTCACTTCGTTCGCGAAGCTGTTACGTCCGCTCGCGCAGCGGCTCTACTCGATCGCGTCGAGCTTGCACGCGACGCCGGATGAAGCGCACCTCACGGTCGGCGTCATCGAGTATCGCGCTCGCGGCGGCGAGCGGCGCGGGGTCGTATCGGGATTCCTCGCATCGCTCACGGACGAGGGTGCCACCGTGCCGATCTATCTGCACCGGAACGCAGGGTTCCGCCTGCCGGCGCCGGACGTGCCGATCATCATGATCGGTCCGGGCACGGGCGTTGCGCCGTTCCGCGCATTCGTCGCGGAGCGCGCGGCCACCGGCGCGCGCGGGCGCAACTGGCTCTTCTTCGGCGATCGCTGCTTCGAGACGGATTTCCTCTACCAGGCCGACTGGCTCGAGTGGCGCGCGCAGGGCGTGCTCACGAGGATCGACGTGGCGTTCTCGCGCGATCAGGATCGCAAGATCTACGTGCAGGATCGGCTGCGCGAGAACGGCGCGGACGTCTGGAAGTGGCTGAACGACGGTGCGTACGTGTACGTTTGCGGCGACGCGCAGCGCATGGCGCCCGATGTTCACGCCACACTGCTCGAGATCGCGCGCCGCCACGGCTCGTACTCGGAGGAGCAGGCCATCGAATACCTCGCGCAGCTCCAGCGCGAGCGGCGTTATCAGCGGGATGTGTATTGATGAATTCAGTGGCGAAGCGCCGTGATCGATCGGCGCCGCTCAGTGAGCTTCACAGCAACGAGCAGCTCAAGCACGACAGCCGCTATCTGCGCGGCACGCTCGAGTCGAGCCTGGCGGACCCCGTCACGGGCGCCATCGCGCCCAACGATGCGTTGCTGACGAAGTTCTTCGGCATCTATCAGCAGGACGATCGCGATCTGCGCGACGAGCGGCGCCGCGCGAAGCTCGAGCCGCGGTATCAGTTCATGGTCCGCGTCCGGTTGCCGGGCGGCGTGTGCACGCGGGCGCAGTGGCTCGCGCTCGATACGCTGGCGCGCCGCCATGCGCGCGGCACACTGCGGATGACGACGCGGCAGACGTTCCAGTTTCACGGCGTTCCCAAGCGTCAGCTCCGCACGCTTCTGCATGGGCTCGCCGAGGCCGGGCTCGACACCGTGGCGGCGTGCGGGGACGACAATCGCAACGTCATCTGCACCGCGAATCCGTTGCAATCCCCCGCTCATGCGGAGGTGAGCGTGCTCGCGCGCACCCTTTCCACTCGTTTGATGCCGCGAACGGGCGCGTACCGCGAGATCTTCCTCGAGAAGCCTCCCGAAGCCGTGAACGGCGAGGAAGAGCCGCTTTACGGCCGCACGTATCTGCCGCGCAAGTTCAAGATCGCGATCGCCGTGCCGCCGCAGAACGATGTCGATGTGTACGCGCACGACCTGGGCTTCGTCGCGATTCTCGACGGCACGCGCATCGTCGGGTACGACGTGCTCGTTGGCGGCGGCATGGGGATGACCCATCGCCAGCCCGCGACCTTCCCGCGTCTCGGCGATGTCGTCGGGTTCTGCACGCCGCAAGAAGTCGGCGCGGTGGCCGAGCACACGATGTGCATTCAGCGCGATTTCGGCGACCGCAAGGACCGCTCGCACGCACGCTTCAAGTACACGATCGAGGACTACGGCCTCGATTGGTTTCGCGACGAGCTCGCGCGGCGGCTCGGGCATCCCCTGCAGCCCGCGCGCGAGTTCCACTTCGAGTCCTCCGGCGATCGCTTCGGCTGGGTGCAGGGACAGGACGGCCGCTGGCACTACACGCTGTTCGTCGAGAACGGCCGCATCATCGATCGACCCGGTCGCGCGCTGATGTCGGGCCTGCGCAGCATCGCGACTTCACATCCGGCCGTCTTTGCTCTGACGACGAACCAGAATCTCACGCTGGCCGGCGTCCGCGACCAAGATCGCGCCGGCATCGAGCGGCTGCTCCGCGATCACGGCATCGAAAACGGGAGCGACACGACGCCGCTGCGACGGGGCTCATTGGCTTGCGTGGCGTTGCCGACCTGCGGTCTCGCGATGGCGGAGAGCGAGCGCTACTTGCCGGATTTCATCACGAAGCTCGAGGCGCTCAGCGCCGAAGTGGGCCTCGCTGATTCTCCTATTTCGATACGCATGAGCGGCTGCCCGAACGGCTGCTCGCGGCCGTATCTCGCCGAGATCGCGCTCGTCGGCAAGGCGCCGGGCAAGTACAACGTCTACCTCGGCGCGAGCCCGCGCGGGGATCGCCTGAACGCGCTCTATCGCGAAAACGTGGGCGAGCAGGAAATCCTCGCCGCGCTGCGCCCGGCGCTGGAACGCTACAAGGCGGACCGCGAGCCCGGCGAAGCGTTCGGTGATTTCGTCGTCCGTGCGGGAATCGTGCGTGCCATGCGGCACGGACGCGACTTCCAGCGATGACCCGACCGGCGCCTCCGGCGAGCGAAAGCTGGGATGACGTGCGCGCGTGGCGCCGTCAGATGCGCGAGGCGCTGATCCACGAACGGCTCGCGATGCCCTCGCACGTACGGCGCGCTCAGGGTGAGCAGGCGAAGTTCCGACTGCTCGAGCAGATCGATCTCACGCGATACGAAACCCTCGGCATCTACTTTCCGATTCGTGGCGAGATCGATGTGCGCGATATCGCGGCCAAGCATGTCGAGGCGGGCGGCCGGGTCGGGCTGCCGGTCGTCGTCACGCGCGGTGCGCCGGTCGAATTCTGGAGCTGGCGTCCGGGCGAGCCGCTACAGCGCGGGCTCTGGAACATCCCCATTCCGGAGCGGCGCGAGCTCGTCATACCGAACGTCTTGATCGTGCCGGTGGTCGGGTTCGACTCGCGCGCGTATCGGTTGGGATACGGCGGCGGCTACTACGATCGTACGCTCGCGGCCGCATCTCCGCGGCCGTTCTGCATCGGGTTCGGGTACGAAGCGTTTCGCCTCGACACGATCTATCCGCAGCCGCACGACATTCCGATGGACGTGGTCGTCACCGATCACTCCATCGTGACGTCGCGCATCGCATCCGACATGCCCTGATCCCAGGTGCTCCAGCCGGAGATCATGCCGTAGGGCGAGCGGTGCAGGATCGCCTCGATCTTGCGAATCTTGCCGTTCTCGATCTTGAAGAGCTCCGCGAGCTCCCAGGTCCACGGCTGCGTCGGACCCGACGTGACCGTGCGGCCATCCGGCGCGGTGAACGTGCGCGTCGCGCCGCCGGAGTGATCGAAGAACGCGAACGAAAACACGAGCCCGCGCTCCTGATCCACCGCCACGAAGCGGCGGTCGCGAATGCGATTCACGAAGTGCAGCAGCCCCGACTTGAACTGCTCCATGCAGCTCCATTGGGCGGAGTAGGTGAGCGAGGTCCTCGGGTCGGGACGCTTTTCGCCGGGCGGCGTGGGCACGTTCGTCGACTGCATGCCGTTCTCGATGCGGTTGCAGTCGTCGGCGAACGGGTAGTCGCCCTTGCCGTCGTTCTGCTGCATGCCCGTGAAGTACTTGTTCGCAGTCGCGATCAGGTCCGCGCGCGACATGCGCTCCTTCTCGGGTACCGTCTGCAGGTAGAGCGGGTGCGGCGTCATCTCGTCGACGCGCTTGCCCGCCTTCTCGTCACGCACGACGATCTGCTCGATCTGCGTGATCTGCATGTTCTTCACTTTGAGGCGCAACGCGAGGAGCGCGGGGGTGCCTTGCGCGGGATCGCGGTTGTCCTCCTCGATCGAGCCGAAGAAGCCGACCTGGCCCGCGGGCACATCGGTGACGAAGAGGCGGTAGCGGCCCTTCGCGCGCATCGTGTTCCACAGGCCGTCGCCGATCACGAGGTGCTGTCCGTCCTCGGTGAAGCGCACGCCGGGAGCGAGCGGCACCATGGAGGGTTGATTCGCGATCACCGCATCGAGGTAGCGATCCACGAAGCTTTCGAGGCACGCGCGATTGCAGGCCTCCCCGGCTTCCGATGCTGTTGCTGGGGTCGAACCGAGCAGCGCAAGGAATGCGAGCGGCGTCGCCAGCCGGAGCACGGCTCCGAGCGCAGGCAAGTGTGCCGTCCTCGCGCGCCTTGTATCCCGAGTCGTTTCGAGTCGAGTCATGCGCCTCACTCCCAGCCGGTCGGCGAGTTGTACGGCGCGACGAAGCCGAGCGCCTCGATCTCATGAATCTGGCCGCCCCAGATCTTGAAGATGTGGACGGCCGGCAGGTCGAACGGCGCGGTGTCCATCTTGCGCACTTCGTAGCCCGGAATGCCGATCGTGCGGAATTCCTTCTTGTCCATCTTGTGCCGGAAGTGCGAGAGCCCGAACGCGAGGCCGTTCTCCTCGTCTGCGATCCACACGCGGCGGTTGTCGATGGTGGTGATGTATTCGAAGAGCTGCGTATCGAGCTGCTTGGCGCAGCCGAGCACGCCAAAGGGGCTCACCGTCTGCCCGGGAATCGGCGCCGTCGGCACCGGGTTGCGCGCGGTCTGAATGCCGTTTTCGAAGCGCACGCAGTCGTCCGCGAAGGGCGCGAGCGAGCCGTTGTTGTTGTCGAGCGCGTCGTAGTAGGACGCGCCGATGTACAGCAGCCGCCCGCGCGAGTCGCGATACGGTTCGCTGACCGCGCTCGTCAGCGCCGCGCGCGGCGCCTTGAAGTGATCCATGACATTCGCGCGCAGGTTGCGCGCGATGACGTGCTCCGCCTCGACGATCTTGCCGTCCTGCAGCTTCAGGCGCAGGCCGAGCAGGATGGGCTTGCCTTCTTCCTGCATCAGGCCGATGAACCCGACTTGCTGCGCGACCGGGTCCGGCACATAGATCTTGAAGTCGGTCGGTACGGCGGAGGCCGTCTTCCACAGACCTTCGCCGGGCTGCGTGCGCTTGATGTTCTCGACGAACTTGAGGTCGCGCGCGAGCGGCGCCTTCTTCACGTCGTGAGCGACCATCGCGGCGAGATAGGTGTCGACGACACCGTTCAGGCAGGCGCGATCACAAGTCTTGCCTGCGGTGCTGGCGGACGCCGAAAACGAAGCGATGACGGCGAGCACAGCCATCATGGCTGCGGTGATGATTCTCATGCGAAGCCCCCCTCCGATTGCACGCGCGTATCCTAGGATCGACCCCGCCATCCGCAGGCCGCGTCAATCTTCCGCATCCAACAGACGGCCGCCCGTGGGCCCGCGCGCCGGGTTAGGCTTCGGCCGATTCGAAGGGAGGGGGCTCTGTGTCAGCGCGAAACTACCGGCCATTGCAGATGCATCGGATTGCCTACACGGACTTGACGGAAAGTCAGGTCGCGCAGGCACTGCGCCCGACGGCAAACGGCCCCAGCAGCCGGTCGCCGCTGTCCAATGCGCTCGCCGGCAAGCGGCTCGAAATCGTCACGGACGGGGGCGGTCCGAGGCTGGCGTACCACTTTCGTACCGGTCGCGAGCTCGAGTTGTCCGAGAATGGAGGCAAGCCGATCAAGGCGGGATATGGCGCGCTCGAGAGCCGCGACCTCGTGCTCGTGTCGCACATGATTCCCGGCACGCAGCGGGGCTACAAGATCGTGGTCGACCGGCGCACGCGGCTCGCCACGGTGTTCGAGGTGTCTTTCAGCGGCTACGCCAAGCAGGAGATCGCCGCGGCGGCCGCCGCGAAGCGCGAGCCGCAGTTCAAGAACGGGCACCGTAACCGGGAGGCGCAGCGGCAGATCTGGTTCGGCTACGTCGCGGATGGCGGCGCGGCGCCGACCGCACGTCATACCTACACCAATCGGCTCGAGGGCAAGGGCATCTACTGGAGGCAGGACAACGATATCGAGATCCTCGAGTTCTATCTGTCCGTCATCTACTCGAACTTCATCGAGCTCACGCGCTTCGGCGGCGAGATGACGGTTTGCGCGCCTTCCGATTACGTCATGATCGACGACCATCAGTTCATCTATTCGCGCATCGAGTGCGAGTTCTCCGGAACCTTCACGCTCCAGGTCGTCGACCTGTTCGACATGACGCAGAAGGGCGTGCGTCTCGGGCTGACGGATCAAGACGCGCTCGAGTACTACATGTACACCGGTAACGGCGAGCTCACGGGGCAGATCGCGACGTTCGAAGTGTTCGGCAACAACGGCGAGACGCGCACCGGGCCGCGGCGCGTGTATCGCCCGCTGGAGACCTTCGACGTGATGACCGACGAGGAGGTCAAAGATCAGGTGCTCAATCACGCGCATGCGTTCGGCGACGGCAAGGGCAGCGGCGCCGCGGGCATGGGTGGGTACAAGAGCGAACAGATTACGCACTTCGCCGGCAAGAAGCTCACCGTGCGCACCGACAACGGCCCGACGATCGACTACGACTTTACTGGAGGCAACAAGCTCGAGTGGCGGTACGGCGGCGACAGCCATTGGCGCGAGGCCTGGTACGAGATGTACGAGCCGGACGATCAGCTCTACTTCTTCGCGCATCTGCTCGATGCCGAGTTTCCCCGGTCGTGCGCGATGGTCGCGCTCGATATGAAGAACGGGCTCGCGACGATCGTGAAGGGGACGACGGGTACGCCGTTTCGCAACAACGAGACGCACCCGAGCTACTACTTCGGCGTGTTTCACATGGACGGCGGCCCGACGCCGCCGACCTACGTGCGTCATGGGTGGACGGATGAGCTGGTCGGCGAGTGCGTGACCTGGAACTACCAGCGCGGCAATCCGGGACTCACGTCGATGCACTTCTATGCAACGCCGTCCACCTACTCCTGGATCATCTTTCAGCCCGACGGCTCCGGCGGCATGCAGTGGAGCTCACCGGGCTGGTACTCCAAGCTGCGCGACGGGGTGTACCTCATGGCGTGGGTGGAAGAGGCGTGTAACGGCACGCTCGGGGTCATCTGCTTCAACAAGCGCATCATGCACGACGCCGGGTTCGGGTTTCATGTCGGGCGCAATGGGCTCAGCCTGAGCGTGATCGGTGCGCGTGCGCGGCATGCCGGCAAGTTCGAGATCAAGAAATACATTGGGCTCAATACATGAGCACGCGAAGGGCGTTCGTTCTGAAGGGTGGCGCCGCGCTTGGTGCCGGTGTGGCGGCCACGGTCGCGGGTGCGGGTATGGCAACGGGAGCTGCCGGCCACGCGGCGACCAAGGGCGGCGCTTCGCGCCCGCCGGATGCTGCGACGGCAGGCGGTTCGCGCGAGCAAGATCCTGGGTCTTCGTCCATCGAAGATCGCGAGGCGCTACGCCGCCTGCAGCTCACGTTTGCGGCACTGCTGGAGGACGAGCGGTACGAAGCCGCGGCGGCTCTCTTCGATGAGCATGCGCATCTCCAGTTGAGCGGGGCGAGCGCGCGGGGCAGGGCGGCAATCTCGCATCTCTTCGCGAGCTCGTATCGGTTGCAGGAGGCTCCGGTGATCCACCGGGCTTATCGTCATCGCGCGGATGACGTGCGGATCGGCGAAGACCGCCTGCGCGCGACGGCGACGTTTCACGTGGACGCGGATCTGTGCACGCCTCTGCAGGACGACTGCACGATTGCCCGGATGGCACGCCTGCAGGGCAATGTCGCGGACCGTCGCTGGGAGACCGGTCGGCTCGAAGCGGAGTACGTCAAGACCGGAGGCGAATGGAAAATTGCCTCGCTCACGTATGTGCCGGCGTAGGGTCGCGTTGACGAGCTGCCGTCCGGTTCATCGAGCGCGAGACGTTGTGGCCGGAAGGCATATGACGCGCTGAGCATTTCCTGCATTCAAGAATGCCGATCCGCCGCCCCGCGTGTCGGCACCCCTTCCGCACCCTAGCCGAATGGCGCAATCGGCTCCCCCTGACGGGCGCTTGGCCGCGGCAGCGCCGCGCCGTCGTGTCGGTGATTTGGCGTCATTCTTGCTTCGCCGAGGCACCCGACACCCAAGAGGACGAGCCATGAACAGGACCCCGACTCAGACGAACGAAAAACTGGCCGAACGCCGCCGTACGGCATCGACCCCGCCGGCGGCCCTGGGCGCGGACGCCGTGCGCGACATCGCGGGCGCGATGAATGCGGCGCTCGCCGATGCGTTCGCCCTTTACATGAAGACGAAGAACTTCCACTGGCACATGAGCGGACAGCACTTCCGCGATTACCATCTGCTGCTCGACGAGCACGCCGACCAGATATTCGCGATGACGGACCCGATCGCCGAGCGCATGCGCAAGATCGGGGCGCCGACGCTGAAGTCGATCGGCCACGTCAGTCGCTTGCAGCGCATCTCGGACAACGATGCGGATTACGTCGATCCGCAGGACATGCTCGCGGAGCTGCGCGAGGACAACCAGACGCTCGCCGCGCGGCTGCGCGAAGCTCACGATCTGTGCGACGAGCATCGCGATTACGCGACCGCGAGCTTGATCGAGGTCTGGATCGACGAGACGGAGCGTCGCGCGTGGTACCTCTACGAGATCACCCGAGGCGGGCCTCCGGGCGGTCACGTGGAAGCGCATTGAGCAGGCGCGCCGGTCGATCGACACGCACGGACGCGTGTCTTCGGCCACGGCGCCTCCGACCGCCGACGTGGGCGCGCCGGCCGGGCGAGTCGATTTGCCGCCGGCGCACCCGTCGCGGTCATCCTTCTATTTGGATCTGGCGTCGCCGCTGGCTTGCCTGCAGCGGCACCGTCACCTCGAGCACGCCGTCGCGCATGCTCGCCTTCGCTTCCTCCGCCTTGGCACCATCAGGCAACGGGATGTTGCGGTAGAAGCTGCCGTAGCTGCGCTCGGCGTACTGATAGCGTTCACCGCGCTCTTCACGCTCTTCGCGACGCTCACCGGAGATGGCGATGCCGTCGTCCGTGCACTCGACGCGAACGTCCTCGCGCTTGACGCCCGGCAGGTCCGCGCGGATCACGATCGCATCGTCGCGCTCGCGCACGTCGATGCGCGGCGACCAGAGCATCGGGCTTTCACCCGCGAGCTCGCGCGCGGTCTCGAACGGCCCCAGATCGCTCGAGAAGCCCAGGCTGCGGCCGAATAGCGATTCCATGAGCCGATCCATGTCGCGCGACAGCTGCATCATGCTCGCGAACGGCGAACGACTGAGCCCGGTGCTCAGCGGGCCGCCGCGACGCAGAGCGAGACCGGTCGTGCCGCGCGACCGCTCGCGCGACTCGCCGCGCGCGCTCTGTTGTTGCTCGCGGGCGCGCGCGTTGCCGTCGCCGCCCTGGGTTTCGGGTGTTCCGGCCGCGGGATTGCGCGCCGCCGCTTCAGATCGCTGTGAACCATTCTGCGTAGGCGATTCGGCCATGGTGTTCTCCTCGTCTGATGTTGAATCTGGGTGAAAGTCGAGCGCCATGCGCGGAGCAAAATCGGTTCCGCTTCGCCAACCGTCGAAGCCGTAGCGAGGACGGCGTTTACCGCGGGTGCTCGCGTTGGCGCGTGTAGATCGCGACATCGATGCGGCCGGACGGTTCGCAAAATTTTCGAATGCCTTGCGATCGCGGCTCGACCCTGATCTCGTCCGGTGCCCGCAGCAGCAGCCGCAGCGACGCTTCGCCGTCTCGAAACACGTACGAGCCTTGCCTTTCGAGCCGAGCCGTGCCGCGAATCTCGCAGCGGCTCCGGTCGCGCGAGAGGGTGAGTAGCTCGAAGCACAACGCGGAGGCGTCGCGCGCAGTAATCGTGAGGCGATCCGTGGCCTCGACCATTCGCGGCGTCTCGAGAATCATGCCGCCTGGCGTGATCATTTTGCCGGCGGGATCGTCGGGCGCAGGTTCGGTCGGAATCTGGTGCACTCGCTCGTAGCGAACAGGAGGCGCGGTGTGCGCGAGCGGACACTCGCTGCTCGCGACGGGCACCTCTGCCGCGCGCATGGGCTGGACGGCCGCCGCGCAGAGCACGGCACAGCAGAGCAGCGTAGAGCCGGAGTTCATCGTGCGTCGCGACGCCGCAGGCGGGCGCCGATCTCTTTCCGATGCGTGGAAATGTTCCAACGACAGCGCATCGTCGCCGTTCCCCTGTACGACGATGCGGCTCGATCACCGGCAGCGCGATCGGAGCGCAAGTTTCGGGTGGCCGGTGCCGGCGCGTTCGGGGAAAGCTTGAGGACACGTCCCGAGGAGCCCCGTCGTGAAAGCACTGACATTGGGTCTCGTGCTCTATCGCCTGACCACCGAGACCGGCATGCCGCACCTCGAAGAGAATCTGCGCTACGCCACGATCGACGAAACGCGTTGTCTGACGCGCGCCGACTTCGCCACGCTCTTCCCGGTCCTGAAGCACCCGGCGCTGCAGGGCTGCGCGCTGCAGCCACAGTCCGAAGACGAGGATTCGATCACGTACGTGCTGGCGTGCGCCGGTTCGCACGGCACGACCGGAAGCGCGCGCTGGACCGCCGACGCCCACCAGCTGCAAGGCATCTTGAACGTGCGGCTTGGCGGCAAGAACATGACGTTCTACCAACGCATCACCGCCGTCGAAGCGGGCTCCTGCGCGCGCTGACCTCGCGAGCCTGCCGCCCCCTAGCTTTCGGCGCGCAGACGGCGACCGCCCCGCCGGGGCTTTTGTCCATGAGCCATGGAAACAAGCCCATGTTGCTCCCTGGGCCCCGGATGAGTATGGCCTGCGTCCATGAGCCGTGAATGAGCGGGGCTTGTCGTCCCTGAGCCGGGAACAATGTTCTGTAACCCTCCTCACTGCCGCACACTTTGCGAACAATGTTCGGTAGCGAACGCCTAGAGTGGGCGCGCGGACTTTCCGGAGGTGGGGTATGCAGCTGAGCGCCAGAGCGGAAGCGTTCGATCGCTGGATCCGAAGCGCGTTCGTCGCGATGAACACCGAGCTCGAGGAGCTGTACTTTGCCCAGGACGATCGCACGCGCATCGAGGGCACCGGCGAGTCGATCAAGGCGGCGCTGCGCGATGAGGGCCATGTGCACGTCGTCGCCCTGCTCCGCGAAGGCAACACCGGCGATGGCTTCGAGAGCGCGTTCAACGTGCTCGGCAACGTCGGGTTGTATCTCGGCGCGCTCCGCCGGCACGAGCTGACGAATCCGGCGCGTGAGGAGCGCTCGCCGTTCCCCGAGGCGTCGTCGCTGGCGCTGCACGTCGGCGCTTCGCTCGGCATGGCGCCCCGCTTCGCGACGAGCCATCTCGCCACTCACAACCGGGCGGTCAACGGCGTTCGCAAGAGCTTCACGTCGCTGCCGGACGAGTTCCTGTTCATCGACGAGAACACGCGGGGCATCCTGGCCCTGCAGACGGCCGCGGACGCGCTCACGAGGATCGTGCACATCGGCGTGTCGAGCCCTGTTGCAGACGTTCTCTTCGCGACCGCGAAGCAGGCGCTCGAGGACGTCATTCGCTTCAACGACCGGCTGTTCGAGCGTCTCGACGTGGAGCGCTTCTTCTATTGTGTGCGGCCGTACTACAAGCCGTATCGAGTCGGACGGCAGGAATATCGAGGCGCCAACGCAGGCGATTTCTCGGGCATCAACGAGCTCGATCTGCTCCTTGGGCTCTGCCGCGCCAACGATCCGTACTACGCGCAGCTCCTCGTGGACAAGATGCTGTTCATGCTTCCCGGCGATCAGGCCCGACTGCGCGATTGCATGACGCATACCAGCCTGCTGGATGAGCTGCTCGGGCTACTCGATACGCATGCCGAGGCGGACTGGTTTCAGTGCAATGCCGCCGCCTATCTCGAAGTGTGTGACCTCTTCGGGCGCTATGCCCGTCAGCACCACGATGCGCTCGTCAAGCGCTTCATCGAAGAACCCGCCAAGAAGCTGCCGCAGAGCGCGCTCGAAGGCATCACGGCGAGCGGACCGCCGCTCGACGTGCTGTTGCGCTCACTGGAGCTGTTGCGTGACATGCGAATGGCAGCACCGCGGACGGACCTGCCGACGCGGCACGCCGATCTCGAGCGGCTGCGAGCCGCCGTGCGGCGGTCAGGGTGAGCGGCCGCTAGATCCGCCCGCCGCGGCGATTCTTGTCGACGATGCCGATGATGATGAGCAGAAACGCCGCGAGCCGGAAGAAGTACACGTAGTGCCGGCCTTCGATGCGCGGGTCGACGATCGCAAGGCTCAGCCAGTTGACTGCCAGGATGGCGAACGCCACCCCGAAGAACACGAAGAGGCGATCGCCGCTCGTGCGCCAGGAGCGCAGAAAGTGCAGCGCCACCACTGCGCATGCCATCGTCAAGGTGCCCCACAGAAAGTCGCGCATGTCTTGCCTCAGTGACTCTCGGTGACCAGACCGTAGATCAGGGCGCTCACACCTGCGAGCGCAATGCCGGCGCGCAGAACGAAGAGGTCCGTATCGGGAACGACGTACAGGTCGACGAGGAGCAGCGCGTTGTTGATCGCGAGCCCGATGAAGCAGATCGAGCTCCAGAAGAGGAGGGCGGCTCTGCTCGCGAGATACGCCCGCAGCAGCAGCCCGGCGCAGATGCACGACGTCAACGCGCAGAGAATGTAGACGAACTCAGCCATCTTCGTCTTTCCTTCGCAGCAGAAACGCATCGGAGAACGCGCGCAAGGTTCCGGAGCGAATGCGCTCGATCGCGTTCATGCTCAGCGTGCTCATGACGAGCGCATGGCGATCGCGGTAAGCGACGGCGAGATCCGCCGCGGCCTGCCGCGAGCGGTTGTCGCGCGGCGCGAAGCAATAGGCCGGTGGGTTCTCGCGTACTTGCTCGACCAGGCCGCCGCCCGCGAGGCCCGCGAGCGCGGACTCGACGAGATCTACGGGCATGCGCGTACGTTCGCCCGCAGTTGCCGCGGTCCAGTGATCGTGCGGGTGGGCCTGCAACAGCAGCAAGACTTCGAGCTGCTCGAACGACGTGACGTGATCACGCAGCAGAGCGAGCACGGATTCGGGCAGCTGCTCGTTCGTCATCGCTCACGTGTGTGCTCGGGGAAGACGGCATGCTGGCGCATGCGTGTGGACCGTACGGCGGTCTTCTGTGCTTCGATGCCCCGAGACATCCGAACCTCCCCCGCGAGTTGCTGCGGATGTTAGCAGCCTTCCGCGGTTGCATGCGCGTGATGCGCTTTTTATATTTGCCGCAATATTTTGCGATCAGAGCGGAGCGAATGGAGGCGGAAACGAGTGCGGAGCTTCGCGGAGTCGTGCGACCTGAGCCGCCGCACGCGGGCCTGCGCATCGAGGAGCTGGCGCTGTTTCTCGACGTCGACGGCACACTGCTCGAGATCGCCCCGACGCCGGATCGCGTCGTTGTCGAGCCCGAGCTTCAGACTCTCCTGCGCACTCTCGTCGCGCGCACCAATGGAGCCGTCGCGTTCGTCAGCGGCCGCAGCATCGCGGTGCTCGACGGGCTGTTTCACCCGCTGCAGCTGCCGGCCGCGGGATTGCACGGATTCGAGCGGCGCAGCGCGAACGGCACGTATCATCGCCGGCGGCTCCCGCCCGGTGAGTTACTGTCGAAGGGACGCGAGACGCTGCGCGCGTTCGTGGCATGTCATCCGCGGCTCGTCCTCGAGGACAAACGCTTCGCGATCGCCGTCCACTACCGCCAAGCGATGCACCTCGAGCAGCTGGTGCTGCGGGAAGTCAGCTCCGTGGCCGCCATGCTCGCGCCGGATTTCGAGATCCAGCGCGGCAAGTGCGTGGTCGAGCTGCGGCCCGCCGGAGCATCGAAGGCGAGCGCCATTGCGGAATTCATGAAAGAGCCGCCGTTCACGGCCCGTCGCCCCGTTTGCCTCGGCGACGACATCACCGATGAGTCCGCGTTCGAGTGGGTGAACGCGCACGGCGGCATCACGGTGGCGGTCGGCACGGCGCGCCACACGGCCGCGATCGCGCATCTCCATTCGGTTCGCGCGGCGCGTCTGTGGCTCACGCGTCTCGCGGAGGCGAGCTGACGCAGGTTTCGCGTCGAGGTCTATTGGTTCATCGTTTTTTCGGCGCGGAGCATGCAGTAGAGCCCGAAGATGCTCACCGCCATCACGGCGCCGCCGAGCCCGATCATCCAGTCGAGCCTTTGGATGTCGGTCGTGTAGCCGTACGTCCAGGGCGATGCCGCAGTCCAGAATCCGAGCGCGATGTTGGCGCCGCTGAGCGCGAGCGTTCGCGCGGGCCAGATGGCGCGCAACGCCGCGCAGATGACGATGAACGAGCCGATGACGAGCGCACTCAACGCGGGGCTCGAGTCGACACTCTGATGGAACTCGAGCCAACCCGATACGAGCACGGCAGTGCCGAGCAGGACATTCAGCGCACTGGCGATGCGGATCGTGGTCGAGGGAAACGATTTCATCGCAGTGACGGACCTTGGTGTGCGCGCGGCCGTTCCTTCAGCTGGCGAAAGACTGTGTTTCCCGCATCGGCTCCGCCGAGCCGTCGACGACATCTGGGAATGGTATCTACGAGGTTTCGGCCCGCTGCGCGCGCTGCACGCGCGTCTCGAAGCGCCGGCTCGGGCGGCGCTCGCGAAAGACGTCGGCGACTACCACCGCCACTACGCCGTCGAGTGCGGTCTGCACGTGCAGCGCGAGTATCTGCTCACGATCGGCGAGCGGCGCTGATCACGGCTTGTTCTGCGTGTTCGGATCGTAGTGCAGGGCCGCCTTGCTCTTGGGAACGCTGTCCCAGTGCTCGGCGATCTTGCCGTTCTCGATGCGGAACAGGTCGAAGTGCGTGCCGGCGTACTTCTTGCCCGGATTGTCCGGATCGTCCTGGTAGCTCACCGTCGCGACCATCACGAGGTCCCCTTCGGCCATGATGGCGACCACCGGGAACGTGATGTTCGGCGCAATCGGCCGAACCGGCCGCGTCTGCTTCATGTACGCGACCAGCGCGTCGCGCCCGCTCGCGACGTTCGGATTGTGCTGGATGTAGCTCTCGGTGAAGAACTGCGGCGCCATCTCCGTGTGGCCGCCCTGGATGATGGCGCGCCACATGTCGAACACGAGCTTCTTGTTCGCGGCGAGCTGCGCATCATTGCTCTTCAGCAGCGCCGCCTGATCGGGCGCTGCCGTGGGAGGAACCTGCGCATAGGCAACGGCGCTCGCGACCGCGAGCACGGCAATCAGAGTGCGGAACGACAAGGTGAGTGCTCCTGCTGTGGATTCATGGCCTCGAGGTCAACCGACGGCGACACCGGTCGCGCCGGCTGCATTTTGGTCGCGGTCACCGGGGTTTGCGCGTAGACCGGAGCGCCGGCGGCAAGCCGTCCGATTGCTGGATTCAGCATGAATTTACGCAGTCGCATGGACTCCCCCTGGCTGAGTGCGGGTTGTTCGGCGGCCGACTGTACCGGCACGGCGGTCGGAGCCGCCAGTCTCCGATCGCGCTCGGTCCATTCACCTTGTCCGAGTGCCGTTGCGACGCCTGTCCGAAACGGCAGGACGACGTGCCGCAACGAGCCGGTTGCAACCGTTTGTCCCCGTGCTGTGTCTAACCGCCACGCACCCGGGGAGGTGTCAGGAGGTCTCTTCATGCGCACAGCGATTCTGGCTCTGGTCGTCCTCTGCGGGGCCGCGCCGGCCCTTGCCGCCGAAAAAGCATTCGACCGCACGTTCAACGTGAGGCCCGGCGGCCTGCTCACCGTCGATGCGGACGGTGCCGACATCAGCGTGATGGGCGGCGACGGAACGCAAGTTGTCGTTCACATGAAGGTGGAAGGCTCGCAGAGCCAGCTCAACGATCTGACGCTTGCCGCCGAGGCAAGCGAATCCGGAGTCACGGTGAAGATGGTGCGCTCGAAGCGCGGCTGGTTCAGCTGGGGCAATCTCGAGGGACACATCGACGTCGTCGTACCGCGTAGCTATCGCGTGGATGCGAAGACCTCCGGCGGCGGCGTGCGCCTCACGAGCATTGCAGGTCCGTCGCGCATGCGGACGTCGGGCGGGGAGATCATCGCCAAGGGCATCAAGGGCAAGCTCGACGGAGAGACCTCGGGCGGCACCGTCCGGCTGGAAACGATCGAAGGCGACGTGCGGGCACACACCTCCGGCGGCAGCTTCTACGCGACGGACGTGCGCGGTGACATCGATGCGAGCACCTCGGGCGGCGATGTGCGCTTGCTACGCATCGACGGAAAGATTCGCGCGAATACCAGCGGTGGCGGCGTGCAGTGCGAGCTCGTTGGCGCGAATCGCGGCATCTGGGCGAGCACCTCCGGCGGCAACATTCGCTTGACGGTGCCGAAGAACGTCGGCGCCACCATCGATGCCGAATCGGAGGGCGGGAGTATTCGCACGGACCTGCCGATCACGACCAGCGTGATCGACGAGCATCGCCTCCGTGGCGCCATCAACGGCGGAGGCGAGAAGATCTACGCGCGCACCTCGGGCGGCAACATCACGCTCTCCGCCCGCTGAAGTCACTTCACCTTCAAGAGCTCCGCGGAGACGTGCAGTACGCGCTTATCCGCCTTGTCGGGCGATTGATCGAGGACCACGAAAGCGTTGCCGCCGGATTGACGCACCTTGTCTTTCAGCTCCGTCATGACGGTGTTGAGCGAAGGCGTCAGGAACCCCGGTCGGAAGAAGGTGTACTGAAAGGTGCCCAGATCTTCGTAGTCCGTCTGCGGATAGGCGCTGAGGAGTTGCACGTCGTCCGAGGGCGTGGGTGCCGGCGCGGCCGCTTCCGGTGTCGCCGCCTCGGAGGGGCGATCCACTGCAGGAGGGTTGCTCGCGCACCCGGCGGCAAGCGTGACGAGCGCGAGGACGACTGCTTTCTTCATGACTGTGGGAGGGTACTGCATCTGAGCAGCAGGATCACTGCGCTACGGCACATTTCATGCGTTGCTGTTTCGCAGCAACGCATGAGCAGAATTCACGTCCCGCACATGCGCGCCACACAAGGCGTGGCGGCCACGAAACAGCTCTAGTTTCTCCGCGAGTACAATCCGCCGCGCAGAAGAACACGCGCCCACGCGTGGCGATCGTCTCCTTCCCGATACGTCAGGAGGTGCTCCATGAAGACGAGCTCAGCGATCAGCGCCGGTCTATGCGCCGCGCTTCTTGCCGCGACCGTGACTTCATCCGCGGACGACAACCGCAATCGCCAAAAAGACGACGAGATCTTCGTGAGCGGGCGGGCACTCGAGGGGCTCGCCATCGCGCCCGTGCATCTGTCGCTCAAGGGGAAGAACGTCGCGCTCGTCGGGCTCGGCAGCTACCTCGTGAACGCCGTGGGCGGCTGCAACGATTGCCATACGCATCCGAGCTATCTGCCCGGCGGCGACCCGTTCCAGGGCGAGTCGCCGATCATCAATGCGGATCAGTACCTCGCGGGCGGCCGGCAATTCGGGCCGTTCACCTCCGCGAACATCACGCCGGATCAGGACGGACGTCCGGCCGGACTCACGTTCGAGGAGTTCAAGTTCCTCATTCGCACCGGCCACGATCCCGACGACCCGAGCCGCATCCTTCAAGTGATGCCCTGGCCGGTCTACGCCAACATGACGTCGACGGACCTGCGCGCCATCTACGAGTATCTGCGCGCCATTCCTTCGCGGCCGGATAATCCCAATCCCGGACCTTGAGTGCCATGAGGCGTGCGCGGGCGGCAAACGCCCGCGCAC
>DASTRY010000023.1:0-2126 GCA_035760965.1 Steroidobacteraceae bacterium | reverse complement strand
CGCCGAAGCACTGCTGCGCATTCCCGATGCCGAGACGGCGGATCGGCTCATCGCCGACAAGATTCCGGCGGGCGATTGGGAAGAGCATCTCGGCGACAGCGAATCGCTGTTCGTGAATGCGTCGACGTGGGGGCTGATGCTGACGGGGCGCATCGTCGATGTCGACCGAGCGGAGCTGGGGTCCGTGCGGTCTTGGTTCTCGCGATTGACGAGCCGCATCGGGGAGCCTCTCGCGCGCGCGGCGCTCCGGCAGGCGATGCGCATTCTCGGGCATCAGTTCGTAATGGGTCGCACCATCGAGGAAGCGCTCGAGCGCACACACGGGTCGCGGGAACGGGCGTATCGATATTCATTCGACATGCTCGGCGAGTCGGCGCTCACCGCGGCGGACGCGGAGCGCTACTACGAGAGGTATCGGGCCGCGATCATCGCCGTGGGCAAGGACGCGCAGCCGGACGCGGACATCGTCGCGCGCCATTCCATATCCGTGAAGCTGTCGGCGCTGCACCCGCGCTACGAGATCGCGCAGCGGGAGCGCGTCATGAACGAGCTCGGCCCGCGGCTGCATGCGCTGGTGAAGCTCGCGCGGGATTCCGGCATCGGGATCACGGTGGATGCGGAAGAGGCGGATCGGCTCGAGCTGTCGCTGCTGCTGATCGACACGGTTCTCGAGAGCGATGTGCTCGACGGCTACGGCGGCTTCGGGCTCGCCGTGCAGGCATATCAACGGCGCGCGTACGACGTGCTCGAATGGCTCGCGTCGCGGGCGCGTTCTCTCAATCGCAAGATCACCGTGCGGCTCGTCAAAGGCGCGTATTGGGACAGCGAAATCAAGCGCGCGCAGGAGCGCGGGCTCGAGAGCTATCCAACGTTCACTCGCAAGCCGAGCACCGACGTGTCGTATCTTGCCTGCGCGCGACTGCTTGCCGGCATGACGGACGTCATCTACCCGCAGTTCGCTACTCACAACGCGCACACGGTTGCCTATGTTGCCGAGGTGTTCGGCAACAAGGCGGGCACGTTCGAATATCAGCGGCTGCACGGCATGGGCGAAGAGCTCTACACGCAAGTGATCGCGCCGGAGCAGGGTGGGCACGCCTGTCGTGTGTATGCGCCCGTTGGCCCGCACGAGGACTTGCTGCCGTATCTCGTGCGTCGCTTGCTGGAGAACGGCGCGAACACGTCCTTCGTCAATCGCATCGTCGATGCGCGGTTGCCGGCGGAAGCCGTCGTGATGGATCCCGTCGCGCAGGTCGACGCCTATCAGGAAATTCCTCACCCGCGCATCGTCGATCCCGTGCATCTGTACGGCCCCGAGCGCAGGAACTCACGCGGTGTCAACATGGCGGACGGCGCCGAGCTGCGCGCGCTCAAGCAGGAATGCGAGAAGGCCGCCGCCAAGCGCTGGCACGCGGCGGCGCTGATCGATGGCAAGGCGATCACGGGCGAAGCGCTCGCCATCGTGAACCCTGCGAATGAAAGCCATGTCGTGGGAACCGTCGTGCAGGCTTCGGCCGCGGATGCCGAACGAGCGCTGGCGAGCGCCCAAGCTGCGCAGCCCGGTTGGGATGCCATCCACGCGGCGCAGCGCGCGGCGATCCTCCTGCGCGCGGCGGATGCCTTCGAAGCCCATCGGGGTGAGCTCATCGCGCGCTGCACGCTCGAAGCCGGCAAGACGCTCAACGACGGCATCGCTGAAGTTCGCGAGGCCGTGGACTTCCTGCGCTACTACGCCGTTCAAGCGCGCACCGAATTCGGCGAGGAGAAAGTGCTCGTTGGCCCGACCGGCGAGCGCAACTCGCTGCGCCTGCGCGGCAAGGGCGTATTCGTCTGCATCAGTCCGTGGAATTTTCCGCTCGCCATCTTCACCGGGCAGGTCGCTGCGGCGTTGGCCGCCGGCAATGCCGTCATCGCGAAGCCCGCGGAACAAACGCCGCTCACGGCAGCGTTGGCGGTAGAGCTGCTGCATGGAGCCGGCGTTCCCCCGCAAATCCTTCAGTTCCTGCCCGGCGAGGGGGGCGCGGTCGGTGCGGCGCTGACGCGCGATCCGCGCGTCGCCGGTGTCGCGTTCACGGGTTCGACCGATACCGCGCGTCTCATCGAGCGGAGCCTCGCCGCGCGCAACG
>DASTRY010000022.1:0-24941 GCA_035760965.1 Steroidobacteraceae bacterium | reverse complement strand
TTTTTGATGCAGTCCGCCGGCATCGAAGAGCAGCGCGCCCCCAAGCGGTTCGTGCGCGTGAAGCAACCGATCCGGGTGGAAGACGGCGACAAGTGGGCGGAGGTTCGCCCGTTCGACGGCTTCAAGGTCAACTTCGAGATCGAGTTCAACCATCCGGTCTTCAAGCGCCGTGCGCAGAAGGCGTCGATGGATTTCTCGACCACCTCGTTCCTGAAAGAGGTCAGCCGCGCGCGCACCTTCGGTTTCATGCGCGACCTCGAGACGATGCGTTCGCGCAATCTCGCGCTCGGCGGCAACCTCGATAACGCCATCGTGCTCGACGATTATCGAGTGCTGAACGAAGACGGCCTGCGCTACGAGGACGAGTTCGTGAAGCACAAGATCCTCGATGCGATCGGCGATCTGTACCTTCTCGGTCACAGCCTCATCGGCGAATTCAGCGGCTACAAGTCAGGCCACGCGCTCAACAACAAGCTGCTGCGGACGATGCTGAAGGATCGCTCGGCGTGGGAAGAGGTCGTGTTCGAAACGCCCGAAGAGGCGCCGATCTCGTACGTCGAGGCGCCGGCGCAGCCCGCCGCCGAGACTTGAGTCCGCCGCCCGTCGTGGGCGGCTAGCGCGCCGGGCGCTTCTTGCGCGCGTATTCCCGACGCTGATCGCGCAGGAAAGGGCGGTCGATCTGTTCCGCGTACGATTCGATATCGCGCGCGCTCACGCCCGCCGCTGCGAAGTGCTGCCGCCATGTGTCGACGACCGCAACGACGGCGCGCACTTCGGCGACGGCCTCGTTGGCTTTCAGTGCGAAGAGCGTCGCCATCGACAGCGCATTGTCGAGCGTCGCTTCGGCACCGCTCGTTCCCACTCGCATCTGCTGATAGCCGAGCGCTTGCCCGGAGGGCAGCACGTCGAAGGCCGGCGACAGCTCGTACTGCTGGGCGTCGTTCACGAGCAGGACATGGTTCTTCTCGTGATCGTCGGTGTTGTCGATGAGGATGTTGAAGACCATGCGGCGAAACAGCTCGCGCATCTGCGCGATGTTCGTGTCGCCCGCGGTCACGCCGCGGCGGCGCAGGAGCTGTGCGAGCTCGGGATAGCCGAGCGTTTCCCCCGCTGCTTTCAGCGCCACGTTTGCGGAAAGCGCGTGCACGCGGCGTCCGCGCGCCGTGCGATCGAAGCGCTTGACGGCGACGGCGTGGCCATCGACCAGTCGTATGGCGCGCGTTTCCGCCGTGCGGATGCGCGCCTTGCGCGCGAGAGTCATCGTCGCGTGCTCGATGAGCGGGATGTCGGTCGGCTCGTGATCGGCGAACTTCACTACCCACTGGAAGCCGTCGATATCGAGCAGCGCCTTCGGACGCGCGCCGCCCATCGTCACGCCCGGCGCGATCAGGCGCTTCTCGGCGGCAGGGATGGGCTCGTTCGCGAGCACGCGGCGCACCAGCTCGTGGATGGCTTCGACATCGGCAAGGCGGGGCAACGAGCCCGTGGGCCGCGGGGCGTAGCGCTCCGGCGATGTCGACACGCCCAGCGCGCCGAAGCGGTCGTCGCCCGCGAAATAGAGGAACTCGAGCAGCGACAAGCGCGGTGGTCGATCGATGAGGCGAATCACGCGCTCGCCCCAACGATCGGGGCGTGCATCGTCGACCGCGCCCGGGGCGGTGTCTTTCTCGCGCGGCAGGAACTCTTCGTCGATGAGTGGCAAGTCTTCGCTGAGCGCGAACCCGTGCGCGAGCCAGTCAGGCGCATAGCGCAGCGAGACGCCTCGCGAAGCGCGCAGCAGCGTCAGCGTGCCGATGAGAACGGGCGCGGATGGATCCGTGAGCAGCCACAGATACAGCTCATCGCGCGGCGTGTAGGGCTCGGGCGCTGGATTTGCCGGAGCCTGGGTGGAGCTTCTGCGGCTAGCCACGCGCGCCGGCTTTCTTGCGTCCGAGACGGGCCTCGACGGATGCGGCCGAGCGCACGGCGCGCCGCTTCACGGCCTCGCGCACGTTGAGCTCGAGAGCGCCCCGATCGGCCGCCGGGTCCGCCGCGTCCCTGATCGCCTGAACGCGTCCGATGAGCCATAGCGCGGTCGCATAGATGCCCATGCTGACCCCCGGGTCCCCGTGCTCCATGCGGATCAGCGTGGGCACCGAGATGCCGAGCCGCTTGGCCCAGGCACGCTGCGGCTCCTTGCGGCGCACGCGGGCGATGGCGAGGTTCTCGCCCAACTCCCGCAGGGCGGCGGACACGGGAGGCGGCAGGCTCGCGAGCGCATCGGGCTGCTTTGGCATAAAAAAGATATTACCAAATAGGCCGATTTGATCAACTCTTTGTTAGTCGAAGTGGCCCTCCGGCCGGGCGCATGCCCTGCCTCGGCCGCGACGGTGAGCGGCGCCGCGCAGGCTGCGCGAACGGCGCTGTTGCGCCGACCCACCGTCCGGTCGAGCTCGTCGGCACGCAAGAAAGCAGCGGCAATTGCGCCGAAATCACGCCTCAATCGTGCAGGGGCAGGAGAGTGTTGTCGTCAGAACGCAGCAGCACGCGTCACACGAGGAGGTGTCTGCACACACGCACACTCACGAAGCGGGCTCGGTCCGCAGGTCGGTCCTGATGATGTGCGATCGATATGGGGCGGACCGCCGCTCGCAGGACGCGTCCGCGTATCCATGCACTTGTTTAGATACAGATGCCCGGTGATCTCAGCGCCGCGGCAAGACGCGCACGCTCACTGAACGAATTGCGGGATTTGCACGGCGGATGTCCGCATCGAGCTCGGCAATGGCATAGCGCAGCCGCGCCGACCATGCGGCGGATTCAGCGAAAATTACGAGGTTTTCTGCATTCTCGACCGCGCCCGTGACGCGCGTCGCAAGTGCGGCAGGAAGCTTGCTACTCAGGAAGGTGCGCCAATTCGACTGACTCTGTCTCTGCTCGGCGACACGGCCGAGCGCAGAGTGTGATGAACGACTCAGCAATGCTTTGACAGATTCCGTGGTACGAGAAGTACCGACGGGACGGAGTCCCATTCGCGTGGATTCGAGCTTGTGTCGTCTGGTTCGTTTGGGCATATTGCAACGCGCTGATCGAGGCAAACCCAACCGAAAGGTGGGGGCGCAAAGCCACCGGTCTAAAGCGAGTGAGCTATGACAGCGGGGTTGCCAGCACGGCGCAAGGTATTTGAAACAGAACAGGGCGTACACGCCCGTCTCTTCAATCGCCATCGCCAGGCGACTCTGATCGCGAAACACGTGCTTCCGGAGTGGGCAGCATGAATTTGATTTTGTTTTCGCAGCGCGAAGGGCGGGCACGCCAGCTGAACCTTGCGCATCCCGTGACCCTCGGGCTGATCGGTGCGCTGGCAGTCGGCATTCTCGGTACCGCGTTTGCGCTCGGAATGAAGCTCGGCCAACGCAGCGCCGCGGCTCTCAGTCGCGGTGATCAGACGCAGTGGGCGCAGGTGCTGGCGGAGCAGCGCCGGCAGATCGCCGAGCTCCGCGGCCAGCTGCAGGAGCGCGTCGATGCCATGGCGATGCGCCTCGGTCAGATGAACGCCCATGTCACGCGCCTCGATGCGCTCGGCAAGCGTCTCACCGACATGGCGAACATCGATTCGCGCGAATTCGACTTCGACAGCGAGCCGCCGACCGGCGGTCCGGAAACCGACGGTGTCTCGGTGCAGATTCCCGACCTGACCCGCATGCTCGATGCGCTCGAGCGCAAGGTCGATCTGCGCGACTCCCAGCTCGCCGCGCTCGAGAACGTCATCCTCGCCCGCGACCTGAACCAGCAGATTCATCCCGAAGGCCGCCCCACCAAGGGCGGCTTTATTTCATCCGGATTCGGCGACCGCCAGGACCCGTTCACCGGCCATGAGGCCTTCCACCGCGGCATCGATTTCGCCGGCGTCGCGGGCTCCGAGGTGACGGCCGTCGCGACGGGGGTCGTCACGTGGGCCGGCCAGCGCTCAGGCTATGGCTCGCTCGTCGAGATCAATCACGGCAACGGCTACATCACACGTTATGCCCATAACCAGCGTGCGCTCGTCACAGTCGGCCAGACCGTGACCCGAGGCCAGGCCATCGCGCTCATGGGCTCCACGGGCCGTTCGACGGGCCCGCACGTCCACTTCGAAGTGTTGAAGAACGGCCGCCAGATCAACCCTGCTTCGTTCCTCGGCAGCGGCAGCGCGACGGTGGTCCGCGGGAGCGGCGGCGACTCCGTGATCCGCGGCTACGGTTCGGCCGGCGGCGACGCGGACTGAGCACGATTTCCGCCCAGCGGATCGACGGCCTCGACGCACACCGCGTCGGGGCCGTTTCGTTTGCGCCGCTCTGCGACCCTCCTTGTCCCGGAGGCATCTGCCCCCACACTCGAACGAATTCCGCGTAGCGGCGTCTATTGCGTACAATACGCGGCCCCCATGGTCCAGGCGGCCGCGCAACTGCCGGCCACCACTAGAATTTTCATCTTTGAACGGGATGTCCCGGTGCTGCAACTTCTCACGCGTCTGCTAGGCAGCCGCAACGAACGGATCATCCGTTCATACGAACGCGACGTGCGCGCCGCGGCGAGTTTCGAGCCCGCCATCAAGGCGCTGTCCGACGAGGCGCTGCGGGCGAAGACCGACGAGTTCAAACAACGCCTCGCCAAGGGCGAGACCCTCGACCAGCTCCTGCCGGAGGCGTTCGCGGTGGTCCGCGAGGCGAGCCGGCGCACGCTCAACATGCGCCATTTCGACGTGCAGCTGATCGGCGGGATCACGCTGCACCAGGGCAAGATCGCCGAGATGCGCACCGGCGAGGGCAAGACGCTGGTGGCCACGCTGCCGGCGTACTTGAATGCGCTGACGGGCGAAGGCGTCCACGTCGTCACGGTCAACGAATACCTCGCGCAGCGCGACGCGGACTGGATGGGGCCGGTCTTCCGCTTCCTCGGCCTCACGGTCGGCGTCATCAAGAACTCGCAGACCTCGCAGGAAAAGCGCGAGGCGTACAACTGCGACATCACCTACGGCACGAACAACGAGTTCGGCTTCGATTACCTGCGCGACAACCTCGCCTATCGGCTCGAGGACCGCGTCCAGCGCGCCCTCTCGTTCGCGATCGTCGACGAGGTGGACTCGATCCTGATCGACGAGGCGCGCACGCCGCTCATCATTTCCGGCCCGGCGGAGGAGAGCACCGAGCTCTACATCCGCATCAACCAGCTCGTGCCGCGCCTCACGCGGCAGAAGGAAGAGGACGGCCCCGGCGATTACTCGGTCGATGAGAAGACCAAGCAGGTCCACATCACCGAGGAAGGCCACGAGCACGTCGAGGCGCTCATGGCCGAGGCGGGCCTGCTGCGTCCGGGGGAGAGCCTGTACGACCCGTCGAACATCCGCCTGATGCACCACTTGAACGCTGCGCTGCGCGCGCACGCGCTGTTCAAGCGCGACGTCGAATACATCGTGCGCAACGGCGAAGTCATCATCGTCGATGAGTTCACGGGCCGCACGATGGTTGGGCGGCGCTGGTCCGATGGCCTGCACCAGGCGGTGGAGGCGAAGGAAGGCGTGCGGGTGCGCGAGGAGAACCAGACGGTCGCCTCGATCACGTTCCAGAACTACTTCCGCCTGTACAAGAAGCTCTCGGGCATGACCGGCACCGCCGATACGGAAGCGCCGGAGTTCATGCAGATCTACGGGCTCGAGGTCGTGGTCATCCCGACCCACAAGCCGATGATCCGCAAGGACGCGCCCGACCTCGTCTATCTCACACAGAAAGACAAGTTCGAAGCGATCATCGAGGACATCCGCGACTGCGTCGCGCGCGAGCAGCCGGTGCTCGTTGGCACGACCTCGATCGAAACCTCCGAGTTCCTCTCGGACCTGCTGAAGAAGCAGGGCATCAAGCACGAGGTGCTGAACGCGAAACAGCACGAGCGCGAGGCGCTCATCGTCGCGCAGGCCGGCAAGCCGGGTGCCGTGACGATCGCGACGAACATGGCCGGCCGCGGTACCGACATCGTGCTCGGTGGCAATCTGAACGCGGAGATCGCCGCGCTCGGCGAGAACCCCGATCCGGCGGCGGTCGAGGCCGTGCGCGCGGACTGGCAGAAGCGTCACGAGAAAGTCGTGGCGGCCGGCGGTCTGCACATCATCGGCACCGAGCGGCACGAGTCCCGCCGCATCGACAATCAGCTGCGCGGCCGTTCGGGCCGTCAGGGCGACCCGGGCTCGAGCCGCTTCTATCTGTCGATGGAAGACAACCTGATGCGCATCTTCGGCGACCCGGTGCGCACCAAGCGCCTGCTGCAGATGGCGGGCATGAAGGAAGGCGAGGTCATCGAGAGCGGCATGCTGACGCGCCAGATCGAGAAGGCGCAGCGCAAAGTCGAATCGCACAACTTCGACATCCGCAAGCAGCTGCTGCTGTTCGACGACGTGGCCAACGATCAGCGCAAGGTCGTCTATCAGCAGCGCACCGAGATCATGGCGACCGAGGATCTCTCCGCGGCGATCGCCGGCATTCGCGCCGAAGCGGTCGGGGAGATGCTCGATCAGTTCATGCCGAAGACCTCCTCACCGGAGGACTGGGACCTGAACGGGCTCAGCGAGCAGCTCGCAAAAGACTTCAACGTGCGCATCGACGTGAAGGCGCTCCTCGATGCGAAGCCGAGCGATGAGGCGCTCGACGAATCCGTCGCCGTGCGCGAGCGCGTCATCGCCGCCGTGAACGAGGCCTACGACGCGAAGGTCGCGCGCATCGGCGCGCCCATCATGCGGCACGTCGAGAAGGACGTGATGTTGCGCATGCTCGATCAGCACTGGCGCGATCACCTCGCGGCCATGGACTATCTGCGCCAGGGCATTCACCTGCGCGGCTATGCGCAGAAGGACTATCGCTACGAGTACAAGCGCGAAGCCTTCGAGATGTTCGCGGCGATGCTCGAGCGCGTGAAGTTCGAAACGGTCTCGATGCTCTCGAAGATCGAGGTGCGCACGCAGGAAGAGGTGGATCGCGAGGAAGAAGAGCGGCGTCAGCGTCTGATGCGCGCGCTGCAGGCTCAGCACGCCGAAGCGGGCTCGTTGCTCGCCGGCGGGGAGCAGTCCCCGGAAGATGCCGCCGCCGCTGCTGCCGCTGCAGCCGCCGCCGGTGCCGCACCGGCGCGTGTCGCTGCTCCACGCCCGAGCGCAGGTGGAGCGCAGCCGTTCCCGCCGGCGGCGCCCGAATCTCATGGCACATTCGTGCGCACCGAGCGCAAGGTCGGGCGCAACGAGCTGTGCCCATGCGGCTCGGGGAAGAAGTACAAGCACTGCCACGGCACGCTGTCGAGCGTCGGGTGAGTTGCTGCGCCGATAGCGCGACAGCGGCCCGCGGCGGCGTCGAGCGGGCCATCGTCCGTGTCGTCGCGGCGGCGCTGTATGACGCGCAGGGTCGCGTCCTCATCGCGGAGCGCCCGGCGGGCAAGCACATGGCGGGGCGGTGGGAATTCCCGGGAGGCAAGATCGAGGCGGGGGAGACGGAGCTCGCCGCGCTCGCACGCGAATTGCACGAAGAGCTGGGGATCGAGGTGCTCGCGGCTCGTCCCGAGCTCACGCTCCATCACGATTACCCGGAGCAGCGCGTGCAGATCTCTCTCTGGAGCGTCGAGCGCTACGCCGGGGAGCCGCGCGGCCTGGACGGACAGGCGCTCAAATGGGTGGCTCCGGCGCGTCTTCGGGACGAAGATGTCGTCGCAGCCGATCGACCGTTCATCGAAGCCCTGCTGCGCGGGGCGCAACCGTTCAACGAGGAAGCACGCCATGGCATCGCAGCCCGATCTCCCTGAGGTCAAGCTGGACCCCACCACTCTCTACCAGGAAGAAATCTTCACCGATCGGCGTGCCGGAACGATTCGCCGCCTGCGCCCCATCACCGCCGAGGGCGCCGATGATCCTTCTCGCCCGACGCTGTATTCGGGGCAGACGCAGCTCCTCACGCCCGCCGGCGTGTTGCCGCTCGTGTTCGACATCGAGGCCTCGACGCTCGCCGAAGCCATCGCGAAATTTCCCGACGGCGTGAAGGCGGCCCTCGAGCAGGCGATCGATGAGGCGCGCGAGATGCGCCGCGAGCAAGCTTCGCGGATCGTCGTGCCCGATGTCGGTGGCGCCGGGATCGGGCCGGGGCCCGCCCCGGGCGGCGGGAAGATCAAGTTCCCGTAAAACCGCGGCGCGAGCGGACCTCGCGCGTCGAAGCGCCCCGTGTGGGCGCCGCGGGTATCGACCGCGGGTCCGGTACGGCCCGCGGCCAGCTCGAATTCCGCAAGATTAAATTTCCGTAAAGGGGGCGCCCGCTGGAATCTGCCCTCGCATGTTGGCGACACCGAGGTGCGGGCTTGCTTCCGGCCCCTCTCGGCCGCTTGCGCCATGCGCGTTCTTTCAAAAGCGCGCGGCGCTCTTGAACAATTGTCCAGTCGCCTATCGATTTCGGGCTGTCCGCCGGCGCGCCGAACGGGCCTTGCGGCCCAGCGACCGCGCCGCACGCACGGGAAGTTTGGCGTTGTGCCGGCCTCGCCGGCCCTCCCCGGCCTTCCCGAAACCCCGAGCACCGTGCCTCGCGCGCAAATTGCACGTCTCCGCGACCTGAAGCTGCTCGCTGGCATGAGACGTGCTGCAAGCACTCTCTGCCGAGGCTAGGTTCGACTGGATCCTCCAGGCCGGCCAGCCAGCTCGAAGCGTCCATAGCATCCCTGAGCGGGGCATCATGACTCGCACGCCAGAACCGAACTCTTCCGCCGCGCCGCGCGTGAGCGTCGGGATGCCCGTCTACAACGGCGAGAATTTCATCGCGGAAGCGATCGCTTCAGTGCTGGCGCAGACGCTGACCGACCTCGAGCTGATCATCCAGGACAACGCCTCCACCGACCGCACCGCCGAGATCTGCGCCCACTTCGCCGCGAACGACCCGCGGGTGCGCTACTTCCGCAATCCCCGCAACCTCGGGGCGGCGCCGAACTACAACCTCGCATACCAGATGGCGCGCGGCCGTTACTTCAAATGGCTCGCCCACGACGACCGGCTGACTCCGCGCTACTTGGAAGTGACCGCCCGCGCGCTCGATGAGCGCCCGGATGCCGTTCTGTGCAACACGATCGTGCGCTACATCGACGCGCAGGGCGCCGTGATCGGCGACTACGACAGCGGCCTTGCGAAGGCCGATCTGCCGTCGCCCGCGGCGCGCTTCGCGCTGATGGTGCTGTCCTCGCATTCCTGCGTCGACTTCTTCGGGCTCCATCGCCGGGATTCGTTGAAGCACTCGCTGCTCCACGGTTCGTTTCACGGTGCCGACCGCGCGCTCCTCGCGCAGATGGCGCTGCGCGGGCGCTTCATCCAGATCCCCGAGCCGCTGGTCGAGATGCGCGAGCATGGAAATCGATACACCCGGAGCCAGGTGAGCTCGACGCAGCGTCGCTCGTGGCACGACGCGACGCTGAAGGGCCGGATCACCTTCCCGACGTGGCGGCTGTACACCGAGTACTTGAAGCTCGTGCGCGACGAGCCTCTGCGCTTCACCGACCGTCTGCGCTGTTACGGCGTGTTGAGCCACTGGTGGGCCACGAACTGGAACGCGTTGCGCGCCGCCGTCGATCTGCTGGCGGTCATCGCACCCAGCGCACCGGGTCGCGCGGAGAATCTGAAAACGCGGATCTTCGGCGCGGCACCGGGCCACTTCCTGAAGGAGCGTCGCTAGATGAACGCCGTCGCGTCGCTCAACGATCGTCTGCCGATGCGCGCGCGGGGACCGAGCTCGCGCTATCGCATCGCCATGGTGGCCGCGTGCCCGATGCCCGCGCGCCGGGGCACGCCGCTGCGCATCGAGCGGCTGTCACACGCGTTGTGGAGCCGCGGACACCAGGTCGAGCTCATCACGTATCACATCGCGGACGATCAGCAGCCGTTCGAATTTCCGGTGCATCGGATCTTCGCCAAGCCGCAGTACTACCAGCTGCCCGCCGGTCCGACGTTCACGAAGCTCGCGGTGTACGACCCGGCGCTCGCCTTCAAGCTGTGGCGCGTGCTCGCGCGCGGGAACTTCGACGTGATTCACGCGCATCACGTGGAAGGTCTGCTCGCCGCACTGCCTTCGCGCCTGCACACGCGGCTGCCGATCGTTTACGACGCCCACACGATGCTGGCATCGGAGCTGCCGAGCTACGGGCCGAAGCGCAGTCGCTCCGTCGTGCAGCGTATCGGCTCGTGGTTCGACGCCTTCTTGCCGCGACAAGCGGATCACGTGGTCGCCGTGACGAGCGACATTCAATCGCGGCTCGTCGACCATCACGGGATGCGTCCGGATCGTGTGACGGTCGTGACGAACGGCGTCGAGGTCGAGCGCTTCATCGTGCCGCCGCCGCCGAGCGACGGCGTCGTCCGCATCATGTACAGCGGCACGCTCGCCCCGTATCAGGATATCGATCTGCTGCTCGATGCGTTCGCGCGCGCCTGGGGTCAGCGCAAAGACCTGCGCCTCGTGTTCTCCGTCAGCTCGAGCTTCAAGGCTTACGCGGCGCAGGTGACGCGACTCGGGATCCGCGACGCCATCGAGGTCATCCCCGACAACTTCGAGAATTTGCCAGAGCGGCTCGCGGGCGCGGCGATGGCCGTGTTACCGCGTACGCAATGTCCCGGCATCCCGCAGAAGCTGCTGAACTATATGGCCGCGGCGAAGGCCATCGTGTCGAGCGCGGGCTCGGCGAAGGTCATCGAGCACGAGCGGACCGGTCTCGTCGTTCCGAACGGTGATGCGGACGCGTTCGCGAAGGCCATCCTGCGCCTCGCCGCCAATCCGCAGTACGCGCAGGAGCTCGGCCGCGCCGCGCGCGAGCACGTGGTGGCGAGCTACAGCTGGGGACAGGCTGCCGAGCGGCTCGAGCACGTCTACGAGGGTGTCATTTCTTCCCGCGCAGGGCACGAACCGCGTCGAACAAAATCGGTGGTACCAGTCGATTCGCCCACAGAATCGCCGAGCGGGCCCAGTTGAACTGACCCAGGCCAGGGAACACTACCGGCCGCGCGCGCGCCGCCCAGCCCGGCACCGGCGGCGCGGTGTAGTAGAACCACGAGAGACACAGGCGTGCGCGCCCCGGTGGGCACTGAATGGGCCGGCGGTGACCGTGCAGCGCGTTCGGCGTATTGAAGATGACGAGGCGATTGAAGATGGGCTCGATCAGCTTCTCCTCGTGCGAGGGCGCCTCGAGCGGATCATTCGAGTGCAGCTCGAGCTGCCCGCCCCATTCGGTGCGCCAGTCCCGATTGAGATACAACAGCGCGTTGATACGGCGATCGAGCTTCAATTCCTTCTGCGTCGCGAAGTCGTAGTGCAGGCCGAGGAAGCCGCCGGGGCGTACTTTCATGTAGCCGGCCGCACGCAGGTGTGGGTCGGGAATCAGCGCCGGGATGCCGGTGAGCCGTTCGAGGAAGTCGAGGAACGGCGCGCTGTTCAGCGCGTGCGTGATGATCTCGGCGGCAGGCCCGAATACGGTCGCGTCGGAGCACACCTGCTTGGCTTCGTTCTTGTTGTCGTACGTCGTCCAGTTCGCCGTCGCGCCGGGCAGCTCGGCGATGGCCTGATCGAGCAACGCGGGCGCGAACAGGTTGTCGAGCGCGATGTGCGGAAACGGCCGCGCCGCGCGATATTCGTCGCGCCGTGCATCCGCGATGTCGTTCAGCGCGCGCCAGTCCAGCACCTGCGAGGGCAGGGGCAGAGGCGGGAACCCCAGGTTCCGCGCAGATGCGCTCATAGCGGGACCAGCTCGGGATCCAGGCCGCGGCGTTGCAGCTCGGCGCGGATCTCGTCGGTGTAAATGGCGTTCATGATCATGACCACGTCGGGCCGGATCTGCGCGAGCACATCCGGATTGCGGATCTCGTACCCCGTGCCGGCGAGGAACTTGCCGTACTTGTGCGGATTCACGTCCACGATCGCCGCGGGCGCTGCATTGGCGCCGAGCGCGGAGAGCAGCGCGACGCACTTCGAGCCCGAGCCCCAGATCGCGAGCGTCTTGCCCTCGTCCCGCCAGCGCCGCGCGGCCTCGGACAGCTCGCGAATGCGCTTCGCGACGGTGTCGCGGAACTGCTCGACCAGCGCCGTCGTGTGCGCGAGATCGTCCTCCTCGGCGAGCCGCGGCTCGGTGGGGCCGTCCGCCGGTACGGCGTTGATGACGAGGTATTGCCCGTCGTACACCTTGTAGAGCGAGGTCACGTCGAAGCCGGTCGCGCGGAAGAGACGCGCGAGCGAGCCGCGCGTGAAGTAGGTGCAGTGCTCGTAGTAGATGTCCCAGAAAACGCCGTCGGCGAGCACCCGCTCCATGTCCGGCAGCTCGAAGAACACACGCACATCCTTGCGATCGCCGATCGTCCGGCGAATCAGCGTCATGAACTCGTGCACTGGGCCGATGTGCTCCAACGTGTGCCGGCAGGCAATGTAATCGGCCGTGACGTGCGTGTATTTCGGCCCGTAGAGGTCGCGCACGAACTCGATGCGGCTTGCGGCCGGGCTCTGCGTGCGCTCCGGGCGGTAGCTCGGGTCGAAGCCGATGCCGCGCGCGCCGCTGCGTTCGCAGAGCGTCACCAGGTACTCGCCTTTGCCGCAGCCGATCTCGAGCAGCGACATGCCGGCCTTCAGGCCGTGCTCCGCGATCTGCGCATCGCACAGCTCGTCGAGGAACTTGCGGAAGCGCGGCGAGAATCCCTGCGTCTCCTCGTAGTCCGCGCTGTAGCGATTGGTCGTGACGTCGAAGCGGATGTTGCCGATGAAACCGCAGTCCTTGCAGAACGCGAGCTCGATGTCGCCCGTCGGGAAGGCGAGCGCCTGTTCGCGCGTGGGCAGCATCAGGCAACTGTGCACCGGCACGTTGCGCGCGGTGTAGAAAACGTCGAGCGCCGTACCGCCGCATGCCTGACATTGATCGACCCCGGCGAGCGGCGCCCGGTGCACGTGCTTCAGCGGTGTGGCCATGAAATGACCCTTTGGGAAAGCGGACTACAGAATCGTGGGACGCGGGACGGGCACGATGAAACGGCCGCCGCGCATGCGGTACTCGGACTGCTGCGCCATGATCTCTTCCTTGAAATTCCACGGTAGGATCAGGACGTAGTCCGGCTGCGTCTCGAGAATGCGCGTCGGCGGTTCGATCGGCAGCCGCACGCCGGGCACGTAGCGGCCCTGTTTGTACGTGTTGCGGTCGACGACGAAGTCCAGCACGTCGCGGCCGATGCCGACGTAGTTCAGCATGATGGTGCCCTTCGCCGCCGCGCCATACCCGACGATGCGGGCGCCGCGCCTCTTCAGATCGCCGAGCAACCCGGCGAGCTCGCTGCGGAGGGTGCTGACGCGCTCCGAGAAATCCGCGTAGTACTTCGGGTGGTCCATGCCGAGCTGCTTCTCGGTGGCGAGATACTCCTTCACCGTTTCATCGGGCCGATCCTGCTTGCCGACGAAGATGCGCAGCGAGCCGCCGTGAATGCTCAGTTTCTCCAGACGATTCACGTGCAGGCCGTGACGGCGGAAGAGGTTGTCGAGCGCCGTGGCGGAGAAGTAGCAGAGATGCTCGTGATAAATCGTGTCAAACTCGCCGTGCTCGATGAGATCGCGCACATAGGGCGCCTCGATCACCGCCAGTCCATCGTCCTTCAGCAGGGTCGCGATGCCCGCGACGAAGCCGTTCGTATCGGCCACGTGCGCGAGCACGTTGTTGGCATGGATCACATCGGCCTTGATGCCCTCTTTTTCGACCAGCTCGCGCGCGTACTCGCGCCCGAAGAACGCGAGGCGCGTGTCGATGCCTTTCTTGCGCGCGGCTTCGACGGGGCCCGGTGCCGGGTCGATGCCGAGGACGGGGATGCCTTGCTTCGCGTAGTACTGCAGCAGGTAACCGTCGTTGCTCGCGAGCTCGACGACGAGGCTGTCTTTGCCGAGCTTGCGATCCGCGATGCGCTCGGCGACGTGAGCCTCCGAGTGCTTCAGCAGTGAATCGGTGAAGGACGAGAAGTACGGATAGTCCGGATCGAAGAGCAGCTCCGGCGGCACCGTATCGAGAATCTGCACGAGCGTGCAGTCGCTGCAGAACGCGACGTCGAGCGGATAGCGCTCGTCCTCGGTCGTGCGCGCGAGCTGCTCCTGCGAGATGAAGCCGTCCGAGAGAGGCAAGTTTCCGAGCGACAGGAACAGGGTCAGGTGCGTGCCGCCGCACGAGCGGCAATGCGCTTCGCGCCTGGCCGCGCCATTGCAGCGCACGTCGCTGCCGTTCGAGCGCGCACTAGGCTGCACGGTTCCGTCCCTCGCACCATGCCAGCATCTCGTCCAGCAGCCCGCGCTTCTGCAAGTCCGTCACTCGCTTCAGGCGGATGAACTGGCCGCTGAGGAATTGCTCGGCGGTCAAGCTGTTCTGCTTGTAGCTCTCGTAGACCTGCTCGATGCCTTTGCGCACCGTCCACACCGGCTTGAATGCGGGCAGACGCGCGACGATCTTGTCGCAGTTCACGCGATAGTTGCGCGTGTCGGGGCTTGCGCCTGCGGCGTACGTAACCTCCGAGCCCGGCACGATCTCGGCGACCATGTCCGCCACTTCGCGCACGCGGTAGTTCTCGGACGTGCGGCCGACATTGAACGCCTCGTTGTGGACGAGCTCGCGCGGCGCTTCGAGCACCGCCACGAACGCGCGTGAGATGTCTTCGATGTGTACGAGCGGTCGCCACGACATGCCGTCGCTCTTGATCAGCACGTGCCCGGTCGTGAAGGCGTGGCCCGTGAGATTGTTGACGACGAGGTCGCCGCGCAGTCGCGGCGACGCGCCGTAGGCGGTCGCGCTGCGCAGGAACGTCGGGCTGAACGTGTCGCTCGCGAGCGGGGCGACGTCGCGCTCCGTCCACACCTTGCTCTGTGCGTACGGCGTCACCGGATTGAACGATGCCGACTCGTCGAGGAAGTCGTCGCCGGCCGCGCCGTAGTTGCTGCACGACGAGGAGAATACGAACCGCGGCACGCCGGCCTGCTTTGCGAGCTTCGCGAGGCGCACCGAGGCGCGGTAGTTGATCGAGTACGTCGTGTCGCTGGCGAGATCGCCGAGCGGATCGTTCGAGATGCCGGCGAGATGCAGCACCGCGTCGAAGCCGCGCAGCTCCTCGAGCTGGAGGTCGCGAACGTCCTTGCGCAGCACGGGAATGGGCGGTTCTTCGGCCGGAAAGCCGCAGCCCTCGTAGAGATAGCTGTCGACGCCCGTCACCTCGTGACCGCGCTCGAGCAGCATCGGCGTGAGGATGCGGCCGATGTAACCGTCGTGCCCCGTGAGCAGCACCTTCATCTTCTTCATTTCCAGACCTTCCACGGCGCATCGCCGCTGTCCCAGAGTGCTTCGAGCTTCACCTTGTCGCGGATGGTGTCCATGCACTGCCAGAAGCCGTCGTGCCGGTACGCCATGAGCTCGCCGTCCCGGGCGAGGTTCTCGAGCGGCTCCTTCTCGAACTGCGTCGCATCGCCTTCGATGTAGCGAAAGATGCCGGGCTCGAGCACGAAGAAGGCGCCGTTGATCCACGCTTCTCCTGCGAGCGGCTTCTCGTCGAAACGCGCCACGCGATTGTCGTCATCGATTTCGAGACGTCCGAAGCGCGACGGCGGCCGCACCGCCGTGACGGTCGCGAGCTTGCCGTGGCTGCGATGGAAGGCGAGCAAGCGGTGCAGGTCGACGGTGGAGACGCCGTCGCCCCACGTCAGCATGAACGTGCCGTTGCCGAGGTGCGGCGCGAGTCGCTTGATGCGTCCGCCGGTGTTGGTGCCCTGACCCGTATCGATGAGATCGATCGTCCAGTTGTGCGCGTGGCCGTTCTGGTACGGTTTCACCTCGCCCTTCGCGAGATCGACGTGGACGTCGGAGGCGAGCGCACAGTAGTCGGCCATGTAGCGCTTGATCTGTTCGCCTTTGTAACCAAGCGCGATGGTGAAGTCGGTAAAGCCGTAGGCGGCGTAATACATCATGATGTGCCAGAGGATCGGGCGACCCCCGATCTCCACCATCGGCTTGGGACGGGCGACCGTCTCTTCGGAGAGACGTGAGCCAACGCCGCCAGCGAGAATGCCGACCTTCATGCGATGCTCTCCACCTTCAAAAGTTACGTGCCCCGCTACACTGCGGACGTTGTGTTAGCTGCCGGTTGAGTAGTGCCGATGCGTGCGCCGGCTGCGCATAGGCTTGGAGCAAGGTGCGTTCCCGCGCTGGGGGCGACGCGGAAGCGCTCGGATTTACAAGGGGGGCGAACATGCAACAAGTCGCGGAAGGGTTACAGTTTCCGGAGGGGCCGATCGCGATGGCGGACGGCTCGGTCGTCCTCGTCGAGATTCGGCGCGGCACGCTCACGCGCGTGACCGCGGACGGGCGTCGCACGACCATCGCGGAGCTCGGCGGCGGCCCGAACGGCGCGGCGATCGGTCCCGACGGCGCGGTTTACGTCTGCAACAACGGCGGCGCATGGGAGTGGGAGCCGGGCGAGACGCACTTGCCCGCCGGTCCGCCGCCGGTCTATCGCGGCGGCTTCATCCAGCGTGTCGATCTGCGCACCGGCCGTTACACCACGGTGTACGACTCGTGCGACGGCAAGCCGCTCAACAGCCCGAACGATCTCGTCTTCGATAGCACCGGCGGGTTCTGGTTCACGTGTCTCGGCTTCAACGACGGCGAACACCGCCACCTTGGGGGCGTGTACTACGCGCGGCCGGATGGCTCGAAGATCATCCGCTGGCGCTCCGCGCAGATCTCACCGAACGGCATCGGCTTGTCGCCCGACGAGCGCAAGCTCTATTGGGCGGATTGCATGATGGGACGCTTGTACGAGGTCGACTTGCCCGCGCCGGGCGTGATGGAGCCGCAGACTTCGACGGCGCCGGGTCGCGTGGTGTGCCAGCTGCCGGGGTATCAATGGCTCGATAGTCTCGCCGTGGAGCAGAGCGGGCGCATTTGCGTGGCGACATTGTGGAACGGCGGCATCACGACGTTCGAGCCGAGCGGCGCGTACGAGCACATGCCTGTGCCGGATCCCGTGACGACGAACATCTGCTTCGGCGGGGCCGACATGCGCGACGCGTGGATCACGGCTGCGAGCACGGGGAGGCTGTTCAAGACGCGGTGGCCGAGGGCGGGGTTGAGGCTGGCGTTCAACGCGTGAGGGCGGCGCGTACTTTTCGCGCTCGTCGCGGCGGATGCGTGTTCAACTTGGCCGCCGCTCTCTCGCAGCACGAATTTGGTAGATCAGGGAGTCTCCTCGAGATCGGCAGTAAATCCGAAGGCGGTGAGGCCCTGGTGCATCCCGCGGATGCCGCCTCCGCTACCGCATCGTCGTCCCCGACACTCCACTCGCAGGCACGCTCGGCCTGCCGCCTCGCAGGTTCGCATCGAAGAACCGCACGATCGTCCCGTACGCATGCGGCCCGGTGCTCGCGAATCGCAGCAGCGCATGCTTGCTTCCGGGATACGTCATCATCTCGAACGGCTTGTTCAAGTCTTGCAGGCGCTTGAACAACGTGGTGCTGTGCGTGAACAGCACGTTGTCATCGGCCATCCCGTGCAGGATCAGCAGCGGGCCGCGCAGCTTGTCCGCGTATGTGAGCACGTTGCCCGCCTCGTAACCGGCGGCGTTGTCCTGAGGCGTGCCCATGTAACGCTCCGTGTAGTGGGTGTCGTAGAGCCGCCAGTCGGTGACCGGCGCGCCCGAGACGCCCGCTGCGAACTCTTCCGGCGCCTGCATCATGCACATGAGCGCCATGTAACCCCCGTAGCTCCAGCCGAACACGCCGATGCGTCTCGGGTCGACGAAGGGCAGTGATTTCAGGAACTGCACGCCGGTGACCTGATCCTCGACTTCGATCGACCCCATGTGCCGATACAGCGCGCTCTCGAACTTCACGCTGCGGAATCCCGAACCGCGATTGTCCAGCGTGAACACCACGTATCCGTGCTGAGCCAGGTATTGGCGGAAGAATCCTTCGTTAGTGCGCGGGTATCCACCCCACGCGCGCCGCACGCGTTGCACGCCGGGGCCGCCGTAGACGTCGACGATCACTGGATAACGCCGGCCTGGCTCGAGCGTCTTCGGCTTCAGCATTTGGTAGTAGAGCGTCTGCCCGTCGCGCGCCTTCAGCGTGCCGAACTCGGTGGGGACGTGCTCCGACAGAAACTCGTTGTACGGATGATCGAGCGAGTGCACGTCGTTTGCGACGAGCACCGCGAGCGGCTCGCCCTTGGCCGTGCGCAACACGAGTGACGGCGGGCGGTCGGGTGTAGAGAACGTGTCGAGGAAAACCCGCGCGTCGCGCGACATCGTGACCGCGTGCCAACCGGAGTCTTCGGTGATCCTGCGCGGCTTGCTCGGCGAGCGCAGCGAGACGGAGTAGAGCTGCCGCTCGAGCGGTGTCTCCGCATTCGACATGAAGTAGACGGTATCGCCGCGCTCGTCCACGGCGCGAATTGCGCGGTCGCCGCCTTCGCCGACGACGTCCCAATCGCCTTGCGTGAGCGGGTGGACCAGCTTGCCGTCGTAGTCATAGAGATAGAGGTGCGTGTGCCCGCTGCGCCTCGAGGCCCAGATCAGCCGCGGCGTCTCCTTCAGCAGTGTCAGCTCGTCATTCAAGTCGACCCACGTATCGCTGCGCTCCGTGATGAGCTCGCGCGTCTTGCCGCTCGCCACATCCGCGCGCAGCAACGTGAGCATCTTCTGATCTCGGCTCTGCCGCTGGACGGCAAGCGATTTGCCGTCCGGGAACCAGTCGACGCGCGCGAGATAGATGTCGGTATTTGCGCCGAGGTCCATCTCGACGGCGGCGTCGTCGTGCTCGAGATTCGCGACGAACAGCTTCACGAGCGCGTTGCGCGCGCCTGCCGCGGGATAGCGTTGCTTCACCACCTTCACGGCGTCGGCGTAAATCTCGAACCGCTCCACTTCCGCAACCGGCGACTCGTCGACGCGCGTGAACGCGATGCGTCGATCGTCGGGCGACCACCAGTAGCCGGTGTTGCGCCCCATCTCTTCCTGCGCGATGAACTCCGCCACGCCGTAGCTCACGGGGCCCGCGCCGTCGCGCGTGATCTGCCGCTCCTTGCCGCTCTTCAAGTCGTACACGACGAGGTTCTGATCGCGGATGAAGCTCACGTAGCGACCGAGCGGCGAGAAGTGCGCGTCGGTCTCGTAGCTTTCCGTCGTCGTGATCCGGCGCACGGCGGACTCGGGCGCCGCGCGCAGATCGTAGACATACAGATCGCCGGCGAGCGGCACGAGAATCGAACGGGAGTCCGGCGCGAATTCGTATTCCAGGATGCCGGACAGCGAGGACGTGCGCTGGCGTTCGCGGCGCGCTTCTTCTTCGGCGGAGAGCGGACGCTCCTGCGGAACCAGGCGCGCCGCATCGACGAGCAGCGTGTGCTTCTTGGCCTGAATGTCGTATGCCCACAGATCGAGGCGGTCCTTGTTCTGCTCGCTGCCGCGCAGATATGCGACGTAACGTCCGTCGGGCGAGAGGCGCGCGGCGCGCAGGCTCGCGCCGGAGAGGTCCGGTGCGGCGAAAATCCGTTCGATCGTCAGCATGTCGGCATCCGCAAGGGTAGGCAAAAAGGCTAGCAGGACGAGGAGAAGACCGCGTGCGATGAGTGGTAGGGTCATGGTGTGGTCGGTGTTTGTTAGACTGCCGGGCCTCTTCCGAGTCCGACCGCGAGTGTAGGGATGAAAACATACTTGAGCCACCTGCGGATCGCCGTCGCAACCTCGATGGCGAGCCTCTTTGCCGCATGCGCGGCCTCGCCGAATGCGACGAAAACCGCTTCGCCGCCACCGCCTCAGGCTGCGCTCGCGCAAGCGCCCGCGGCCGCATCCATCGCGTCGGCCACTGCGTCCACGCCGTCTGCGGCACCGGTCTATCCGCCCACGGCGCGCGGTGATGTCGTGGACAACTATCACGGCACACAAGTCGCCGATCCCTACCGCTGGCTCGAGCAGCTCGACTCGGATGCGACGAAACAGTGGGTGAATGCGCAGAACGCGCTGAGCCAGCCGCGTCTCGAGGCGCTTCCGGCGCGACCGTGGGTCAAGCAGCGCCTGACGGAGCTCTGGAGCTACGAGCGCTTCAACACGCCGACCAAGGCGGGCAAGCGCTACTTCTTCACGCGGAACGACGGCAAGCAGAATCAGAGCGTGCTGTACGTTTCGGAAGACCTGCAGTCGAACGGCCGCGTGCTCTTCGATCCGAACACGGCCAGCAAGGACGCGACGATCGCGCTCGCCGAGTACACGCCGAGCCCCGATGGCAACCTCGTCGCCTACGCGCTGTCGGATGGCGGCACGGACTGGGAGATCTTCAAGTTCAAGCGCGCGGACACCGGCGCCGATCTTCCCGATAGCATCGTGCGCACGAAGTTCTTCGGTGTGTCATGGGCGCGCGACGGCTCTGGGGTGTACTACAGTAAGTACCCCGCGCGGCCGGATGCGCCGCAGGATTCGAAGGGGGACGACGCAGGGCGTCCCGACATCTACTTCCACAAGCTCGGTGAGCCGCAGGATCGCGACCGGCTCGTCTATGTGGTCAAGGACTCTCCGACGTACACGCCGCAGGCGACGGTCACCGAGGACGGGCGCTATCTCATCATCACGCTGAGCGAGGGCACCATCGCGAACGGCGTCGACGTGCTCGATCTGAAGACGCCGAACGCGAAGCCGCGGAAGCTCTTCAGCAAGTGGGACGCGCTCTATCTCTTCATCGGCTCGAAGGGCGATGAGCTCTTTTTCCAGACGACGAACAATGCCCCGCAGGGACGCGTGATCGCGGTGAATGCGAAGCGCACCGAGCCCGCACCCTCCACGTGGAAGACGGTCGTGCCGCAGTCGGATATGACGATCGACACCGTGCACCTCGTCGCGGATCGGCTCATCGTCACGTACGTGAAGGACGCGCACGGCGTTGCGCGGCTCTTCGAGACGGATGGTCGCGCCGTGGGCGACGTGCCGCTTGCCGGTCTTGGCAGCATTGCCGGGTTCTCGGGCGAGTCTCGCGACCAGGAGACGTTCTTCTCGTATACGGACTACGTAACTCCCACGACCATCTATCACTACGACCCGCGCACGAACGCGGCAACGGCCTGGCGCACGCCGCGCATCCCTGCCAAGACGGACGTCTACGTCACCGAGCAGGTGTTCTACAAGAGCAAGGACGGCACGCGCGTGCCGATGTTCATCACCCACCGCCGCGACATGCCGAAAGACGGCAATCAGCCCGTGCTGCTCTACGGTTACGGCGGCTTCGACATTTCGGCGACGCCGACTTTCCGCGCGCAGGTGCTGGCATGGCTCGACATGGGCGGAGTGTTCGCGGAGGCGAATCTCCGCGGCGGCGGCGAGTACGGCGAGGCGTGGCACCTGGCCGGCGTGCGCGACAAGAAGCAGAACGTGTTCGACGACTTCATCGCGGCGGCCGAGTATCTGATCGCCGAGAAGTACACGAATCCGAAGCGTCTCGCGATTCACGGGCGCAGCAACGGCGGCCTGCTCGTCGGGGCCACGCTGGTTCAGCGACCGGATCTGTTCGGCGCAGCGCTACCGGCCGTCGGCGTGCTCGACATGCTCCGGTACGACAAGGCGAGCGCGAACGCGCGTCAGTGGTCCACCGACTATGGGTTGAGCGAGAACCCGGACGACTTCAAGGCGCAGATCAAATACTCGCCGTATCACAACACGAAACCCGGCACCTGCTACCCGCCCACGCTGATCACCACGGCGGATCACGACGACCGTGTCGTTCCCTGGCACAGCTTCAAGTTCGCGGCCGCTCTACAGCACGCGCAGGGCTGCCCGAACCCCATCCTCATCCGCATCGAGACGCGTGCGGGCCACGGGGCCGGCAAGCCCGTGTGGATGCAGATCGAAGACTTCGCGGATCAGTGGGCGTTCGTGGCGAATGCCCTCGGCATGACGCCGCCCGCGAGCTGACGGCTAGCGCTCATCCTCCGGGCGAGGCGCTTCGTCCGAGGACGGGACGGATTCGCCCGGAATCGCGCGCTGTTCGGATAGCCAGGCGCCGAGATCGATGAGCCGGCAGCGCTCGCTGCAGAAGGGCCGAAACGGGTTCTGCTCAGACCACTCGATCTGGCGCCCGCACGTGGGACATTTGACCAGCGGAGGAGTCACGCACAGCAGCTGAGGATGAAGGGTACGTCCGCTTCGGTCTGCGTCGGCCGGGTCGTGAGGCCGTTCCACTTCAGGAAGCGGAGACTGCAGCGGTAGTGGCTGCCGCTGATTTCAGGGTAGATGCCGGCCGACTTCGGCAGCGAAATCCGCAGCAGCTGGATCGGCGTGTCCCGCTCGAAGGTGATGTGGAACGAGCCGGCCTTGGCCACTTCCTGCCGGGCGCGGCCATTCTGCCGCGTGAGCCACAGGAGCTCGGCGATGGCATCGCACAGGGGCCGCAGCAGCGCCATCCATTCATTGAACGTCTGCGCGCGCGTCTCGGCCGGCTGGCTCAGCCAGTAGTAGTAGTCCGGCAGGTCGAACTCACAGGTGCCGCCCGGAATGGCACTGCGGTGCTTGATGGCACTGAGGAACTCCGAATCCCGCAGCGGTTGCAGGAAGGCGGAGCCGGCTGTCATCAGCTCCGATCGCAGCCGGGAGAGGTTCGAGGTGACCGTCTTCAGGCGGGCGGTGTCGACACCGGGCTTCGACTGGAACTCGTTCAACGCCGTAACGTGACGCTCCAGTTCCTTCAGCACGTCCGAGCGGATGTCGCCGCGCGTACTGATCGTGAGCACGTCGAGCAGACATCCCATGGCGGCACGACTGCCCCACTGGCTCGCCACTTCGTTGTGGTAGAGCGCCTGCGTGTACAGAAAGTCGAGTCGCAGGAACGTCCGCATCCGCTCGCTGAGCGGCTGCTCGAACACCAGCGTCTCGTTTTCCGATGCGGGAGCGTGGTCCCGAAGCTCTTCTGCGGCCATCGCCGTATTCTGCGTTTCTGTGAGACGGAGGTAAATCTCAAAAAGCTCGAGTCGGGGCTTGGCGGGCGCGCGCGAGATAGTCGAGGTGAAGCGCCGCGACCCGATCACGGAGTTGGCCGAGGTCGCCGCTGTTCTCGATCACGTCGTCCGCCACCGCGAGCCGCGCGGCGCGACTCGCCTGTGCAGCGAGGATCGCGCGCGCTTGCTCGAGGGTCGAGCCGTCGCGCGCCTGCAATCGGCGAATCTGCAGCTCTTCACTGCAGTCCACGACGAGCACGCGATCCACTCTGTCCCGTCCGCCCGTTTCGACGAGGAGCGGAATGACGTGGATCTGGTACTCGCCGCCGGCGGCTGCCGACCGCGCTTCGAGCAGAGCCCGAATCGCAGGGTGCGTGAGCCGCTCCAGGTCCGCGCGCGCGGCAGGATCGGAAAAGATCAGCTTCCGAAGGGCGGCGCGATCCAGCGCGCCGTCTGGCGTGAGCACCCCGGCGCCGAAACGTGCCGCGATCTGCGCCAGCACCGGCTGCCCGGGCGCGACGACTTCGCGGGCCAGCACGTCCGTGTCGATCACCGGCACGCCGAGGGCTTCGAAGAGGCGTGCGACCGTCGACTTGCCGCTCGCGATTCCGCCCGTGAGGCCGACGCGAAAGGCACGCGCAGTCATGGGTGATGGGTGTAGAGGGAGAGGTAGCGCTCGACCAGCTCATTCCCGAACATGAGGACGAGCCAGCCGGCGGCGGCCAGGAACGGTCCGAACGAGATCGGCGTCTCGTGTCCCAGCTTCTTGCGCGACAGGATGACGATGCCGGTCACGGCGCCCACGAGCGCGGCGATCAGGATGATCGGCAGCAGCATCTTCCAGCCGAGCCAGGCGCCCAGCGCCGCGAACAACTTGAAGTCGCCGTAGCCCATCCCTTCCTTGCCCGTCAGCAGCCGGAAGACATGGTAGACCGTCCAGAGGCTCAAGTACCCCGCGAGCGCGCCCAGCACGCTCGATCTCAAGTCGACCGGAAGGGGTGCGCCGGCCGCTGGACCCCACAAGCTGGCGAAGATGCCGAGCCACATGAGCGGCAGCGTGAGGTTGTCCGGCAGGAGCTGATGATCGATGTCGATGAAGGTGAGCGCGACGAGGTACCAGGTGAGCAGCAGCGCGCACACGACCGGCCACCCGAAGCCCAGCTTCCACGCCACGGCGGCGGACAGCACGCCCGTGAGAGCTTCCACGAAGGGGTAGCGCGCCGGGATGCGCACGCCGCACGCCGCGCATTTCCCTTTGAGGAATAGGTAACTCACGACCGGGATGTTCTGCAGAGCCGTGATCGGAGCCTTGCACTTCGGACAGGCCGACCGCGGCACGATAAGGTTGAACTTCTCCGGCTCGGCCTTCGCGTCCGCGCTCGACGCGCGTGCATCCCCGCACAGGTCGGCACACTCGGCGCGCCACTCGCGCTCCAGCATCACCGGGAGGCGATAGATCACGACATTGAGGAAGCTGCCGACGAGCAGCCCCAGTGCGAGGCAGACCCCGATGAAGAGGGGCGGGGATTCGGCGAGAACCCGGAGCAGATCCATGGCTGATTCCGTCTCAACGAAAACGCCGCGCGAGGCGCGGCGTTCTCGGGGACTCTACGGCGGCGCGCAGCTCAGACCACCGCGCCGAGCTTGAAGATCGGCAGGTACATGGCGATGACCAGGCCACCGACCAGCACGCCGAGGATCGCCATGATCAGCGGCTCGAGCAAGCTCGACATCGCGTCGACCGCGTTGTCGACCTCCTGCTCGTAGAACGTGGCGACCTTGCCGGACATGTCGTCGAGCGAGCCGGACTCTTCGCCGACGGCGACCATCTGGATGACCATGTTCGGAAAGAGGCCGGTATTCTCCATCGCACGCTGCAGGCGCAGGCCGGTGGCCACTTCGTCCTTCATCTTGAGGACGGCGTTCTCGTAGACGATGTTGCCCGTGGCGCCGGC
>DASTRY010000021.1:0-12253 GCA_035760965.1 Steroidobacteraceae bacterium | reverse complement strand
GGCTTGCCGTGCGCCTGATTGTGCTCGATGGCGCGCGACACCGTCATCTCGCCGCAGTTGTACGCCGCGATGGCGAGCAGCCAGTCGCCGTTGAACTCGTCGTGCAGGAACTGCAGATAATCGAACGCGGCGCGCGTGGACTCGACTACGTCGCGACGCCCGTCGTACCACCAGTTCTGCTTCAGCCCGAAGCGCGAGCCCGTGCCCGGAATGAATTGCCACATGCCCGCGGCGCGCGCGCGCGAATAGGCGTAGGGCTCGAAGGCGCTCTCGACGACGGGCAGCAGCGCGATCTCGAGCGGCATGCCGCGCGCTTCGAGCTCCGTGACGATGTGGTACATGTAGAGCTCGGCACGCGCGAACGCGCGCTCGAGATAATCGGGATGGTCCGCATACCAGTCGACCTGCTGATCGACAGCGTGCTGGTCGACGTCGTCGAGCTTGAACCCGGCGCGCATGCGATCGAACAGATCGCTGTACTGCGAGGGGTTGATGCCGACGACGGGCGTGGGCTCGGTGCTGGTCTCGGGGGTCTGCGCGGCGGGCGGGGTGAAGGGTTCGGGGAAGGCGGCGGTCGGCTCCGCGGGAGGCGTCGTGCGGGCCATCACCGGCGCGCCGACGATTTCATCAGTGGGCCCTTTCATCGAGCGATCGGCCGGCGCATGCGCGCACGCGCCGAGCACGAGCGCGGCGCACATTCCCAGACCGACGCGGGCCCTGCGGAGCGATTCCAACATCAAATCCCTACCCTCTGTGACGCCAGACCATCGACCCGTCTCTGGCGGCGTGTGGACTTCTTCGTAAAGCGCCGGCCGCGTGCTAAGGTCGATTCGCGCCCGGGCGCAGCGCCCGGGCCGAAACTACGGGTTAGCGTTCGGGACTGTAACCGCTGAGTTCACACTATTTCCAGCCTGTGACATCGTCTTTCCGTAATCCCCGTCCTTCGGACCGAGACGTGGCCCTCAAAACGTGGTGGTCGCGGCCGCTCGGCGCGGGGCTGTTGCGCGCGGAATCGGAGCTGCTCGGCGAGGCGCTCGAGGATGTGTTCGGGTGGGAGCTGCTGCAGGTGGGCGCGTGGGGCAGCTCGCGCGAGTTGCTGCATAAAAGCCGCACTCGCGCGCAAACCGTCGTTGCTCCGCTCGAGTTGGGCGCGGGTGCGCATGTCATCGGACGCGCGTCGCAGCTGCCCATCAACAGCGACTCGGTCGATGCCGTGCTATTGCCGCACACCCTGGAATTTGCGGCAGATCCGTATGCGATCGTGCGCGAAGTCGATCGCGTGTTGACGGGCGAAGGACAGCTTTTGGTGCTCGGATTTCGGCCGATCAGCGCGTGGGGTTTGCGTGCGAGGCTCAGTCGTAGCGGATTCCCACCAGGCATGCGCCGTGTCCTCTCCGAGCGACGCGTGCGGGAATGGCTGGTGCTGCTCGGCTACGAGGTGGTTGCGTTGCGGCACTACGCATTTCGTGTGCCGTGGGGCAGTGTGTCGCCAACTGGCGGCACGGGTCCTTATTTGCGACGCGGGCTGAACCCGTTTCCTGCGGGCGCGTACCTCCTGAAGGCACGCAAGCGCGTCTACACACTCACACCGATACGGCCGCGCTTCCGTGAGAAGCCCGGCGTGCTCGGTGGGCTCGTCAAACCGACGACGCGATCGCCGTCCTCGTGATGTCGCCGCGCTCGTCCTCGACAGTCGAGATCTACGCCGACGGCGCCTGCCGCGGGAATCCCGGCCCCGGTGGCTGGGGCGTGCTGCTCATTCACAAAGATCGCGAGAAGGAGCTGTCCGGCGCGGAGCCTCTCACGACGAACAATCGCATGGAGCTGACTGCGGCGATCCGCGCCCTCGAGGCGTTGAAGCGGCCCGGCACAAGTGCGCGCGTGTACACGGACTCGCAGTACGTCATCAAAGGGATCGAAGAGTGGCTGCCGAGCTGGAAGGCGCGCGGCTGGCGGACGGCCGACAAGAAGCCGGTGAAGAATCAGGATCTGTGGCAGCGGTTGGATGAGCTCGCTTCGCAGCATTCGCTGGAGTGGCATTGGGTGAGGGGACACTCCGGGATCGAGGGAAATGAGCGCGTGGATGCGCTGGCCAATCGGGCGATCGATGAGCTGACGCGCTGAGCGCGCGGCACGCGTTCGGAATCAGCGCGCGTTCGAATCGGCACGCGCTCGAATCGGGCGCGCGCCTTTCGACGGGCGCGCTCTCGATGGGTCGCATCGCCCGGCATCGTGCTCGGGAGCGTTGTGGGCGCAATCGCGCGACTTCCACAATCCGAGTCCCGATTCGAATGCGAGTTAGGTAAACTCGCGCGGGTTCGCGCCGTCAGTCGCGGCGTCGTTTCGGCCAACACCCGGGAACTCATGCGCCAGATCGTCCTCGACACCGAAACCACCGGCCTCGAGCCCGACCTAGGACACCGCATCATCGAAATCGGCTGTGTGGAGCTCGTGAACCGCCGCCACACGGGCCGCACGTTCCACCACTATCTGAATCCCGAGCGCGAGATCGAGAAGGGCGCGCTCGAAGTGCACGGCATCACCGCGGAATTCCTGCAAGGCAAGCCGCGGTTCGCGGACATCGCCGACGAGCTGATGGAGTTCATCTCCGGCGCCGAGCTCGTCATCCACAACGCGGCGTTCGACGTCGCCTTCCTCGATGCGGAGCTGCGCCGGCACGCGGCCAACGTGCCCTCGTTCGGTAACCGGCTCGCGTCCGCGGAGTGCCGCGTGCTCGACACGCTGGCCCTTGCGCGCTCGATGCACCCCGGCCAGCGCAACAATCTCGACGCGCTCTGCAAGCGCTACGAGATCGACAACTCGCACCGCGAGCTGCATGGCGCCTTGCTCGACGCGCGCATCCTCGCGGACGTCTACCTTGCGATGACCGGCGGCCAGGTCGGCCTGGCGCTCGATGAGCTGATGGCCGGTGCAGACGTGGTGGAGGGCGCCGGTCAGGTGCGTGCTTTGCTACGGCCGGCGATACCCCTGGTCGTGATCCGACCGACGCCCGAGGAGCTGACCGCGCACGACGCCATGCTGCAGATCATCGCCAAGGCCAGCAAAGGCAAGTGCCTGTGGCAAGCGCTGGAGGCGGCAATTCCGGCCGAGTCGGCCGGCGGCGGCGCGCAGACTCTGTCAACTGCATGACCGACGTCGACCCGGGCGGCGCGCGAGCCCGCGCACGCTGCGTGAGCCGGCTCGCATTCGAGACGAGTTGCGAACCCGGTCGCAGCGGTGCGCGCGACGACAGGCTGAAAATGGCGGCCCCATGCCTCCCGGTTGCGGGCGGCGGTCGGCGAATTTCGGTGCGGCCAGAGCCGCACCCACACATAAAGAACTAAAGGAACCTTTCATCCGTGCTGAGTCTCCGCAAGTGCCGCGTCGGCGTGGTGGGTCTGGGTTATGTCGGGTTGCCGCTCGCCGTGGAATTCGGCAAGCACTTCGAAACCGTCGGCTTCGATGTCAAGGAAGCGCGCATCGCCGAGCTGAGAGCCGGCAAGGACAGCACGCTCGAAACGACGCGCAAGGAGCTGAAGGAAGCGAAGTACCTGACGTTCACGACGAGCCTGCAGGACCTGAAGAAGTGCCGCGTGTTCATCGTCACGGTGCCCACGCCCATCGACAAGTACAACCGTCCGGATTTGACGCCGCTCGAGCGCGCGAGCGAGAGCGTCGGCAAGGTGCTGAAGAAGGGCGACATCGTGGTGTACGAATCCACGGTGTACCCCGGCTGCACCGAAGAGGTGTGCGTGCCGATCCTCGAACGCGTCTCCGGTCTGAAGTTCAACAAGGACTTCTTCGCCGGCTACAGCCCCGAGCGCATCAACCCGGGCGATAAGGAGCACCGGCTCACGACGATCCGCAAGATCACCTCGGGCTCGACGCCGGAAGTGGCCGAGTTCGTCGACCAGCTCTACGGCACGATCATCAAGGCGGGCACGCACAAGGCGTCCTCGATCGCGGTGGCCGAGGCGGCCAAGGTCATCGAGAACACCCAGCGCGACGTGAACATCGCGCTGATCAATGAGCTGGCCTTGATCTTCAACCGCCTCGGCATCGACACCGAGGAAGTGCTGGTCGCCGCCGGCACCAAGTGGAATTTCCTGCCGTTCCGGCCCGGCCTCGTCGGCGGTCATTGCATCGGGGTGGACCCGTACTACCTGACGCACAAGGCGCAGGAGGTCGGCTACCACCCGGAGATGATCCTCGCCGGCCGCCGCCTGAACGACAACATGGCGATCTACGTCGCCGACCGCGTCGTGAAACTCATGAACAAGCGGCGCATTCAAGTGAATGGCGCGCGCGTGCTCGTGCTCGGCGCCACCTTCAAGGAAAACTGCCCTGACATCCGCAACTCCAAGGTGTTCGACGTGGTGCGCGAGCTGAAGAAGCACGGCGCGCTCGTCGACGTGTACGATCCGTGGGCGGACAGTGCGGAGTGCCGGCATGAGTACGGGGTGGGCCTGATCAGGCAGCCGCAGAAGGGCCGGTACGACGCCATCGTGATGGCCGTGGCGCACAAGGAGTTCAAGGACTTGGGTGTGCGCGGCGCGCGCCGCTTCGGGCGCAAGAATCACGTGCTGTTCGACATCAAGCACGTCTACCCGGCGGGCGAAACCGACGGACGTCTCTGATCACGCAAGCGGAGCGGCATAGAGCGACATGAAGATCCTCGTCACGGGCGCTGCCGGATTCATCGGGTTCCATACGGCCAAGAAGCTGCTGGCGCGCGGCGAGGAAGTCGTCGGTCTCGACAATCTCAACGAGTACTACGACGTCACGCTGAAGAAGGCGCGTCTCGCGCAGCTCGAGAAGACGCCAGGCTTCCGCTTCGTGAAGCTCGACCTCGGCGACCAGCAGGGGATGGCCGAGCTGTTCGCGCGCGAGAAATTCCAGCGCGTCGTGCACCTGGCTGCTCAGGCGGGCGTGCGATATTCGATCGACGTGCCGCACGCGTATGTTCACAGCAACGTCACGGGCACGCTGAACGTGCTCGAGGGGTGTCGCCACAACAACGTGGAGCATCTCGTCTATGCGTCCACGAGCTCCGTGTACGGCGCGAACACCAACATGCCGTTCTCGCCGCACAAGATCGCGGATCATCCGCTCTCGCTGTACGCGGCCACGAAGCGGGCCAATGAGCTGATGGCGCACAACTTCTCGGCTCTGTTCAAGCTGCCGACGACCGGACTGCGCTTCTTCACCGTCTACGGCCCGTGGGGCCGGCCGGACATGGCTCTGTTCCTGTTCACGCGCAACATCCTCGCCGGCAAGCCGATCGACGTGTTCAACCACGGCCATCACAAGCGCGACTTCACCTTCGTCGACGACATCGCGGAGGGCGTCGTGCGCGCGATGGATCGCATCGCGCAGCCCGATCCGACTTGGGACAGCAACAACCCGGACCCGGCAACGAGCAGCGCGCCGTTCCGCATCTACAACATCGGAAACAATCGGCCGGTGGAGCTGATGCGCTACATCGAGGTGCTCGAGGAATGCCTCGGCCGCAAGGCCGAGAAGAACATGCTGCCGTTGCAGCTCGGCGATGTGCCCGAAACCAGTGCGAACATCGACGATCTCGTGAGCGATGTCGGCTACCGGCCGGCCACCCCCGTCGAAGTGGGCGTGCGCAAGTTCGTCGAGTGGTACCTGGAGTACTACAAACAGGCGCGCTGACACAGCCGGCGCGCGAGCCACCGCAGGGCCCGTCATGCAAGACAAGCCGTAGCCTGCCGGACTGCTAATCAGACGTTGCCAAGCCGGAAAATAGGGCGACACGCTGCGCCGCCGACGCCTGCACACGCTCGGGTAAGTCCGCGCGCGGTTCGCTAGAATCCGTCCATCTCTCATTGGCGGAGTCGGCATGTCGGCGTCCAAACCGCAGCCGGTACCTCATACGCAGGTGCCGCTGCTCGATCTCAAGCTTCAGTACCAGCCTCTCAAGACCGAAATCCTCTCCGCCATCGAGAAGGTGTGCGCGAGCCAGGCATTCATCCTCGGCCCGGCCACGCGTGAGCTCGAGGCGAACGTTGCGAAGTATTGCCATTGCCGGTTCGGCATCGGCGTGTCTTCGGGAACGGACGCGTTGCTCGTCGCGCTCATGGCGCTCGAAATCGGCCGCGGCGATGAAGTCATCACCACGCCGTTCACGTTCTTCGCGACGGCCGGCACGATCGCGCGCACCGGCGCGCGGCCCACGTTCTGCGACATCGATCCGGAGACGTTCAACCTGTCGCCGGCCGCGGTCACTGCGTTCATCGAGCGCAAATGCGAGGTGCGTGACGGCAAGCTGATCAATCGCGACACGGGCGGCACGATCAAGGCGATCATGCCGGTGCATCTGTACGGACAGGTGGCCGACATCGGCCCGCTCGTGCAGATCGCGCGGCGCTATGGCCTGAAGGTCATCGAAGATGCGGCGCAGGCGATCGGTGCCGAGGACGCGAACCAAGGTCGTGCCGGCAGCTTCGGCGATGTCGGCTGCCTCTCGTTCTTCCCGACGAAGAACCTCGGCGCGTTCGGCGATGCCGGCATGTGCGTGACGAACGACCCGGCGCTCGCGGAACGCATCGAGATTCTGCGCGTTCATGGCGGCAAGCCGAAGTACTACCACGCGTTCATCGGCGGGAATTTCCGCATCGACGAGCTGCAAGCGGCGGTGCTGAACATCAAGCTCAAACATCTCGATGCGTGGAGCGCAGCGCGTCAGCGCAACGCCGCGCTCTACGACGAGCTGTTCGAGCAAGCCGATCTGGGCAAGGCCGTCGAGACGCCGCGCGCGACGCCCGGTGTGCGCCACATCTACAACCAGTATGTGATTCGCGCGCGCGACCGCGACCTGCTGCGGCAACACTTGATGGCGGCCGGCGTCGGCACCGAGATCTACTACCCGCTTTCCCTGCACATGCAGGAGTGCTTCGCGTATCTCAAGCACCGCAAAGGCGACTTCCCGCACGCCGAGCGTGCAGCCGAGGAGACGCTCGCACTGCCCATCTTCCCAGAGCTGACCGAAACGCAGCTTCGTTACGTCGTCGATAGCGTCGCGGACTTCTACCGGCGCTGAGGAGCGCGACCATGGCCGCCCGCACACTCGCCGGACCGGACACGCCCGTTTGGAAAGAGCTCGAGGCGAGCGCCGCGCGGCTCGCGACGGTGGCGACCCGCGAGCTGGTGCAGGGTGACCCGAAGCGCTTCGAGCGCTTCAGCGCCGAAGCGGCCGGGCTGCTGCTCGACTACACGCGCCAGCGCGTCGACGAGCCGACGATGACGCAGCTCGCCGCGCTCGCGGATGCCGTGCGACTCCGAGATCGCATCGAGGCGATGTGGCGAGGCGATCACATCAACGCCACCGAAGATCGCGCGGTGCTGCACGTGGCGCTGCGTCAGCCCGCCGGCGCGGGCATCGGCGGCGCCGAAGTCGAGAAGCTGGTGCTCGCGGAGCGCGAGCGGATGCTGTCGTTCGCGGAGGGTGTGCTGAGTGGCGCCATCGGCGGCAGCACGAAGAAGCCTTTCACGCTCGTCGTGAACATCGGCATCGGCGGTTCCGATCTGGGACCTGCGATGGCGGTGGAAGCGCTGCGCGAGTATTCCGCCCGCGGTCCCCGATGCGCGTTCGTGTCGAACGTGGACGGTTGCGGCCTGCACGACGTGCTCGAATCCGCCAATCCCGAGAACACGCTCTTCATCGTCGCCTCGAAGACCTTCACGACGCTCGAGACGCTGACGAACGCCCGCACCGCGCGCGCGTGGCTCGCCAAGACCCTCGGCGAGAAAGCCGTGCCCGAACACTTCGCCGCCGTGTCGGTGAACCACACGGCGATGAACGAGTTCGGTGTGCATCCGGACTATCGCTTCCAGATGTGGGACTGGGTCGGCGGCCGCTATTCGATGTGGTCGTCCATCGGCGTGACGCTCGCCATCGCGATCGGGCGCGCCAATTTCATGCAGTTCTTGCGCGGCGGACACGAGATGGACCAGCACTTCCGCTCGGCGCCGTGGCGGCAGAATCTGCCGGCGCTGATGGGCTTGCTCGGCATCTGGAACATCGACTTCCGTCACCTGCCGACGCTCGCAGTCCTGCCGTACGATGATCGCTTGAAGCGCCTGCCCGCGTACTTGCAGCAGCTCGAGATGGAAAGCAACGGCAAGTCCGTCCGGCTCGACGGCAGCCCGGTTGGGTGCGAGACGGCCGCAGTGATCTGGGGCGAGCCCGGTAACAATGCGCAGCATTCGTTCTTCCAGCTCCTGCATCAGGGCACGCCACGCGCGGCGCTGGACTTCCTGCTGCCCGCGAAGTCCTCGTGCAGCAATCAGCCCCAGCAGGACCTCGCGATTGCGAACTGCCTGGCGCAGGCCGAGGCGTTCATGGCCGGCAATCCGCCGGCGGCCGTGCGCGCGGAGCTGGAGCGGATGAATTTGCCGGCCGAGCGCGTCCAATACCTGGTGCCGCAGAAGGTGCATCCGGGGGACCGGCCGAGCAGCATCATCGGGTTCGAGAAGCTGGACCCGGCGACCCTCGGGCGCCTCGTGGCGCTCTACGAGCACAAGGTGTTCACCCAGGGCGTGGTATGGGGCATCAATTCGTTCGACCAGTGGGGAGTCGAGCTGGGCAAGAAGCTTGCGAGCGAGCTCGCACCGGCCGTGCGCGATCCGGCGGGTGCCCAGTCGGTCGCGCCGGGGGTGGCGCGCTTGCTGCGCAAGATCGACGAGTGGCGACGAAACTCTTGAGCGTGCCGGCGTGTCCGTGTCCAGCTGAAGCACAATGAAGCTCGAGGGAGTGCGACGTGACCATCGGTAGGGCGGCTCGACGAACGTGCGGATCTCGCTGATCATCACGACGTACAACTGGCCCCAGGCGCTCGATCTCGTGCTCAGGAGCGTGTCACGGCAGACACGCCTGCCGGACGAGGTGATCGTCTGCGACGACGGCTCGGGTGAGGAAACCGCGCGCGTCGTGGCCTCCTGGGCCGCGCGTCTGCCGGTGCCGGTGCATCATCTCTGGCAGGAGAATCGCGGCTTTCGCGCCGGCCGCTCGCGCAACCGCGGCATCGCCGCGTCGCGCGGGGAGTACGTGATCGCGATCGACGGCGACATGGTCCTGCACGAGGAATTCGTCGCCGATCACGAACAGGCGGCCAAGCCCGGCTGGTTCGTGCAGGGTGTGCGCATTCCGACGACGCAAGAAGGTGCGCAGCGCTTGCTCCGCGGGGGGCTGACGTCCATCGACGTTTTCACGCCCGGTCTGCGCCGGCGCCATCTGGCGCTGCGCAGCCGCTGGCTCGCGCACTGGCTCAGCCCATCGCCCGTGCCGATGGCGCGCCTCAAGAGCTGCAACCAGGGGTTCTGGCGCAGCGACCTCATCGCAGTGAACGGCTTCGAGGAGAACATGATCGGCTGGGGACCCGAAGACAAGGAGTGCTGTGCGCGACTCCTCCACCGCGGCGTGCGTGGGCGCGAGCTGCGCTTCGCGGCGCTGGCGGCGCACCTGTACCATCCCGTTCGCGCACCCCGAGGCGCGAATCCGAACGATGCACTGCTCGACGCCACGCTCGCAAACCGCCGCACGCGCTCCGAGCTCGGGCTGGATCAGCATCTCGCGGAATTCGCGACGGGTATCCCGCAAAGCGCACGGCCGCCCTGGAACGTATGAGCGCGATCCCTAGCATGGCCGCACGTGACCTCGACTTGCGCCCGCTGGCGCCGCTCGACGCCGACGAGCGCCTCCCGACGATCCAGATGTTCTGGTATGGCCCGGCGCTCTCCCGCATCGAGCAGCTCTCGATGACGTCCTTCATGCGCAATGGGCACCGGGTGCATCTGTACGTGTACGAAGAGCCGACCGGGGTGCCTGCCGGCGTGCAGCTCATGGACGCCGCGGAGATCCTGCCGCGGAGCGAGTTGTTCATTCATCGGCGGCGGCAGTCCGTCGCGCACTTCGCGGACTGGTTCCGGTATCGGCTACTGCACGCGCGCGGCGGCTTGTGGGCGGACACCGATATGGTGTGCCTGCGGCCCTTCGATTACACGAGTCCCGTCGTGTTCGCGTGGCAGGACGCGAACCACCTGAACAACGCCGTGCTCGGGCTTCCGCGGGGCGATGCGCTCGCCGAATGGCTCGCCAACTCCTGCGAGCATCCCAATCGGATCCTGCCGTATGACGATCTCGGCGTGCGGTTCGCGAAGTTGAAGCGACGCCTGAAAGGGCTAGGGCGGGAGAGTGTGCGATGGGGCGATACGGGTCCGTATGGCCTGACACGCGCCGCGCGGCACTTGGGATATACCGAGCATGCGCTGCCCCAGTGGCATTTCTATCCGGTGCGGTACGAGGAGCATCGCGTGCTGTTCGAGAGCCCGCGGGCGGGCGCGGACCTGTCGTTCCACGGCAGCCGTGCGGTGCATCTGTGGAATCAGCTCATCGAAGCGGGGCGCGTGCTGGACAAGAACGCGCGGTTTCCGCCGGATTCGCCGTTCGAGCGCTGGTGGGCGGAGTACGTGGGCGAGTAGGGGGCCATACTAGAACCTCCGGGTGAGCGAAATCGAAAAGCTGTCGACCGTATAGAAGCTGTCGTTACGACGCGGCACCTGCGGATCGCTCGGCAGCAGGTGGTCGCGAGCGACCTTCTTCGCCTGCCGGACATCGAGCCCAACGTCCCACCCCGGCAAGATGTCGCGCCATTGCAGCCCCCCGCCGAAATAGAGGCCATAAGCGGGCGTCGCCAGGTCGTACCGAGAGGCCCCGAGGAACACGCTCAGCGCGAGCGGGCTCCTGAACCGATAGCGATAGTCGATCATGCGAACGCTGGTGAGGTTGTGACCTTCGACGTCATCCAGCTCGAGGCGCACGCCGAGATCACTGCGGTCCGAGACCGTGCGGCGCGCGCCGAGGCCGATGTGGGCGCCGGTGCCGCGCTCGGTGAATTCGATCGTCTCGGTGGGCACCACGGTCAGCTTGTTCGCGCTGATGCCAGCCTCGACGAAGAGCTCGGCGCTCGGGTCGGCGGCGCCGCTGGGGTCCGCAGCAAAGTAGGTGCTCGCATCGCTGAAGGCGTCACCCGAGTATCGAAAGAATGCGCCGATGCGGGAGAAGCTGTCCCCGAACGAGTCCCGACCCGCATAGGCCTCGGCACCCACGCTGAACGCCCCGATGGGGCGCGTGTACCGCAGAAGCGCGTCATACGCACGTTCGTATCTCAGGCCGATGGAGGGTTCCGTGTAGTGCTCGTTCTGGAGAGTGCTGAGGCGCATCTCCAGCAAGCCGCCGAAGGGGGCGTCGTAGCCGATTCGGACCATGTGAGCCTGCGCGCCCACGCCATCACGGAACACGCGGTCGTCGGCGCCCCAGTGACCGATGACATGGCCTTTGTTGGAAAGCCCGTCGAGGTAGACGGTGTGGACGTACCATGCGTTCTGCCATTCGCTGACCTCGTAGGTGAGGTCGAACCGCCGCCACAGCCGCGGGAAGTGGATGCCCACCGAGAGGGCCGCGTTCCCGAGCAGATACGGTTTGAGATCCGAAGTGTCTTCGCCGGCGTGCTCCACGTACACCGTGAAGGGCACCCGGCCGGGAAACACGAACGCGCTGGTGAGCGAGGCCGCCTGGTTGCCGAACTGGTGCTCGTTGTCGAACGACGCGGGATTGAAGAAAGCCTTGAAGAGGTCCCGCAGACTCGCGGGACGCGGGCCGCCGCCGTATTCCTCGATGCGATTCAGCCCCAGGGCCCAACCCGACGCCGGCTCGAAGCCGAGGTGAATGCCGGCGAGCCGCGGGTTGCCGCTCACCTCGTCACCGTTGAACGAGATGTGGTCGGACTTCGACATCTCGGCGGCGAACAGCTCGTACGTGAAGCCGAAGCGCGTGAGCGGCACGTAGTTCGACAGCGTGACCGACGGCATTGTCGGCGCCTGGGTGCTGATGAGCATGCTGTTTCCCGGCGCCGGCGAGAACCAGTGCGCGCGATAGCCGATGTCGAGCTGCGCGCGATCCCAGCCGATACTCATCACCGATCCCTGCGGGTTGACTTCACCTGCGTATGCGACGGCGCCCGCGCTGAACAGCATGTGATCCGAGGGCTGCCAAAACCCCTGCAAAGACGCCGACCACTCACTGGATGTGTCCAGTCCGTAGGAGTTGGGCACCGTACGGGTGGCGCCGCTCGTCGCCGCCGCCTCGACGCTCGCCTCCGTCACGGCCCAGTTGCGCATGTAGCGCGCCAGGTACCGACGCACCTCCTGACACAAAGCCGGATCGCTC
>DASTRY010000020.1:0-50989 GCA_035760965.1 Steroidobacteraceae bacterium | reverse complement strand
GATGCCGTGCTCGCAGACTTCCGTATCGACCGGCATGAGGAGCTCATCCAGCGCTCGCTGGCGCTGAGCCGCAGCGTGCGCTGAGCACACACCACCCCGCGCGCCGCTCACGTCACCGGTGCGTTCGTCCCTCTCGATCGTCAATCGTCTGTCGATCCATGCGTTGCCATTCAATAAGTATTCACTTATGCTTTGGCCATGGTCGAATCCGAAGTCTTTCGCGCTCTCGCCGATCCTACGCGCCGCGCGCTGTTCGAGCGGCTCTCGCAGCGTGAAATGAGCGTCTCGGAGCTCACGTCGGGCTTCACCATTTCGCAGCCCGCAGTGTCACAGCATCTCGCCGCGCTGAAGGGCGCGGGGCTCGTCGCGGAGCGCCGCGAAGGGCGCAACGTGTTCTATCGCTCCGATGCGCGCGGCCTCGACGCGCTGGCGAAGTGGGTGCAGCGCTACCGCGTCTTCTGGCCCGAGCGCGTCGACAAACTCAAGCGCGTGTTGAAGGACATGGACAAATGAACGATCACGGCGAATGCGACGACACTGTCGTCGTCGAGTGCGATTTGCACGAGCCGCCCGAAAAGGTCTGGCGCGCGCTCACCGAGCCAGAGCTGGTCGCCGAGTGGCTCCTGCCGCTGACAGGCGAGGGGCCGGGTGTGGATTGCGAGGTGATCGAGTCCCGTCCCAACCGCCTCCTGCGTTACAGCTGGCGCGATCGGGCGAACGATCCGCGGGATCTGGAGGCCGACGTTGCTGGCGCTCGGGACGCCGCCGACGCTCGGATGGAGCGCGACGCGCTCGACTCGATCGTGACGTTCGAGCTCACTCGCACGGACGCCGGCGGCACACACCTGCGCATCATCCACACGGCCTTCGAGCAAACCCCCGCATGGGCCATGGCAGCATGATGAACGCCAATCTCATTCCGATGGTGGTGGAGCAGTCGGCCCGCGGCGAGCGCGCCTTCGACATCTTTTCGCGCCTGCTGCGAGATCGCATCGTCTTCGTGAACGGCCCCATCGACGACAACGTCGCCGCGCTCGTCAACGCGCAGCTCTTGTTCCTCGAGGCGGAGAATCCGGACAAACCGATCGCGATGTACATCAATTCGCCCGGCGGCATCGTCACGAGCGGGCTCGCCATCTACGACACGATGCAATGGATCAAATGTCCCGTTGCGACGGTGTGTGTGGGCACGGCGTATTCCATGGGCTCCTTCCTGCTGATGGCCGGCGCCGCCGGACACCGGATTGCGTTGCCGAACGCGAGCATCATGGTGCACCAACCCTCGGGCGGGTATCAGGGCGTCGTGTCGGATATCCAGCGGCACGCCGAGGACATCATTCGCACGAAGAAGCGTCTGCAGGAAATTTACGCGCGCCACTGCGGCCGCACGTACGAGGAGGTCGAGCGCACGCTCGATCGCGATCACTTCATGACCGCGGCCGAGGCGAAGGCTTGGGGACTCGTCGATCACGTGTACTCGACGCGTGAGGCCACGCTCGGCACCGCCGTGTGATCGCCGCGCGCGCTGTGGCCCCGCGCGCAAGGAGGAGAGATGAGCATTCTTCGCAAAGCAACGCCCGTACTGATCGTGGATCGCATCGAGCCGGTGCTGCCGTTCTGGCAGAAACTCGGCCTCAAAGCAGTTGCTGAAGTGCCCGATCAAACGGCGAAGGACGGCCGATTGGCCTTCGCGATCCTTGCGGGAGAGGGTGTCCAGCTGATGTATCAGACGCTCGCGAGCGTCACGGACGATCTGGTGAAGGCGGCCTCGGTGAAGGAGGCGTTTCGTCCCGGCACTCAGCAGACGACGCTGTACGTCGAAGTGGATCGTCTCGCGGACATCGAGGCCAAGCTCGGCAACGAAGGCCTCGTCATGCCGAAGCGCAAGACGTTCTATGGCGCCACCGAGATCGGCTACGCCGATCCCGCGGGCAACATCGTGGTCTTTGCGGAGCATCACGCCGAGCCGGCGGGCGCCTGATGCGATACCTCCGCGTCACTGTCCGGAAGCACGTCCAGTGCTGCCAGGACGCGAGCGTTGTCGGGATCGAGCCGCGTGGCTTCCGCTGCGGCCTCGCGCGCTTCATTGCCTCGACCGAGGCGATGAAGCGCGAACGCCCGAGCGACCGCGCGATGACCTTGCGCTGTGCGCTCCGCGTTCGTGTAGTGCGGGTACGCCAGCAGCGCGAGCGCCTCATTCGGGCGACCGGTGGCGGTCAGCACGAGGGCTCGCGTCGAGCGATAGGCGAGCACGCAAGGGTAGAGCGTGAACGCGCTCGTCGACAGACGATCCGCTTCGATCAGCACATCGCTGTCGTAACCCGCCCGGTTGCGGGACATCAATAGCGCGAAGGCCGTGTTGTTCTCGATGGCAGCGCGCACGGCGCTCTCCGCGTTCGCGTATTGCTTCAGCAACTGCCGGAGCAAAGCGAGCGAGCTCGCGTATTTCCGCAGGTAGCTGTAGCAGGCGCTGAGAAGCACCCGAAGCTGCAGGTTGTCCGGCGCGAGCTCGAGCCCTTGCAGGCAGACGTCGCGCGCGCCGGCGTAGTCCCGGCGCTCGAAGCGCGCGTGCGCACGGAGCAAGCTGGCAGTGAACAGATACGATTCGAGCTGCTCGGGCGTGCTCCGCGGGATCTGCAGAAGCGCCAGTCCGTCGGTGCTGAGCATCTCGCGGGCGTGCTGGAATCGGCGCGGAACGAGGCTCTGCAACGCCAGGAGGCCGTTGGTGATGATCCACAGGGACAGCAGCGGAGCGCCAACCCTTTCGACCGTATCGGGCCAGTGCTCCACCGCGAGGATCACGAGTAGGCCGTTTGTCGCGGGTCCCATCAGCGTGGCGAGCCACAGGCGTGTGCGAAGGAAGTGCAGCGACTGCGAGCCGAGGAAAGTGAGCCCGGAGAGCGGCCACGCGTGCAGCGTGACAGCCGTGCCGAAGATCTCGCCGCTCCAGAGCTTGCGGCCGACACCGATCACGATGGCGCCCACGGTCAGCCCGACGAGGCGGGCGGCAACAGCGTGCCCCAACTCGTGCGCGACGATGGATAGCGGCGTCATGAGGCAGGCGATCAGCAGCAGCGGCAGGGTGAGCTCGCCGAGCCCGCGCTGGATCAGCACGAGCACCATCACCGGGACGAAAATGGTGCGTAGGACGCCGATTGCACCATCGAGGGCGCCCGTCGCGAGGCGGGCTTCTTCACACGTTATGCAGCGTGTGTCGAGCGGCGCCTTGTCGTGGGGCTCCGGTACTACGAAGCACGAACGCTCCGCCGATTCGACACCACACCGCGCGCAGCGATACAAGCTGCGAACTTCCGTTCGTGGCGTGGCCGTAGCGAGCACATCCATGGCGAAGATAATGTTGGCACTGCGCACGCCCGCTTCGCCAGCCGCGCATGTCGCCAGTACGCGAAACTCTGTCGTAGTTCACGCCTTCGCGAATTTTCGAACGGCGAGCGCGTATAGCGCGACGCATTCGACGCATGCGACGTAAGGCTCATCGACAGCACGCGTGAAAGCTGCTCACGCACTCCATGCGCGCGAAGAGCGGGCAGGCTCCCCCTACGGCGTGGCGCCCGTGGGCGCTTCGACGACGTAACCCCTTGCCTTCAGCTGTGATAGCCGGCCCGTAGGCCTGAACAGATCCGTGATCGGCACGATCGCCAGCGTGACATCGTTCTGCGCGAGCGCGCGATCGACGATTGCGTTCCACTCGGCATACGCGCGCTCTCGCGCTTTGTTGTACTCGTCCTGCAACCGCGGCACGCTCGTTATCGCATCGAGGCACGTGAGCTCCTGCTTCGGCGATTGCAGCCGCTGGAGCGTTTCGACGTCGCCGACCGCCCACGCGGCGGCCCGCTGCTTCATCGGCTCCAGGTCGGTTTCGAGCCGATCGATCGTCGCCTCGAAGCAGGCGAGGTCGGCCTCGCGCGGCATCTCGGTGAAATCCCGGATGAGGCCCCGCGGGTCGTGAATGTCCAGTTTGATGTCCGGATCGACGATCGGTACGTCGTGCTTCTTCGCGAGCTTGCGCACCTCCGGCCAGACCAGGTTCTCGCGCGTGAGGCCGGATTTCGCGAGCGTCTTTTGATACAGCTCGAAGCCGGCGAGCATCGGCCGCCAGCTCTCGATGCCGCGATCGTTGCCGATGTAGCGAGTCTTCAGCGCCTGCCAGCGCGCGTAGAGATCGGGCGTCAGCAGGTCCTTGAGCTCCGCGCCGTCCGGGTTCTTGCGCGCGCGCATGACCGCGGGCAGCAACCACATGCCGCGAAAAAATCCAATGTTCGTGCTGACCGATTGCGGCGCAATGATCTGCTTGGCGCGCGCCACCACCGACTCGACCTCGCGCGAGCGCCACGTGATGTTCTTCGGCGAGGGCGTGAGCGACCCGAGGATGAACAGGACGTGATCGCCGTTCGTCACCTTCCACAGCGGCGGCCCCGGCTGCTCCCCGCTCACGATGACTTCGTCGATGGCTTCGTCCGGCCCCGGCGCCTCGCTTGGCGGGGACCCTTCATCCTGCGCCGCCGCTTCCGCCTCCGCGTACGCGGCTTCGGTGGCGAAAGGCGAGGCCGCGAGCGCGAAGCTCAGCAGTGTCATCGCAAAAAGATGGCTGACACGCACGCTCATAGTTCGGGCATGATGATGCCGTTTCTTCGCGCGCGACGGAACTCGCCCGACGGCGTGTGCTTTGGACGCAACGGCTGTGACCACTACTCGCGTTCGCTCGCTGATCCTGATCGTTGCCTTGGTCGGGCACGTGGGTGCCGGTGCGTTGCTGCTGTCGCTGGATTCGCTGCCGCGCCGCACAGCGAGCGCCGAGCCGCCGCTCGTCGTGACTATCGTCGAGGAACCGCGGTTCGCCGCGGAGAGACAGGCGGCGCAACCGGTCGTGCTCGCACAGCTGCCGCCGCTTCACGCGGTCATCGCCCCGGACTCGCCGGTGAGTATCACGGAGGCGGCCGCTCCGACGATCCCACGCATCGATTGGATGGCGGAGGCCGCGCGCTCGGCCTGCAACGTGATCGCGCGGCAGGAGCCGGAGCAGATTCCGCTCATGTGCAAGCGGCGGTGAGGCGGCACGCCGGCCCGCGATGCGCCGTCTCGGGCGGATGTCGGGCGCGAGCGTCACCGGCTGCGGTGGCAAGGCACCTTGCGGCGCGTCGTTCCTGGCTGGAGCGAGCGGCGCGCTGCGTCCGTCGCAGGTCGTGTGCTGGTGAATTTCGGCGTGAGACAGTATCTTTGCGCGGCCGCCGCGGGCTCGCGTTTGCAGCTCGGCGGCCGATTCGCGTACTGCACGCCGCCCCCGTAGCTCAGTGGATAGAGCGACCGCCTCCTAAGCGGTAGGTCGTCGGTTCAACTCCGGCCGGGGGCGCCAGCCCTCCGTTTCTTGCTGTCTGACGACGTCTTCTGTCGTCAAAAAGACGCCTATTGCTCCGACGAACTGTTCGGTCGTGTCCTCAAGCGTCTGAGGAAGCAGGAGGCGAAGTTAGCGGACGCGGTGACGTTCGCGGAGGTTGTCGCCGAGTGGCTGGAGCTCCATGCGGGCCGATTTGCGCAGGCGCCCTGGGAAAAAGCGGTGTGGTACTCATCACAGCGCCCGAGCTGCTTGCGATTCTACGGCGGCTCGAGAAGCAGGGAGAACGCGAGACAGTGCATCGGACGAAGCAGTGATGCGGACAGCTCTTTTGCGATGCCATCGCAACTGGCTGAGCCAGCCGCGATGTCGGCGCGGATCTTCGCGGCGCACTTGCACCGGTCGGTTGGAAGAATGTGGCGATCGCGGAGCCGCGAAAATCTGTGCGCTGCTGAGAGCCTTCGACGAGGACATGGTAGGGACTACGGCCGGTCAGGCGTGGCGCGGTTTTCGTTAACGTCGACCTCTCTCGATGAACAGGCTGGCATCCGGATTTGATCGAGCTTCAACTCGCGCATTTCGAGCGCAACGAGGTACGCTCCGCGTACAACCGTGCTCAACGACTGGCCGGCCGAAAGATGCTGCAGGCGCGAGCGGACCACCTTGACACGTTGCGAGACAACACTTCGTGCGCGGCTCACTAACGGAATCGTGCGGTTACAACGTCACGATGCACATGGCGCGTCGAAGAGATCATACCGCGGGCTTGGCATCCGGATAGGTGGGTTGCAGAAGGTGCGCGACTTCAACCTCTCCGATCCCGCTGTTCGCGCCAAGATGCGCGAGCGTTACGGGAGCAAGCTGCCTTTGAACGAGCCCGTCATTTCTCCAGTTTCCATGTTCCGCTCTGAGCTACTGGTCACGGTTGCGAAGAGATAGCAGCGTCCGATTGGATTAGGCGCGCTACTTGCGATCGCTTTGTAGCTGAAGCCGCGCTCCAGATCTGGAGCGTCGTCGCGGCGTCGATATCGTGCCAGTGGTGACCCTCAAGCGCGTTGACGTTGAGGACGTCGATGCATCACCCGTCGAACCGAACAGGCGTCACATTCGGCGCATCGTAGCCGTCCGGCTCGGAACGCGCGTGCTTGCGGGCTTCGACGGCTCGACGCCAACGAGATGTGAACGACCAGCATCCCAGCGCCGCGACACCTCCACCGATGAAGCAAACGCCGAGGAGGGCTCCCTAATGAAGGCAATTGTAGTAACCGACCCGGCCGCTGGAACGGCGGGGATGACCCTTGCGGAACGGCCCGGCCCGCAGGCCGCGATAAACGACGTGGTCGTTGAGGTTCATGCGTCGGGATTCGTCGGCACCGAGTTGGCATGGCCTTCGACGTGGACCGATCGCCTCAACCGTGACCGCACACCGTCGATCCCCGGACACGAGCTCGCCGGCATGGTCACCGCTCTCGGCTATGGCACGACGGGGCTGTCGGTCGGGCAGCGCGTATTCGGGATCACGGACTGGTATCGCGACGGCACCTTGGCGGAGTACGTGGCGGTCGAGGCACGCAATGTCGCGCCACTGCCCGGCGACGTCGATTTCACGGTGGGCGCGAGCCTGACCATTTCGGGTCTCACGGCATGGCAGGGACTGTTCACGCACGGCCGCCTCCAGTCGGGCCAGAGCGTCCTCGTGCACGGCGCGCCCGGCGCAGTCGGCTCGATGGCGACGCAGCTTGCACGCGCCTTCGGCGCCTACGTCATCGGCACCGGGCGCGCCGCAGATCGTCAGACGGCGCTCGATTTCGGCGCGCAGGCGTTCGTCGATCTCGAGAAGGATGTGCTCGAAGACATCGGCCGCGTCGACCTCGTGTTCGATGTCATCGGCGGCGACATCGGGAGGCGGTCCGCAGGGCTGGTCCGAGCCGGAGGAACACTGGTCTCCACGGTCGGGCCGTCGGAGGCGCGCCCTGCCGAAGGGCTGGCCGTCGACTTCGTTGTCGAGTCCGATCGTGCGCAACTCGGTGAGATCGTTCAGCGGGTGCGCGACGGACGACTGCGCACGAATGTCGGTAACGTCTCGCCCCTCGATGACGCCGTCGCCGCGTTCAACCCGAGCAAGCGACGCAAAGGGAAGACGATCATCCGCGTACGCCCGTGAGCGACGCGTCCATCGATGCACGCGGTCGGCTGCCGCTGTTGGGGTGAGCCGGCTGCGTGTATGAGCCCGCCCGCGGAATGTACCTGCGGAGGTGGCAGGCCGCGCCCCTCATTCGAGATCGCCAAGAAGCACGGGCACAGTGATCTAGCGATCTCGCATTGACTTCAGGATGTGCCGTCCCCACACTTCGCCGTCATGCGCTTCATCGCCACCCTGCTCGAATCTTCAGAATGCCTGCCCGAAACGGGACGGGAGGGTCGCGCCTAGCGTTTGAGCGCCATACGAGCTGCAAGAACACCAGAAAGCCCCCTTCGGTCCTGCCGGAGGGGGCTTTCTCGTTTCCGGTATCGCGTCGTTCAGCTGTGCACGACTGCGTTGAGATCGATTTGATGAAGTCCGAAGACATGTCCATCAACCGCATCACTGACATTGCCGCATCCGGCGCGCCCGTCCGTCGCGCCGACGACGCCGTGCGCGCGGATACCGGCGCCGCGGCCCGCGAGGCTCGCCAGCGCTAGAAAACCCTGCCGCATCTCCGTGGCAGGTGGTCGCCAGTCCACCGGCCATAGTGAAAGTGGACTCACGAAGGAGATCGCAAACATGTCGAAGCAGAAGTTCGAGCGCACCAAGCCGCACATGAACATCGGCACCATCGGTCACGTGGACCATGGCAAGTCGACGCTGACGGCGGCGGTCACCAAAGTGATGGCGGAGCTGCACGGCGGAAAGTCTCTGGGGGTGGATGACCTCGACAAGACGCCCGAGGAGCGTGCTCGCCGCATCACGATCAACTCGGCGCATGTCGAGTACGAGTCGGCGACGCGGCACTACGCTCACGTCGATTGTCCGGGTCACGCGGACTACGTGAAGAACATGGTCACCGGCGCGGCTCAGATGGACGGCGCGATCCTGGTCGTCTCGGCCACGGAGGGCGCGATGCCTCAGACGCGCGAGCACATCCTGCTCGCGCGCCAGGTGGGCGTGCCGCACATGGTCGTGTTCATTAACAAGGCCGATTTGGTAACGGACGTCGAGCTGCTCGATCTCGTGGAGATGGAGCTACGTGAGCTGCTGACGCGGCATGGCTTCCCGGGCGAGACGACGCCGGTCGTCAGAGGCAGTGCGTTGCTCGCGCTCGAGGGCAACCGTGGCGAGCTCGGTGTGCCGTCGATCGTCAAGCTGGTGGCGGAGATGGACCGATACATTCCGCTGCCTGAGCGCGTGATCAACGCGCCGTTTCTCCTGCGCATCGAGGACGTCTACTCGATCGCGGGTCGCGGTACCGTGGTCACCGGCCCGATCGAGCGCGGTGTCGTTCGCGTGAACGATGCGGTCGAGGTCGTGGGCCTGCGCCCGACGCTCGAGACCACCTGCACGAGCATCGAGATCTTTCGCAAGCTCGTCGATGAGGGCCGTGCAGGCGAGAACGTGGGCGTGCTGCTCCGTGGCTTGAAGCGTGAGGAAGTCGAGCGAGGTCAGGTGCTCGCGAGTCCCTGCAGCATCACGCCGCATACTCATTTCGAGTGCGAGGTGTACGTGCTGACGAAGGATCGAATCGCCGCAAACACGATATTCGTTCTTCGGCTCGGGCAAGTGGGACGTCGCCGACAACGTGACCTTCTTTGCCCGCGCAACGTACGCGGAAAGCAAGACGAGCACGCGCCTCATCCCGACCAACGCCAGTTTCGGTTGGGAAGCCCAAGTGCCGTACAACCCGACCACCGACAGCCCGATTCTCCCCACGCTGGACCCGTCGCAGTTCGCTGCTGCAATCGCGGACCCGACGAACCCGGCCTATGCCAACCCGAACTTCATCGCGCACGGGCAGCCGGGTGCTCAGCATCCCGTTCCGGTCGAGATGGCGGTGCTGCTGAACAGCCGGCCGAATCCCGCCGCCACCTGGATCGCGGAGACTTACCCGGACGGCAGCTTCCCGCAACGCGCGACCGTGAACACGAACAACGTCTGGCAGATCGAGACCGGCTTCGACTTCAAGCTTCCAGTGAAGGACTGGACCGGCGAGTTCTACTGGTCGCGCGGACAATCGAGCACGTACAACGTTGCCATCGGCGACAACTCACTCACGCGCTGGCGCGAGCTGGTGAACGCGCCGGACTACGGTCGCAACTCCCGCCTGTTCGGCAACGCGAACGGCGCTTCGCCCAATTTCGGCACGGTGCCGGTGCCCTGCACCAGCGGGTTCTACGAAACCCTCTTCATGGGCGATGCGGTGCCCAGCGAGGACTGCAGGTACGCTGCAGAGGCCCCTCTACAGGCGCGCACGCAGAATCAGCAGGACATCGGCGAGCTGACTTTCCAGGGCGGCCTCTTCAACGGCTGGGCCGGCGAGTGGCGCGGCGCCGTGGGCATCCAGTATCGAAAGAACTCCGTGCAGTTCAACCCGGATATTCTGCAGTCGACGGCATCGTTCACCGACCAGGTGATCGGCGTGTATCCCACGGGCTATCTCGATGCCTCCCTCAACGTCAAGGATTACTACGGCGAGCTGCTCGTTCCGGTGCTCTCGGATCTGAAATTCCTGAAGAGATTCGAGCTCGAGCTCGGTGGTCGTGAGTCCGACTATTCGACCACGGGCAGGAACTTCACCTTCAAGATCAACAGCAACATCGAGCTGAACGATTGGGTGCGCTTCCGCGGCGGCTTCAATCGCGCGGTGCGCGCGCCGAATCTCGGTGAGCTCTACCTGCATCTGCAGGAGATCTTCACGGCGGACGGTCGATTCGGCGATCCATGCGGCGTGCGCTCCAATGCGCCGTTCGGCGCGGGCGGCTCGGGGCCTGATCCCGTCGTGACTCCGGGAGAGACGGACCCGGTAGTCGCTTCCGGACAGACTGCCGCAGGCGCCCAGAGCACGAAGCTCATCTGCCAGGCGCAGATGGGAGCGGCCGCCGATCAGTACTACAACGTGGCCAACGCGCCGGCGGCCGCCGGCGGCGCTTTCGCCTGGGTGTACAACGAGGGCAATGCGGAGCTGAAGCCCGAAAGAGCCGATACATGGACAGCGGGCGTGGTCTTCAACTCACGCGCGGACAGCCCATGGCTCTCCAATCTGTCGCTCGCTCTCGACTGGTGGAAGTTCGACATCACGGATGCCATCCAGCAGTACTCGATCGACTACGCTCGTTACCTCTGCTACGGCACGGTGACTGTGACCAACGCCGCGGAGGCGGCGGCGCAGGCGGCAACGGAGGCGTGCCAGAACGTGCCGCGCAACGCGGGTAATGGCAATCCGACGACCGCGCTGGTCCGATACGACAACCAGGCCACGATCGCAACCCAGGGTCTGGACCTGCAGCTCAACTGGTTCGCGAATCTCTCGGATCTGGGCCTCTCCAAAGTGCCCGGACGCTTCGGCGTGAACATGCAGGCGACCTTCTTGGACTACTACAAGACCAAGCAGTCCGCATTGCCTTTCGACGTCGAGACCGACTGGAAGGGCTCGCTCGGTCCGACGCTGAGCGGGACCAACCCGGGCGCTTACTCCTATAAGCTCGCTACTGCATTCAACTATCAGCTGCCGAGCTGGAACTTCAATCTCCGCTGGAGGCATCTACCGTCGGTCTGGCCGGCGAACAAGGCCACGGAGGACGCGATCATCAAGAACAACGAGAGAGTCGCGGCGGGCGGTGATGGAGTCATCCTGAGCTACACGCCGGGAACGGCGCTCAAGACGCCGAGCTACGATCAGTTCGATTTCTCGCTGACGTGGGCCATGAACGACAGGTTCATGGTGCGCGCGGGCATCGACAATCTCTTCGACAAGGATCCGCCGGTCGTCGGAGACAACAGCAACAATCCGAGCGCCGCGGGGGCGCGGCGCGGCTACACGCCCGAGGACTACCCGAATCCGGCGGACCTGGCGAACGTCTGCGGTGGTGCTCCGGGTTGCCAGAACCCGACCAACTATGTTCTGCCGAGCAGCGGTGCCGGGTTCACGAGCCCGGGCTTCTACGACAACCTCGGACGTCGCTACTTCGTGGCATTCAAGGTGAATTTCTGAGCTGAGAGATCCCGGCGAACGAGGTGGCGAGCCCTGCGGCTCGCCACCTCCTCTCGTAGGGGAGTCATGACGCGGGGGAAGTCATGAAGCAAACGACTGCGTTCGCGATTTCATTCACGCTCCTAGCCGGTGCGTGGAGCAGCCCGGTGTGTTTCGCGCAGTCTGCGGACCAGAGCCTGGTCGAGTGCACGCAGGTTGCGGACAGCAACGCCCGGCTGCGGTGCTACGACGATCGCATGATGCGACTCGGGCACAAGGTCGGGGTGGAGACGGCGGCGGCGCCAAAGCCGACCCCCACGGTGGCGGCGACCACGCCGTCTCCACCCCAAGGGGTGGGCACACCGGCGGTGTCGCGTGAACAAGCCGAGTTCGGCGCATCACCGGAACTGCTGCGCAAGCAGCGAGCAGCCGCGGGTCTCGCGGATGACGATTCACGGCGGGAGCTGACCGCACGCGTCAAATCCGTGTCCGAGCGCGCGCACGGCGAATTCAGAATCGAGCTCGACAACGATCAGGTGTGGGTCGAGACGCAGCACTCGGCGATCAGTTGGCGGCCCGTCGCGGGTGAGACGGTGACGATCAAGCACGGCAGTCTCGGCTCGTTCTTCCTCACGGGCCCTTCCGGACCGGCAATGCGCGTGAAGCGCATTCTCTGAGCGCTCCGGCACCGCGATCGAACCGTCCGACAGATCGGTGATCGCGTCGGCGTAGGACTGCACTGACGCCGAAAGCAGTGCGGCTCGACTGTGAGCGGCGCCTCACTCTCCGTAACGTGCCGGGCGGGAGGGCATAGCGCCCGAGATCACAGACGGAGTCACACGAATGGCCAGAGCCAAACGCAAATCACGCACAGGTCGCGGGAGCCGCTCCACCCAGCGCCGCAGCTCGCGTGCGATGGACGCCATCAGCCTGCTGAAAGCGGATCACCGCGAAGTGGAGGGCTGGTTCGAGCAGTTCGAGAAAGCGCGATCCGACGACCGCAAGCTCGAGCTGGCGAACAAGATCTGCACGGCGCTCAAGGTGCACACCCTCATCGAGCACGAGATCTTCTATCCCGCGTTCCTCGAAGCGACGCAGGAGGAGGACATCCATCACGAAGCCGAGATCGAGCACGAAAGCGCAAAGAAGCTGATCGCGGAGATCGAGGGCTCGGGTCCGCAGGACGAGTACTACGACGCGCGCGTCACGGTGCTGTCGGAGATGGTCAAGCACCACGTGAACGAAGAGGAAAAGCGCGACGGCATGTTCGCGAAGGCGCGCAAGTCCGACATGGACCTCGTAGCGCTTGGCGAGCAGCTGGCGACGCGCAAGCAGGAGCTCATGTCCCAGCAGAAGCGTCTCGGCTCGAATTCGGGACGCCGAGCCAGTCGGACCATGCTCGGGCGGATGGCGGCCGGCCTGCGCTAGTCGCGCGAGCGATCTCGGCAAGCCTCATCCCGCTGGACCGGCGCGCAGAGAAGAGCGCGCCGGTCGCGTTGTGCGCGCGGCGCGCGTTGGGGTACTGCCCGCAAGAGGCGCCTTCGCGCGGCGCGCGTTGGGCCACTGCCCGCAACAAGAGCCCATCGCGCCGCGCGCGTACGCTCGTGCGCGGCGTAGTGACGAAAACCCGTTGGCGCCGTGGGCGCGTGCCGCGTCGGACGCTCACGCCCACGGGACGGTGCTAAGCGACAAGTGCGGTCCCGTTCACACGCGCGACCCGAGAGACTGCGCGGCGATTAGCTCACCGGCTGCGTCGTCGCCTTTCCCTTGTCCTTCACGATGAACACGACGAACTTGGCCGGCGTCGTCTTGCTCGCGTTGGCCGACACACGATGCACGTCGGTGGGTCTCTCGTGGAAAGTCTGACCGGCGCCCAGTGTTACCGCCTCCTGGCCGTCGACCTGCATCACCACCGAGCCGGAGAGCACATAGACGAATACATCGGCATTGTGCCGGTGAGGCTTCGACGAGCCGCCGGGCGGATACTCGACGGTCAACATCTCCACTTCCTTGCCGGCCACGTCGGGGAGGTCCTGTGAAAGCAGCGGCTTCACGGCGGCTTCTTTCGCGTCTTTCGGCGCATCCTCGGCGCGGGAATCGATCGCGCCAAGCAGCACGAGCGAGAGGGCAAGCACGCCAGTCATCGTTTTCATCGGCTTCATTCGCGGCTCCTTGGATTGAGTGGTGAGGCAGAATGGCCCTTGGCTGGGTCCGAGGGAAGGCCCAGAAGGGCCGAGTTTCGCGGATCGGGTCGTCGGGCGTCGGCTAGACGTTCACACCGCGCGCGCTCTCCCGCACACCGCAGCGGCAGCCGCGCTAATGCGTCATCGCATACACGATGTAGTTGATGCCGAAGCGGTAGCCGAGAGCCGTCATGGGCTCGGGATAGTCGGGTGTGTCCGCTTCCTCCCACGAATCGCCGACGTCCTGGTTGTAGTTCATCGCCACCATGAGCCGGCCGTTGTCATCGTAGATGCCGCGCCAGCGGGGCGGCGGGAGTTGATCCAGGTTCATGAAGCCGCGCACGTGCCGCAAGCCCGGGATCTGCGTGAACTCGTCGATCGTGAACGGCACGTGCAGCACCGCATCGCCGCGCTGGATCTCGACGATGGGCCGATCGGGGAAGACGCGCAACATCGTCGCCTCGAACACGGCGCGTTCGTCCTCGCCCCAGTAATCATCCGCCATGAGGAAGCCGCCGCGCAGCAGGTACTCGCGCAGTCTCGCGATCTCCTCGTCGCTGAGCTCCCAGTAGCCCACCTGAGTCGCATAGAGCCAGGGATAGTCGAAGAGCGCGTCGTCGGTCACACGCAGCGTGACGGGATCGCCGGAATTGACGCGGGTGAGCCGACGCACACTCTCGAGAAAGTGCGTCTCCGCAGTCGGCCAGTCCTGTTGCCACCAGCCTCGCCCGAAACCGCGAAACTGCGGCGAGTCGGTGTAGATCATGCGCGCGAAGTGGAACTCGCTGCTCGACGTACTGCGCGTTGGCGAGGCGATGCCCGAATCACCGAGCAGCGCCGCGCAGGCGAGCGGCGCCGCGAGGGCAAGCGTCAGCAGAGCGGGGCGCAGCCGCGTGAGCATTCTCCAAAGCTAGCACCGGCGCGTCGCTCCGATGATTACGATCGGTGCCCCAAGCTATGCCGCGGTCGGCACTCCGGCTACGAGATCACGGCCGACGCCGCCGACACGAGATCCTGCGGCGTCATGTCGGCGCGGACCTTTCATAAGGTGTCGGCTCACCAGTGGCCGGCTCGCGCCTCGAACGCGGACCGTGCATCCTTGCCGCCCACCCGGGTCAGCGAAAACGCGTTGTCGCGTGTCGGAATCGCGCAGCGTGGTTCGTCCTAGAGCCAGACTCACCATCCAACACGGGGATTCTGCAAATGAACGCCAGTGCCCAAGATGTTCTCGCGCCGAGCGCGAAGGTCGACAAGCTCGTCTGGACCGGCCGCGTGCTGAGCGGGCTGGTGGTCGCGTTCATGCTCTTCGACGCGATCATCAAGCTCATTCCCATCCAGGCCGTCTACGACACCTTTCGGCAGATGGGGATTCCCGAACATCTCGCGTTCGAGATCGGGCTCATCGGGCTCACGTGCACGATCCTCTATGCTATTCCGCGCACCGCGGTGCTCGGCGCGATTCTGCTGACGGCGATGTACGGCGGCGGCATCGCGAGCCATCTGCGCATCGGCAGCCCCTTGTTCTCGCACGTCCTGTTCGGCGTCTACCTCGGACTCTTCGCGTGGGGCGGGCTGTTCCTGCGCGACGCGCGGTTGCGGGCGCTGATCCCGCTGCGCAAGTAAGCGAATCGACGACTCTTCACTGAAGGAGCTGATTGTGACGAAGACTACCCTGCTGCTCGCGGCGCTGAGTGCCCTGGCAACCGGCACGTCGCTGGCCGCGCCGGCGATCTACGACATCGACCCGGATCACACGTATCCGAGCTTCGAAGCCGATCACCTGGGCATTTCCATGTGGCGCGGCAAGCTCAACAAGAGCAGGGGCAAGCTCGTGCTCGACAAAGAAACCGGCACGGGCACGGTGGAGATCACCGTCGATCTGAAGAGCATCGACTTCGGCCAGGACGCGCTGAACAAGTGGGCGATCGGCCCGGACTTGTTCGACACCGCGAAGTACCCGACCGCCGTCTACAAAGGCAAGCTCGAAGGCTTCAAGCCCGGCGCAAATCCGAAGGTGACCGGCGAGCTGACCTTACACGGCGTGACGAAGCCCCTCGACCTGAAGGTGAACTCCTTCAGGTGCATCGAGCATCCGATGTTGAAGCGCGACTACTGCGGGGCCGATGCGCTCGCGACGTTCCAGCGCGACGCGTTCGGTCTCGACGCCGGCAAGGACTATCACTTCAACATGGAAGTGACGCTGCGGATCCAAGTCGAAGCTCTGAAGACCGCAGACGCCAAGCAAACCTCGTGAGTTGATTCCGGTGCTGTGCTGGCCGCGTTCGCACGCGGCCAGCATGCCGCCCGTCCAGGGGCGGCTACTTGTCGACGGTGCCGACCTCGTCCGAGAAGAACCGAACTCTGACGAACGAGACGAAATGCGCCAGCATCAGCGCAACGGTGACCACCGTGACCACACTCAGAATTTCCATGACACGAACCAACTTTCACGCTATGCGGGGACTGCGCTGCCACCCCGGCAGTGCCTGCGTCCCGCGCGCGCGTAATCTAGGGGCGGTGCGTGGCAATTCAATGGCGGGACCATGGACGGCGCGTGACGTAGGCCGCGGATCCGGCAGCAAATTGTCGCGTTATGGCGACCTGGGGCCACGCGCCTCCCCATTCTGGTAGAGGGCCCGCCGCGGCGGGGCACAAGTTGTGAACCCGATTCACGCGGTCGAGGTCCGATTTGCCTCACCCTTGCGCCTCCAGTAGGGGAGTCAGCGCATGCAAAGGTGGGTCGGGACCGCGCGGTCGATCGCGTGGCTGTTGCTCCTGACGTCCCTGTGTGTGCCGGCCCTGGCCGAGACGGCCACCCTCACCGAGACGGATCCGGAAACCGTCGCCATCCTGACGCACGGTCAGTCGCTTCTCGGCGAGAAGCAGCCGGCCGCTGCGTACGACTATCTGGCGAGCCACGAGCTCGATCTCGCCGGGTCGCCGCTCTTCGACTACCTGCTCGGTCTGGCCGCCCTCGACAGCGGTCGTGCGGGCGAGGCCGCGTTTGCCCTCGCGCGGGCCGTTGCCGCCCAGCCCGATTTCGCCGGCGCCCGCCTCGAGCTGGCGCGGGCGGAGTACCAGCAGGGCGAGCTCGCGCTCTCGCGGGCGCAGCTTCAATACCTGCTCACGCAGTCGCCGCCGGCCGCGACCCGTGCGGTCATCGAAGAGTATCTCGTCGCGATCGATCAGCGTGCGCAGCGCACCGGCTCGCACTGGTCCGCGCTGGCGCAGCTCGGTGCCGGCTACGACAGCAACGCGAACGGCTCGACCACCGAGTCGTCGTTTCTCGGGTTCACGCTCGATCCGCGCAACGTCGCCACCTCGTCCTCCTTCGCGGAGATGCAGCTGGGGGCGGAGAACACGCGCGCGCTCGGTGCCGACACCGGGCTGGTCTCGAACGCGGAGCTCACACATCGCGCGAACACTGATGCCTCGTTCGTCGATCAGAGCGTCGTCTCGGTAGACAGCACGCTCGTTCGCATGCGCGGCGGTGTGCGGTACAGCCTCGGTGTCGATGGGTATCAGGGCTGGCTCGACGGCGCCGAGCACGAGCGCGGGATCAATCTGAGCTTCGGCGCCTCGCGCCGCTTCGCCGACTACGAGGTGGGGATCGGTCTGCGCGGCGGCACTCTCGCGTATCAGCCCGAGAGTCTGAAAATCCTCGATGCGAATCGATATCTGGCCGGCCTTTCGATGGCGCGGCTGAACGTCGGCCCCATGGCGGGTCGTATCGGCGGCGCGCTGCTGATCGGCAAGGACGACGCTCGACGCGCCGATTCTCCGTATGGCAACGAGCGCTACGGCGCGCGGCTCTTCGCGAGCTGGCCGATTCAGTCGCGCTCGAGCGTCTACTTCGAAGTGTCGCAGATGGTTTCCGACTACGACGGCCCCTTTTTCGGCGGCCCGCGAAAAGATCAGCTGTTCGGGGCCACGCTTGCCTTCGACCTGCAGAATTTCCCGACGGCGAATTGGAGCATCGCGCCGCGGCTGCGTTACACCCGGAGCGACTCGGATGTCCTGCTCTACGAATACGATCGCTTCGAAGCCGTCGTGTTCGTTCGACGGACCTTCTGAGGCGCGGGGAGCATGGGTCGTTCCTTCGTTTGCGCATTCGCGCTGCTGTTCGTGACGGAGGCCGCCGGCGCTGCGGCCGGGAAAGTGCTGCTCGTGTCGGGATCGGCCAGCGTCGAGCGAAACGGTGCGCGCGAGCTGCAGGTTGGCGATTCGTTGGAGCAGGGTGACGTCGTAGTCACCGGCGAGCAGTCGCGCGTGCAGATCGTCATGGCGGACGGCGCGCGCATTGCCTTACGCGCCAACTCGCGATTGCGGATCGACGAGCTGTCGCTGCCTTCAAGCGTGCAGCAGCCCGGTATTCCGGTCGCCGCGGCCTCGTTCGGCAGGAGTGTCGCGACGCTGGTCGAGGGCGGCTTCAATGCACGCCCGGGCGTGATCGGAAGAGGCAATGCGAGCGAGGACGAGATGCGCACGCCGCTCGGCACGCTCCGCGTGCATGGCGCGCACTACACGGCCGTGTTTTGTCGGGCAGGTGATTGCGCAGACCTCGCCGAGTCGTCCGGCGGGGAGCAGATCACCGATGGACTTTACGTCGCCGTCGATGACGGCGCGATCACTTTCAGTGGCGATGGACAGTCTTTCACGCTGGCGGCGCCTGGTGCGGCCTACATCCCCGCGGACGGCGGAGCGTTCGTGCCGCTTGCCGACGTACCCGACTTCGTACGAAACGATCGCGCGGGTCGAGTCGAGGCGGCAGGACGCGTGGGTCCGGTTTCGCTGGCTACCGCGGGTTCGGTCACGTTGGCTGATGCGGGTCCGGCCTCGCCCGTCGCTGCGTGCCCGATCTCGTGGGCTGCTGAGTGTTCGAGGTCCGCGATTGCTGCGATCTCACCCGTGGCCGCGGAGGCGCCGCCCGTACGGCCCATCGTCGCCACGACGGCGCTCGGTCGATCCGTCGACCTCGTCGTTCCGCAGCCATCGAGCGTGCCGCACGCAAATCTCGCAGTTGCCGTACCGCCGGCCGCAAACGCACCGTTCGTCGCCGCAACGACTTGGCCCATCAGCGACAACGCGTTCAGCCCGACCGGTGCGCTTCTCGAATTCGAGACGCCCAATCCGGAGAGTGCGCCCGCAGGGTATCGCGTCGGCAGCGCCGCAGTGCTGGGCTCGGGCAGCAACGGCGCCAGCGGCATTCACTGGGGCCGATGGTCCTTGGGTGCGGCGCTCGAAAGCTCGTCCGCCGGCGCCCAAACGCTCACTCTCACAAACGCGAGCTTGCACTGGATCATCGGTCCGACGTTCGAGCTGACGCCGATCCTGCCGACGTCCGGCTCGGCGAGCTTCGTGTTGGCAGGCGGCACCGAGCCCACCGATGCAGCCGGGCATCTCGGCAAGTTGAATGCCGCGGTGTTCAGCGCGAACTTCACGACGCAACAAGTCGCCACGACGCTGTCGCTCGACATCGACGGGCTGAACTGGTTTGCGAGCGGCAGCGGCGATATTGCGGCCGGCACCGTCCGCTTCGACGGCACGTTCGGCAACGTCCTCATCGACGGTCGTGTGCACGGCTCCGGGGAGCTCGAGGGTTTCTTCTCGGCCGGCCCGATGACACCCGACCAGTTGAACGGCGTCGGCCTCGCGTATCAGCTTCGGGACGACAGCGGCGAGCTCGGCACCGTCTCCGGTGTCGCGGCGTTCGTGCCGGGCCGTGACGCAGCGCCGGTGCCGGTCACGGTGTCTCGCGACGTCGCCTACGCGGTCGGCAATGTCGGCATGCACACGCAGCTCGTCGGCACGGCGAGCGATTCTCTTGCGCAGCTCTTCGCCGATTCGACAGGCAATCTCGGAGCGTTCGCCGCGCCGTTCGACGGCGCGAAGAACACAGTCTTCAGGCTCAATCAAGGCACGGTCGTCAACGCCGGTTTCGATGCGGCCACGGGCATCCGATGGGGGCGCTGGGACGGTACCAACTTCTACGTGACGTCGCCGGGGCACACGACGCTGAAGGCGGATCTCAGTGCGCAATCGTTGCACTGGATCGCGGGCAACGGTTACGGCGCGGCGCCCGTGATCCCGCTGAGCGGGACGGCAGACTACGCGCTCGTCGGGAACACGGATCCGACGGACACGCTAGGCAACGTCGGCACACTCGGCGCGGCCAGCTTTTCCGCGGATTTCACCAACCTTGCGGTTCACAGCGCGCTCACCCTGACGATGGCCGGCCGCAACTGGTTCGCTCGCGGCAGCGGCACGTTCAACGCGAACAGCACGCTGTTCAACGGCACGTACGACACGGTCAGCATCGAGAACGTCGTCACGGGATCGGGCAACTTCTCGGGATTCGTCACCTTTCCGCGCATCGGTGCGGGCAGAGTTGCGGGCGCCGGTCTGACGTACAGCATCGTCGGCGATCCCGCGGGTCTCGGGACGATAAGTGGCTCGCTCGCATTCCAGCAGGGCACGGGCACTCTCGTGACAGCGCAGGCGTTCGCCGCGCGTGACATCGCATACCTCGTGCCGCTTGCCGGGTACGACACCGCGCAGGTCGTGCGTGCTCCCGAGACGAGCTACGCCGTCAATGAAACATTCTCGCTGACGCAAGTGCCCGTGCGCGATTCGAGCGGCGAGCTCGTGGGATTGAGCAACGGCTCGAGCCGGCTCGCCGAGTCCGCGGCAAGTGGTGTCGTGATGATGCGCTGGGGGCGCTGGGCCGACGGAGACGTCGTCGACACGTCGATCCCGCCGGGCACGAGCGCGTCACTCGCTCTCGGACAGAGCAGTCTGCACTGGATCGAAAGCGCAGATCTGAAGTCGGCACCGGTGATGCCGACCACCGGCAGCGCAAGCTATCAGCTCATCGGCGCGACCACGCCGACCGATCGAGCGGGCCACCTCGGCGTGCTCAACAGCGCGACGTTGAATGCCGACTTCACCGCGCAGCGCGTCGATGCGAGCGTGGACATCACCATCAACGGCGAGAGTTGGAAGGCGAGCGGTCTGGGCGCCATCGGCGCGCCGGGCGCTCTGCAGTCCAATCATTTCGCCGGCACCTTCACGAACGGCGCAGTGGGAGCGAGTGGCACGACACCGAGCGGCTCGTTCGCGGGATTTTTCACGAATCCCGGCGCAGCGAGCGGCGTTCCGATCGGCGCGGGCTTCACATACACGCTCGGCGACACGAGCACCGGCGCGAGCGTCGACGGCGCAGCAGTGTTTCACAAGCCGTAGCGCTGCGCGACGCCGACGAACGTCTCGTTCGCGCGCGTCATTCTTCTTCGAGTTGCATGCGATTGACGACAGGTTCTCGACTGTCGTCGATCAGCCACGTCTGGCCCTCCATTCATTCGGCATGTACAAAAAGACGATCGAACAGGGAGCATGTCTGGCGTGCCATTCAACTCATCCGCACATGGATACGCGAACGCCAGCGATGTGTTTTGTCGCCGCGCGGCGACTGGAATGCATCGCGTGCGACGCCGAGCGCGCAGCACGTGCGCACTGCGCACCGATGGATCGACTGCGCTGATGTCTCGCCCTTCGCGCCGCGCGGAGTGTCGCAACACGCAACGCATCGCACGCAGTCACTGATGGAGTCGTCACAACGAACGGTGTGAAGTGATGAGGAAGGCGGGGATATCGATTGTCGCGGCGGCGCTCGCGCTGGCCGCATGCGGCAGCGGAGACGATGGAGAGGCGCGGGACGTCGGAACGAGCCCGGCGCCGAGCGGTGGCGACTCGTCAACCGGCAGCGGCGGATGCAGCGGCTCGTGTGCCACCGCGAACACCTTCCTGACGACGGACGATGTACAGGGCGTCATTGCGCGAGCGGTTGCGGAGGCGCAGGCGCGCAACACACCCGCGACGATCGCGGTGGTGGATCGTGTCGGTAACGTCCTCGGCGTATTCGCAATGACGGGCGCGTCGGCGACGGTCACGGTCACTTCTCAAAACGGCGGCTCCGCAATCGACGGCGGTCTCGAGGGCGTCAATATCATTCCGGCCTCGCTCGCCGCGATCGCGAAGGCGGTGACGGGGGCGTACCTGTCGAGCGAAGGCAATGCGTTCAGCACGCGCACCGCGAGCCAGATCGTTCAGGAGCATTTCAATCCCGGCGAAGCGCTCGCGTCGAGCGGTCCGCTGAGCGGCGTGCAGTTCAGTCAATTGCCGTGCTCGGATCTCAATACGCGCTTCACCGGCGGCGCGCCGGATGTGGGACCGAAGCGCTCGCCGCTCGGCCTCTCGGCGGACCCGGGTGGATTTCCGCTGTACAAAGGCGGCACGCCCGTCGGCGGTGTGGGCGTGATTGCCGACGGCATCTACTCGCTCGATCGCCAGATCACCGATCGCGACGCGGACGATCTGGACGACGACGATGATGATGACGATGCGCGCAGCGTACAGGTTGCGCGCGTGTCCGCGGATGAGGATGAGGACGACGACGACAAGCGCGAGACGCGCGCCGCACGCGTCGAGCGTGCCGATGCAGGCTCCAATTCCGACCTCGACGAGAAGATCGCGCTCGCGGCTACGTTCGGCTTCGCCGCGCCCGCGGATCGGCGCGCGGGGCGTTTCACCGTCGATGGTCGATCGTTGCGCTTCAGCGATGCGTCGCTCGACGACCTGCAGTCTTCGACGAGCTCGCCCCCGAGCTTCGATTCCATCAACGGCACCGCCGGCACCGTGATCCCGGTCAATGGCTACTTTGCGGGCACCGTCGTCGCGGGCACGCCCTTCGGCCAACCGGCGTCGGGTATCCGTCCCGACACGCTCGACTATCCGGGACTCGATGCCTTCGTGCTCGTCGATGCGACGAATACCGAGCGCTTTCGCCCGCGAGCAGGAACAGAAGGGACGGGCGCGCTGACCGAGACCGAAGTGCGCGAAATCCTGCGCAGCGCACTGGCCACCGCGAATCGCACGCGCGCGCAGATTCGCAGGCCGTTCGGCCTGCCCGCAGCTGTGACGATCACCGTGGTGGATTCGACCGGCGTGATTCTGGGCATCGCGCGGACACGCGACGCGCCGCTTTTCGGTATCGACGTGTCGGTGCAGAAAGCGCGCACGGCGGCGTTCTTCTCCAGCTCCCAGGCGGCGTCGCTCCTGACGGCGCTCCCCGACGCGGTCTATCTCAATGGCGGGCTCACCGTGCTCCGCAACGAGCCGCTCGGTCAGTACGTCACGGCGCTGCAGAGTTTCACCGGATTGCCCACCGTTCTGGCCGATGGGCAGGTGGCCTTCACCACGCGCGCTATCGGCAATCTCGCGCGCCTTTTTTATCCGGACGGCATCGACGGCAATCCCGCCGGTCCGCTCGCCAAGCCCGCGGGCGAGTGGAGCATCTTCTCGACCGGCGTGCAGCTCGACCTCGTTTACAACGCGCTCGTGCAGCACGTCGGCTTCGTTCTGGGGGCGGCGCCGGATGTGCCGCAGAACTGCACGGGTGTGAGCGGCTTCGACTCCATGTTCGCGCCGAGCGGCGTGATCGCGGGTCTCGCGGACGGCATCCAGATCTTTCCGGGCTCGGCGCCCATCTATCGTGACCGCACGCTCGTCGGTGCCGTCGGCGTGTCGGGCGACGGCGTGGATCAGGACGATCTCGTTGCGTTCTATGGCTTGCAGGATGCAGCACTTCGCCTCGGCTCGTTCAGTCAGGCCCCCATCGACATGCGGGCGGACCAGCTGCAGCCCGCCGGCGCTCGATTGCGATACATCGGCTGTCCGCAGGCGCCGTTCACCGATTCGGATACAGCGGAGCCGTGCCGTGATTTCTAAGACTAGACAACTGGAGGGACGCGTCGCGCGCACGCGCGTCAGTGGATTTGTGGCAGCAGCGCTCGCGGCCGTTGCAGGTTCGAGCACGGTCCGCGCGGCTGAACAACCCCGTTTGGATCTACGGTCCTCTGCGGCGGCGGGGGCCGTGCGCTTCGCGCAAGCGACAATGCCCGACTCATCGGCGCCTGAGGAGGCCGACGCCGAAGCGCAGGCGCGCCGTGTTGAAACCGGAGCACCGCTCAGACCTCCGCGATCGGAAGGCACAGAGCCTTCCGCAGATTCGGTTGCTGCCGAGGCCGAGGGCAGCCTGTCCGGCTCGGCGCCGTCCGACGTCGTCGTCGATCGCCCGCCGCGAGCCGCAACAGCAGACGACGAACGGTGCACACCGCAAGCGTCGGTCGAGCCGCGCCGTCGCAGCCCATCGATCACGCGCTCGCGCATTCTCGACGTGCCGTGCAATCCGAATGCGCTGCCGGAGCCCGAGAACACGCCCGATCAAGCGGCAGGTCTGCCCGATCGCTGGCGCATCGTCTCGATGCTCGGCTATCGCCGCAACCTGCTCGATCCCTACAACGGCAACAACTGGCTGAAGGGCGACGAGCCGGCCTTCGGCGAGGACTGGTTCGTCAACCTGCTCGGCATCTCCGACACGATCGCCGAGCCGCGTCGAGTGCCCACGCCCACGGGCGCCACGGGCAACGCCGATCCGGGCAGCAACGACGCCATCGGCGACGGGCAATCGACCCTGTTCGTGCAGCAGGTCTCCCTCGAAGCCGTGCTCTATAAAGGAGACACGGTCTTCAAGCCGCCGGACTACGAGTTCCGCTTCACGCCGGTATTCAACGTCTCGTATCTCGACGCGAGCGAGAACGGCGTGGTCAACCAGAAGGCCACGCGCGGCAACACGCGCACCGACACCGCGGTCGGGCTGCAGGCGCTCTTCATCGACAAGCACCTGCGGAACGTCTCGGATCGGTTCGACTTCGACAGCTTCCGCGTCGGCATCCAGCCGTTCATCTCGGACTTCCGCGGCTTCCTGTTTCAGGACAGCCCGATCGGCGTGCGGCTCTTCGGCACGCGCGCCAACAATCGCATCCAGTACAACATCGCGGCCTTCCGGCGCATCGAGAAGGATGCAAACAGCGGTCTGAACGACATCTTCTCGGAGGGCTGGGCGGCGTTGCGGGACGACGATGTCGCGGTCGCGAACCTCTACGTGCAGGACTTTCCGGTCCTCGGCTTCACTTCGCAGGTCATCGCGCTCTACAACCGCAACCGAGAAGGCGACGAGACCTTCATCGACAAGAACAGCGTCATCCAGCGGCCGACCTCGCTCGGCCTCGGTCGCGGCAGCGACTACGACGTGACGTACGTCGGCTACAACGGCGACGGCCACTTCGGCCGCTGGAATCTCACCACTTCGCTCTACGGCGCCTTCGGCAAGGTGGACCGCGGCGTGTTCGTCGATCGCGAAGAAGACATTCGCGCCGGGTTCTTCGCCGCCGAGCTGTCGCGCGATTACTCGTGGACGCGCGTGCGCGCATCCGTGGCGTACGCCACTGGCGACGGTGATCCGTTCGACGATCGCGCGACGGGGTTCGATGCGGTGCTGGAGAACCCGCAGTTCGCGGGCGCTGACACGAGCTTCTACATCCATCAGTCGATTCCGCTGATCGGCGGCGGGCGCGTCGCGCTCTCGGGCCGCAATGCGTTCTTGAACTCGCTGCGCACGTCCAAGGATGCGGGGCAGTCGAACTTCGTGAATCCTGGGCTGATGCTCGCCGGGCTCGGCGCCGATATCGATCTGACGCCGACGCTACGCGTCTCGAGCAACGTCAACTACGTCGCGTTCGCGAACACGGCGGTGCTGCAAGTCGCGCGTGGACAGGGTGGCATCGACAAAGACATCGGCATCGATGCGTCGCTCGCGCTCACGTGGCGTCCGCTGGCGATCCAGAACATCGTGATGCGCCTGTCGGTGGCGGGCTTGGTTCCGGGCAAAGGCTACAAGGATCTATTCGGGGATGAATTTGCGTATTCAGTGCTCGGGAATGTCGTTCTCACGTATTGAGATGCTCTGGGCCCGTGCCGCATGGCCGCGCACGCGGCGCCGCAGCTCGACTGCGGCGCTTCGCTCCGCGGCTTCCGTCGGTGCCCGGTGCATCGCGCTGGCTCTTTTGTGCTTGGGCGGAATGCATTCCGCATTCGCATCGGGCGACGAGGAATCGCCCGTCGAGCGCAAGTACGTCACGGCCCCTCCCGCGCCCGAACGGCAGAGCGCGGAAGATGCCGCTCGCAAGAGTGCGGGCTGCCGCAGCTGCCACACGACCACCGACCAGCTGAGCATGCACAGCAACCCGGCCGTCACGCTCGGCTGCGCCGACTGCCACGGCGGCGACGCCACGGTGATGTGGGCCGGAGGCGGCGACGAGAAGTCGAAAGCCTACGCGGCGGCGCGCGACAAGGCGCACGTGCTCCCGCGCTATCCGAAGAGCTGGCACTACCCCTCGAGCGCGAATCCCGAGCGCACCTATGCGCTGCTGAACCGCGAAGCGCCCGAGTTCATTCGCTTCATCAATCCGGGCGACTATCGCGTGGCGCGCGAGGCGTGCGGCGCGTGTCACTTGAAGATCATCCAGGCCGCAGAGCGCAGCCTCATGGCCACGACGAGCATGTTCTGGGGCGGCGCGGCCTACAACAACGGCCTCTTGCCCTATAAGCAGTACATCCTCGGCGAGGGCTATACGCGCGACGGCAAGCCCGCCGTCATCGAGAGCCCGCCGTTCTCGAAAGACGACGCCGACAAGCACGGCTTGCTCGCGAAGATCACGCCGCTGCCGCGCTGGGAGAACCTGCAGCCCGCCGATATCTTCCGCGTCTTCGAGCGCGGCGGCCGCAATGCCGGCAACACGTTCGCCGAAACCGGTCTGCCGAACGTCACCGGTGCGATTCAGAAGCTCGAAGAGCCCGGGCGGCCCGACCTGAAAGCATCGAACCGCGGCCTCGGCACGGGTGCACGCATCGCCGTTCCCGTGCTCAACCTGCACAAGACCCGCCTCAACGATCCGCTGATGTGGTTCCTCGGCACGAACGATCAGCCCGGCGACTATCGTTCTTCCGGCTGCACCTCGTGCCACGTCGTGTACGCGAACGACCGCGATCCGCGGCACTCCGGCCCGTACGCGATCTACGGCCACCGCGGCATGAGCATCACGGCCGACCCGACCATCCCGCACGATCGCTCCGGTCACCCGCTCAAACACGAGCTCACGCGCTCCATCCCGACGAGCCAGTGCATGGTGTGCCACATGCACCAGCCGAACATGTTCGTGAACACCTTCCTCGGCTACACGATGTGGGACTACGAGTCCGACGCGCCGCGCATGTGGCCGCAGAAGCAGCGCTTTCCGACCGCGGCGGAGATGCGCAGGGTGCTCGATCGCAACCCCGAAGGCGCCGCGCCGCGCGGCCTGTGGGCCGATCCGGATTTCCTCGCGAACGTCTCGCAGCTGAACCCGACGCTGAAGGACACGCAGTTCGCCGACTATCACGGGCACGGCTGGAACTTCCGCGCGGTCTTCAAGCGCGATCGCAAAGGCAATCTGCTGGATGCGAACGGCGCGCGCGTGAGCCAGAACGATCCGAAGAAGTTCCAGAAAGCCGTGCACCTCTCGTCGATCCACGTGGATGTCGGCATGCAGTGCGTCGACTGCCACTTCGCGCAAGACAATCACGGCGACGGCTACATGCACGGCGAAGTCGCGCAGGCCGTCGAAATCGACTGCAAGGACTGCCACGGCACCGTGCGCAGCTATCCCAACCTGCGCACCTCCGGGCCGGCCTCCAGCGCCTACGGCACAGACTTGTCGGTGCTGCGCAATCCGGACGGCAAGCTCCGCTTCGAGTGGGTGGACGGCAAGCTCATCCAGCGCTCAGCCGTGACGCCGGGTCTCGAGTGGACGATGTCGCTCGTGAAGGATTCGGTGACGCCCGGCAACCCGCACTACAACGAGAAGGCCGCACGCGCGAAGTTGATGTCGCGCGACAACAAGACCCAGAAGTGGGGTCCGGACGTCCCGTGGGAAAAGCTGGCCCACAGCGATGACGACATGGAGTGCTACTCCTGCCATACGTCGTGGACGACCAGCTGCGGCGGCTGCCACTTGCCCATCGAGGCGAACTGGAAGACGTCCCGCAATCACTACGAAGGCGGCGAGACGCGCAACTACGCGACGTACAACCCGCAGGTCGCGCGCGACGAGATCTTCATGCTGGGCCGGCGCGGTCCGACCGAGGGCGGCAAGATTGCGCCCATACGATCGTCATCCGCACTCGTGCTATCGAGTACGAACGCAAATCGCGAGCGCATCTACGTGCAGCAGCCGCCGATCGCGTCGTCGGGCTACAGCTCGCAGGCGATGAATCCGCACTATCCGCACACGGAGCGCAAAACCGAGACGAAGACGTGCAGCGACTGCCATCTCGCGAAGAGCGGCGACAACAACGCCATCGTTGCGCAGACGCTCGGCTACGGAACGCAGTTCATCAACTTCGTGGGCTTCCACGCCTACGTCGGCACGCAGGCCAACGTGACGGCCGTGCAGGTGACCGAGTGGGATGAGCCGCAGGCCGTGATCGGCAGCTACCTGCATCGGTACGCGTATCCGCAGTGGTACGAGGACCATCAGAAGCGCAAGCGCCGTCTCGAGCACGCCTCGACGATTTCGTCGTCGGATCAGGCGCAGTGCGTGCAGCTGCGCGGCGAATACCTGTACGTCGCAGAAGGCAAGGGCGGCATGCGGGTCTACGACGTCGCGAGCGTCGGCAACAAGGGCTTCAGTCAGAAGCTGATCAGTGCACCGTTCTCGCCGCTCGGGCACGACACGCACATTCCCTCGAAGAACGCGACCTGCGTGGTGTTGCCGACGACGCAGCCGGTGCACCCGGCTCGCAATCAGGGCGACCTGATGCGCGTTGCGAATCTCGAGCAGCCGTTCGCGCCGATCTACAACTACGCGGTGATCACCGATGCCGAAGAGGGGCTCATCCTCACGGACATCAACACGATGGCCGACGGCGAATTCCGCAACAACTTCCTGAAACGCGCCGTGACCTGGAATCCCGGCGGCGTTCTGAACGGCGCGCGACACCTCGCGTTGGGCGGCAACTATGCATACGTTGCCACCCCGAACGCGCTGGTCGTCGTGGATCTGTCCGACCCTCTGCACCCGGTCGTCGCGGCGAACCTCCCGATGAACGACTTGCGCAGTGTCGCCCTGCAGTTCCGCTACCTGTTCGCGGTGGACGGTAGCGGACTGCAGGTGATCGACGTCACGCAGCCCACCAAACCCCGCATCGTCAACGGTGCGCGGGTGCCTCTTGCGGACGGGCACAAGCTCTTCGTCGCACGCACATTCGCCTACGTCGCGGCGGGTAGCGCGGGCCTCGCCATCATCGATGTCGAGAAGCCGGAGAAACCGAAGCTCTATCAGATGTTCAATGACGGCGTTCGGGATGCGCGCGACGTCATCGTCGCGACGACGAACGCCTCGCTGTTCGCCTACGTGGCCGACGGCAAGGAGGGGCTGAAGGTGATCCAGCTCACGAGCCCCGAGTCGCAGCCGCGCTTCTACGGCTTCAGCCCCGATCCCAAGCCCGAGCTGATCGCTCGCTATCGCACGGCGGCCCCGGCGCTGTCGCTCTCGCGCCCGCTCGAGCGCGACCGGGCGGTCGATGAGACCGGCGGGCAGGTCGCCGTCTTCGGGCGGCGCGGTTCACGCCCGTTCTCGATATCGGAGATGCATCGGCTCTATCTCAATGAGAAGGGCGAGCCGTGGTTCGTGGAGGATGAGCTTAAGTAAAGGCGCCACACGCGCGTGCTGTGAGGGCGGTCACACACGCGCGGGCACGGCAATCGCTAGCGCACCGCTACAATGCCGCGTCGACCTCCCCATAGCAGGGATGTGGTGAAGAACAATACGAGCCGCGCCGAGCGCGCCCTCACGGATGTGCCTACCGAACGCCGCCGACCCACCGACCGCCGCACGCGGACGTTTCGGGCCCTCATCTATGGCAGCTTCAATCCCCGCCGGCTGGGCGCGCGGCGCGACGGCGAGCAGAGCTTGGCGGCGGTGGACTGGCACCACCCGCAGTGGCTCGCGGTAGCCGTGCTCACGCTGTTGATGTGCGTCGGTGATGCGATTCTCACTATCACGTTGCTTCAACGTGGTGCATACGAGGCGAATCCCTTCATGCAGCCCCTCGTGCAAGGCTCGCCGCTCGTCTTCGCTACGGTCAAATTCGGGCTTACGGCGACGGGACTCGTCGTTCTGATCCTGCTGGCGCGGGTGCGCCTCTTCCGCAATGTGCCCGTGGCCTTCGTTCTCTATGCGGTGCTCGTCGCCTATGCCGTGCTGATCGGGTATGAGCTCTGGCTGCTCGAGGCCTTGTCGGACACGGTCGAGTCCCCACTTCTGCCCTAAGCGTACCGCACGGCGGCCGTTTTACGCTAAACTACGGTCCCGCTTGCCTTTTCTGTCATGCTGGAACACACACCGCTCTACGGCGGCAACGCCGATTTCCTGGACTCGCTTTACGAGCAGTACCTGCGCAATCCCGGGAGTGTCGAGCCCGGGTGGCGTGAGTACTTCGAGCGACTGGCACCCGCCGTCGCGAGCGAGCCTTCTCACGCAGCCATTCGCAGTGCCATTGCCGAGCGCGCACGCCAAGCGCCGGTGGCAGCGGCGGCGGAGCCGCAGACTGGCGATGCCAAACAGGCCGCCGTCTCCCGGTTGATCCAGATCTGGGTCAATCGCGGCCACCTCGTCGCCAAGCTCGACCCGCTCGGGCTGATGCAGCGGCCGCGTCCGAGCGTGCTCGAGCTCGGTTACTTCGGTCTCAGCGAGGCCGATCTCGACACCGAGTTCTTCACCGGCAGCCGCACCGACGCCATTCCGAAGCGGCTCAAGCTGCGCGACATTCTCGCGACGCTCGAGCGCATCTACGGCGGCACGATCGGCGCGGAGTTCGCGCACGTGTCGAACTCCGACGAGCGGCTGTGGCTGCAGGATCAGTTCCAGTCGGGCCGCGTGCACTACCGCTTCTCGGCGGAGGAGCGGCGGAACATTCTCTGGCAGCTCACCGCGGCGGAAGGCCTCGAGCGCTACCTGCACACGAAGTACGTGGGGCAGAAGCGCTTCTCGCTGGAAGGCGGGGATTCGCTCATTCCGCTGTTCGACGACCTCATTCAACGCGCCGGTGCGGTCGGCGTCGAAGAAGTCGTCATCGGCATGGCCCATCGCGGGCGCCTGAACGTCCTCGTGAACGTGCTCGGCAAGGCTCCTTCGGTGCTGTTCTCGGAGTTCGAGGGCAAGTACGACTCGGCGCACGTCAAGGGCTCGGGCGACGTCAAGTATCACAAGGGATTCTCGGCGGACTTGCGCACGCCCTCGGGCAACGTGCACGTCGCGCTCGCGTTCAATCCTTCGCACCTCGAGGTGGTGAACCCGGTCGTCGAGGGTTCGGTGCGCGCGCGACAGGAGCGTCGCGGCGACACGCGCGGCGATCGCGTCGTGCCCGTGCTGGTGCACGGCGATGCGGCGTTCGCAGGCCAGGGCGTGGTGATGGAAACGCTGCAGCTCTCGCAGGCGCGCGGCTTCTACACGGGCGGCACGGTCCACGTCATCGTGAACAACCAGGTGGGCTTCACGATTTCCGATCCGCGTGATGCGCGCTCCACCATGTACTGCAGCGACGTCGCGAAGATGCTCGAAGCGCCGATCTTCCACGTGAACGCGGACGATCCGGAATCGGTGGTGTTCGTCACGCGCCTCGCGCTCGAGTACCGCATGCGCTTCCACAAGGACGTCGTCATCGATCTCGTCTGCTATCGCCGTCACGGTCACAACGAGGCGGACGAGCCGGCAGCCACGCAGCCGGTCATGTACAGCGTCATTCGCAAGCACCCGACCGCGCGGCAGATCTACGCGGAGCAGCTGGTCGCGGACGGTGTCATCGGTGAGGACGACGCGGCGAAGATGGTCGAGGAATACCGGCAAGGTCTCGACGAAGGCCGGCCGCAGGCGCGCGCCTCGCTCGGCATGATCGGCAACAAGTACACCGTTGATTGGAGCAAGTACTCGCAGCAGGACTGGACGGAGCGCGTGCAAACCGGCGTCGACGTGAACCGGCTCCGCGCGCTCGGCGAGCGCCTCGTGTCGGTGCCCGACGGCTTCACGCTGCACCCGCGCGTCGCGCAGGTGTACACGAATCGCAGAAAGATGTTCGCCGGCGAGCTGCCGCTCGACTGGGGTGCCGCGGAAACGATGGCGTATGCCTCCCTCCTCGAAGAGGGCTTCTCCGTGCGCCTCACGGGGCAGGATAGTGGTCGCGGCACGTTCTTCCATCGGCACGCCGTGCTGCACGATCAGAAATCGAGCTCGACGTTCATCCCGCTGCAGCACGTGAAGGAGCGCCAGCCGCGCTTCCAGGTGATCGACTCGGTGCTGTCGGAAGAGGCCGTGATGGGCTTCGAGTACGGCTACTCCACCACGGAGCCCGACGCGCTCGTGATCTGGGAAGCCCAGTTCGGCGATTTCGCAAACGGCGCGCAAGTGATCATCGATCAGTTCATCAGCTCCGGCGAAGCGAAGTGGGGCCGGCTCTGCGGGCTCACGCTGTTCCTGCCGCATGGCTACGAAGGGCAGGGCCCGGAGCATTCCTCGGCCCGTCTCGAGCGATTCCTGCAGCTCTCCGCCGAGATGAACATGCAGGTGATCGTGCCGTCGACGCCGGCGCAGATGTTCCACATGCTGCGGCGGCAGATGCTGCGGCCCTTCCGCAAGCCGCTCATCGTCATGACGCCGAAGAGCCTGCTCCGACACGAGCTGTCGGTTTCGTCGCTCGACGAGCTGACCCGCGGCAGCTTCGCGACGGTCATCGGCGAGACGGATGACCTGCCGCCGTCGCAGATCAGGCGCGTCGTCTTCTGCAGCGGGAAGGTGTACTTCGATCTGCTGAGGGCGCGCCGCAAGGACAACATCCGCGACGTCGCGCTCGTGCGCATCGAGCAGCTCTATCCGTTCCCGGCCGAAGAGTACGAGGCGGTGCTCAAGACCTACGCGAACGTGCGCGAGCTCGTCTGGTGCCAGGAGGAGCCGCAGAATCAGGGCGCGTGGTTCCAGATCCGACACCGTCTGCAAGATTTGGCGGGTCACCATCGCGACGTGTTCTACGCCGGGCGTGCGCCGGCCGCGGCGCCGGCCACCGGCCTCATCAAGATCCACGAAGCGGAGCAGGCGGCGCTCATCGACGCCGCGCTCCATGCGATTGCCACCGATGAAACCGTGACGCTGCCGAGTACGACGGCCGCCACGTTATTGAGGAAAAGCTCGTGACCATTGAAATTCGTGTTCCCCAACTGCCCGAATCGGTTGCCGATGCGACGCTGGTCGCCTGGCACAAGCAGCCGGGGGATGCGATCAAGCGCGATGAGAATCTTGCGGACCTCGAGACGGACAAAGTGGTGCTGGAAGTGCCTGCGCCGACGAACGGCGTGCTCCGTGAGCTGAAAGTCGAGAGCGGCACGACCGTGACGAGCGGTCAGGTTCTCGCGATCATCGAAGAGGGTGGAACGGCCGCCGCCGGCGCTGCGACGACGAGCGCAGCTGCTGCGTCCGCCGGTGCCGCAAAGGCGGGAGGTCCGGCGCCCGCCGCGGCGACGACATCTGCCGGTCCCGCCGCGACGAACGGGGGAGTGACAACCGACACATCGAAGCTGAGCCCGTCCGTTCGCCGGCTCGTCGAAGAGAACAAGCTGGATCCTGCGGGCATTCCCGCATCCGGGCGCGATGGCCGCCTCACCAAAGCGGACGTCGTGGAGTACCTCGACAAGCAGGGCGGCAAGGCCCGCGCGGCGCAAAGCGCGCCCGCTGCTGCGCCGAGCGGGCTTGCACCGAAGCCGTCGACTCCGGCCGCGCAGCCCGCACCGGCTGCCAAGGGGCCCGCAGCGCGTCCGTCAACGCCGCCCGGCGGCCCGCGGACCGCACGCGCCGAGCAGCGCGTTCCTATGACACGTCTGCGTCAGCGCATCGCCTCACGCATGGTCGAAGCGCAATCGACGCAAGCGCTGCTCACCTCGTTCAACGAGGTCGATCTCACCGCCGTCAACGAGCTGCGCGCCAAGTACAAGGATCGATTCGAGAAGACGCACGGCGTGAAGCTCGGCTTCATGTCGTTCTTCGTGAAGGCCTCGATCGAGGCGCTGAAGAAATTCCCCATCGTCAACGCGACGGTCGATGGCACCGACATCGTGTACCACGAGTACTACGACATCGGCGTCGCCGTCTCGACGGACCGCGGGCTCATGGTGCCCGTGATCCGCGACGCCGACACCAAGAGCTTCGGCGACATCGAGAAGGAGATCGCCGCGTATGCGGCGAAGGCGCGCGAGGGGACGATCGCGATCGAGGATTTGACCGGCGGCACGTTCACCATCACGAACGGCGGGGTGTTCGGCTCGCTCATGTCGACGCCGATCGTGAACGCTCCGCAGAGCGCCATCCTCGGCATGCACAAGATTCAGGAGCGGCCGATGGTCGTGAACGGCCAGATCGCGATCCGGCCCATGATGTATCTCGCCGTGACCTACGATCACCGCATCATCGATGGGCGGGAAGCGGTGCAGTTTCTCGTGACGATCAAGGATTGTCTCGAGGACCCGGGCCGCATGCTGCTGCAGATCTAGGGCGCGTCGGGCGGGACCCGCGCGATGCGCCGCTGCGAACCTGGTATGCGGCGCGCCGCGCCCCAATTGTGAATCGGGCTTCCGGGCGCGCAGCGCCCCTCGAAAACTGGGGATTTCAATGGCTGACAACTTCGACGTCATCGTCATCGGTGGCGGTCCGGCCGGCTATCCGGCGGCGATCCGCGCGGCACAGAACAAGCTCAGCGTCGCCTGCATCGATGAATGGAAGAACCGCGACGGCACGCCCGCCTTCGGCGGCACCTGCCTGAACGCGGGCTGCATTCCCTCGAAAGCGCTGCTCGAATCCTCGGAGCTGTTCTATCGCGCGCAGAAGGAATTCGCCGTGCACGGCATCCAGGTCGGCAGCGTCGGCCTCGATCTCGCGGCCATGCAGAAGCGCAAGGCCACCATCGTGAAGGGCATGACGGGCGGCATTCTGCAGCTCTTCAAGGCGGCGGGCGTCACGCCCTTGCAGGGACATGGCAAGCTGCTGCCCGGGAAGAAGGTAGCCTTCACGGCGCACGACGGGAGCCAGCGCGAGCTGACCGCGAAGCACGTCATTCTCGCGTCGGGGTCGGCGCCCATGGAGCTGCGCTCCGCGCCGTTCGACGGCAAGTACATCGTCGATTCGTGGGGCGCGCTCGACTTCGATGCCGCGCCGAAGCGTCTCGGCGTCATCGGTGCGGGCGTCATCGGGCTCGAGCTCGGGAGCGTGTGGAAACGCCTGGGTGCGCAGGTCACGGTGCTGGAGGCGCTGCCGGATTTCCTGGCGATCGCCGATCAGCAGCTCGCCAAAGAGGCGCTGCGGCACTTCAAGAAGCAGGAGCTCGATATCCGGCTCGGCGCCAAAGTGAGCGGCGCGAAAGTCGTGAACGGCGCCGTGGAGGTCACGTATTCGGATGCGAAGGGCGAACAGACGATCACCGTCGACAAGCTCGTCGTGTGTATCGGCCGCCGGCCCTACACGAAGGATCTCCTCGCCGAGGGCACGGGCGTGCAGCTCGACGAGCGCGGCTTCATCAAAGTGGATCACGAGTGCCGCACGGGCGTCGAAGGCATCTGGGCCGTGGGCGATTGCGTGCGCGGCCCCATGCTCGCGCACAAGGGCAAGGAAGAAGGCGTGATGGCGGCGGACCTGATCGCCGGCCGCTTTGCCGAGGTGAACTACAAGACCATTCCGTCGGTGATCTACACCGCGCCCGAGATTGCCTGGGTCGGGCAGACCGAGGAGCAGGTGAAGGCGAGCGGCCGCGCCTACAAGACCGGCGTGTTCCCGTTCCTCGCGAGCGGCCGCGCCAAGGCGATGGAGGCCGCCGCGGGCTTCGCGAAGATCATCGCCGCGCAGGACGATGACGAGATTCTCGGCGTGCACATCATCGGACCGATGGCCGGTGAGCTGATCGCCGAATGCGTGCTGGCGCTCGAGTACTCGGCGAGCAGCGAGGACCTGCAGCGCACGATTCACGCGCATCCGACGCTGTCGGAAGCCGTGCACGAAGCGGCGCTCGCGGCGGACAAGCGCGCGATCGACTCGATCAACCGCTAGCGCTCGCCTGCCTCAGCGCCGTTTTCTGCGGGGCGGCTCGGGGTCGAGCTCCGAGCCGTGCGGCTTGATGTAGCGCGAGACCTTGGACAGCGCTTCGGCCGCAAGCGATGCGGCCTTTTCAGGCAGCGAGGCTTTCTTCGAGTCGCGGTCCTCGCGCGCGCCGCGCAGCGTGCCCGGCATAGGCACGTCGTACTTGTGCGGCAGGATCCGGTATTCGCCGGCGGCCGGCGATCCCAGCGGGACTATTTTCGAACGCCTCGACGGCAACGGCGGATAGCCGGTGTCGGGCTTCGGCGCGCCGGCGAAGGATGCGGCCGGCGCCGGGCCGGCGTTTCGCGAGGCCCTCAGCGTGTTCCGCGGCAATTGTGCGGACGGTGCAGGCCGCACCGGCGCGGCGGTGCCGGCGATGCGATCGCCAGGCCGGCGTACTTCGTTCCGCGGCGATGCCGGTGCTGCGGGCGATGCGTAAGTCGCGCGGCCCATGCGATCAGGCGCAGACCGCGGATCGGGCGCCCGACTCGAGCTCGCGCCGAGCGTACGACCCGCATTGTTGCCGCTGCTGCTCGAAAGCGGCCTGCTGTCGATGGGACGTGCCGCCGCCGCAGGTCGCGGGCCGTTCACGATGCCGACCGGCGCGGGTCGCGCTGCGCTCGTAGCCGGCCGCGCCGGCGACGCGGTGTCGGCGAACCCGTCTCTCGCAGGTGAACTGCGTGCTGCGGCCTCATTGGCGGCGATCTGTTCGGCGGCTCGTTCCAGTGCGGCTTCGAGCTTCTGCTCGTCGATCGGATACGAGAGCGTCTCGAAGAGCTTGAAGGGCCCGAGCCGGCCGCGCAGCATCGCGCGCCGCTCCGGCTCGATGGCGAGAATGCGGATGACGTGCGGCCAGCGCTGCCCGACCTGGCTCAGCAGCTCGAGCCCCGAGCCATCCTCGAGGCGCTCGCAGGCGACGATCACGTCGAAATGATTCGCGCGCAGCAGGTCGATGCACGTGGCCTTCGTGGTCGCCACGTCCACCTCGAATACGCGCGCGATCGCTTCGAGCATCTCCGGTTCCTGGTCGGCAACCAGCACCCGCATCGTCGCGGCGGAATTTCCCCAGTTGTCGTTCCCCATAGCTCAGGCATCCCTGCGTCGCGCGGGCCCTACGTGGAGCCCTGACTGCAGTTAGAGACAAATTTCGTTCGGACGCTAAAAAGTATCCTGACCGAATCGTGCGCAAAACGGGAGAGGGATCACGTTTTCAGCATGGCGCCGCGGTCGCAGGACCAAGGTCCGGCCGGGGGTGTCGCCTAATGCAGGCGGCGGGCAGAAATTACGTTCGGAACGGTGGTGAGTCGGCGCAAAACACGCGCAAGCTGCTCGAGATCGCGCACCGCCAGCTTGATGGTCGTGGTAGCCGTCCCGGCCTTGCGGTCCGTCGTCGTGGTCAGCTCCTCGATGCTGAGGTGTTCCAGGGCGACGACATCCGTCAGATCGCGCACCAGGCCGCGGCGGTCATACGCCGTGATCACGAGTTGCACGGCGAGGGTGTCCTCCTCGCCCGTGCTCCACTCGACATTCAGCACCCGTTCGGGCTTCACCGCCCGCATGCGCGCCAAAGCGGGGCAATCGCTGCGATGGACGGTGACCCCGCGCCCGAGCGTGACGTACCCGCTGATCGGCTGCGGCGGGATCGGGCCGCAGCAGCGCGCGAGGGTGGTCGGCAGGTCCCCGACGCCTTCGACCTCGACGAGCGAGCTGCGCTTCTTCCGAGCGGCAGGTTTGCGCGGAGGGCGGATCTGCAGCTCGTTCGGCTGGGGTTTCAGCAGTCGCTCCGCCGCCTGCACCAGCTGCGTCACGGTGATCTCGCCTTCGCCGAGCAGCTGATGCAGATGATCGAGGTCATTCGCCTTCAGCTCCTGCACCAGCGCCGCCATGTGCTCGGGTCCCGCGCCGATGCGCGCGAGCTCGCGTTCGGCGATCTGCCGCCCGGCGCTGCGGTTGTCGTTCACGTCGAGCTTCCTGAACCAGGCGCGCACCTTCGCGCGATTGCGCGGTGAGACGAGGTAGCCCTGCTCCGGCGCGAGCCAGTCGCGGCTCGGCGCGGCGTGCTTGCCGGTGATGATCTCGACGATGTCGCCGTTCGCGAGTGGCGTATCGAGCGGCACGATGCGGCCGTTCACCTTCGCTCCGCGGCAGCGATGGCCGAGATCGGTGTGGATGAAGTACGCGAAGTCGAGCGGCGTGGCGCCGCGCGGCAGGTCCACGACCTCGCCCTTCGGCGTGAGCGCGTACACGCGATCCTGGAACAGCTCGACGTGCATGCGCTCGAGGAAGTCTGCGTCCGTCTCGCCGAGCTGCTGCGGCTCGAGCAGGCGCCGGACCCATTCGATCTTGCGCTCGTACTGCTCGTCTCGCGTGCCGCCTTCTTTGTATTGCCAGTGCGCGGCGACGCCGAGCTCGGCGTGCTCGTGCATCTCGCGCGTGCGGATCTGCACCTCGAGGCTGCGCCCCTGCGGGCCGATGACGGCCGTGTGAATGGAGCGATAGAAGTTGCCCTTCGGAGTCGCGATGTAGTCGTCGAACTCGCCGGGGATGTAGGTCCACAGGCCGTGCACGATGCCGAGCGCCGCATAGCAGTCCGGGATCGACTCGACGACGATGCGGACGGCCCGGACGTCGAACACCTCCTCGAAGGCGAGGTGCTTGCGCTGCATCTTGCGATAGATGCTGTAGATGTGTTTCGGGCGGCCGTAGACCTCTGCTGAGATGCCGGCCTTGCGGATCTCGCCGCGCAGGATCTCGCAGACGTGCTCGATGTAGCGCTCGCGATCCGCGCGCCGCTCATTGAGCGCGGCGGCGATGTGCCGGTACTCGTCCGGCTCCAGATAGCGGAAGGCAAGGTCTTCCAGCTCCCACTTCAACTGCCACACGCCGAGCCGATTCGCGATGGGCGCGAACACCGAGCGCGACTCCAGTGCGAGCCGCTCGCGTTCCTCGGCGGGCAGGTCGCGGGCATGGCGCAGCCGGACGAGCTGCTCGGCGAGCCGCGCCAGCACGAGACGCGGATCGCTCACGACGGCGAGCAGCATCTTGCGAACGGTTTCAGCCTGGCGCGCGTTCAGGCCTTGCGCCGGGGACCAGTCGCGCGGCAAGCCGACGTCGCCGATTCGCTGCAGGTCGGACGCGATCTTCACCGCACCGCTCGACGTCACGGTGCCGAGCTTTTCGGGCGTGAGACCGTCCTGTCCGAGCACCGGGCGCAGCAGGAGCGCGTTCGCCAGCTCGGCGTTCTCCGTCAGCGCGCCGATGACCTCCGCAGCTTCCGCACTGTGGCCGAGCGCGCCTTCGGCCACCGGGCTCACCTCCACGAGCGCGGCGCGCGTACGCGCGAGGCTCGCGAGGATGTCAGGCGGGCAGAGTTGGGCTGTTTCCACGGTTTGCCGGTATCATACCTGCGTCGTTTTTCCGGCGATTCAATGGCAGGTCAGAGCAAGTGGGTTCGCATCCATCACCGCAGAGGCGCGCATCTGCGAACCGCAGCCGATAACCGGCGCGGCAGCGCCGAGCGCCCCGTCCGCGGCCCGGAGGCGGTGCGCTACGAAGGCTACGGTCCCGGCGGCGCGGCGCTGATGGTCGACTGCCTCACTGACAATCGCAATCGTACGGTCGCCAAGGTGCGCCATGCGTTCACCGAGCACGGTGGGGCGCTCGGTGCGAGCGGCTCGGTCGCGTATCTCTTCAACCAGGTGGGGCTCATGCAGTATCCGCCCGGCACCGACGAAGAGCACCTGATGGCGGCGGCGCTCGAAGCCGGCGCCGAGGATGTGGTCACGAGCGCGGACGGATCGCTCGAAGTGCTGACGGACCCGCTGGATTTCGAAACGGTGCGCGCGCGGCTCGTGGCGGGCGGCTTCGCGCCGCCCGGCGGCGAGATCACCCAGCGCGCCGCCCTCGGCGTTCGGCTCGAAGGCACCGCCGCGCAGTACATGGCTGAACTCCTCGAATCCCTCGAGGAGCTCGATGACGTGCAGGACGTCTACTCGAATGCCGAGATACCGGACGAGGTCCTGGCGCGCGTTTGATCCGGCGGCTCACGCCGGGGGAGGCGTTGCGCCGACGGTCGTGCGGCTGCCCGTGGCCGCGCGCGTGCGCGTCCTGGGCATCGACCCGGGGTCGCAACGTACGGGCTTCGGCGTCATCGAGTGCGCCGATGGGAGCAGCAAGTCGCTCGTACACGGGTGCATTGCGGCCGGCAGCGGCGGATCGTTGAACGAGCGCCTGCGCCGCATCTTCGAAGGCGTCCAGGAGCTGATCGATCGCTATCGGCCGGACGAAGTTGCCATCGAACGAGTATTCGTGAACCGCAACGTCGAAAGTGCCTTGAAGCTCGGACACGCCCGCGGCGCCGCGCTCTGCGCCGTGCCGACGACGATGCCGGTGTTCGAGTACACGCCGCGCGCCGTGAAGCTCGCGGTCGTGGGGTTCGGTGGCGCGGAGAAGGTTCAAGTGGCGCACATGATCCGCACGCTGCTGGCGCTCGAAGAGAAGCTATCGGCCGACGCTTCGGACGCGCTCGCCGTGGCGGTGTGTCACGCGAACACGCGCCGGGTGCACGCGCTCACGACTGTCGCAATCGGCGGCGCCGCTGCGGGCCGGGCCCGATGATCGGCTCGCTGCGCGGACGCATCAGCTCGAAGACGCCGCCCCAGCTCACTGTCGAAGTGGGCGGTGTGGGGTACGAGCTCGAAGCCCCGATGTCGACCTTCTTTCATCTGCCCGCGGTCGGGCAGGAAGTGAAGCTGCTGACGCACTTCGTCGTGCGCGAGGATGCGCAACTCCTCTACGGCTTCGCGACGGAAGAGGAGCGGCGCCTGTTCCGCAGCCTGCTGAAGGTGTCGGGCATCGGGCCGAAGATCGCGCTCGCCCTGCTTTCGGGCATCAGTGTCGAAGGCTTCATCGCCTGCGTTCAGAATCAGGACGTGGCGGCGCTCGTGCGCGTCCCGGGCATCGGGCGCAAGACGGCCGAGCGATTGCTGGTGGAGATGCGAGATCGGCTGAAGCCCTCCGGCGATGGCGTGGAACCGGGCGCCGCCATCGTCGCGCAGGGTGCGACACCGGAGGCCGAAGCGTTCGGCGCTCTGGTTGCGTTGGGGTACCGACCGGCCGAGGCGACACGCTTGCTCAAGGCGGCCGGTCCCGGTACACAGACGACCGAAGAATTGATCCGGCGGGCGCTGCAGAGCGCCGCTCGGGACTGAGGCGCCGATGCCCGCGCACACAAGCTCCTCGAGCCGTGCGGGCGTGGGCGCCTGCACGCATCGATTTCGTCCGGTTGCAGCAGTTGAGTAGCGGAGTGGTCACCGAAGTGGAAGCCGAGCGGGTCGTAACCGCAATCTCGAGCCGTGAGGACGAGGCCGTCGATCGGGCCATTCGTCCCCGCACGCTCGCGGATTACGTCGGCCAGACTCCGGTGAAGACGCAGCTCGAGATTTTCGTCGGCGCCGCACGGCAGCGCGCCGAGGCGCTCGATCACGTGCTGATCTTCGGCCCGCCGGGCCTCGGCAAGACGACGCTTGCGCACATCATCGCGGCGGAGCTCGGTGTGGCGCTGAAGCAGACCTCGGGCCCCGTGCTCGAACGCCCGGGCGATCTCGCGGCCATTCTCACGAACCTGCAGCCGCGGGACGTGCTCTTCGTCGACGAGATCCACCGCCTGAGCCCGCTCGTCGAGGAAGTGCTCTATCCGGCGATGGAGGACTATCAGCTCGACATCATGATCGGCGAGGGCCCGGCCGCCCGCTCGATCAAGCTGAGTCTGCCGCCGTTCACGCTCGTCGGCGCGACGACGCGCGCGGGCTTGCTCACCTCGCCGCTGCGGGACCGCTTCGGCATCGTGCAGCGGCTCGAGTTCTACGGCGTCGACGATCTCGAGCGCATCGTCACGCGCTCGGCCGGCATTCTCGAGGTGCCCATCGAGCCGGGCGGGGCGCGCGCCATCGCGCAGCGCTCGCGCGGCACACCGCGCATCGCGAACCGGCTCTTGAGGCGCGCGCGCGACTACGCGCAGGTGAAAGCGCAGGGTCATATCGATGACGCCGTCGCGCGCGGTGCGCTCGATCTGCTCGAAGTCGATCCGCAGGGCTTCGACACGCTCGATCGCAAATTCCTGCTGACGATCATCGAGAAGTTCGACGGCGGACCCGTCGGCATCGAGAGCATCGCGGCGGCCGTCGGCGAGGAGCGCGGCACGCTCGAGGATGTGATCGAGCCCTTTCTCATCCAGCAGGGCTTCGTCATGCGTACGGCGCGCGGCCGCATCGCGTCGCGCCTCGCGTACCAGCACTTCGGTCTGCGAGCGCCCGAGCGCGCGGCCGCGAACCTGAAGCTGTTCGAGGACGATCAGTGACCGCGGCGTTTTCCTGGCCGGCACGCGTCTACTGGGAGGATACGGATGGCGGTGGCGTCGTTTACTACGCCAACTACCTGAAGTTCCTCGAGCGCGCGCGCACGGAATGGCTCCGGGCACGCGGCTTCGCGCAGACGGAGCTGATGAAGGACCCGGGCGTCATCTTCGTCGTCGCGAACCTCTCGGTCGACTATCGCCGCCCGGCGCGGCTCGACGACACACTCGACGTCACGTGCGACGTGGCACTGGACGGCAACGTGTGCTTGCAATTCGCGCAGTCCATCAAGCGCGGGGGCGAGGTGCTCGTCGAGGCGAGCGTGCGCGTTGCCTGCCTCGATGCGCAGTCATTCAAGCCGAAGCGCATTCCCGCCGGCATTGTGGCCGCGCTGCACGCACCGGCCTGCCGGCAGTCGGATCCCGCAGACGCGCGCGGTATGGCGCCGGACCGCTCGATTTCTCGTGAAGGAGTGTCCCCCAAATGAACCCGCAGCTCTCGATCATCCGGCTCGTCGCCGAAGCGACGATTCCGGTGCAGATCGTCATCGGGATGCTGGCGCTCGCGTCGCTCGTCTCGTGGGCGATCATTTTCCGGAAGCGCCTCGTCATCAACCGCGCGCGGCGCGAGGCGGACAGCTTCGAGCAGCACTTCTGGTCGGGCGGGGACCTCTCGCAGCTGTATCGCGGCATCGAAGCGCGTGGCGGCGCGACCGGCATGGCGAGCATCTTCGAGTTCGGCTTCCGCGAGTTCGCGCGGCTGCGCGCGCAGGGCGGCATCCCGTCGGACCAGATTCTCGAAGGCTCGCGCCGCGCGATGCACGTGGCGCAGTTGAAGGAGATCGATCGCCTCGAGCACAGCCTCGCGACGCTCGCGACGGTCGGCTCGACGAGCCCGTACGTCGGCCTCTTCGGCACGGTGTGGGGCATCATGAATGCCTTCACCGGGCTCGGAAATGTGCAGCAGGCGACGCTCGCGATGGTGGCGCCCGGTATCGCCGAAGCGCTCGTCGCGACAGCGGTCGGCCTCTTCGCGGCCATTCCGGCGGTGGTGGGCTTCAACCGCTTCGCCGATCAGGTAGGGCGCCTCGAAGTGCGCTACGCCGCGTTCATGGAAGAGTTCTCCACCATCCTGCAACGGCACGTTTCCCGCACACCGGGGAGCAATACGCAGTCGAGCGGCGCGGCTGCCGCCGTCCACGGAGTCTGACCCATGGCGCAACTCTCACGCGGTCGCAGGCTGATGGGCGAGATCAACGTCGTGCCGTACATCGACGTCATGCTGGTCTTGCTGATCATCTTCATGGTGACGGCGCCGCTTCTGGCGCAGGGAATCAAGGTGGACCTGCCGAAGGCAGGCGCGGAGCCGCTGCCGCCCGAAGCGCAGGAGCCGCTCGTGCTCTCGATCGACAAGGCCGGCAAGCTCTATCTGAATGTCGGGGGCTCGCCGAACGCGCCGATCGACGAGGACACGGTGGGTGCGCGCGTCGCCGCGGCCCTGCGCCGCGCGCCTGAGCGCGCCGTGCTGGTGAAGGCGGACGAAACGATCCCCTACGGTCGCGTGGTGGCGGCGATGGTGATCCTGCAACACTCCGGTGCGAAGAAGGTCGGTTTCGTCACCGATGCGCTCGACCAAGACCGCAAGCCCGGCGCGAAGCGCGGCACGAAGAGCTGAGTGGGAGCGGGTGCCGCTGAATGATCGAGCGCAAGAGCGATCGGTGGATTGGCCTCACGCAGGCGATATTGCTGCACGCCGCGGTGATCGGCGCGCTCGCCTATGGCTTTTACGCGTATCAGAAGCAGTCGAAGCCCGTGACTCCGACGCTCGCCATCGAGGGCACCGTCGTGAGCGAGCAGGACCTGCAGCCGGTGAAGCCGGCGGCAACGCCGCTCTCTCCGCCGCCGGAGCCCGAGCCGCCGCCACCCGAACCTGTCGAAGACGTGGGGCCGCCGTCGCCGACGCCGGAGGAAGTGGCGCAGCGCGCGCAGGAAGAGCAGCAGAAGCAGGAAGAGGCGCGGCGTGCCGAAGAGGCGCGCATCGCGCTCGAGAAGAAGGAGGCGGAGGAGAAAGCCGCCGCCGAGCAGCGGGCGCGCGAGGAGGCCGAGCGCAAGCGGCAGGAAGAGGAACAGAAGCGCATCGCCGAGGCCAAACGCCAGGCCGAAGAGAAGCGCAAGGCGGAGGAGGCGAAGCGCAAGGCCGAAGAAGAGAAGGCGCGCGCGGCGCGCGAGGCCGATCTGCGGCGCAGTCTCGAAGCCGAGGAGCGCCTGAACGCATTGCGTTCGAGCAGCGCCATGTCCAGCTGGATCGGCCAGATTGCCAATCGCATCCAGCGCGCGTGGATCCGGCCGCCGTCCGCGAAACCCGGGATCGATTGCGTGGTCCACGTCACCCAAGTGCCCGGAGGTGCGGTGACGAGCGTGAAGGTGGGCGACTGCAACGGCGATGCCGCCGTGCGCCAGTCGATCGAGGACGCGGTGATCCGCGCATCGCCCCTGCCGCCGCCGCCGGACCCGGCGCTCTTCGAGCGCGAGCTCGAAATCCGTTTCAAGCCACAGGACTGAATCGCTCATGCAGAACGCCCGAATCGTGAACCTTCTGAAACTGTCCGCGTGGATCCGCTCCGTGACGCTGGCGCTCGCCGTCTGCGTTGCCTGGCCGGCTCACGCGCAATTGCAGATCGAGATCACACAGGGCGTCACCAATCCCATCCCGATCGCGATCGTGCCGTTTGCGCGCGCGGTGCCGGGGGATGGCGGATTGGACGTGGCCGGCGTCGTCGAGCACGACCTCGCGGGCAGCGGCCGCTTCAAGCCGCTGCCGCGCACGCAAATGAAGACGACGCCGACGCGCGCGCAGGACGTCGTCGTCGCGGACTGGCACGCGGACGGCAGCGACTACATGGTCGTCGGGCGCGTGACGGCGCTGCCGGACGGGCAGCTCGCCGTCGATTACGAGCTGCTGAATCTGCTGACGGGTCAGACGATGGGCAGCCAGCGCTTCACCGGTCCGCCGGCGGCGCTGCGCAATGCCGCGCATCGCGTGAGCGATGCGGTGTACGAGAAGATCATCGGCGTGCGCGGGGCGTTCGCGACGCGCATCGCGTACGTGTCGATGGATGGCTCGCCGCCGAATCAGCGCTATCAGCTCTTCATCGCGGATGCGGACGGCGAGAACTATCGGCCGGTGCTCGAGTCGCGGTACCCGTTGATGTCACCCGCCTGGTCTGCGGATGGTCAGTGGATCGCGTATGTCTCTTTCGAGGGACGGCACTCCTCGGTCTATGTGCAGCGGGTCCGCACGGGCGAGCGCTCGCGCGTCTCGGCGCGCGCCGGCATCAACGGCGCGCCCTCGTTCTCGCCGGACGGGAAGCGGCTCGCCCTGACGCTCGGCGGCACGGCCGGCAATCCGGATATCTACATCCTGGATCTGCAGTCCCAGGCACTTCAGCGCATCACGGACGACCCGTCGATCGACACGGAAGCCGTGTGGAGCCCCGATGGACAGTCGCTCTACTTCACGTCGGACCGCGCGGGCGGGCCGCAGATCTACAAGGTGGCCGCGAAGCCCGGCGAGCGGCCGAAGCGCATCACGTTCGGCAGCACGTATAGCGCGCGGCCGCGGATCAGCCCCGACGGCACGAAGCTCGCCATGGTGACCCTCGATGGCGGCAACTATCGCATCGCCGTTCAGGACCTCGCGAGCGGTGCGGTGCAGGTGCTCTCGAACGGCCGTCAGGACGAGTCGCCGAGCTTCGCGCCGAACGGCGCCGTCCTGATCTATTCGAGCTCGGAAGGTGGGCGGAGCACGCTCAACACCGTGTCCGTCGACGGTCAGGTGCAGCAACGGCTGAAGTTCGATCTGGGGCAAGTGAGGGAACCCGTGTGGGGTCCCTTCACTCAATGAGCGTCGCGGGCTCGCGACGCCGGATGATCGTGGGTCGTGCGATGACGGCCCGTGTGATAGAAAGCGCGTGCCGCGTGAGCGGTGGGGATATCGGGAGCGAAATTAATGCGTAAAACGCTTGTACTGTTGATGGTGGTGGCGGCGTCGATCGGGTTGGCCGCGTGCGGCCCGAAAGCGCAGAAGCCGGACGCTTCGGCCACGAACACGTCGCAGGATTCCGGGGCGGACACCTCGGGCGTGGGTCAGGCGCAGTCGACGGAAGAGGGCGCCGAGGCCCCGGGCCCGATGGAAGGGCTGCTCGCCAAGCGCACCATCTATTTCGACTTCGATAGCAGCGAGATTCGCGGCGAGGGCACGGACATCGTGGCCGCGCACGCCAAGTACCTCGCGAGCCGCGGCGGCATCAAGGTGCGCCTCGAGGGACACACGGACGAGCGCGGCTCGCGCGAGTACAACATCGGCCTCGGCGAGCGCCGGGCACAAGCCGTGCGTCGTGCGTTGTTGCTGCAGGGGGCGACCGAATCGCAGATCTCCACCGTGAGCTACGGTGAAGAGCGTCCGGCCGTCGCGGGCAGCGATGAAGCGGCGTGGGCGAAGAATCGCCGCGTCGAGATCGTGTATCTGGCGCAGTAAGCGCCGGTAGGAATGAGCGCGCAGTGAGCCCACCGGCCCACTGCGCCTGAGTCAGCGGGTGCGCGCGGCGGGCGCGCCTATCGCGAGGTGAGTCATGCGTCGGCTGGGTGGAGCGCTGTTGGTGTCGTCTTTGGTTGCCGGGTGCGCGACCAATCCTGCGGAAGACCCGGTGCAGTTGAAGCTGGCGGACCTCGACGGTCGCGTCGGACGCATCGAGCGGGTCGTATCGAATCAGAGTCTGCTCGACATGGCGCAGCGGTTGGACGCGGCGCAGGAAGATGTCCGCAAGTTGCGTGGGCGCGTCGAGGAGCTGGAGAACGCCAACGAGGCGCTGAAGAAGCAGCAGCGCGACCTGTATGCGGACCTCGACAAGCGGCTGAGCGCGGTGTCCGCCGGCGGTGGCAGTGCGGGGGTGCCTGGATCTCCGGTGCCGTCCGGCGCGGCCGGTGCGTCGGGTGAGCAGGCGGCATACACGCAGGCGTTCGATGCGTTGAAGAATTCGAACTATCCGGCGGCCATCACCGGATTCCGCTCTTATCTCACGCAGTATCCGAACGGGTCGCTGGCGGACAATGCGCAGTACTGGCTCGGCGAGGCGTACTACGTGACGCGCGATTTCGATCAGGCCGCCGCCGCCTTTCGCGCGGTCGGCGAGCGCTATCCGAACTCCCGCAAGGCGCCTGATGCGCTGCTGAAGCTCGGGTTCTCGCAATTCGAGCTGAAGCGCTATGGGGAAGCGCGCACTACGCTCAACGAGGTCGTGCGCCGATTTCCGGACACGGATGCCGCGAAGCTCGCGACGGATCGTCTTGCGCGCATCCCGGCCGGCGCACGCTGAGGTGCTGTGGCGCGGCTCAAAATCACCGAGATCTTCTATTCCCTGCAGGGCGAAGCGGATACTGCAGGCATCCCGACCACGTTCGTTCGTCTGACCGGCTGCCCGCTGCGCTGCCAGTACTGTGATACCGCGTACGCGTTTCACGGCGGCGAGTGGTGGGAGATCGATGCCATTCTCGCGCGCGTTCAGGAGCTCGGCGCGAAGCATGTGTGCGTGACGGGTGGCGAGCCCCTGGCGCAGAAGAACTGCGTCGAGCTGCTGCGGCTGTTGGCAGATTGCGGGCATCGCGTGTCGCTGGAGACGAGCGGGGCGATGTCGCTCGAGTCCGTCGATCCGCGCGTCGTGATCGTCGCGGACGTGAAGACCCCGGGCTCGGGTGAAGAATCGCGCAATCGGTACGACGAGCTCGCGCGCCTCGGCTCCAAGGACCTCGTGAAGTTCGTGATCTGCGGGCGCGAGGACTATGAGTGGAGCCGGGCGAAGATCGCCGAGCTCGACCTGCCGTCGCGCTGCACGGTGCTGTTCTCACCGAGCCACGAGCAGCTCGCGGCGCGCGATCTCGCGGACTGGATTCTCGAAGATCGCTTGCCTGTACGCTTTCAGATTCAGCTCCACAAGTATCTGTGGGGCAATACGCCGGGGAAGTAGAGCGATGTCAGCGCAACGCGCGGTGGTGCTGTTGTCCGGCGGGCTCGATTCGGCGACGACGCTGGCGATTGCGCGTTCGCAAGGGTTCGAGTGTTACGCGCTGTCGGTGGCCTACGGGCAGCGACACTCCGCCGAGCTGAACGCCGCAAAGCGCGTGGCGGCTTCGCTGGGGGCCCGCGATCACCGCGTCATGCACGTGGATCTCGCCGGCATCGGAGGCTCGGCGCTCACGGATCCCGGGATCGCGGTCCCGGAGGTGCCGACCACGGGAATTCCGGTGACATATGTTCCGGCGCGGAACACGATGATGCTGGCGCTCGCGCTCGGCTGGGCGGAGGTGCTGGCCGCGCGCGATATCTTCATCGGCGTCAATGCGGTGGACTACAGCGGCTACCCCGATTGTCGTCCCGAGTTCATCGCCGCCTTCGAGCAGCTCGCGGCGCGCGCGACGAAGGCGGGCGTGGAGGGCCATCCCTGCCGCATTCATGCGCCGCTGATCACGCTCGCGAAAACCGACATCATCCGCGAGGGCACGCGTCTCGGCGTGGACTTCGCGGCGACCGTGTCGTGCTACCAGGCCGACGCCGAGGGCCGCGCCTGCGGACGCTGCGACTCCTGCCGCATCCGACAGTCGGGCTTCGCCGCCGCCGGCCTTCCGGATCCCACCCGCTACCGGCCGCTGTAGTATCATGCGCGCCCCCGCGCGGGGCCCCCTCCGGCCCCGCACCCGCCGGGGTGGTAGCTCAGTCGGTAGAGCATCGGACTTTTAATCCGCTGGTCGAGGGTTCGATTCCCTCCCACCCCATGTTTCCCTATTTCCGCCGCGGCACGCGTTTCTTTGTTGAACTGGGAATGCGCAGTTGTCGTGACTGCGGGCAGAGAAACCAGGCGGGATCTGAGTCAGCTGAGGTGTAGAAAGATTGGCACGTTCGTGGACCGAACTGCGCGCTCAGGCGTGGGACTGCTCAGGCAGCGCGCTCTGCCGAGTCCGGGCGCTTCAACGGCTGAATCGTGCGTTCGACCTTCTTGCCGATCTTCTGACTCGCGATCTCGAGATCGTACTGGCTTTGCAGGTTTTGCCAGAGCTGCGCTGTCGTGCCGAAGTAGCGAGAGAGGCGAAGTGCCATCTCCGCCGTCACGGCGCCGCGTCGGCGCACGATCTTAGTGACGGTGGGTACAGACACACCAAGCTCCTTCGCGAGCTGGTAGGAGCTCAGGCCGAGAGGCTCCATGAAGTCATGGGCCAGAATATCGCCGGCGTGGACCGGCCGAAGTCGCTTCGCTCTCATCATGATTCTCTTCGTTCGGGATTCACGGATTCGTCGATCAGTGCAGCAACCCGTTGCGGCCATATCTGATGCATTTCAATTGTCGCATGAAGCAGATGCGCCATTCTTGGTTCAAAAGAATGCTGTACTAACCGTTCCGGGCGCGTACCTCGCGCGGCGCTCGGGTTTGGGCTTCAAAGGGAGGTGGCGAGTGGATCGCCTCGCGGAAGGCCTATGGCGAAGTGAGTGCGCTCATACGCCTCGACAAGCGTCGCCAGCACGTCGAGCCGGTCTCCCTCGGGTGTATTGGCCTTCGCGGTCATCAGGAGCTCGATTTCCTTGAGCGCCGCGCGGTAGTCCGCCGTCGTCTTGATGGGCTTGATGTTCATGGGATACGTCATCAAATGATCTGCGCGTGATAGGTGGACGATCCTGCATGGTGTGACCTCCAAGTCGCAACGCGAGCCCGACTCTCCGACGAACCTTGATTGACAGCACATCGCTCCCCCTCGATCATCCCGCGCAGCGCGCTGTGGGGCGCCTCCTGTCCGCGGCAAGGGAGCTGGCTCCCGCCCACCGAAGGCTCGACCTTCTCGGATCTTTCTTCCGGCCTGTTTTCAGCGGACACCAGGCGTTACGGAAGGAAGTAATCGATGAGCCGAACACTCAGCGCGAACTCCTCAAGAAAGAGGCCAAACGCTGGCTCAAAACCCTTCGCGACGGTGACGCGCAGGCCATTGCGCGATTTCGCGCAGCGATGGGCGACGCGGCGGACAACCCCGACACACTCGCGTTGCGCGACAGCGCCCTGGGATTGCGCTACGTCCAGCTCGCACTCGCACGCGAATACGGTTTCTCAGGTTGGATGGCACTGCGCCGCGCCCTCGAAGACGCGGCGCTCGCACGCCGCTTGCTCGCGGAGCGCGTCGAAATGATTCTCCGCACGGTCACCTGGCAGGGAGATCAAACCGCCGCCGCGCGCATCCTCGCGCGCTGGCCGGATCTCGGCACCGACGATCTCTACATCGCCATCGCGACGGGGAATGTCGCGGAAGTCAGGCGTCGCCTGCAGCGCGATCCCGATGCGGCGCGAGTCAAAGGAGGGCCGCTCATGCGCGAACCGCTCCTCTACTTGGCGTACTCGCGCTTGCCTGGCAGCGAGACGAACGCGCTCGCCGTTGCGGCGGCGCTGCTCGATCACGGCGCCGATCCAAATGCCACTTTCACGGACCCGTGGGACTGCCCGTTCAAGGTGCTGACCGGTGTCGTCGGCGAGGGTGAGGGCGTTCAGCCGCCCCATCCGCAGGCTAAGGAGTGGCCTGCCGCCTCTCAGCGAGAGAACGGAGCAGGAGCATCCGCTCCTGCTCCGTTCCTCGACAGTCATGCGCGCTCCAGCTCGCCCGACGCTACGCGGCGCAGGCCGAACGAAGAGTGGCGGAGCGCCGCCGGATCAGGCCGACTCCCACAAGACCCAACCCGAACAGCGCCAGCGCGGTCGGCTCCGGCACGGCCGTGGGCTTGTAGAGCCAAATGCCCGTCG
>DASTRY010000019.1:0-15468 GCA_035760965.1 Steroidobacteraceae bacterium | reverse complement strand
CCTGCCGGCCGGGCCGATCAATCACCACTGGACCAAGAACATTCTGGCGAGCCCGGATGGCACGCGGCTCTACGTTACGGTGGGCTCGAACAGCAACGCCGCCGAGAACGGCATCGAGCAGGAAGAAGGGCGGGCGGCGATCTGGGAAATCGAGCTGCGCACCGGAGCGCGGCGTATTTTCGCCTCGGGGTTGCGCAATCCGAACGGCATGGCGTGGGAGCCGCAGACGGGCGCGCTGTGGACGGTGGTCAACGAACGCGACGAGCTCGGCAGCGATCTCGTGCCGGACTACCTGACGAGTGTCGTCGAAGGCGGTTTTTACGGCTGGCCTTACAGTTACTACGGGCAGCACGTTGATGATCGCGTTGCGCCGCAAAGGCCGGATCTCGTCGCGACTGCGCGCAAGCCCGATTACGCGCTGGGCGCGCACACGGCCTCCCTCGGGCTTGCGTACAGCGAGGGCAGTGCGCTGCCGGCGCCGTTCGTTCGCGGCATGTTCGTCGGTCAGCACGGGTCGTGGAATCGCAAGCCGCGCAGCGGGTACAAGGTGCTGTTCGTGCCGTTCGAGAGCGGCAAGCCTGCGGGCAAGCCCGTCGATGTGCTCACGGGTTTCGTCAGCGATCGAGGCGAGGCCTACGGACGGCCGGTCGGTGTTGCCATCGACAAGCAGGGAGCGCTGCTCGTCGCCGACGATGTGGGCAATACCGTCTGGCGCGTGACCAGCGCCAGCGCGTCGCAGACACATTCGTCTGCAAACGGGCGCCCATTGCTGGAAGACAGGTCGCCGGCTGCGCGCTGAGGCACTGTCAGCGCTCCCTACGCACGTAGGTAGAATGCAAGCCGCGCATCGTGAACCCATACCCGCTTGCGGCCGTCATGTTGCTCCTCTCGCAACAACTCCAGCTCAATCAGCTTACGAAGCGCGCGATGCGTCGGACCGCTTTCGCTCCTCACTGCAGCGAGCGTTTCATCGGAGAACGGCTGTGCTCGAGGATTCCTCGCGACGTATCGCAACAATCTGCCTTGCAAACCCGACAGCGCTGAAACACGTGGCAAGAAGTATTGCGCGGCATTGGCGACGACGTTTCGCCATCCGATCTCCACATCTGCGGGTGCTATTGGCCGCCCTCGCGCATCCTGAACCCACATCTCCGCACAGGTCGCGACCAGATCTTCGGTTACTCCTTCCGTCAATTGATATAGGCGAACCAGGGCGCTTTCCTCGATGGATCGCTTCTGGCCGCGAAAGATTCGCGCCGCCCACGCTCCAAAGGCAGCTTGCTCGAACGGCTCGAGATGATGCTGCAGCCGAATGCTCTTGAAGAATGCGGCGGCCGACGTTGCGAAGAACGGCGCGAGCAGGTGTTGTACCGAGCCCGCGAAGACCGGTGTAATGTGCCGGGACATCTGGAGCGCGGCACGCAGGCTTTTGGCCATCTTTTGCCCACGATCGGGCAATCGCGCCAAGTCCTGCATTTCATCGACAAACAGCAAGCCGCCCGTCTTCGACGTCTCCTTGTCGAATGCAACGAGGACGTCTGCCCAGGTGGCCGGTTCCTTCTTCGACGGAGAGCCGCTGATTTTCACCCCGACGCTCGTGCCCGGTATCGTGGCGGATAGCTCAGGCGCGATTCCCTTCCAGAACCCACCAGCGGCCTGTTGAAGGAAGAATTGCCACGCCCAACGAAATCTCTCGGTGACTTCCTGCTCCGAGCTCACACCCATCAAATCGACGTGAAGAATCGGGCGGCCGTGGCGCACGCTATCCGCGATGATGGCCGAGCTCTTGCCCATGCGGCGATCGCCATCTACAACGGTCCATAGGCGCCCGGCACACGCACGTTCCAGGACTTTCTCGAGCGCTGGACGAGGACAGAACGCATCAGGTGCGCTATACGCCCGCGTCAGATTGAGATCGAAAGGGTTCAACATCGAGCAACCGTACTTTACCTTACCAGGTAAGCAGTTTACCTAATTAGGTAAATTATCTGAATTCCTGCAAGAAGAGGAGGGTGATCGATCGCCGGCTGTAGCTCCCGTAGGCGGCATCCACGAAGGAGCGCCATGCGGCTCGGCGACGATCAACGGCTTCGCCGCCGTGGACTTCGGCAGTGAGCCGCGCTCGTTCAAAGCTCCCTAACGAACGATGAAGCGCGCGGAATCGAGCGTGTGACCTGACGCATCTTCGAGCGCGAGCAGATGTGTGCCGCGTTCCGGCGCCCACAGCACGTTGTCGGTCGCATGGCCGACGATGCGGCCGTTGAGGCGCAGGACCATGCGGTCGTCGGCTCCGCGCGCCGCGAGCGGCACGCGCTGCATGCTCGAGGGAATGTCCGGATCGATGGCGATGACCATGCCGTTGGCAGGGCTGGAAATGCGCGCGATCTCCTCCGCCACTCGCACGGTTCGTGCCGCAGTGCGGGGTTCGCCCGCGTGTGCGAGCGTGGTTTCGGGCGACTCGTGCGCGGCCGTGGATTCCGTTCGCTTCAAGAAGAGCTCCGTTCGTTCCGCTTCCACGGCCGGCGAAAATCGCGTCCGCATCGCCATCACGCCCGGCGGCGTCGGCGGCGGCTCCGAAGGCAGGCGCGCGTGCAGCCGGAGCATGAGGGCATGCCACACCGGTGCGGCGCCCGTCACTCCGCTGACGTCGTGCATCGCATCGCCTTCGAAATTTCCCACCCAGACACCGACGGTGAAGCGTCGCGAAAAGCCGATGCACCAGTTGTCGCGCATGTCCTTGCTGGTGCCGGTCTTCACGGCGCTCCAGAAGGGTGTGTTCAGATGATTGTCGAGCCCGAACGTCACGACTCGCGCGGCGCGATCGCTGATCATGTCGGTGACGATGAATGCGGCATCGGGCGCGAGCAGCACCGCGTCCTGAACATTGCGAACCGCGGCCCGCTCTGTCGTGAGCGCTTCGCGCTGCGCCTGTATCGGCGCCCAGCGCCCGCCGCGCGCGAGCACGCGATACGCCTGCACCTGTTCCCAGAGGCTGACTTCCGCAGAACCGAGCGCGAGCGAATAGCCGTAGAACTCGCCGGACCGGGTGATGCCGGTGTAGCCGAGCGAGTACAGCCGATCTCGGAACGGCTCGACGCCGACGAGCATCAGGGCTCGCACGGCAGGCACATTGAGCGAGCTGCCCAATGCGGTGCGCACGCTCACGAGCCCTTTGAAATCGCGATCGTAGTCCTGGGGCAGGTAGATGCCGCTCGCCGTGTCGAGCGTGATGGGCGCATCGTTCAGAAGCGAAGCCGCAGTGAGGTATTGGCGCTCGAGCGCCAGCTCGTAGAGAAACGGCTTGAGCGTCGAGCCGGCTTGGCGACGCGCACGTACGCCATCCACTTGGCCAGCGCGCGAGAGCGGCCCTGCGGAACCGACGTAGGCGAGCACGTCACCCGACGCGTTGTCGACGATGAGCACGGCGCCGTCCCGAACGTTGCGCGCAGCGAGACCTGCGAGATGCTGGCGCAGAGTGTTGAGGGCCAGGCGTTGAATGCGCGCGTCGAGTGTCGTCGTGACGCGTTCGCCGGGCCTCCTGAGAAGTGTGCGCGCGAGGTGGGGCGCGAGCTGACTCGCGACGGACTGGCGCGCAGCGAGGGCGTCGCGAGTCGCGGTGCCGTTTGGCGGCGACGTGTCTGCGCCGAGCATTTCGCTCGCAGCCGCGCGGATGGCGTCGCAGGTGACGGTGACGTGGCGCGCGGCGGCACGGGCGCAGGCGCGAGCGACGACGCGCTCGGACGACGCGCCGGGCGCGGGTAGAAGCGCCGCGAGCACCAGGCTTTCGGAAAGCGTGAGACCGGACGGTGCTTTGCCCGCCAGCATTTGCGAGGCGGCGCCGATGCCTTGCAGCTCGCCGCGAAAGCCCAGCAGGTTGAGGTATGCCTCGAGAATCTCGCGCTTGTCCCAACGTGCATCGAGGGCGCGTGCCAGCCGAATCTGCGTCAGCTTTCGGCGCCACGCGCCGCTCGCGCTGCCCGCGCGTGCAGCGGGGTCGAGGAGCGCGACGACCTGCATCGTGATCGTGCTGGCGCCGCGCCGATGCGCCGTGACTCCGGTATCGCGCAAGGCGGCAATGAGCGCGGCCCAGTCGACGCCGGAGTGCTGGAAGAAGCGGCGGTCCTCACCGTCGACGATCGCGGCGACGAGCGCGGGCGAGACCGATGCGAGCGGCGTCCATTCGAGGCGGCGCACGCGGAAATCAATGCGCTCCTGATCGATCACCTCGCCGTGGCGATCGAGCAGATACGCGTCGGACGGCGTCCATGCGTCGCGGACGCTCGCGAAGGTGGGCACGTCCTGCGGCAGGAAGAACCAGAGTGCGGCGCCGACGGCTGCGACCGTGACTGCCAAAGCGGCGACTCGCAGCGCACGGCGGACCGAAGCTCGCATCAGCACGCGTTCGTGCGCGCCGCCGTCCGATGCGGAGTGCTGGCGACCGGAGCCGTCCGACGCTGCGAGGCGATCACCATTGCCATCGGACGCTGCGAGCGGATCGCTGGCGCTCGGCGCTGCGAGCTGGCGGCCGGTGCCATCCGTTCCAACACGTCCGCCGTCGGCCTTAGATCTGGCGAGCGGGCCGACTGAGCGCACGAGCACCGCGGCTCTCCGAGCAGCGCGGGACATCGAACGCACCACGTCAACCACGCAGCCGATCAGCCCGTCCCGAACCCGAGACATCACGGCGCCGGCTCCACCGTCACCGCCGCGTTCGGCGCCTCGCCGAGCATCTCGGGCGCATACATCGCCTCCACTCGCGTGGCGGGCAGCAGAAACGTGCCGGGATTGTTCAATCGCACGGTGTACTCGACGACCCAGCGCCCCTTCGGCACGAACCGATAGTACGCACGAAACGCATCGAAGCGACGCTCCTCGAACGCGGGCCACACCCAGCCTTCGCGCCGCTCACCCGAGGTGAGAATCTGGGACTGCCCGCCGAGCCCGCTCCCGAGCACCGTAGCACCGCCCGGCACCGGATCGTCGACGACGACCCAGCTCATGTCGGACTGCGCCTCCAATTCGAGACGCACCCGAGCGACGTCCCCGCGACTCCAGCGCCCGGCCTGCTTCTGCTCGACGGCCGTCACGCTGCGCTTCACGGTAAAGCCCGTCGACAGCGGCTTCTCCAGGGGCAGCGCCGCGGTCGCGCGCACGATCACCCAGGGAGCGCCTGCGCCGTCATGATCCACGGTTAGGGCCGTCGTACCGCTCGCTCCGTTCTGCCACGGCAACTGCAGTTCCGCCGGGGCCGCGCGCGGCCAATGCACCGATTCGCCTCGAGTGCCGTAGCGAACGGTGGTGTTGCCTGTCACCGGCGTCTGTTCGAATGCCGCGGAGAACTTCTGCATGGCCACGACGCCCCACGCATTCGCGACCGTCGTATTCCAGTGCCCACGCTGCTGCCGCCCGAGCGCGCCGCGCACGAGGCGCGGCACATCGTCCCGCCACCCTGGTCGATCCATCAGCTCGAGCAGCGCGCGTACCGCATTCGAGTCAGACGAGATCATCAGCCACCACAGCGCATCCGTGCGTTCCGTGGAGAACGTCATGATCGTGCCCTGGAAGTTGAGTCGCGTGCGCAGAATGCTCTCGGCCATGTCGCGCTTGCGCTCGGCATCCGGGATGCCGCGCACGCGGCGCAGAATGCCGAGCCAATCGATCACCGCCGAGGTCGGCCACAGATTCGGCTCGAGTGTGATGCTGTCGAGCATCTTCGGCTGCGCGGCCTCGAAGCGCGCGAGCGCGTTGATGGCCGCGAGCTTGCGCACCGCGAGGTCGGCGGTATCCAGCGCCGAGCGGCGCACGATGCGGCCGTCGACGAACTTCTGCAGCGCCTCGATCATGCGAGCGCGCGCGGCATCGGGAATCGCCCAACCGGTCTCACCGGCAATCGCAAGCACGTACGAGGTGAGCACGTCCTCGCCTTGCAGGCGATCGGTCGGGAAGTATCGGAGCAACCCGTCGTCGTCCATGTACGCGGGAAGCCGATCCATCCACGTGTCCCACATTGATTTGTCGCTCAGCGCGACCGCGCGCGAGAGGTTCTGCTCGAGGCACGTGTAGCTGTAGAAGCTCATGTACTCGCGCACGCCATCGAGCCCGTCCCCGAGCTTGGCGCGCAACGTGAGCTCGAGCCCGCCGCGTCCTGGCGCGGCCTCCTTCGGCCGCGCGGCCGGCAGCTCGAGAGGCGCCGTGAGCTGTGCGATCGTCGCCTGGTATGTGCGAACCGGGAAGACCGGCTTGACCGTCTCGCTGACCTTGATGTGATCGCGCGCGCTGCCGTCCGCGTGATTCGCGCTCACGTCCCATGCGAGGTTCGCGATCCTGACCGGCACCGTCACGTCCCACGTGACATCGCGCGCCTGGCCTGCGGGGATCTCGATGCGCTTCGGGTCGAGCGAGATGCGGTCCTTCGGCAGGACGTTCGCCGCGACATCCACCGTCATGCTCGCCTGCGTCGTGTTCCGCACCGTGAAGGTGGCCGCGAACCTGTCGCCCTCGCGCACGACCGGCGGCAGCCCGGAGAGCAGGATCAGGTCCTGGCTGGTTGCGATGCTCGTCGAGCCGGTTCCGAACAGATCGGTGCTCGCGTGTGCGACGGCGACGATCTCGAACGACGTGAGCGAATCGTTCAGCGGCACGGTGACATCGGCCTTGCCGTCCGCATCGAGCTTCACGCGGCCTTGCCACGCGAGCAGCGTGTCGAAGGATTCGCGCGCACGCTCGCGCCCGCCACCGCCGCCATGCGGCACGGCCTTGCGGCCGTAGTGCCGCTTGCCGACCACCTGCAGTTGCGCGGTCGAGGTCCACACCTCGAGGCCGCGCCGGCCCATCATGGCGTCCAGCAGCTTCCACGAGTCGTTCGGTGCGAGCTCGAGCAGCGCTTCGTCGACTGCGGCGAGCGCGACTTCCGCACCCGCCGGTAACGCGGTGCCGTCCGCGCGTTTCACCTCGATGTGTACCTTCGCCTGCTCGCGAATGGCGTAAGTCGGCCGATCGGTGCTCACGCGCACATCGAGACGATGCGGCTGCCAGCCGACGCGGATTTCGGCCGTCCCGAGTCGATAAGCCGGCTTGTTGAGATCGACGAGCGCCGTGATCTCCTTGCCGTCGTTCGTCTTGCGCCAGCTCTTGCCGATGCGCCCGCGCAGCGCGAGCACCGAGACGTACACGTTCGGTGAGTCCGCCGCCTGGATGGGGACCTTGACGACGGGCTCCTTGCCGCTGAGCCGGGTGACGAAGCTGCGGAGCACGCCTTCGCGCTCGACGGTGACGAGTGCGGTGGCCTCGCGGAACGGCATGCGCACCTGGAAGCGCGCGACCTGTCCGACGTCGTATTCGGGATTCTCGGGCAGCACGTCCATGCGATCGCCGGCGGTGCCACCGAACCACCACTCGTCCTTGCCGGCGACCCAGATCGACGTCGTGGCGCCGGCCATTCGTCCGTCATCGTCGCGCGCCTCGGCGCGCACGAGCACTTCTCCGGAAACGCCCGGCGCGACCTCGCACACGAGCAGACCCTGTGCGTTGGTCTTGCCCGCGCAGGTCGCCTTCAGCTTTGTGTTCTCCTGCGCGGTCTCGTACGTATAGAAGCCGCCGATGAGCCGTTTGCGATACGAGTAGCGCGCCGCATTGAACAGCGTCGCCGTCACCTGGCGCTTTGGGACCGGCTTGCCGTCGAGATCGAGCACGACGATGCGAAAGCGCATCTGCTCGCTGCTCGCCGCCCAGCCCTCCGGGCGAATGCCGACGCTCAGTGCCGCCGGCACGAGGTGCACACGACCGCTCGTCGTGAGCACCTCGCCGCTCGCGTCCGAGTATTCGAGCTCCGCGGTGAGTACCGAGGGATTCTCGATCGCCGGCAAGCTCGTGAGGGTGACGCGGGCCGCGCCCTGCTCATCGAGCGTGACGGGCAGGACTTGCGCCTTCGCACCGCTTCCACTCTCCGGCGCAGACTCCTCTTCGAAGTCGAGGTCGTAACGGCTGCCCTCGTTCACCTGCACGCCTTCGCGGACCGGTGCGCCGCCGAAGCGAAAATCGTCGTATCCTGGATGCGGCAGCGGCCACGGCTCGACGACGGTGCGTAGCTTCACCGGCATGCCGGACGCGCCCCCGCCCGAAACGTATGCAACGTGCAGGTCCAGTGTTGCGGTCGCTGGCCGCACTAGCGGACGCGCCGGCCCCTGCACGCTCGCGCGCATCGTCGGCAAGCGGAACTCCTCGACCTTGAACTGGCCGCTCGTGCGCACGTCGTTTTTCGTGTCGCCCTGAATTTCGATGGCGTATTCGCCGAGCTTCGCTTCCGCCGGAATCTTCCACGTTTGCTCTGCGACGCCGTTTGCGTCGAAGTGAGCGGTGAACGTGTACTTCTGCCCGCTGCCGTAGTGCGAGATCGTCACGGTGCGATCGCGTGATGCGTCGCCTGGAGGCAGCGCGATCCCCTGGCTCACGTGGCGACGGATGAAGTGCTTCATCGACACCGTTTCGCCGGCGCGGAACAGCGGGCGGTCGAGCACGGTGTGAAAGATGGGGACTTCGTACGTCGATCCCACCTTCAAGCCGAAGTCGTGCGGCGAGATGCCTTTGTTCCACCCCGAGAGCACGAAGCTGAAGTCTTCCTCGACCTTGCCGCTCGCCTTGCTGGATGAGGTCGGCGCACGCGCGGTGACGAGCAGCGGCGATGGCGAGTACTTGTTGCAGCGTTCGTTGTCGTGCGGCTCGCCCAGCGAGTTGTCGATGGTTGCGACGCCGTCCCGGTCCGTTTTGCCGCTCCAGAGCAGATTGTTGTAACAGAACGCGCTCACGACGACCTGCGCGTCGGGTACAGGCTGGCCGTTGTCGAGCCGCGTGACCCACACGCGCGAGCTCTCGCGTCCCCACTTGAAGTGCACGGAAAGGTTCGTGACCAGCGCCGCAGTTGACACGTAACGAATGGCATCGCGCCCGAGCAGCGACTGGCCGAGACGGCGGCTCTCGAGCTCGACGACGTAAAGTCCGGGCGTACGCAGCGGAATGCCGACGACCTCGGCGGGACGCGCCCCTTGGGGCTTTGCGATCGACAGCGGCGTCGTGTCGTCACCCTTTTTGAAGACGGATGCGGCGCCTGTCTCCTCGTGCCATTTCGACTCGCCGTTCGGCTGCCGCTGCCACTCGCCGCGGTGCGCGTTCGCATCGGTCACGCGCTGCAGCCATTCGCTCACGGCGGCTGGATCGTTTGCGACGCGCAGCTGTCGGCCGTGGATCGTCGTCGCGCCCCCGGACTCCCCGGCGTCGAGGTTTCGCAACGTCACCGGCAGCACGCCGCCTTCCTGCGCTTCGAGAATGCCGAGATCGCTCGCGAACTTGACGAGGGGCGGATACTCGTCGATGCGCACGTCGAGCGGAAAGCGCGCGGCGTTGGCGAGCGTGCGGCCCGCGTCGTCGACGAGCTGCGCGGGCAGTTGCAGAGTTGCGCTGGCACCATCCGGAAAGGGTGGCTTGAACTCGATGGACTCGACGACTTTCGCAGGCTTGCCTGCATTGCTCGGTGTGCGCGTCTCGCCTCCCGCGATCACGAGTCTTGCCGCGAACGCTTGCTCGGCCGGCACCGGTGCGCTGAATCGAACGGTGATCGGCTGGGTCGGCGTGCAGCCCGCGCGCGGCTCGGTGCGCGTGCACTCGAGCATCGCCGTGAATTCCGGGCGAACTTGAAATGCGAGCTGCTGCGGCTGTTGCGTGGCGATGCCGCTTGCAGCTGCGATGCCCGCGCCCCACACGAGCTGTACGCGCGTGGAGGGCGGGAGGCGTCGCTGACACTTGAGCGCGGTGATGGTGTCTTCCGCTCGCTCGAGCGATCGGTCGCGCACGCGCACGTCGCTGACGGCGCCGCTCTTCCACAGGAGCGCGAAATACGCGTAGCCCAGCTGCTTGCGCTGATCGAGCACGGCGCGGCGGGCGTCGCCGGTGAGCACCTCCACCGGGATGCGTTCGGCGATGCCTTCGATCACGCAGTACGCGTTCTGCAGGACGGATTGAATCGTAGGGGGTGCGTCGGACTTCAGCAGGAAGACCTGATCCTCGTCGAGCGCTACCCAGCCGTCGTGGGGGAAGGAGGCCACGATCGCCGGGCCGCCGGTGTCGAACGAGAACGTGCGCGTACCGGCGAGCGGGCGCTTGTCGAGCGTCGTGAGATTCGGCTTCAGCGCGAAGGTGCAGCGCATGCCGGCCGGCAGATCGGCATCGAAGTCGTAGATCCAGTTGCGCGGGTCGGCCCAGCGGCCCTTGCCCGGCGCCGGGCACGAGACAGCGAATGGGTCCGCGAGGCGCGGATCGCCGAGTGCGACCATCGGCGCAGAGAAGCGCGCCGTCGCCTGGCGCACTTGCTTCGCCGTACCCCGCGGCGAGAAGAACTCGACGCGCGGGGCAGGCGGCGGCGCGGCGGGCGGTGCTGCATTCGGTGCCGCAGGCGGCGGGTTTGCTGTTGCCGCGGGTGCTGCGTTTGCGGCCGTAGGCGCCGGGTTCGCTGTCGCCGCGGGCGATGCATTCGGTGCCGCAGCGTGTCCCGCGGCTTGGCCCGCAGTCGACGGCGGCTTCGCGGCCTTCTCTGCATCGACGCCCTGACCGACGGCCGACGACGCGAACCACAGCGCGACACCGATGCTCGCGGCCGCGCGCCACAACCCTGAGCCCATGAGATCGCCTCCGAGAATCGTGCGCGGCATTTTACGAGGCCGGCTCGCGCATCCGTGTGGCGGCGTTTGCCACCGCCTCGCCACAATCGTCAGGGCGGCGGACGCTCACCCCGCGCGACGATGGCGGTCGCGGCGACATCCGCCGTGACGTTGCCGAGCGTGCGGAAGATATCCGGAATCACTTCGACGGCGAGCAACAGCGGCAACAGCTCGAGCGGCACACCCATGGCAAGCGAGATCGGCACGGTCGTGTTGAACAGCGTGAGCTGACTCGGCAAGCCGACCACACTGAAATTCGTTACCACCGCGAGCACCACGCCGATCGCGATTCGACCCAAGTCCAGCGGCACGCCGTACACGTGCGCCACGAAGATGACGATCGAGATGTTGATCGGCGGGCTCGTCAGCCGGAACAGCGACACCGCGAGCGGCAAGGTGATCGAAGTCACGCGTTCAGGCAAACCGAGAACCTGCTGCGCGCCGGACAACATCGCAGGCAATGACGCCAGCGACGACTGCGTGCTGACCGCAACCGCCTGCGCCGGCGCGATCGCCTTCGCAAAGCGCGCGAGCGACACGCGTCCGAATGCGACGACCAGCGGATAGCACAGCACCGTCACGACGAGCCCGAGCAGACACATCAGCACGAGATAGTGCGCAAGCGCCCCCGCAGCGTTCACTCCGCCGCGCGCACCGACGCCGAGCGCCAACACGAACACACCCACCGGCGCGAGCCACAGAATCCACCCGATGATGACGAGCATCGTCTCCATCACCGCGCGGAAGAACCCGAGAAGCGGAGCGCGCAGCTCGCTCGCGATGCGCGAAGCAGCAAAGCCGAAGAGCAGTGCGAAGATGACGAGCGGCAGCATCTCCCCATCGCTCGCCGCCTTGAAGACGTTCGTCGGGATGACGTTGACCAGCCAGTCGCGCACGCCCGGCAGCGTGGGAATTGCCGCCGCCTCGCGACTCGCGCCGGCCCGGAATGCGTCGGCTGCCGCCGGATCCACCGGAACCCATGCGAGCGCCACCGAGGTGAAAAGCGCGCCAAATGCGGCTCCCGCGGTGAGCAGAATCACGAACAGCAGCAGCGCGCGGGCGGCGATGCGCCCGGTTGCCGCCGTTTCCGCGGCGGATGCGGTGCCCGTGATCAGCATCGACACGATGAGCGGAACGATGGTCATCCGCAGCCCGTTCAGCCACAGCGCGCCAATGGGCTCGAGCGTGGGTACGACGCGGTCGAGCGCCGGAACGTGCGCCGCGCCGATCAGCGCGCCCGCGACGAGTCCGGCAATGAGCGCGAGGACGACGCGTGTGCCGAACGACATCGTCGAGATCGGGGCCACGGGCGCGCGGGCCTCAGCCGCCCGAGCGCTTCGCGTCGTAGCCGAGCTTCGTGAGCTCGGCGACGAGCCGGTCGCGATGATCGCCCTGAATCTCGATCTTGCCGTCCTTCACGGCGCCGCCGGCGCCGCACGTCTTTTTCAGCTTCGTCGCGAGCTCTTCGAGCGCCGCGTCGTCGAGCGGCAGACCCGTGATCACCGAGACGCCCTTGCCGCCGCGTCCCGCCACCTCGCGTCCCACGCGCACACGCGCGTTCGCGGCGGTGGGCTGCGGTCGAACGGCGCCCGGCACCGCGCGGCCGCTGGTCGGGCGAATGACGGCGCCGCGAAAGGTGGTTTTGCTTTTCATGAGGGACGTCTGCGTATCATCACGGTGCGCCAATCTAAAAGGATGGCTGAGATGTCTCAACTCCACATGCGTTGGTTCTTCCTGGCAGTGCTGCTCGTCGCCGGCGGTGCGCACGCGGCCGATTATCCGGCACCCACCGAAGGCGATTTCACGCTGCGGGACTTTCACTTCACGAGCGGCGCAACCCTGCCGGAATTGCGCATCCACTACCGCACGCTCGGGCAGCCGCGAAAAGACTCGAAAGGCATCGTGCGCAATGCCGTGCTCATCGTTCACGGCACCGGCGGCAGCGGCGCGCAGTTCATTCGCCCGGAGTTCGCGGGCGAGCTGTTCGGCGCGGGTCAGCTCCTCGATGCAACGAAGTACTTCATCGTGCTGCCCGACGGCATCGGCCATGGCAAATCGTCGAAGCCGAGCGATGGATTGCGCGCCCGCTTCCCGACGTACGGCTACACGGACATGGTCGAGGCGAACTATCGGCTGCTCACGGAAGGGCTCGGCGTGAATCACCTGCGCCTTGCGATGGGGACGTCGATGGGCGGAATGCAAACGTGGGTGATCGGTGAGCGCCACCCGGATTTCATGGACGCGCTCATGCCGCTGGCGAGCCTGCCGACGCAGATCTCCGGCCGCAATCGCGTGTGGCGCAAGACGGTGATCGATGCCATCCGCAACGATCCGGCATGGCAGGGGGGCAACTACACGACGCAACCGCCGAGCCTGCGCGTGGCCGCCGCGCTGCTCTTTTTCATGGGCAGCAACCCCGTGCTGCGGCAGGAGGCGATGCCGACGCTCGCCAAGTCCGACGAAGCGCTCGAGAAGGCGATCGACACCGCCATGCGCAACGACGACGCGAACGACCTGCTGTATCAGGTGAGCGCCTCGTGGGACTACGACCCCGGTCCGGGGCTCGAACGCATTCAGGCGCCGCTCTACGCGGTGAACTCCGCGGACGATCTGATCAATCCACCCGAGCTGCACATCCTCGAGCGCGAGATCAAGCGCGTGAAGCGCGGCAAAGCGGTGGTCGTGCCGATGAGCAGCGAGACGCGCGGCCACGGCACGCACACGGTCGCGAAAGTGTGGGAGCGATACCTCGCGGAGCTGCTGAAGGAATCGCAGTAGCGCGTCAGGCCAGCGTGCGCAGGTTCGTGGCCGTCGTCTCGATCGAGGCGGCTTGCTCCGCCTGGCGCGCCGACGTCGGCGGCGTGGCCGCGTATTCCTCGAGCAGCGTCGCCAGCCGCTCCGGCTCGACGGGCTTCACGATGTGCAGATCGAAGCCGGCCGCGAGCGCTTGCGCGCGCTGCTCCGGCGCGCCGTAGCCGGTGAGCGCGATCAGAAGCGGCGAGGCTACGCCGAGTGTCGCGCGGATCCTCTTGGCGACCTCGTAGCCATCTATCCCGGGCAGTCCGAGATCGATCAGCGCGACATCCGGCCGTACGGCCACTGCGGCTTCGCACCCTGCCGTACCGTCCGCCGCGACGAACACTTCATGTCCCCACAACTCCAGCAGGCATTGCAGGGCTTCCTGCGCATCACGATTGTCTTCGACGACGAGCACGCGGCGGCGGGCGTGCGCGTGAGAGCTGCGCACGGGCGCATCCGCTGGCGCAGCGGCTTGCGTGTGCGCCATCGCAAGCGGCAGCGTGATCTCGAATTCACTCCCTTTGCCGAGCCCGTCGCTGCGCGCGCGCGTCGTGCCGCCGTGCAGGTCCACCAGCGTACGCACGAGGGTCAGGCCGATCCCGAGGCCGCCGCGCGAGCGCGCCAGCGGCACGTCGGCCTGCGAGAACAGATCGAAGATGGTCGGCAGCGTTTCCGGCGCCATGCCGATGCCGCGGTCGCGGACGGCGATTTGTGCCATGTCCGTGCCCGTCTGCGGGTGGCGCGTCCGCGTGAGGCTGAAGTCGATCACGTCGCCCGAGTTGCTGTACTTCGAGGCGTTGTCGAGCAGATTGGTCAGCACCTGCTCGAGGCGCATCGGATCGCCGCGAACCAGCATCCGCGCCGTCGGCAGCGCGAGCCGCAGCGCTTGGTTGCGCGGCTGCATCTTCGTACGCTCGGCGTTCGCCGCGACTCTGCGCACGAGATCGTTGAGATCGATCGTTTCCCAGCGCAAGTCGATCTTGCCCTGCGTGACCCGTGCGGCATCCAGCAAGTCATCGACGAGGCGGCGCAGGTGCGTCGTCTGGCGGCGGATCAGCTCGCGCGCGGTCTTCTCGAGCGAATCGACCGCCGCGCTGCGTTCGAGCAGCGGCAACGATGTGACGATGGCCGCAAGCGGATTGCGCAGCTCGTGCGCCAGCATCGCGAGAAATTCATTGGTGCGGCGGTTGGCCGCCTTCAGCTCCTCCGCCTGCGCGCGCAGCGACCGCTCCGCCTCGCTCAACCGCAGCAGCGAGCGCAGCGTTGCGACGAGCTCCTCCTGCTCGAACGGATGCCCGAGGTAACCGTCGGCGCCGCACTCGAGGCTCTGCACTTTGTACTCGGGGGATACATAGACTGCAGAGGTATGTAGGACCTTGATCGGCTGCGTGTGCGGATCGCTCTTCAGGCGCCGACACACCTGCAGCCCGTCGATGTCCGGCAATTTGATGTCCAGGACGATGACGCTGGGGAGCGAGGCGCGCGCGAGGTCCAGCGCCTGCTGGCCGGAGCTGGCCTCGAGGACGGAGAATCCCGCCTGCTCCAGCATGCGGGACACCACGTAGCGGCTCGCGTCGTTATCGTTGACGTTGAGAACGACCGCTGCGCCGCCCTGCATCCGAGTCTCCTGGCGGGCAGGATTCTCGAGCCGGTGCGCGGGCTCTCGATCCTGCATCATGTGCGTACATAAAGGTTGAACGAGCACGAAACGTTCCCGAGCAGTGGCCGCGGACGCCGCCCGTGTTGCCCGAGCGAGGCGGGTTCTGCTCGAATCGCCGCGAGTGGCATCCGGGGTCCCACGGCATGAAAACAAAACGGGCGCGCGCTGTCACCGGCGCAGTCATCACAGGTCTCGCAACTTGGGCGATCGCGGCAGCGGCCTTCGCGCACCACTCGTTCGCGATGTTCGACCACGACCATCAAGTCAAGCTGAACGGTACGGTCAAGAGCTTTCAGTGGA
>DASTRY010000018.1:0-109695 GCA_035760965.1 Steroidobacteraceae bacterium | reverse complement strand
CTGAGCTTGAAGATCGGCGACCGGGACGACGAAGTGTTCGCCGTGATGCTGCTCGACGCGCGCCGGCGGTTCATCGGGTACGAGGAGCTGTTTCACGGCACTGTCGACACGGTGAAGGTGGAAGTTCGAACGGTGCTCTCGTGTGTGGTGCGATCGCGCGCGTGTGCCGTGATTCTGGGGCACAACCATCCGTCGGGGGTATGCGAGCCGTCGCATGCGGACGTGCGGATCACGTATCAGCTGTATCGGATGCTGAAGATGATCGATGTGGAACTGCTGGATCACATCATCGTCGGGGAGACGGTGCTGTCGTTTCAGGAGAAGGGGTGGATGAGGGAGCCGTGGTTGGCGCTGAGGGGGAACGCGGCGTGAGATGGGGGAAAGTTGCGCATTCGCGGCGTGATGTTCGACGGCAGGATGTCTGGCGTCGAAAGGCGAGCTCGAGAACGAAATTCGATTCGCCGAGGACGATCATGTGTCGGCTTCGAACTGCACGTCTCCGAGCCGAATGTCACCCCAGAGGCCGGACTCGACCGACATCCGGTCGGGCTCGGAGTCGGGATGGGGTACGCGTGCACCACTCGCGAGATCGGCGAGCCAAGCAAAAATGATGAGTTGCAGTCCGCTTTCCCGAAGAGGACTACCCGCTTTCAGGAACGACGACGCGTAGTCGTCCAGAATCGGGGCGGCGGAGGCTGAGTAGTCTGGTGGCTCGCCAGGTTTCGTCTCCTGCCGCCACAGAAAAAGTCGCGTGCGATACGCCAGCAGGAAGAACGGCGCATGCGGAAGCAGGTCGTGCGCGATGAGCGTACGACGCAAACCCGCCGTGTGCTCCGGATCCGGCTCCTTACCCTCTTTGACTTCGACGACCAGGACCCGGCGCTTGTCTTGCGAGTAGACGACGATGTCGGGGCGGGCAGGCATGTAATGGCTCGGCTGGGGAAGCATTTGCAGTATACCGTGCGTCTTGGAGCTCATTTCGGTAGCGAAGCGTACGATCGCGTCGGCCTCTTTGCGGGTGTCGTTCCTGGTGCGTTTGTTGAGAAATGGAGGTGCAGAGCCAGCCCAACTGGCCTCCGGCTCGTCGGTCGCGCTCGCAGTCGGCGAACAGCTTCGGCGTGGTGATTGTTGAACGTTCTCGAGTGCGCCGAAATTTAGGACCGACGATCAAGCTCGCCGCGGGTGGTGGCAGGCGAACAGTGTTGACTTGCGGATGGTCGCGGTTGATTCGCGGAGGGGCGTGTTTTCGCCCGCTCGCACACGATGCCGATGAGCCACGTCGCTTGGGCGAGTGAGCGATCGGCAAATCCTTCGGTGAGATGCGCGAGCCATTCACCTTCCATCTGCAACACTTTCTCGAGGTGGGCTCGCCCTAGTGGAGTCAGCACGACGATGTGTCCGTTGCCATCGTGCGAGCGTGGCGCGGTGCTGATCAGGCCGCTGGTTTCCAGGTCGCGCACCGTGAGTCTCGCCGCTTGGCGCGACACTCCCATGACACGCGCGAGTTCCGCGATGGTGAAGGCGATGGGCAGCCTTCGGACGGTCTTTAGCAGCCGGAGCTTCGCGCTGGTCATACCGAAATCGGCAAGCAGCGCATCGCGTGCCGTTGTGAGGCGGCGGGCGGTGCGCAGGATTTCTGCGATGACTTTCTTGTTGTTTGCCATTGCGTGGTCCTCGGCATTGGTGTTCGCGCCTAGCCCGCTGGCGGCGTTACGGCGTTCATTTCTGAGCCCTTCGCCGGTGCAGCGCCCTCGGTCGGCCGATCAGCGACGTCAGCGTTGCTGGATCGCGCACGGGCGACGCTGCTGAGGCGCGTCGTTTGAACGCGAGTGTCGCAATCCGTGCGCGAAGGTCTATCCGCCCGAGTAAACGTCTTTCCGCCCGCGCGAAGGTCTTTAGTCCGGCGCGAGTGTCTGTTCGTGGTGCCAATGTCTTTCTTGCGAACGTCCTTCCGTAAGTGCCCAAGTCCTTCCGTCCGGGGGAGCCTCGTTTGCGTGCCAACGTCCTTCTGTCGATGCCACCGCGTTCTGTCCGGGCGGACGCCTTTCCGTCGGTGCCGACGTCTTCCGGAGGTGCCAGCGTCCTTGCGGCGGTGCCAACGTCGCTCTCTCTACCAACCGCAGTGCCAACGTCTGTTCCGTCGGTAAGTCCGACCCGCCCCATCTTCTTGGCCCGACGCGGTGAGTCATCGAGAGGCATTCAGCGCTGCAGGACTAGGAGCTCGCGTACGCGCGTGCCCTGCCATTGGCCTTGCTCGCCGCGGCCGAGCGCGTGTGAGGGTATACCGGGCGCGCGTTGACAACCCCTTGTCGAAATCTGCGGATTCGCGCGGAAATGCAAGGGGAGGTGCGTCCCAATGGATTGGCACATGACAAGGGGTTGTCAACGAGCGCTCACCCCCCCAACGCACTCCGCTCCCGAACACGCTGGCGACTGGCTGCTGCGCTGCCTCTAAGCGCGGCGGCCCTTCAAGTAGCCGGCGGTTCGCGCGCCGGCGGCTCGAGCGCTGCCCGAAGAGGGGCTTGCCGGCGGTGTGGTTCGGGCGGTGCGTTTCCAGCTCCCTCCTCCGGACCGCGTGCCTCGACGGCGTGCTTCAAGCGGCGTGCTTCGGGCCACGTGTCTCGGTGGCCTGCTTCAGTCGGCGTGTTGCGGGTCGCGTGCGCCGGCGCCTCCTCCGGGCCGCAGGCGTCGGAACGGCACGCTTCGAGCGCAGACTACTTGGATCGGATTCGCGCCATGCCTTCTGCCAAAGGTGCTTGTTAGGTGTACTTGAGGCAGTGAAGCCCGACAACACTTGGGCGATGAGAAAATCACATCAGGTGCGAAAAGCGATCATCCTCACAGCTCTCACAGCTCAACGTGCGGACCGCCGCCGCTGCGAGCTCGGCTGGCTGTCACCCCAGAAACAGATCACCCCGAGCCGCACGCCCGCCCTCTCCCGCACCCCGCACCCGCAAACATCCGCCGCGCCCGCAAACATCCACGCCAGCCAGATACAAGTACCCGCACACCGCACACGATCCCTTAGACTACGCAGCACCTTGTCAGCAGAAGACACCCAGACTTCACGCGTCACCAGACTAACCACTCCCACCTACTCAAAACCGGCTAGCACCAATGCGCATCACCAATCCCCCGCGCTCCATCTCCGTGTGGCTATCCTTCATACAGCGCCCGCGAAACCAACAGCTTCTGCACCCGCGACTAACCTTCTGGCTGCAGCGCGCGTACGAGCACCGACTCCGAAAACCGAACGCGTGAGACGCCACGTCTCACATGCAGGAATGCTATGCAGCATGCACGCGCTCTAAATGAAACGTCGTAGCACGCCGCTGATATAAAGCGACGACTCGGAACAGATACTCACCGAGCGATCGGCCGATTTCGATCCAACAGGATGGCCCACATTGCGTTGGGCTGATGCAAGGACGCCGAGAGCGCGCAGGGACGCGCGCATGGCCGGACTCGGCCGCCGCGCCGGCGGCGCGGGCTTCGATCGCGCCGCCGGTTTCAGCTTCGTGAGCACGATCACGTTCGCGCGCGCCCCCTCGGGCCGAACCCATTGCGCGCCGATGCCGAACGCCTTCAGTTGGCGCGCAAAGCCCGCTGGATCCATCGCGCGATAGCTCCCGCCAATCCGAAACGCCGCGATCGAATCATCTCCGATCTGCATCTTTTCGCGGTTGTAGCGATTGAACTCGCTCACCACCTCGCTCAGAGACTCCCCGTCGAAGACGAGCTTGCCGTCGAGCCACGCGAGCAATCGCGCGCCGACTTGCGCGTCGAAGTGACAGACGAACACCCTCCCGGGACGGACGGTCGCCGCGCGCCCCCTGCCGAGTCTCGTCACGGCGATCGCACCGTCGACGTACAGCACGACCTCGCCGGCGAGCACATGAACACTCCATTCGGTACTCCGAACGCGGCGGACCAGAAACTTTGCCCGCGTCCCGTCGATGCGTTGACCGGCGTCACGTCAGTACTGCACAAGCGTCGGCGCAACGCCGCGACTCGCGCTCTCGCGAATCACGTGTTTCCGCGACCCTCACGGCCACAGCCCTTCTGCCACTTGAACAGTTATTCTCCGCACATTCTGCGGATTTCGATTTGCGCGGTGCGGAGAATACTTCCATAATCTCCGCATGAGACGCGGAGAATCCAAGTACCTCTGGCAGCAGAAGGGCTGGCCCGGAATGTTCTGGGACAGCAAGGCGCTCGCCGCTGTCCTGGCCCAGGTGGCACGCGAACAGGGACGGCTCCTGGGCAAGATGGAATCGCTCGGCTTCGAGCTGCGCCAACAAGCCCAGCTCAGCACCCTGACCGAGGACGTTCTCCGATCGAGCGAGATCGAAGGTGAGAAGCTGGACAGTGCTCAGGTTCGATCGTCCATCGCGCGGCGCCTCGGTGTCGATATCGGCGGAGCGGTCCGCGCCGATCGCGACGTAGAGGGTGTGGTCGAGATGATGCTCGATGCCACAACTCACTATGAGAAGCCGCTGACGGCCGATCGCCTCTTCGATTGGCACGCGGCGCTGTTTCCAACGGGCCGAAGCGGGATGCACAAGATCACGGTCGGAAACTGGCGCCGTGATCGCACCGGCCCGATGCAAGTGGTCTCCGGACCGATCGGCAAGCAGAAGGTCCACTTCGAAGCGCCACCGGCCGCGCGCGTACCGGCCGAGATGGACCGCTTCCTGAGATGGTTCGCTTCTCCGGGCAAAACCGATCCGCTCCTGATCGCCGGTCTTGCGCATCTGTGGTTCGTCACCATCCACCCCTTCGACGATGGGAACGGGCGCATCGCGCGTGCGATCGCCGATATGGCGCTCGCGCGCTCCGAGAACAACGGGCAGCGCTTCTATAGCATGTCCGCGCAAATCCGCCGTGAACGGGATGACTACTACACGATGCTCGAGCGCAGCCAGAAGGCCACTCTCGATGTCACCGCATGGCAGGAGTGGTTCCTCGGCTGCCTGCAACGCGCGATCGAAGCCTCGCAGCACACACTGCGTGAAGTCCTTCAGAAGGCGCATTTCTGGAAGCGCTTCGCGCAGCAGCCGCTCAATGCCAGGCAAGTGAAGGTACTCAATCGGCTACTCGATGACTTCGAGGGAAAACTCACCACGTCGAAGTGGGCGAAGCTGACGAAGTCGTCACAGGACACGGCCTATCGCGACATACTCGATCTGGTCGAACGCGGGGCGCTTCAAAGGGACTCTGGCGGCGGGCGGAGCACGAGCTACTCCTTGCTGGTCGATGCGGACACAGGATCACCTCGGCCGACACGCGGGCGGGCGAAGCGGCGCTAGCTGGAGCCGTTGTGGGTAGTTGGCGCGGAGATGCGCGCGTTGTTGGCGCGGAGATGCGGGAGCCTGACGCGCGGAGCTCGCCGTTGGCCTGCGCTTCACGAAGTCACCCAACGCGCGCCATCTCGCCGTTCTTCGCGCGCACTTCCCCACGGAGCCCGCCGTGAGAGCAAGTAGTCGGCACTAAATGGCGGGTTCGTGCGGGGCTTTGGCCGATCGCATCCGCGCTCTCTGCTCTGGCGGCGCGATCATCGCGTCGAGAACCTGCTGGAACATATCGCTGCTGTTCTGATGAAGCGCCCCGACGCACGACAAATACACGACCTCCTGCTCCCGCAACTCCCGTTCACGACAAGAAAGCCACGCTGACACCAGACGTTGAAGGCCCAGGAATGCCCACGCCGGCAACGCGAGTACCGCCGCCGGCACCACTTGGCGGATTGCATTACCCGCGTCGGCCGCAAAGGCCGTCTCCACGAAGACCAGTGTCAGGCTACCCCATGCCACCAGTGCCACGACCGTGCCTAGATGCGAGAGCCACCCGTGGAGCACGCGCGCGCGCCGCACGCGATGTAAGGACAACGTGATGTGGGGCAGGACGATGTCCTTGAGGTCCGCCCGCCAAGCCTGGTCAACGACATTTTGAGCCGAGGCGTACTGCGAGGCACGAAGATCCCAATCGTCGTCGGAGTGGGGCGGGAGAGCGGATTGCGATGGCGTTGACCGTCGAGTGTGAGCCACGAGTTCTGCCGTCCGGTAGATGAATGAGCCCTCCGTGGTAAACCCCAGCGCACACCGTTGCGCGGTTCAAGCACTCTAGACGGTCCAGCAGCAACAATCCGCTATTCGGTACTACTTGCGACGCCGTTTGCGCGGAGGCCGCTTCGTCGGCAGGTTGGGTTTCGCGAGCCGAATGGCTTCGTCGAGAAGCTTGCCCGCATCCGCACCGATCGCCTCGGCGATTGCAACGAACTCGGGCACGTACATACCGGCGCGCTCCCCTGTCTCGATCTTCGAGATGTACGGCTGCCGACGACCCAGCCGACGCGCGACATCCTCTTGGTTGAGACCGGCCTTCTCTCTGGCCTTCGCCAGCACCTCGCGCAGCGCCCGATCGACTGGGCTTCGTAGTGACTTCAATGGTCGCTCCGCTCGCCTGATCCGCGCGTGCGTATAATTCGAAATTCGAATTATTCGATTTCGGAATGCGGCGGCGAGCGACGGGATATGTCCTTCGGATTACGGTGGCGCGTCAAAGAACCCGCGACGGCGAGCGTGAGACTGTCAGCGGACGTGCTCGCGTGTGCAGGCGCGCTCGGTCGCAAGTTGCCGCGGCTGGCCAAGAAGTATTCGCTGCAGGCGTTCACGGTGGCGCTGGCGATGCATTTGCGTGCGACGTTGATGCACGGCCTGAGGGACGGTCACTTCAGCAGAGAGCAAGCTCAGCAACTGGTGGACTCTCTGCTCCGCACGGACGCTGAGGTTCCATCCCACATCGCACCGCCTCGGGACGCCTCCCCTCCCTGATCGCGCGCTCTTCAGCCGCGCCGTTCAACCGAGCATTTGCGCAGCAGACGCACGGGATCGATGGCGAGGGCCTGTGCAATGCGCACCAAATCGCCAACGGTGATCCGTCGTTTGCCTTGTTCTATCGCGACAATGACGGCGTGCGAGCAGCTCAATCGCTTCGCGAGCTGAGCGCGCGTGAGACGTGCACGCAAGCGTGCCGCGCGAATTTCGCGCGCGACGACGCGGTGAGCTCTGGGATCGCTGAAGCGCGTGACCACGTGATTATTCTGGAGGATGTTCGATGTGCGGCGTACGCGTGATTGGCCTGGAATCGCATAGAAATGAATGCGGCTGGCGACGCGGCCAGAGCTCGCTCGGAGCGTCCTACCAACGACGTTCGTCGTTCGTACTAAAGAACTCCGGAAAGTACGCCATCTGCCGGGTGAGCGAGCCCTTGTCGGACGACGGTGGCACCAGAAGCCAGGACAGCTCGACTACTGCAGCGCACGAATCAGTGCCCGCCGACGAATGCCATAGTCTTCCCATGACGCGCGACTGAGCGCCGGGTACCGCCAGTTCGAAAACTCCGCGGGCTTGTGTCACTTCCTAAATGCAGCACACGACTGCTGCACCGCCTCAGCATCCGCTCCCTATCTGAGACACGATGTCTCACGTGTGTACGACGTGCAGAATCAATTGGCTAGGCAACAAATCTTCAACACCGGCCTGATATAAATGCACGCGTTCGGACAGTGATGTCCCGAGTCGTGGCCAATATTCGATCTAACAGGATGGCCCACACTGCGCTGGGTTGACGCACGGATGCAATTCGCGCGCATGGACGCGCGCAGGGCCCGCATTCGACGTCATCCGCCGATGGGGGCGATAAACCCGCCGCTCCTGACAGTACTCCTCAAGCGCGGCCGCTTTCGCTCCAACAGTACGTCCCACACGATGTTGGGCTGAAGCAGGATGCGATTCGCGCGCACACGCGCGCAAGGCCGCCGCAGACGCAACCTGTAGGCGCCGCTCCATAACTAGCCGCTCGATAACTAAAGGGGTCTCGAGCATGTCCGCAGAATCCGTGCGCTTCGCTGCCCTCAGCCGCGCGCTCCTGTTCGCCGCGCTCGTACTGTCGCTCGCGCCGCTGAGCCACGCCCAATCGCCACTCATCAATCGCGCGCGGCATCTCAGCGAGAGCGCCGCACGAATCGCCACGCCCGCGGGCGCTGCTGCTTCGGCGGCCGCTCCGGTTGTCGCACTCGGTTCGGACGGACAGGCGCGCGACGTCGCGTCTCTTCCGCCCGCGAGCGCGGCAGCGAGCAGCAGCGTCGTGCTCTCGAAGTACTTGGGCGGCGCGCCGGTCCTCGAGGCTCGGCCGGCTCTGAACAGCGTGCGGTACACGCTGCCCATCATCGTGAACTCCGAGAGCAACGGCGACTCCGTGAACTCCCGCCCGTTCGTCGAGCTCGTCGAGAAGGGCCTGCGTTACATCGCGGACAAGCAGGTCTTCGAAGGGACCGCGCTCGTGGGACTCGAACGCGAGGGCGGCGACGGAACGCCAAACAGCAGCGCGCGCACCTGCCGGCTCACCGGTAAGCACGCGCGTGTGGATTGTCAGGGCCTCTTTGAAGCCTAGACGGCGCCCGGAGGCAATTCCGTGGTTCAAGCGGGCGCTTGGCGCGCTGCGCCAGCCGCCAGGCCGCGCCGCGCCCAACCGTTCCAATAACGGAGCCGCAGCGGCCAAGCGTCTGATCCACTGCGGGGGTGGATTCACACGGAAGCAGGTAAGCGCCTTGCGAACACCTAGAAACCCGGGCCCAAGGATCACGCTATGGGCCATCGGTGCGACAGTACTCATCACGCTCGTTCTCGCGGCGTCTGTCCCAGTGATGAGGCGCTTCGAACCACAGCATGCGCTTGCGGACACGAACGATCCGCACACGTATCGCACGGCGGTCGGCGCGTTCCGGCGCATCCCGCTCGACGACGGCAGCACGGTCGAGCTGAATACGAACACCGTCGTGCATATCGAGCTCACGAAGCACAAGCGCGAGATCTGGCTTCTTCAGGGCGAAGCGAACTTCGCCGTCGAGAAGTCGGCGACGCGGCCGTTCATCGTGCATGCGGGGCGCACGACGGTACGGGCGCTGGGTACCTCGTTTGGTGTTCGCATGTATGACGAGGTACGCGCGGGCGTGCTCGTCACGAAGGGCCAGGTCGCCGTCAGCAATGCGCCACCGAGCAGCGGATTCCTTGGCATCGGCCGCGCGTCCCCAACGAGCGAAGCCGTAGTGAGTGCCGGCGAGCACGCGATCAACAGTGCTGGTCGAGTGACGATCTACGCGGTCCCGCGCGAGGAGATGCTGAACCGTCAGGCGTGGCGACATGGCTCGATCGTGTTTGCCGATCGGCCGCTGCGCGAAGTCGTCGCCGAGCTCAATCGCTATAACGAGGCACAACTGCGGATCGTGGATCCCGCGATCGAGGATATCCGGTTCAGCGGACAACTCGCGCTGCGGGGAACGGACCGGTTCCTCGCGGTTCTCGCAAAGGCGCACGGGATACTGGGGCGCGAGGTCGTGGGAGACCAGGACGTCATCGAGCTGCGCGGCAGCGACGAGCCGTAGTCCGCGAGCGTTTCACCCAGTCTCCCCTGACGCGCGGCGCCCGCCGGCCTCGCGAGCCGGTACCGATCCAGACATCAACTTCCGGCGACGAGCGCCGCCGCCACGGCGCCCAGCACGCGCAAGGCCGTCTTGGGATCGATGCGGACCTGCAACCCCCGCTGTCCCGCATTGATGTACACGAGATCGTGGGCGAGCGCCTGAACCTCCATGGCCGTCGGCACCTTGCGCATCTGCCCGAAGGGACTAATGCCGCCCACCTTGTAGCCGGTGACTCGCTCCGCGTCGGCCGGTGGCATCATCTGCGCGGATTTGCCGCCGAACGCGGCGGCGAGCTTTTTCATCGCCACCTCGCGATCGGAGGGAACGATCACGCACACCGGCTTGCCGTCCACCAACGCCATGAGTGTCTTCAGCACCCTCTCTGGCGACTCGCCCAGCGCCTGCGCCGCCTGAATGCCGATGCGATCGGCGTTAGGGTCGTACTCATAGCTGTGCACAGTGAATGGAACGCCGGCGGCCTCCAGCGCCTGGGTGGCGCGTGTTGCCTTGGACATGAAGACTCCGCTGATGGACTCCGAGGCTCGCTGCCATTCTCAGGACAGCGGCGCGACATTCTACGGCCCGTCCGCCGGTTCCTTCGCCCGCTCCGTGCCTCGCAAGTAAGGCTATCTTCGACCAAGCAGCGACCGCGCCCGCCGCTAACGCCGTTGCACAACGTCCTGGCAACGGTTATTAACTTGTCCCGCTCTAGCCCCAAACCGATGGTCGACGTCCCATGTCGCGAGGGATACCGATGAAGCCGTCCTTGTTGCTGCTGGCTGGCGGGCTCATGTGCATGAGCGCGTATGCGGGGAATTCAAGCCCCGCGGCCAATCTCCACGAGCTGATGAAGAACGTCGTGGCGCCCCAAGCGCAGGTGGTCTGGGACGTCGGCAACCAGGCGATGGACGACCAGGGCAATCCCGACGGCTCCAAGCTGAAGCCGGCCGATTGGGCGAAGATCGCCGCCGCGGCGGGCAAAGTGAAGCAGGCGTCGCAGACGCTCGCGCAGGCGGATCACGTGATGGCCGCCGGACCCGGGCAGAAGATCGAGGGCGAAGGCACGCCCGACGCCTTCGGCGCGAAGGATGTGCAGAAGATTCTCGACGCGGAGCCGAAAGTGTTCCGCGCCTTTGCGCAGCAGCTCACGGCGTCGATGGACGAGGTGATCGCGGCGGCGCAGAAGAAGGATGCGACCCAGCTCGCGGATGTGTCGGGGCGCCTAGATCAGGTCTGCGAGGCCTGTCACGTCAAATTCTGGTATCCGAACCAGGAAACGCCGAAGTAGCAGGCGCGCCGCGTGTGGTGGCGGGTCGCCCGCCCCGCCGCGAAGGCGGGAGCGTCCCCGACTCGCACGGGCGAAGCGACCAGACCTACGGCGCGGACTTCCCCACTTGCTCGCCGCGAAAGAGGAGCTCGATGCGTCGATCGGGAATCAACCACACCAGCGCGACGATGACGTACAGCGCCTGTGGCATCCATGACGACCACGGCGCGAGCAGAATCGCCGCAAGATAGGCGAACGGCGACAGCTTCCCTTTCCAGTCCATCCCCACCGCCCGCTTCAGGATCGAATCAGGCCCCTGCGTGCGGATGATCAACTGCTGCAGGATGAAGTACGCAATCGCGGCCATCAGCAGCACGGCACCGTACAGCGCGGTCGGTGCCGGCTCGTAGTGGTTCTCGTCCATCCACGCCGTGGTGAACGGGACCAGGGAGAGCCAAAAGAGCAGGTGCAGGTTGGCCCACAGAATGCCGCCGTTCACGTTGTGCGTGGCGTGCAGCAGGTGGTGGTGGTTGCTCCAGTAGATGCCGATGTACAAAAAGCTCAATGCGTAGCTCAAAAACACCGGCACGAGCGGCCGCAGCGCTTCGAACGTTGCGTGATGAGGCGCTTTCAGCTCGAGCACCATGATCGTGATGATGATGGCGATCACGCCATCGCTGAACGCTTCGAGTCGCGACTTTCCCATGCAGATGAGCATGGCACAGCCCGCCGAACGACGACACTGAGCGACGATCTGAGTCCAGCGCTCGCCGAACGCCGGCCGCGAACCTCGCGTGCACCGTCCTCGAGCGCTATCCTCGCGCGCCATGAAAACCCATCGTACTGATTCGAAATTCCGGCTCGCGCATGCGGCTAGCGCCGCGCTCGCGCTTTGCCTCACCGCGCTGTCTGTCCCGGCCAGCACGGACGCAACCGTCGACCCCGCGCGGCTTTCCGCTCACGTCAAAACGCTCTCCTCGGACGCGTTCGAGGGCCGCGGCCCGGCAACGGCCGGTGAGCAGAAAACCGTCGCGTACATCACCGAACAGATGAAGGCCGTCGGCCTGCAGCCCGGTGGCGATCTCAAAAATGGCAAGCGCGCCTGGACGCAAGACGTCCCGCTCGCGCAGTTCAACATCGACGGCCCGATCGATCTCAGCGTCACGGCCGGTGGTCAGCACCGCGCGCTCACGCAAGGCAAAGACATTGCCGTCCGCGCGGCCGCGACGAACATCGACAAGGTGCAGGTCAAAGACGTCCCGCTCGTCTTCCTCGGCTACGGCGTCACCGCGCCCGAGCGCAAGTGGGACGATTACCAAGGCGTCGACATGCACGGCAAAATCGGCATCGTCCTCGTCAACGACCCTGATTACGAAACGAACTCCGGACTGTTCGGCGGCAAGGCCATGACCTACTATGGCCGCTGGACCTACAAGTACGAAGAAGGCGCACGCCACGGCGCGCTCGGCATCTTCGTCGTGCACGAAACCGCGCCCGCCTCGTACGGCTGGGCGACGGTCGAGAACTCGAACACCAACGCCATCTTCGACATCCTGCGCAAGAATCCGCGCGCGTCGCATGTCGACATCGAGGCCTGGATCCAGCGGGATCTCGCGGTGGACCTGCTGAAGCAAGCGGGTCTCGATTTCGAGGCGCTGAAGAAGCAGGCGCAGTCGAACACGTTCCGCGCGGTTCCTCTGAAGGGTGTGACGTTCTCCGCGAACTATCGCGTGAAGCGCGAGACGGTGGTCTCGAAGAACGTGGTCGGATTGCTTCCTGGCACTACCCATCCGGACCAGACGCTCATTTACTCGGCGCACTGGGACCATCTCGGCGTCGGCACACCGGACGCAACCGGCGATCGCATCTTCAACGGCGCCGTTGACAACGCGAGTGGCGTGGCGGCGCTGCTCGAGCTCGCGCGCGTGTTCGCATCCGCGCCGAAGCCGCAGCGGTCGGTCGTGTTCCTTGCAGTGACGGCGGAGGAGAAAGGCTTGCTGGGATCGGAGTACTACGCGACGAATCCGCTGTACCCGCTCGCCACCACCGTCGCCGTCATCAACATGGACAGCATGGGACTCTTCGGGCGTGAGAAGGACTTCACCACGTTCGGCGCAAACACCGTCGTGGACGAGCTGGAGGCGGCCGGACGCGCACAGGGCCGCACGCTCTCGCCGGATCCGAAGCCGGAAGCGGGCAGCTTCTTTCGCTCGGATCACTTTCCGTTCTCGAAGGTGGGCGTGCCGGCGGTGTCGTTCGAGCCGGGCGAGGACCTCGTGAACGGCGGTCGAGAGAAGGGCCACGCGCTGCAGGAAGACTACAACGCGAAGCGCTATCACCAGCCGAAGGACGAGTGGACGCCGAACCTCGATTTCACGGGCGAGGCCGAGGACGTCACGCTGCTCTACAACGTCGGCAAGTCGCTCGCGAGCTCGAAGCGCTGGCCGGAATGGAAAGCGGGTAGCGAGTTCAAGGCGCTGCGCGACAAGTCCGCCGCGCAGCGGAAATAGCCGCCATCAGCGGTAGAACACGTGATTGCCGATCGTTGCCACCGCCCTCTTCGTCTTCGCCCATGACGGCCGGATGTCCGTCGTGTGATAGTACAGAGCGCCTGGCACGATCGGCTGATGCGTGTCGTCGTACGTAGCCGTTGCGACGGCCATCGCCTGCTTCCACGCCGCCGTGTCCTGCGGATACATCGGCCCCAGCTCCGTCCACGAGAAGTGCGCGACGTACCGTTTTCGAATCGGGTCCCAGTGCTGCTCGTGAACGACGCCGCAGATCGTGTGCGGGAAGTATTTCGATCGCACCCGATTCAGCGTGACTTCCGCCACGGCGAATTGCCCGTCGAGCGGCTCGCCGCGCGCCTCGAAATAGACGTTCTCCGCAAGGCACTGCAGATCCATCGCGCGCTTTCTCTCCGCTGAAGCCTCGCGCTCCGCGGCCTCGTATTGCAGGGGCGCAGCCTGCAGACGTTCGCCGTATGCGATGTACACGATCAGCCCCAGCGCGAGAAACGGCACTGCGAGTGCCCCCGCGAAAATGAGATTGCCCTTCTCGCCGTGGAGCCAGAACAGACGAAACCGTCGCCGCCACGCGACGGGCCATATGCGCACTTCCTGTAGCAATGCCGTGAACATGGGGACGCGAGGTTGTTCGACCGGCGCGCTTGATGTCAAACCTGCGAGGCGTTATGTCGAACACGACAGCGCGGAATCGTGAACTATTCCAACCAGTGTTCACTGCGCAGTGAGGTGTGAAAAAAGTGCATCGTGTGGCGCGAGTGTCACTGCGCGTCCTCGCCGTGAATCCTGACTGCGCGCGTCCGCGCCAATGTACTTTGCTCAGCGCTGCTCGGTCGGCCGATACCGCTCGAGAAATGCCGGTGGCATGCGCACGGGACGACCCGTCGAGAGCATCAAGCACACATAGTTGACGGTGGCGCGCACGAGAGTTTTTCCCGTCTCCTCGGCAACGATCTGGAATTTGCGCGTGACGCGCAGCTTTTGATCGCTGTGCGCGATCCACGTGGCCACGATCACCTTGTCGTCGATGAAGGCTGGGGCCAGATACTCGAGCTCGGAACGGCGCACCGCCATCCCCCGGTCCATGCGGAGGCAGTCCTCGAGGGAAACGCCGAGCGACGCCGAGTGCGCCCATGCACAGCGATCGAGCCAACGGACATACGCAGCGTTGTTGACGTGGCGATACTCGTCGATCTCGGAATCGATCACGACGAGGGACAGGGTGAACGGCTCGGGATAATCCCACTCGATCTGCGGCGCTTGCATCGTGCAATGATGCCATCAAGGGTGGCATTCGCCGCAAGCGCGCGCTCCGCTGCAGAGGGTGTCATTCGAGCGGAACGGCACTGCGGTCGACGCGCGCAGACAGCAGCAGCACCGAGACGTGTGGGGACGACGGGACACTGCGACGCGCGCGAACGGCGGCGGCCGATTACGTGTGCTGACGACGGCGGCACCGGCGCGCGTGCGGTGGACGCGGGACGGGAGCGCGTCAAACGCTCTGCTAAACGGCGCCCGCTCGAAGTGGCTGAGTGCAGACTCCGAGACGAGACCTCATCGCGAATCAGCCGCGGCAATCGGCACCCACCGCGCCCGCAGTGACAGACGCAATCCCGCATGGCTATTCTTCTGCACATGTCCGGACACCCGCACACTCCCCGCCTTCCCGTCGCGGTGACGCTAGCGGCCGTTGCGGCAGGGACTCTGCTGACGGCATGTGCCCACACGGCCATCCAGGGCGCGGCGACCCCGCCCGATACGTGGGTGTCCAGCTCGAGCGCCTGCGAGCAGATCGCCGGAACGTATAGCGAGCTCGGCGTCGCCGCCCCGGCGAACTCGACAGCTTGGCTCTACATGGTGGTGTGGCCCAACATCGGGTCGCTCGTGTCGTTCGCCGAGCGAGGCATGAACGGCGTACCCGCGTTTCCGCCGCGCGCGTCCGTGCGCATCGACGTCGACGCGTCGGGTCGCCCGACCTTTCGCGCATTCGACACGGCGGGCAACGAAGAGTCGGTGAAGGCTCGGGAATGGTGGTGCGAAGGCGGCGCGCTGGTCACGCGCGCGCCGCTCAATCCGTCGCGGTACGCAAAGGAGCATTACCAGGAATCGATGACCCGCCTGTGGCGCGCCAGCGATGGCGCGCTCATCGCGGAAGAGACGTTCCGTGAAGTGCGCCGTCACTGGCTCGATTCGTCGACCAGCCACGAGCCGTTCGCGCGGTTCTACTTTCGCTTTCCGGTGTACACCGGCCGGAACAGCTGATGGCTCGCGCCGGCTGGCTCGCTTCGGCCCGCCGGTGCGGCGTGTTCCTTCCGGCACGTTTCCGCGGGAACGTCTGCATCTCGCATCCGCACGTGCGCGCGTGCTGTCGCGGTTTGCTGCCTCGGCGCGGCTTGCTGGGCTCGCGCGGCTCGCTGAGCTGGCGCGGCTCGCTAGGCCAGTGCGGCTCGCCGGGCGAATGCGGCTCGCCGGGCTGGCGCAACTCACCGGGCTGGCGAGGCTTGGCTACTCAGCTCGCCATGCCGGGCCGGCTCCACTCGCGGACGCGGCTCCGCTCGATTGGGTTTCTCGCTCTGCTTGCTTCGCTTGGAGCGCGTGAACCCGCATCGGCTGCGAACGCCGCCCCGCTCACTCTCGAAGCGAGAATTCCACTCGGCGATGTCTCGGGCCGCATCGACCATCTTGCGTTCGATCCCACACGACAGCGCCTCTACGTCGCCGAGCTCGGCAACAACAGCATCGGCATCGTGGATCTCGAGACCCGCAAGGTGATTCGTACCGTGCCAGGTTTCAACGAGCCTCAGGGCATCGCATACGAACCGAGCACCGACACCATCTATGTCGCAAGCGGCGGCGACGGAACAACCCGAATCTTCCGCGGCGCCGATTTCACGCCGCTCGGCGCGCTCTCATTGGGCACCGATGCGGACAACGTGCGAATCGATCGCGAAGCGCATCGCGTCTACGTGGGATACGGCGACGGCGCCCTTGCCGTCATCGACGCAGCGACTCGCACACGCATCGCGAACATCCCGCTGCAAGGCCACCCCGAAAGCTTTCAGCTCGATCCGAACGGCGACCGCATTTTCGTCAACGTGCCCGACGCGGGCCACATTGCAGTCGTCTCGCGCGCGAAGAATCAGCAGGTGACAACGTGGCCGACAGGAAACCTGCGTGCGAATTATCCGCTCGCGCTCGACCCGCCGGGCAGTCGTGTGATCGCGGTGTTCCGCAGTCCCGCTCGTTTGCAGACATATGACACGCGCACGGGCCGCGCGCAGAACGGCATCGACGTCTGCTCCGATTCCGACGATGTGTTCGCGGATTCTGCGCGACACGAGATCTACGTCATCTGCGGTCAGGGCTACGTCGATGTGCTGGATGCTTCGGGCGAGCGTTTGACGTCGGCGGGACGATTTGCGACCTCGAGCGGCTCGCGGACCGGCCTCTTCGTTCCCGAGCTCGACCGACTCTTCGTCGCGATCCGCGCGTCGCACGACGAGCCGGCCGCGATCTGGGTGCTGAAACCCACGGCTCGTACTGCGTCGCGTGCCGGCGACCACCCCGCTCAGAGCTCGATTCACTGAACTTAATCTGGCCTCCGCGTCACTAGTGCGACGCGCGGTCTCAACCGCGGTATTTGCTTCTTGACTCGCATTAAAGACGTGCCGACACTCCGGTCTCGTTGACGCAAACCCGTCGTGAGGCGGGGACGCAAAGCCACCGGCCCGACGTCGCACATGTCGGGTAGCGGGGTTGCCACCGGGGAGGTGCGATGACATTCAGAACGAACCCGTCCGTGGTGCCGTCGAGCACCGGACATGCCGGGCCGACTCCAGCCGATCCGTTCATTCTCACGCTCTGTCGCTTGGCTGCGCCCGTCGCGATACGACCGCCGCAGTCGCCGCACCTCAAGCAATTCACCTTCTTCACCAGCCGCGCCATGCAGCCGGATGGCAGCGAACGGCTGTACCTGCACATGGGCTACTTCGGGTCGCTCGGCGAAGCCCAGAAGTGGGCGCAGCTCATGCGCGGCGCTTATCCGAATGCGGCGCCGATGCGCGCACCCGCCGCGCTCCTCCACAAGCGCGACGCCACCGCGCCCACGTTGTCACCCCCGGCAGCGCCGGTTTCTGCACCGACGCCGAGCGCGACCAGTCGCAGCGCGAAGGACGAGCCCCTTTCCGATACACAGGTGCTGCGCATTCTCGACACGCGCCGTTTCACTGCGGAGCCCGGCGATGCCGCGGCCGAGAAGAACGCCGCGGATATCTCGCTGCTTAGGCCCGACGACACGCAGGTTCGCCGCGCGCTCAAGGAAGCCGTCGCCCAAAGCGCGCCGGTGTCGTTCGCCGTGCAGCTCAGCTCCTCCACGTCGCCGATTGATCTGCGTTCCGTCCCGGCGCTGTCGATCTTCAAGGCCTACACGCTCTACACGACGCCCGGCTCGGAGGATCGTTTGTGGTACGCGCTCCGGCTCGGATTCTTCAGCGACGCCATCTCGGCCAAGCAAGTCGCGTACTACGTGCGCTCGAGCTTCGAGTCGGTGGCTGTCGTGCCGATCACCGAAGACGAGCGGAAGCGCGCGACGGAGAATCCGATCGACGTTGCTGCGCTGTCCGAGCCGGCACAGCGGAACGACCCTGTCAGCCAGCGCATCGACGACGTCTTGAAGGCGGACCGCGAGCCGTCGAAACCGATGCAAGCGGCGCCCGCGCCCGCCGCGCGCAAGACTCGCAAAGACAGTCTGGATGAAACGCTGGAGCTGCTCGCCGCGAGTGAGATCTGGAACGACCCCGATTCGCTGAGCGAAACGGGCGTGCGGCATTTGAAAGTGGACGTGCAGAAGCGGGCCAATAAGCGTTAGCGGACGCCACAAGCTCGCGCGAAGCGAACGAGGCCTTTCGCTCTAGCCAACGACCGCGCCGAGCCGGCAATATCCCGCCGTGGCACGGATCTACCTCGTACGACACGGCGAAGCGACGGCGCACTGGACCGAAGCGACGGACCCCGGACTCAGCGAGATCGGCCTCCAGCAAGCGCACGCAACCGCCAAACGATTAGCGCCCCTCGGCCCGCTCGCGATCGCGTCCAGTCCCTTGCGGCGCGCGCGGGAAACCGCCGCGCCACTCGAGGCCGCATGGCGCACGACTGCACGCATCGTCGAAGCGGTGGCGGAGTTGCCCACGCCCCGCATGCGCCTCGATGAACGCCCGCTCTGGTTGCAGAAAGTCATGCACGGCGGCTGGAGCGCCGCCGATCGCGCCTTGCTCCAGTGGCGCCACGCCGTGCTCGACTTTTTGACGGCGTGTGAGCAGGACATCGTTGTCTTCTCACACTTCGTCGCGATCAATGTCGCCCTCGGCGCCGCACTCGGGCGCGACGAGTTCGCGCCATTCAAGCCCGCCAACGCATCCATCACGGTTCTCGCGAACGACGACGGCCGCCTGCAACTCATCGAGCACGGCGCCGCCATGCGGGAAGCCTGACGCGCGCCTCACAAACGGACGACGCGCAACCCGGCCACGCGCGGCCGCCGGCCGCTCGCATTCATCCCAAGCTCAGAGCGCGAAGACGTCCCGAAGCGCAATCACGAGCAAAACGAGCGAGGAGAGCACGAACACCGAGAAGCGCACCGGCACGAAGTTCGACGTGCATTGAATGAGCGAATGGATCACGCGCAGCCCGACGTAGGTCCACGCCAGCGCGACGTTCAGCGGGTCTGCGACGCCCGCGAGGTGCGTGTAAATCGCGAGCGCATAGAACACCGTGGGCTGCTCGTGCAGATGGTTGAAATTGTCCGCAATCTGCTTGACGGAAACCGGCAGCGCATCGAGGTCATCCTTGCGCTTGACACGGGCGGGGTTGATGCCCGCCGCGCGCATGCCCGGAAGGCGCGTCGCGTACAACCACACCTCGATCACGAAGGTCCAGAGAATCAAGCCGAGCATCGGCGTCAGCATGTTCGACGACATCTTCCCCCCCGAGAGGCCGGCGTGCGCGCCGGCATTTCTTGTATCCGCTCAGAAGTATGTCACGGTCAGAAGCGGCGCGCGCTGCGAGCGGTTCGGGCCAGTCGTGTCGTCGATGACCATCAAGACAGGGATCGCAGGACCCAGGTCCTGCATGATGCGCACCTGAAAGTCGACGAGCCCGCGACGCTGCGCCTCGATCATCAGCGACGTGACGTCGATCGGCACGAGCGTCCCCACGTCCCGCCGATCGATGTCCGGCGTGACGATCACCGACGCGAGCGCCGGCTGCGAGGTGCGATTGAAGTCGGTTTCGATCAGCGTCGGCGGTTGAAACGCGACGAGGTCCACCCGAACCGGCAGCTTGCCCGTGATCGGCAGCAGATCGTCGATGAAGATCTCGAGGAAGGCGGAGTCGATGACGGCGTCGGCGGGCACACCATTCGCGCCACCGAGCGGGAAATCGAGAAAGGCTCGGAATTCCGTGCCGGCATCCGGATCGATGCCCACGAGCACGCTTTGCACCGTGCTCGACATGCCTTGCGTGACGGTGAAGGTGTCGGGCCCGGTCTGCTCGATGTCGCCATCGAAGCGCGAGTCGCTGAGAATCTGCGTCGTGAACGCGTTTGCGAACCCGTCGCCGTTGCCGTCGCCCCCGCAACCGGCGAGCGCCCACATGCCGCAGATCAAGCCGATCATGGGGAAGCGTACATGCATGGCGGGCTCCCTGATGGCGCGCGGATCGCGCCGGATGAGGGTACGCACTTTACGTGCGTGACCTGAAGCATCGCTGAATAGAAAGCCCGTCGCGGCGCGCTCCACTCACCGTGAGATTGCACAGTGCGCCACCCTGAGCAGATCGCCGTCGTCCGCAGCCGCGAAGCCGCGCCGCACTCACCGCGCGTTCGGAACAGTGCGCCCACCCTGAGCAGATCGCCGTCGTCCGCGGCTGCAGAGCCGCGGCCCACTCACGCGCGATCGGACACTGCGCCACCGTGAGGCCGGATTGCCGTCGTCGTCCGCGGCTGCAAGTGATAGCGCCCCGCCCGCGAGGCTATCGCGCAGCGTCCTTCGTCACATTCGGCGGCGATTGGATCGGCAGTGTGAACTGAAATGTCGCCCCCGGCCCGCCGCTGTCGCTCACCCAGATGCGGCCCCCGTGCGCCTCGACGATGGACCGGCAGATCGCGAGCCCCATCCCCATGCCGCCGGGTTTCGTCGTGTGGAACGCGTCGAACACGCGATCCCGCTGCTTACCTTCCAACCCGACACCCGAATCGTGAACGGCGACGCGCACCGCGTCGCTCCCGAAAGTGTCCACCGTCACCGCGAGCACGCGCCTGCGGTCCCTCACGCTCTCCATCGCTTCGATGCCGTTCTTCAGCAGGTTCAGGATCACCTGCTGGAGATGGACCCGATCGCCGACCACCCGTGGCAGCCCCTTCGCCAGCGCCACGCTCAGAACCACCTGGTGCCTGCGAATATCCGCCTCGATCATCGCAAGCGTTTCGCGCACGATTTCCGCGACATCGAGCGGCGCGCGTTGCATCTCCCTGCGCTGCACGAACGCGCGGATGCGCGCGATGACCTCGCTCGCACGCGTTGCGTCGCGCACGATGCGCGCGACCGCCGCATTCGCGCCCTGCACGTTGATCGGCCGCCTGGCCAGCCACCGCTCGCACGCGTTCGCGTTCGCGACGATCGCGGCCAAGGGCTGGTTCAGCTCGTGCGCGATGGAGCTCGCCATCTCTCCCATCGTCGCAACGCGCGAGACCTGCTCCGCCTCGTACGCTCTCGCGTTGAGCATGGCGCTGCCGATGTACCCCGCAACCAGATCGAAGAACGCGCGATAGGCCGCATCGAGCGGCCGGCGCGGGCTGACGCCGGCGACCAGCAGTCCGGCGAGTCCACGGTGTGCGTCCGGGATCGGCAGAACGATCGCCTCACGCGTCGGTTCGGGCCACTCGCCACCGGGAATCCGCACGCCGCGCGCGACGAGGTCGACGCGATCGACCGGTTCCTTGGAACGCAACACCTGCCCGAGCGGCCAGGGCGAGTCGTCGGTATCGAGCGCCGTGACGGTGGCAGGCAGCCGATGGTCTTCGCGCGGCATCGCTCCGGCCATGAGGCGCATCTCGCGCTCATCGCCGACGTAGAGCGCCGCGAACGGCACATCCCGCGGATTCTCACGCAGCACCGCGACTGCGCCTTCGCATGCGGCCGTCAGCGTTCGCGCATCGCGCGACCATGCGGCGAGTTTGCGCAGCGTCTCCAGTCGCCGCGCCCCGACGACTTTCTCCGTGGTCTCGGCACACGGACAGAAGATTCCTTCGACCGTCTGCCCGTCCGCGCCGAGCATGGGGCCAAAGCTCAAACTGACGAACACTTCCTCCTTGGCCACCGCGCGATCGACGAACAGCCTGACGTCCTCGCTCGCTATCGCGACGCCACTCGCCATCACGCTCTGGAGCATCGGGCTGATCGCGTCCCCCAGCGCCGCCCACAGCTCGCGCCCCCCGTCGTTGTAGAGCACGGAGAGCTGCCGTCCCCACCACAGCAAGATGGGAAACCGCGAGGTGAGGCACAGTCGCACCGCAGCGCGCAGATTCTCCGGCCAGCTCGCCGGCGCGCCCAGATCGGTCCGCGACCAGTCGATTGCGCGCAAGCGCTGCGCCGTTTCGCTCTCGCCGGGAAAGACGGTTCGGAGTTCGTTGGCGCGCAGTGAGTCCGTCATCGACGAGAGCGGTTAGTAGGCCAGCTCGCAATGATATAGGAGCCGGCGCACTGCGCTTCTTCTAACTACGCGCGAGCACGCCGGATAATTCGCGCAGCAGCATCGCCCCATCACCGCGCCATGCGCTGCCGTGCATGCAGGCCAGCGTGGTCGGACGCTCGTTCGCCAGCCGTTCGAGAATGGCGGACGTCCGGGGCGCATGCGCGAAATAGTCCATCGGCGCGCGGAAGCGCTCGCTCGGCCCGAGGATGTCCGACTCGGTGAGCGCCACTTCTCCCGCGCCGCCCTGCGTGAAGAGATCACCGCAGAAAAAGGTGCGAGTCGTGGTGTCCAGCATGAGCCCACATTCCCACGCATGGGGCATGTGCGGCGTGTCGAACCAGCGCATCGTGTGACGACCCAAGGGGAGGTCCTCACCATCGGCGAGGGCGCGCGGCGCGCGGTCCGCGTAGTCCGCCACCGAGACCAACGCCGCAATCCGGCTGCACACCGGCACCGCCTGCGGAGCCACGGACAGCAGCTCGTTCAGCGCACCGCATTCGTCCGCCTCGAAATGCGAAAGGCCGATGTACCTCAGCCGCTCCACGGGCAGCACGGCGCCGATCGCCTCGCGCACCAGCGGGAACATCCGCCGGGGGCCCGTGTGAAACAGCATCGGCTCATCGTCGGCGATGAGGTACTGGTTGAAGTTGAATTGGCCGGCTTCGGGCAATCCCACCGGGGTGTTGATGCGGTAGATACCCGACGCGACCTCGTGAACGTTGGTTCCGGACTCTTTGTTCGTGATCATGAGTGAGCTCCCGGTGAACGATGATAAGTGGTGTAACGAGCCCCCGGTCATTACGGCTTCAGAGCATGCCGGCTGATCCGGTGGATCACCGCTGTCGGCTCGCGACACGAGCGCGCAGCTTACCTCAGTGCTGGTTGTCGAACAGGTCGAGCAGTAACTCCGGCGCCACCGGCTTCACGAGATGCTCGTCGAATCCCGCGGCGCGCGTACGCTCGCGGTCGCTCTCCTGCCCCCACCCCGTCAGCGCGATGATGCGCAGCGGATGCCCGTTCTGCCGGTTGCGCAGCTCCCGTGCAACGGCGAGCCCATCCATTCCCGGCATTCCGAGGTCGAGCAGGACGATCTCCGGCGATTGCTCCTCGGCCACTTTGAGCGCCGCCGTGCCGTCGTGAGCGGTGCGCACGTCGTGGCCCTTCATGCGCAGTACGATGGCGAGCGACTCTGCGGCGTCCACGTTGTCGTCGACCACGAGGATCTTGCGGCCCGGAGCCGGCACCTCCGCCGCAGTGCCCGAGGGTGACTCGCCTGCCGCGCGGTCCTCTTCCAGCAACGGCAAGCAGACGACGAATTCGCTTCCCTTGCCCGGCCCTTCGCTGTGCGCGCGCACCGACCCGCCGTGCAAGGCGACGAGCTGCTTGACCAGCGCGAGGCCGATGCCCAGGCCGTCATTGCCCTGGGGGGTATGAACCTGCGTGAACATGTCGAAGATCTGGCCGATGCGCTCCGGCGGAATGCCGAGGCCGCTGTCGCGCACCTTCACCATGGCGAAGCCGTCCTCCCGCAGCAGGTCGACCCAGACGTTGCCTCCCCGCGGCGTGAATTTCGCCGCGTTCGAGAGCAGATTCGAGAACACCTGGCGGAGCCGATCCGGATCGCCGCGCACGCGCAGCGGCTGCTGCTCGAGAACCACCGAGAGCCTGTGCCCATGCGGCTCGAAGAGGCTCTCGCACGATTCGAGCGCGGAGCTGACAATCGTGTTGACCAGCACTTCCTCACGCCGCAGCTCGATCTTCCCGCGGGTGATGCGGCTGACGTCGAGCAGATCGTCGACCAGACGCACGAGATGCTGCATCTGGCGTTCCATCATGACGGTCGTTCGTTCGAGCGTCGGGTTGGCGCTCGCGATCAGCCGCAGGAGCTGAATGCCGTTGCGGATCGGCGCAAGCGGATTGCGCAACTCGTGCGCGAGAGTGGCGAGGAAGTCGTCTTTCCTGCGATCGGCATCCACCAGCGCCGCTGACGACTCCTGCAGGCGCTGCTCGTTCTCGCGCAAGGCCTGCTCGAACCGCTTGCGCTCCGAGATGTCGACGCCGGATGGGATCACGTGCGTGATGTTGCCCTGCGCGTCGCGCACGGGCGCGATCATGAGCTCCACGTCCATGCGCCCGTCGTTTGCGACGCGCGCGACCACATCCGCACGAACCGTCTCGCCCGCGCGCGCACGGTAGAACCAGCTTTCGATCTTGGCCGCGAGCTCCGGATCGTACGTCCAGTACGCCGTCTCCCAGAACTTCTTGCCGACGACCTCCTCGCGCCGCAGACCGCCGCGCGTCAGCGCCGGCTCGCCGACTTCGAGCACGACGCCCTCGAGATTCAGCATCGAAACGAAGCCGGCCATGTTGTCGATGAGGCGCCGCAGTTGCACGGCCGCCTCCTCGAGGGAGCGCTCGGCCTTGCGGCGATCCGTGATGTCGACGGCATACGCCATCAAGCGCTCGGTCTGCCCAGGCAGGAATCGCGTTGCGATGAGGGCCGTGACGCGACTGCCGTCGCGCCGTATGTATTCTTTCTCGAACAGCACGGGCGATTGCCCGGCGCGCAACGCGTCCAGCGTCTGCATGACAGCCGCGGTCGATTCGGGCGCGGTCCGCTCGAGCCAGTTGAGCGAGGCCAGCTCGTCACGCCCGTAGCCGAGCATCGACAGGAACGCATCGTTCGCGAGCTCGATGCGGCCATTCACGTCGGACAACACGATGCCGATCGGGCCCAGCTCGATCAGCGCGCGGAAACGCGACTCGCTCTCGGCGAGCGCTTCCTGCGCCCGGGAACGCGCGGTGGTCTCCTCGATCACGGCCCCGAGACCGACGATCTCGCCTTCCACGCGGACCGGAAAGACATTCTCGGAAAACGTGCGCATCACGCCCGGTTGGGCCGGCGTTTCACCGCGAATCTCGGCGTTCAGCCACGGCTCGCCGGTGCGCAGCACCTCGCGCCAGCGCTCGACGATGGCATCGACGCACTCGAGACCCGGCAGGAGCTCGTCGGGTCGCTTGCCGATGTGCTCCTCGGCGGAGATGCCGTCCATCTCGGCGAGCCAGCGATTGACGCGACGGAACCGCATCTCGGGATCGATGAAGGCGAGCCCGATCGGCGCGCCGTTGGAAAACGCGTCGAGCAACGCGTTGGCTTCCCGCTCGCGTGCGAGGGCCGCGTTCAATGCGGCTGCGTTTTCGCGGCGTTCCGTGACATCGACGAACAGGATGCCGACGCGGTGCTGCTCCGGATCGTCCACGCGGCACGCAAACACGTCGAACCAGCGGTCGGGGGCAATGGTGCTTCCCTGCACTTCGAAGCGTGCGGGCTCACCGGTCCGTGCAACGTGGACGTACCGGTCGAACCAGTCTTGTTGGTGGACGGGCGCGACCTCGCGCATCGAGCGCCCGACGGGGTTGGCGATGCCGGTCAGGCGTTCGAACGCGGGGTTCGCCTCGAGGTAGTAGCAGTCCTCCGGCTCACCTCGCGCATCGAAGCGCACCTCGATGACGCAGAATCCCTGGTCGATGGCGTCGAGCACGGCGCGACGGCGCCGGTCGGCGGCGTCCTCCTGAGCGCCGGGCGTTGCGCGCAGCATGAGGAGCAGCCCGCCGCGCGCGTGCTTGTTCGCCGACTCGCCGACGAACATGTGCGAAAACGTGGCGCGCTCACCGAATACACCACGGTTGCTGTCCACACTTTGCGGACCGCGCACGCTCGCGCCGTTGAAGAGGCCTTCGATCCAGGGCCAATGCCGACGCCAGAGAGGGAGTGCTGCTTGCGCCGCCGGCACCGCGAGCGCAGTGGCATCCGCTGGACCTTCTGCCGTGGCCGCGAAAGCGTCGTTGAAGAATTGAATTCGCGACTCGCCCCAGAACAGGATCGCCGGGATGCGCGCCGACAAGAGGAGCTGAATCGCCGCCTGCAGCTCGCGAGGCCACGTCGCGGGGGGTCCCAGTGCGTGGCGCGACCAATTCTTCTCGCGCAACCAGGCCGCTACCCGGCCCGGCACATCTAGCCATTGCACGTCGGTGCCGCTCGCTGGCGCAGGCGGCCGCACTGATGAGTTCATTTGCGCCCAGCTTCAGCCTCGGACCGGTCATGCCGCCGACACCTGTTCCCCGCAGAGCAGGTGCCAGAGACCCCAATCGTCTACCTTGTACCGGGTTCGGATCAATGAGGCCTTGGTGTGCGCGGCGCCGGAATCTCGCTCCTGAATCTTGAGCGGAGCCGGCGCGCGTCCGGCCGGCGCGCGCCACCGGAAATCACGCCGCGAGCTGGAAGCGCTCCTGCAGGACGCAGGTGTCGTGGCGGAGGTCACTGGAATGTGGCGGCCCCCAACGCACGCGGTTCGACCATCGGCGTCCCAGCGCGCCGGCACGCCCGCTGCGAACAGCGCCTTCACCTTCGGCGCGAGATAGAGCGTGTCGTTGTGGAAGGCATAGAACAGCGGCTGGATGCCGAAGCGATCGCGCGCGGCGAAGGCGAACTCGAGCTCACTGTAGTGAATCAGCGTCAGATCACTCGGGAATACAGGGATTCGGCGGCGCGCGGCTGCAGGTACGCATCGAACACCATCGCCACGTTGCGCGTCAGCATGCGGCCGCGCGACGTGATCTCGATCGTCCGCGGCGCCAAGCTCACGAGACCGTCCGACTCGAAGGTGCGGAGCTGTTCGAGCTCCTGCGCGAAGTAGCGACCGAAGTCGATCCCGAATGCCGCCTCAATAGCCGCGAAGTCACATCGCTCGTGACACATCAGCTCCTGGATCACGGCTGCGCGAACCCGATCGTCCTGCGTGAGACGGATGCCTCGGTGGATCGGCAGCCGTCCCGCGTCGATAGCAGCATAGTACTCCGGCAGCTGCTTGTAGTTCTGCGCGTACGAGTGCCCGACCTTGCCGATCGCACTCACACCGAGCGCCACCAAGTCGTAGAGCGCACGCGTCGAATAGCCCTGGAAGTTGCGATGCAGAGTACGCTCGCGCTTCGCGCGCGCCAGCTCGTCGTCGGGCAGCGCGAAATGATCCATGCCAATGTATTCGTAGCCGGCACTCGTTAGCATCTCGATCGTCAGGCCGAGCAGGTCGAGGCGCGCGGCGGGCGACGGAAGTTGCTCGGCGCTGAGGCGGCGCTGCGCCTTGAAGACGTGCGGCATGTGTGCGTAAGCATACGCGGCGATCCGATCCGGCCGCGCTTTCAGCACCGTGTGCAGCGTACGCTCGAATCCCGCGAGCGTTTGCCGCGGCAATCCGTAGATGAGATCGAAACTGATCGACTCGACTCCGGCTTGCCGCGCGGCCTCGACCAGCAGCAGCGTGTCGCTGGCGGATTGCACTCGATTGACGGCGCGTTGCACGGCCTCGTCGAAGTCCTGGATGCCGAGGCTCATGCGATTGAACCCGAGCTGCGCCAGCGAGGCGACCGATGCGGGCGTGACGGTGCGCGGGTCGATCTCGATGGAATACTCGCGCGTGCTCGAATCCGTGAGCTCGAAGCGCGTGCGCAGCTCCGCCATCAAGCGCTCGAGCTGCGCGATCGAGAAGAACGTGGGCGTGCCGCCGCCGAAGTGCAGCTGCTCGACCGCTCGCCCGGCGCCGAACAGCGCCGCCTGCATCTCGATCTCGCGATAGAGACGCAGCAAGTAGGCCGCACCTCGATCCTCGCTGCGCGTGATGATGCGATTGCACGCGCAGTAGAAACACGGGCTCGTGCAGAACGGCAGATGAACGTAGAGCGACAGCGGATCCGCGCCCGCCGTGGCACGGCGCGCGAGGGCCACCTCACGGTACGCCGCCTCGCCGAATCCGGTGTGGAACTGCACGGCCGTCGGATACGACGTGTACCGTGGGCCGGAGCGGTCGTAGCGCTCGATCAGCTCCCGATCGAAACAGAGCGCAGTCATGCGGCCGAAGAACGCGCGCCGGGCTCCGCCGCGCAGCGCAGACACTGACGGGCATAGGGCACGGCCTCGAGCCGCTTCCGCTCGATCGCGTAACCGCAGCTCGCGCATTCGCCGTAGTGGCCGGCGGCCATGCGGGCCAGCGCCGCATCGATTTCCGAGAGCTCCGCATCGGCGGCGAGTCCGAGCGAATCGATGACTTCGTCATTTTCCCGTTGAATCGCGCTGTCCGGCGCGTCGGGGCTCAGCGGCTCGGCGTCGCGCCTTTGATCTGCGCCGAGACGGCGTAGGCGCGTGCGCAGCTCATCACGGCGCGCCAGCAAGCGCGCGCGCATGGCGTCCAGAAAATCAGCGGAAATAGTCATACCTTCCTCACCGGCGACAGTGCCGTTTGTCGCCCATGAGAATGGTGCAGGTCTATCGATCGTCCGGCTTCAGGGGGAGCACTGTAGCGCTACGCAATGCTGCGTATGCAGGCGCTCTCCTTCGGTGCGACGATGAGCTCACTTTCCGAATGCCGTGGAGAGCGACGATGGAACACCGCTGGGGCCGCCGAATTGCTCTCGATCTGCCCGTGCGGCTCGTGCTCTCGCCGGGCGTGGTGGTGTGGGGCCAGGTGCGCAACGTCAGCATGACGGGCGCCTTCGTGCGCAGCACGCAGCCACTCCCAGTGGGAGCGCTGGTCTCCATCGAGCCCACGGCCGGCAGCGCACACTGCTTGCCGGCGGCCCTCGACGCGACAGTCGTCTGGACACGGGATGGGGGTGCAGGCTTCGAGTGGTGCGAACCCATGGACTCGGCACCATGGGCGCGGCTGGACAGTACGCCGGCATGGGACCCGAAGCTCTCTTCGCCTGCGACCGCCGCCCAGCTCGACATTCGGCGCGCGTGACGTCATTGCATTTAACAGGTGTTAATGGTTAGCCTACCCATCCGTTAACCCGCAGAGCATCTAGATGCTGTCGGCAGAGCTGGTCCGCAGCGTGCTCGACTCCGCGCCGGATGCCATGATCATCATCGACGCATCCGGCTCGGTGGTATTCGCTAACCAGCAGACAACGGCGCTTTTCGGCTACCCCGCCGAGGCCATCGTCGGGCAGCAAATCGAGATGCTCCTTCCCGAGCGCTTCCGCCAGCGGCACGTGGGGCATCGTGCCGCCTATGCCGAGTCCCGTCGCGTGCGACCGATGGGGGCGGGCCTCGACCTCTTCGCGCGACATGCCAACGGCACGGAGTTCCCGGTCGAGATCAGCCTGAGCCCCATCCAGGATGGCGGGCAGACCCTGGTCGCGGCCGCGATTCGCGACGTCACCGACCGCAAGCGGGCGGAGCGCGAGCTGAAAGAAGCGCGCGCCGAGGCCGAACGCGCCAATCTCGCCAAGAGCCGCTTCCTCGCGACGGCGAGCCACGACCTGCGCCAGCCGCTGCAGACCCTCGGGATGCTGAACGGAACGCTGCGCCGCCTCGTCACCGACCCGGACGCGCTGGAGGCCCTGGATCAGCAGGAGCTGGCGATCGCGTCGATGTCGCGGCTGCTGAACGCGCTGCTCGACATCAGCAAGCTCGAGTCGGGCGCCATCAAGCCCGACATCACGGACTTCCAGGTCGCATCCCTGTTCGATGAGCTGCGGGGCGAGTTCGCGAGCCTGGCCCGCAGCAAGGGGTTGCAGTTCTCCGTCGAGGCCTCGGCGGACAGCGTGCATTCGGACCCCTCGCTGGTCGGACAGATCCTGCGCAATCTGGTCGCCAACGCCATCAAGTACACGAACCGCGGGTCGGTATGGGTCGTCTGTCGGCGAGACGCGGACGTGTTGCACATCGACGTCCGCGACAGCGGCATCGGCATCCCTGCCGAGCAGCTGCGGTACATCTACGACGAGTTCTATCAGGTCGGCGTCGCCCCCAACACGTCACGGGACGGCTACGGGCTGGGGCTCAGCATCGTGCAGCGGCTGGTCAAGCTGCTCGGCCTACGCATCGACGTGCAGTCGCAGGTCGGCATCGGCTCGACGTTCTCGCTCATCTTGCCGCTGGGCGCCGGCGCCTGCGCAACGAGCGGTACGCGCCCGCGGGCGCCGGCAGCTCCGCTACGACCGGGCGCGCAGCGGCATGTCCTGCTCGTCGAGGACGACCCAGGTGTGCGGAACGCGACCCGCGTGTTTCTCAAGGGTGAGGGATATCGGGTCACGGCAACCGCCTCGCTCAAAGAAGCGGTTCGCTGCGCGGAAGAGATGCGCGACATCGATATCATCGTGTCGGACTATCACCTGGACAAAGAGGGCACGGGCGCCGACGTCATCGCCTCGGTCCGGCGAGTGCTGAACCGCCCGACTGCGGCGGTCCTGATCACGGGCGACACCTCCTCCGCAATGCGCGACTTCGGACGCGACGCGCATCTGCGCATCACGAGCAAGCCGCTGAACGCCGATGAGATGCTCGCGCTCATCCGTGAGCTGCTCGGCACGCCCGCCTGATTCCCCGCCGCTACGTACTCGTCACGATGGGCTACGGAAGGCCCCCGACGTCCCGCCGAGCCCCGCAGTTCAGGATGCATGGACCTGCAACCGGAGGCGACACGATGCGCGCGATTCGCAAGATCCTCGTTGGAGTACGCGACCCTCAGGCAAAACAACTGCCTGCCCTCGAGAAGGCCGCGCAGATCGCGCAGGCGTTCGACGCCGGGATCGAGCTGTTTCACTCGATTTCGCTGCCGACGTATTTGGGGTTGGACGCGTTCGGTGCCCAATACCTACCGCAGATCGAGCGCGAGCAGGAGCTCCGGCTGGCGCGCCGCCTCGAGGTCGCCGCCGAGCCTCTGCGCAAGCAGGGCCTCACGGTGTCCACCCACACGGAATGGGACTTCCCCGCAGGGGAGGCCATCGTGCGCCGGGCAAGCCGCATCGACGCGGACCTCATCGTCGCCGAAGCGCATGCGGGAAAGCATCGCCGCGCGTGGATTCTGCGCCTGCCGGATTGGGACCTTCTGCGCTACAGCCCGGTGCCCGTGCTGCTCGTGAAGAACAAGCGGCCGTATCGCAGGCCGCGCCTGCTGGCGGCGGTCGATCCGACCCACGCCTTCGCGAAACCCGCCAAGCTGGACGAGGAAATTCTGCGGACCGCGGATCTCTTCAGGAAACAGATGCGCGGCACGCTTCACATCGTACACGCGTATGTGCCGACCCCGGATGATGCCAAGCCTTCGGAGCTGCTCGATCCGAAAGCGACGCAGATTCTCGCGGCGCGCGCGAAGGAGCACGCTCGCGCCCGCCTCGAGCCGCTGCTGAAGACCCTGCAGATCGGCCGCGCGGCCCGTCACCTCGTGGGCGAGCATCCCATCAACGCCGTACCGCGACTCGCTCGTAGCTTGGGTTGCGACATCGTCGTGATGGGCGCGGTGTCGCGTTCCGGGCTCAAGCGCATCTTCATTGGCAATACGGCCGAACAGATGCTCGACCTGCTCGAGTCCGACGTGCTCGTCGTGAAGTCGCCCGGATTCGTGAGCGCGTTGAAGCTGCCGGCGCCAAGTCCGCGTCCGGCACGACGCGCCACGCGCGCCGCGGCGTAGACGCGGCACCCGACGCTGGGCCTAAGTGCGCAGCGCGTCGAGCGCCGAGCCCACAGACTCCGGCGCGCCCGCCGACACCTTCACCACATCGAGCCCTTCGGAGGGCTCGATCGGCTCGCGATGGCGCAATTGCCAGTCGAGAACGGCGAGGTCCGCTTCCGACGCGTCGCTGCGCGCGGCGTGCCGTTCCGCGATTCGCTTGCGCAGCACCTCCAGCGGCGCGTCGCAGGCAATCACCTGCAACCGCGCGGACGCGCGCCGTGCGAGCTCCGCGAACTGCGCACGCTGCTCGCGGAGCAGGAACGTCGCGTCGACGATCACCGAGTAGCCGCCCATCAAAGCATCCTCGGCACAATTCTCGAGATGTGCGTAAACGCGAGCGCTGTTGTCGGCCGTGTACAGGCCGCCGCCCGTCGGCGAACGCGAGTCGGCGTGCTCGGCCAGGCCCGCGAGTCGCTTGCGCTCGACGTCCGAGCGCAGGTGAATCGCGCCGAGATCGGGTGCGAGCCGTTGCGCAAGCCAGGTCTTGCCGGAGCCCGATAGCCCTGTGGTCAGCACGAGCAACGGCGACTTGTGTGTCAGCGCGCGGCGCGCCTCGCGGAGCAACGCGTCGTGATCGGCTTGCACGCCCTCCAGCGCGGCGACCTTGGCCCGCGTGAGCGCGCGATGCGTCCTGTACAGATCGAGCACGCGACACAGCGCGAAATCGCCCGACTGCGAGAGGTACCCCGACAGGAACGCGTGCGCGTGCCGCGGGTGACCGCGCGCGCGCAGGTCGGCGATCAGCAGCGCAACTTCTTCCGCGACGTCGATCCAGCGGAACGCCGGCTCGAACTCGATGCAGTCGAACGCGACGAGGTCGGCGTCGCGCCGGACGATGTTTCGCGCGTGCAGGTCCCCGTGGCATTCGCGCACGCGGCCCTGCGTCCGGCGCGTCTCGATCTCATCCGCAAGCGCGCCGAGACGCACCGTCAATTCAGCTCGCAGGTTGCGCTCGGCGGCAAATCCCGCTCGCGCTGCCGCCTGCTCGTACTGCTGGATGTTGTCGAGCATGACTCGGCGCACGTGATCGACGGAACCCCACGGCTCCGTGGCGCCGGCGACCGGCAAGGTCGCATGAATCTGCGCCAGATCGCGGCCAAACGCGTCGAGCACGTCGGGCTGAATCCGGTCGGCCGCCAGCAGACGATCCAGCTCCTCGCTGCGCTCGAACTGGCGCATCTTCACGCAGTGCTCGACGATCTGGCCGCCGCCTCCGATGCGAACAGCGCCGCCCTCCTCCCGCACCTCGCACACATCGAGATACAACTCGGGCGCGAAGCGGCGATTCAGGCGCAACTCTTCGGCGCAGTAGAACGCGCGGCGCTCGGGCGAGCGCAGATCGAGGAACGGATAGGCGACCGGCCGCTTGATCTTGTAGGCGAAAGCGCCGGTCAACAGCACCCACGAAATGTGCGTCTCGACGAGCTGCACGTCCCGCACGGGATGCGGGTAGGCCTCGGGACGCAGGAGTCCCGCGAGATGTCGGGGGAGCTCAGCCATCGTCGTCGCCCGGTACGGTCCGCGAGATCTCGTCGAGATTGTCGAGCTGGCCGCTGTCGATAGCCCAGAACAGCGCCCAGACGGACACGCCGAGCAACACGAGGCTCAGAGGAATGAGCACGAACAGGATGTTCATGTGCGCTCCCGCGCCAGGCGGCGCGCATTGAGGACGACCACGAGCGAGCTCACCGACATGCCGATCGCGGCGAGCCAGGGAGGAACCAGATCGAGCGCCGCCAGCGGGATGGCGACGCCATTATAAAGGAGTGCCCAGCGCAGGTTCTGGCGGATGATCGCGCCCATGCGGCGTGCCGTCGCGATGCCCTCGGCGACGACGCGCAGCGAATCGTTCAGCAGCAGGAAATCCGCCGCGGACTGGGCAATGGCCGAGCCGTGGCCCATCGCGCACGAGACGTAGGCGGCGGCCAGCACCGGTCCATCGTTCACGCCGTCACCCAGCATCAACACCTTGTGTCCCTCGGACTGCAACCTTTGCACGAGATCGGTCTTGGCCGACGGCGCGAGGCGGGCGTGTGCCTGATCTACGCCGAGCGCACGCGTCACTCGCGACACGGCCTCCTGCCGATCTCCGCTAGCAATCACCGCGCCGACGCCGAGCTGTGCGAAGGCGCCGACGGTCTGCTCGGCCTCGGGCCGGATGCGCTCGGCGATCCTGAAGACGGCCTCGTCATGCGCAGCGCTCGCGAGGCACAGATCATCGCCCTCGCCGCCCACCGCGACCGCGCCGGCAAGCTCGGCGACGAATTCGCGCTTGCCGAGGCGCCATCTAATGCCATCGATGGTGCCTTCGAGGCCGAGCCCCTCATGCTCCACGATGTCCGTCGCCACGACGGTCGCATCCGCATGCGGCGCGAACAGCGCCGCAAGCGGATGCGCGGATGCTCGTTCGAGCGCCGCCGCGATCGCCAGCGCGCGCGCGACAGTCAGCGAAGTGCCGACGTCGACTTCGATCACGGACGACTCGGCGAGCGTCAATGTCCCCGTCTTGTCGAGAACCACCGTGTCGACTTGCCCTAGGCGCTCGAGCGCATCGGCTCGAGTGACGAGCAGGCCGGAGCGCGCGAGACGAGTCGAGGCAGCCGCAACCGCCACCGGCGTCGCGAGCGACAGTGCGCACGGACAGGTGACGACCAGCACCGCGAGCGCGGCCGGGAACGCGCGCGACGGCTCGATGTAGATCCAGGTGACGGCAACCGCGGCCGCGACGATCAGGATCGCCGCAATGAATGCATTGGCGACTCGATCCGCCGCGCGCGTGACGCGAGGTCGCACGGCTTGCGCGCGTTCGAGCAGCGCGACGATGGACGCGAGCGTGGAGCTGGACACGTCGCGTGTCGCCAAGACGTGAATCGCCGCGCCGACGTTCACCGCTCCGCCAGGGAGCGCATCACCCGAACGCCTGCGTTCCGGCCGCGACTCGCCCGTGACCAGCGACTCGTCGAGCCACGCCTCGGCGCTCGCGACGGTTGCGTCGACCGGCACGACGCCCCCCTTGGGAACGAGAAGGCAATCGCCGGCGACGACTTCCCCAAGAGGAATGCGCTCCGTCGAGCCGTTCGCGGTCACGCGCGACACGTGACTCGGCAGACTCCGCGCGACGGCTTCGCGTAGCGACAGGCTCTGCTGTCGCACGAGCATCTCGACGTAGCGGCCCGCGCCGAGAAAGAAGATGAACATCGTGACCGAATCGAAATAGGTCTGCCCGGAGCCGCGGATCGTGTTGAACACACTCGCGCCGTAAGCCAGCGTGAGGGCCAGGGCGACGGGCACGTCCATGCCGAGCGCGCGCTCCCGCAGATCGCGCCATGCGCCGGCGAAGAACGGCGCGCCCGAGTACACGAGCACCGGAGTCGTGATCGCCATGCCGACGTAGCGCAGATAGCTGGCGATCGCAGGGTCGATGGAGTCCGCAGGCGCGACGTAGACGCCCAGGACGTACATCATCACCTGCATCATGCCGAGCCCGGCGAGCCCGATGCGCTTCAAAGCATCGCGGCGCTCGCGCGCAATGGCGCTTGCCGCCTGCTCGCCGATGAGCGGCACGGGGCGGAATCCGGCTTTGTCCACTGCGGCGAGAATGTCCGTGAGACTCGTGCGCGCGGCATCCCAATCCACCGCAACGCGTGCGGTCGCGACGTTCACATCGACGCGCTCGACTCCCGGCAGCTGCCGCACGGCTTTCTCGATGCTGCGGCTGCAGTTGGCACAGCGAATCCCCTGGGCCGCGAACACGGCGCGCGCTCGACCTTGGCTCCGGTCGCTCCAGAGCGTGTGAATGGCGGTGCTCGCAACGGCGTTCACTTAGTCGTCGTCCGCGGTAATGGCGTCGATCCGCACCGGCTGCGAAATCGTTCTGGTGCTGTCGCGGACCGACCAGGTCTGCGCAGCGTCCGTGAGCTCGATGCGCCAGTGCCCCTCCGGGATCGCGTGACACTGGCCGAAGTACGTCTCGGCGCCCGTGACACGCTGAAACACGATGCGCTGATCGATATCCCCGCGAGTCGCATGCGCCAGCGTCAGACGCAGCTGCTCGGGAGGCTCACCTGCGATCGCGAGGTCGATCTCGCAGCGGCCGGAGGTCGCGACGTTGCGCAACGTGGCTTGCACTCCCAGCTCGGCGGCGTGCTGCGAGCGCGAGAAGTCGCGATCGAGTTGAAATCCCTCCCAGTGATACTGCTCGGGCAGCTCGGAGTCCTGATGCGCCAGTGTCACCGCGAGCGACGCAAAACTGCCGATCACGGCGGCGAGCGGCAGGCCCACTACGAGCAGCAACACCGGGTTCTTCACGAGAGACATGCGTTGGCTCCCTGTCATCGGGTCGGCGCGAGAAATCGCGCGGTGGTCTCGGCACGTAGTCGCGGCGTCTCCAGCGCTTGGACCTCGAACTCGATGTCCTGCGATCCGAGCGGCTCGTAAGCGTCCCGACGGACGCGAACGACGACCGGCAGCACCTCACCGCTGGCGACGTCGAAGATCGCGGGCGAAGGATCGAGCGTGAGGTCGCCTTCGCCGTGCACGGTGACGACGAAGCGATGCTGCTGCTCGGACTTGTTGATGATCTTGACGTCGTAGACGTTCTCGACCCGACCGTCGTCGAGCAGGCGGTACAGCGCGTTGCGGTCGCGGATCACGTCGACCCCGAGCGGCGTGCGCCGCGCGAGGCTGATGCTGAACGCAGCGATGAGAGCCAGCAGCAGCGTGCCATAGATCACGATTCGAGGGCGCAAGATGCGCGTCGGCTTGTGCTCGAGCGAGTTCTGCGTCGCGTAGCGGATGAGCCCGCGCGGCGTGCCGACCTTGTCCATCACCGCGTCGCACGCATCGATGCACGCCGCGCACGCGATGCATTCGTATTGCAGACCCTTGCGGATGTCGATGCCGGTCGGGCAGACCTGAACGCACCACGTGCAGTCGATGCAATCACCGCGCTTTCCCGAGTCGACCTGCGCCCCGCGGCGCTTCGCCCAGCGCGGCTCGCCGCGCTCCGCGTCGTAGGTGATGATGAGCGTGTCGCGGTCGAACATCGCGCTCTGGAAGCGCGCGTACGGACACATGTACTTGCACACCTGCTCGCGCAGGAAGCCCGCGTTGCCGTACGTGGCGAATCCATAGAAGAGCGACCAGAACGTCTCCCACGGCCCGAGCGATAGGGTCGCGGCGCTCGCAATGAGCTTGTCGATGGGCGTGAAGAAGCCGACGAACGTGATGCCGGTCCACAGCGAGAAACTCACCCAGAGCAGATGCTTCAGCGCTTTGCGCGAGACCTTGTGCACGCTCCAGGGCGCGCGGTCGAGCTTCATGCGCTCGTTGCGATCGCCTTCGGCGAAGCGCTCCATCCACAGGAACGCCTCGGTCCACACGGTCTGCGGACAGGCGTAGCCGCACCATAAGCGACCCGCGAGTGCAGTGAAGAAGAATAGGCTGAGCGCCGCGATCACAAGGAGCGCAGTGAGATAGATGAAGTCCTGCGGCCACAGTACGAGGCCGAAGACATAGAACTTGCGCGCCGGCAGATCGAACAGCACGGCCTGCCGACCGTTCCACTGCACCCAGGGCATGACGTAGAAGAGCCCGAGCAGCACGAACATCGCCGCGAGCCGCAGCCGCGCGAATCGGCCTCGCACGCCGCGCGGATAGATCTTCTTTTCCGCCAGGTAGTAGCTAGCGGCGCGCGTGTCCATGCTGAGTTCGCACCATGTAGAGGGCGAGCGACGCGGAGAGCGCCGCCATGCCCCAGAAGAGGAAAAAGCCCACCGCGTAGATGGCGAGCCGCGATTGCCAGAACACGGGCACGGCATCCAGCGGAATCTGCGCCGGATCGAGAAAGGCGAACGTCGCGACGGTACCGACGCCCGCGGCGAGGAAGGAGCACCAAGTCACCACGCCGACATCGCGAGCGCGGGGCGAAAGCTCGTGCCGCTGTCGGTCCCTCCGCGTCCGGTGATCGGACTTGTATCGTGCCGTGATCATCGCAGTTTCGTCGCAGTCGATTGGGCGGAACTTGTGGCGGTGGCCGGCTGCGGCGCATCCGATGCAGGCGATGCAGTGGCGGAGCTGGCCGAGGCAGCAACGGCAGGCGGCGCCGTGTTCGGCGGCGCTGCGCTTCCCGCGGCGGCCGATGAAGGAGCTCCCGGCTGCGCCTGAGGCGCGCCGCCGAGTCCGAGCACATACGCCGCCAGCAATTTCGTGCGCACTTCGCCGAGTCGTTCGAGGTGCGCCGGCATCTGACCTTGCCGTCCGTAGGCGATGGTCTGCCGGATGGTCGCGAGCGCTCCGCCGTGCAGCCATACCGAGTCCGTCAGGTTCGGCGCGCCGAGCGCCTGATTGCCTTTGCCATCCGGCCCGTGGCACGCGGCGCAGATCTCGGCGAATTTTTGCTTCCCGATTTCTACGTCGCCCGCCGGCAGCTTGCGGCCGGACAGGTTCATCACGTACGCGAGCACGTTCTCGACACCTTCGTCGCCGAGCACCGGTTTCCACGCGGGCATGACGCCCGTCCGTCCATCGCGAATGGTGGTGAGCACCGTGTCGGGCGAGCCGCCCCACAGCCAGTCGTTATCGGTGAGGTTCGGGAAGCCGGGCGCACCGCGCGCATCCGACCCGTGGCAGGTGGCGCAGTGGTTGAGGAACAGGTTCTTGCCGATGCGCACCGCATTCGGATCGCGAGTGAGCGCTTCGAGCGGGACGTTCTCGTAGGGCGCAAACGTTCGGGCGAGCACCGCTTCCGCCTGCCGCGATTGCGCTTCGTACTGCGCGACTTGCGACCAGTTCTTGACGCCCTTGAACGTGCCGAGGCCCGGATAGAGCGCGAGGTAGACGAGCGCGAAGACCACCGTCAGCAGGAACAACCCGAGCCACCATCGCGGCAGCGGATTGTTGTACTCGCGCAGGTCTTCATCCCAGACGTGCCCCGTCGTTTCGGCCTGGGTGTCGGAGCCGCGCCGCCGGCTCGTCCACCACAACAGCCACACGATCGCCGCGATGTTCAGCAGCGTCGGGATCGTGATCAGCGCACTGGTGAGCGAGCTCACGACTTGCGCTCCCCTGGACCGTGGTCTTCTTCGAGCGGCATGCGCGCCGCCGCGTCGAACCGCTTCCGCCGTCGCGGACCGTAGGCCCAGAACACGATGCCGACGAACAGCAGGATCAGCACTGCCGTCACGAAGCCACTCACTGCGCCGGGGTTCACGATGCTCTCCTCAATGCCACTGCTTCGACGCGAGTCCGAGCCCTTGGAGGTAGGCGATCAGCGCCTCCATCTCGGTCTTGCCTTCGACGGCCTTGCTCGCCGTCTCGATCTCCTCGTCGGTGTAAGGCACGCCCAGCTTGCGCAGGGCGCGCATCTTGTCGGGCAGCTCCGCGGCGTCGACCTTGCGCTTTTCGAGCCACGCGTAGGCGGGCATGTTGGATTCGGGAACCACATCGCGCGGGTTGGCGAGATGCACGCGATGCCACTCGTCGCTGTAGCGCCCTCCGACGCGCGCGAGATCCGGCCCGGTGCGCTTCGAGCCGAACTGGAACGGATGGTCGTACACCGACTCGCCCGCGACCGAGTAGTGACCGTAGCGCTCGGTCTCCGCGCGCAGCGGCCGGATCATCTGCGAGTGGCAGCCGTAGCAGCCTTCGCGAACGTAGATGTCGCGACCGGCGAGCTCGAGCGGACCGTACGGCTTCACGCCGGGCGCCGCGTGCGTCACCTGACTCGAGAAGTACAGCGGCACGATCTCCACCAGTCCGCCGACGCTGATCACTGCGGCGATCAAGAGGCCCAACAGGCCGGCCCGTTTCTCGATGGCTTCGTGACTCATGACTGCGCTCCGGCGGCCGCGACGTGCGGCTGCGGCACCGGCACGGCGGCGCGCGTGTCACCCGCGAGGATGGTGCGTCTCACGTTGTACGCCATCAGAAACATGCCGCCGAGGACCAGCAATCCGCCGAGCAAGCGCACCGCGTAGTACGGGTAAGTGGCTTTCAGCGCCTCGACGAAGGTATACGTGAGCGTTCCGTCGGCATTCGTCGCGCGCCACATGAGCCCTTGCGTGATGCCCGACACCCACATCGCCGCGACGTACAGCACGATGCCGATCGTCGTGGTCCAGAAGTGCCAGTCGATGAGCTTCGTGCTCCACATGCTGGTGCGGCCGTAGAGGCGCGGGATCATCACGTAGAGCGAGCCGACGGTCGTCATCGCGACCCAGCCGAGCGCGCCGGAGTGCACGTGCCCGATCGTCCAGTCGGTGTAGTGCGAGAGCGCGTTCACCGTCTTGATCGACATCATCGGCCCCTCGAAGGTCGACATGCCGTAGAAGGAGAGCGCGACGATCAGGAACTTGATGATCGGATCGGTGCGCAACTTATGCCACGCGCCCGAGAGCGTCATGATGCCGTTGATCATGCCGCCCCACGACGGCGCCAACAGAATGAGCGAGAACACCATGCCGAGCGTCTGCGCCCAGTCCGGCAGCGTCGTGTAGTGGAGATGGTGGGGACCGGCCCACATGTAGATCGAGATCAGCGCCCAGAAGTGCACGATCGACAGGCGGTACGAGTACACGGGCCGACCCGCCTGCTTCGGAACGAAGTAGTACATCATTCCGAGAAAGGCGGTGGTCAGGAAGAAGCCGACGGCATTGTGCCCGTACCACCACTGCACCATCGCGTCCACGGTGCCGGCATACACCGAGTAGGACTTCGTGAGCGAGACGGGGATTTCCGCGCTGTTGACGATGTGGAGCACCGCCGTCGTCACGATGAACGACGCGAAGAACCAGTTCGCGACGTAGATGTGCGAGACGCGCCGCTTCGCCAGCGTGCCGAAGAAGACGATGAGGTAGGCCACCCATACGGCCGCGATCAGCACGTCGATCGGCCACTCGAGCTCCGCGTACTCCTTGCTGGTCGTGATGCCGAGAGGCAGCGTCACGGCGGCCAGCACGATCACCGCCTGCCATCCCCAGAACGTGAACGACGCGAGCGCATCCGAGAACAGCCGCACGTGGCACGTGCGCTGCACGACGTAGTAAGAGGTGGCAAACAGGGCCGAGCCGCCGAACGCAAAGATCACTGCGTTTGTGTGGAGCGGCCGCAATCTGCCGTAAGCGAGCCATGGCAAGCCGAAATTGAGATCCGGCCAGATGAGCTCGGCGGCGATCACGACACCGACGGCCATGCCGACGATGCCCCACACGATCGTCGCGATTGCGAACTGACGGACGACGTGGTCGTTGTAGACCGTGACTGCTTCCGCAGGTTTGGCTGCGGGAACGACGTCTGCGGCAACGGAGATCACGGCGCGATACCTCCGACCGTCACCTTATTTTCGAGCAGCAGCAGGCCCGCCGCGGTGTTGGAGACGGGCACGTAATAGTGGCTGTGGACCTGCCGGACGCGATGTGTCAGCGCCGCGCGCGCGGCGATCCACATCAGGATCTCGACGCCCTGGCTGCCCGCGAGCTCGACGATCTCGCGATTGCTATAGCGCGTGAGCGCGAGCGGATCGTGCACCAGCTTGTCGAGACAGAGCCGGTCGAACTCGCGGTTGATGAATCCGGCGCGCTCGCCGTCGAGCTGATGCGACATGCCGCCCGTTCCGATCACGAGCACCTTGGCGTCGTGCGGATACGCTTCGATCGCACGACCGACGGATTGCCCGAGCTTGAAGCAGCGTGCCGCGCTCGGCAGCGGAAACTGCACGGTGTTGATCGCGATCGGCACGACTTTCACCGGGCGCCGCGCGCGGCCCGGCCACAGCAGCGCCATCGGAATCGTGAAGGCGTGGTCGACGAGCATCTCCTGGCAGCTCGTCACGTCGAACTCGTCCGCGACGAGCGAATCGATCAGATGCCACGAGAGTTGCGGATCGCCCGGAAAAGGCTCCACGGTCGGCAGCCCCCAGCCCTCGTCCGCATTTCGGTACGAAGCCGCCGCGCCCACGGCGAACGTCGGCATCTTGTCGAGAAAGAAATTCAGGCCGTGATCGTTGTAGAAGACGACCGCGGTGTCGGGCTGCGCTTCCTCGAGCCAGCGATGGACGGGCTCGTAGCCGTCGAAGAACGGCTTCCACTCCGCCTCTTCCTGCAGACCGCGCGCGATCGCGCCGCCGATGGCGGGAACGTGCGAGGTCATGATGCTGCCGACGATCTGCGCCATGACTCACGCTCCCGCATTCTTCAGCCGCGCCTTGAAGACCTCGACCGACACGCCGGTCTGCTGGGCACCGATGTCCTGGACGCCGAGGCCGAAGATGCCCGCGAGCTTCGCGAGGTAGTAGATGTTGCCGCCGAGCTCGATCATGGCGAGGAAGTCGCGGCGCTTCACGGCATCGCGCTGGGCTTTGTCGAGCCCATAGCGCGCGCAGTAGCCCTCCTCGTCCTCCAGGAACGCGCGCCGGTTGGCCGCGTCGTTGAACGAGTAGCACATTCGATTCAGCGCGTAGCCGCGCTGGGCCTGCTCGCCATCGAAAACGATCGTGCCCGGGATCGGGCGATTGAGTACAGCCGCCATGGTCAACCTCCGCGCATAGCGTCGGTGAAAGCGGCAGCGGCCGATTCCGGTCGAATGCAGAGATTTCTACGCAATTCCCGCTATAGCGGATCAGCGACGCGCGGCGAGCAGCCGCGCGAGCTTTGCGTCTTGCGAGTAGATGTCTTCGAAGAAGAGCGTGTCCCCCGCCTCGGTGGCGAGCGCGGTCCCGTACAGAATGAAGACGGGGATCGGATGCGGAAGTGTGATCCGTGTCGCAGGCTTCCCGGCAAGGGCCTGCTCGATGCGCTCGCGCGTCCAGCGCGGATCGTCACGTAGCACGTGCATGAGCAACGCCATCGGATCCGCAACGCGAATGCAGCCGTGGCTGAACGCGCGGCGGCTGGCCTTGAACAGCGCGCGGCTCGGCGTGTCGTGCAGGTAGACGTTGTGACGGTTCGGGAACATGAACTTGACGCGCCCGAGCGCATTCGCCGGGCCCGGCCGCTGCCGCAAGCGCAGCTTGCCTTGCGCGAGGCGCTTCACGTTCTCCTCGGTCACGGGCACGGGCCGCGCGTCGTCGCCCGGACCCTCGACGATCTCGAAGCCGTTGCGCGCCACCCAGTCCGCATCGGCCTCGATCTCGGGCAGCTGCTCGCGGATCAGGATGCTGTAGGGCACGTCCCAATATGGATTCAGCACGACGTAGCGCATTTGGGCGGCAAACACCGGCGTCTCGCGCCCGGCGAACGTTGCGCCGACGATCACGTCCATCTGCAGAATGTCCGACGCGAAATCGTGCGTCGTACGGAACGCGAACAGCCGGAACTGCGGGATGTTCACGATGATCGGCGGCACGTCGAGCGTGCGAGGCAGCCAGCGCATGCGCTCGAGCGTGAGCTCGATCTGCTGGACGCGGCGGGACAGCGGCGTCGTCAACGCGCGGTACGTCGCCGGCCCGAGCACGCCGTCGGCCTCGAGCCCGACGCGCATCTGAAAGTGGGCAAGGGCCTGCGTCGTCTCGATATCGAGTCTCGCAGACGGCGCAGCCGCACTGCCCTTCGGCGCCGGGAGATCGCCCAGCGCGGCCAGCAGGCGACGCAGCTCCGGCATCCCGGCATACTCCTCGCCCGCCTTCACGCTTCGCTTGGGCAGCGCCGGCAGCCGCGTCAGCTCCGGATGCGCCGCGAGCGCACGATACTTGGCGAGCGCGGCTTTCAGCAGACCATAGTGATGGAGCGGCGGCTCGAAGGCATCGAGGCTTCGCGACACATTCGGAGACGCGATCAGAGTCGCGACCACCGCGGCTGGATGGAACGCCGGAGTCGGAACGTCCAGCTCGTAGCCGACTTGCGCCGGCGACACGCGTCCCCGCAGCAGATCGTTCGCGACGCGCGTGGCCGCCGCGGTGATGGCATTGTCGGCGCGGGCCACGCGGTCGGGCGTCGGCGAGTCCCGCACCGCGTCGACGAGCCGGTGCAGGCCGGCGATGTCGTAGTCCGCGGGCCGAAGCCCGCGTCGGTCGATCGAATCGATCTCCTGCAGCAGCTCCTGCGCCGCCGCGGTCGGCTTCCCGTTCACGAACCAGAGAGAGGCCGCTGAGGAGACACTCGCGTGGCTCACGGCAGTGAACGCGAGCCCGAGAGCGAGCAGGCGAAGGAGCGGCACGATAGATCCTCAGCGCTCGTCGGTGCGCTGAATCGAGCGCAGGTAGCTCACCAAGCGATCGATCTTCTCCTCGGCCTGACGATGCGCGACTTCATCGTCCGCATCCGTGCCGAAGAACTCGTACCCCCACACGGGCATATGTCTGGGGCCGTGTGCAGACAGGTCCGCCTGTCCGTCGATGATGCGGAAGATCTCCAGCTCGGGGAACGTGCCGCCACGACGAGCGGCGATGCGCGTGAGATCGGGCGGGCGCACGCCGATCACGGGCGTGATCGGGCCGTTGCCCGTGGCATCGGCGCCGTGGCAGCCGGCGCACGAGGTCTGGTAGAGCGCCGCTCCGGAAGTGGCATCAGGTCTGGACTTCTGGCCAGCGCAGCCCCCCAGGATGGCGGCCAGCGCGAGCATCGGCAGCGAGATCAGACCGGCGCGCATGCCTGGCTTTCGGGCCGTCGCGGCGAGATCTGCGGGCATGCGTAGCTTTCGGGTTTGACCAGGACGAAATCGCAGTCGAGCGCATCCACCAGCTTGCTGGTGAGCGTGCCGACGAGGGCGGTCAGGCCGCGCTTGCGCGTGAGCGCGCCCATGACCAGCACATCGAACTCCTTGCGGGCAGCGAAATCGGGCAACGTCTCCTCCGCCGCGCCCTCGAGGAGGGTGGAGCGCTCGCGGCCAACGCGGAACTCGTTCACGAGCCGCGCCAGCGCATCGGCCTGCGCTTCGCGCGTCTCGCGATCGGGCGCCGCGCTGCTGAAGACCACCTCCAGGTCGCCGTTGCAGCCGCCGGCCATGAAGCCCGCGGCCTGCAAGATGGTGCGGGCGAGCGCGCCATTGTCGGGGTCCGACACATCCACCGCGGCAGCAAATCGAGGGCGCGCGCTCCAGGGTTTTCCCCGAGTGAGCATCAGCGCCGTGGGGCAGGTGCGGGCGAGCTGCCAGTCATTGGCATCCAGTGAGAAACGCCGCAGCGGCCGCGATCCGGCGGCGCCCTTGATCACCAGGTCCGGCCGCGTCTCGAGGGCCCGACGCACGATGGCCTCGTACAACGGGCTCTCGCAGGCCACGTGGGTCGTGATCTCGACATCCTCGGCCAGCATCCGGCGGACGGCGTCCAGATAGCGGTATCCCGCGGCCAGGCACGCTTCGCGGGCGGCCGCGACGCCCTTGCGGTCGTACGAGTGGCTGAGCGCGAACGCGTTCTCGGAGTCGCACAGGAACAGCTCGAGCCGGGCCCGGAAGTGACGCGCCAGAATCATGGCTTTGTTCAGGACGTGCCGGCTGTCATCCGTCGGGTCTAGCACCACCAGAATAGAAGTCAGCTTGTCCACAGGCACCCATCCGTCCGTCACTGTTTGCGGCGATGGTCGCTGCCCCACACGGGGAGGGGAATGCGCTCGGACCCCTAGGGACTCAGGACAATTGCGTAACTTCCCGGCTCCGGACTCGGCGATACTCGCGCAATGCCAGCCAATGTATTGCAGGCGGTCATGGAGGCGGCCCTCGAAGCCATTATCCTGATCGACCGGCACGGAATCATAACGGCCTTCAACCGCTCCGCCGAGCGACTCTTCGGGTATCGCGCCGATGAAGTCCTCGGCCGGAACGTGAGCGTCCTCATGGGCGAGCCTTACCGCTCGTCTCACGACGACTATATCGCGCGCTACGAGGCGACCCGCATTCCGCACATCATCGGGGTCGGGCGCGAGGTCGAGGCGCGCCGCAGGGACGGGTCGCTGTTCCCGGCGTTCCTGTCCGTCGGCGAGATAAACGGCGACGGGCCGCACCGCTACGTCGGCATGATTCGCGACATGACCATCGAGCGCCAGGCGCGCGCGGCGCTCGAAGCCGAACGCGACCAGGCGGAGGCCCGCCACGCAGAGGCTCAGGCCGCGCGCCAGCTGCAGGACCGGTTGACCCACGTCTCGCGGATGGCGACGCTTGGCGAGATGGCCGCCGGCATCGCGCACGAGCTCAATCAGCCGCTCAGCGCCATCGCGACGTACGCGCGCGCCTGCGACCGCTTCCTGAGCTCGGCCGAGCCGGACCTCGAAGAGACGCGCTCCTCCGTGCGCGAGATCGCGAACGAGGCCATGCGAGCCGGCGACATCATCCGGCGGCTCCGCCAGATCATGGGCGGGCGCGCGGGCGAGCAGGTTCCCACTGATGTGAGCGCGCTCGTAGACGATCTCGTCGTGCTGGCCGAGGCGGACGCCCGCGTACACAAGACGCAAGTCCAGTTCGAGCTGACGCGCGGGCTGCCGCTCGTGTCCGCCAATCACGCGCAGCTTCAGCAATTGATCCTGAGCCTCGTGCGCAACGCGGTCGAGGCGCTCTCGGGCGTACCGGCCGGCGACCGTCGCGTGACGGTGAGCACCGGCCGGCATCTGGGCTCGCATGTGGAGATCAGCGTCAGCGACAACGGCCCGGGCGTCGGGCCGGAGATCATCGACCGCTTGTTCGCGCCGTTCGTGACGACAAAGCCGTCCGGCACCGGTCTCGGCCTTTCGATCGGGCAGACGATCGCGCGCGCGCACGGCGGTACTATCGGCTATCGCCCGGTCGAGCCGACCGGCGCTTGTTTCTACGTTCGACTTCCCATCATCGAGGAATTTAAATGAAAGACCTCGCCCCGACGGTCTACATCATCGATGACGACAACGGCGTCCGTACGTCCATTCGCGTGCTGATGAAGTCGGTGGGGTTGCCCGCCGCGACGTTCGCTTCCGCGCAGGAATTCCTCGCCAGCTACAGCCCGATGATGGCCGGCTGCGTGGTCCTCGACATCCGCATGCCCGGCATGAGCGGCATGGAGCTGCAGGAGGCGCTGAACGAGCGCGGCGCGGTGATTCCGGTGATCTTCGTGACCGGCCACGGCGATGTCCCGATGGCCGTGGAAGCCATGCGCCACGGCGCATTCGATTTCCTGCAGAAGCCGTTTCGCGATCAGGACCTGATCGATCGCGTGCAGGCGGCGCTGGCGCGCGACCGCGAGACGCGCGAAGAGCTGAAAGAGCACAGCCGCATCCGCGCGCGCATCGCGACGCTCACGCCCCGCGAGAAGGAAGTGCTCGATCTGCTCACGCTCGGCAAGGCGAACAAGATGATGGCGCAGGACCTGGGACTGAGTCAGCGCACCGTCGAGATCCATCGTGCGCACGTCATGGAGAAGATGGGCGCGAAGTCCGTTGCGCAGCTCGTGCGCATGGTCATGGAGCTGCAGCACAGCGAGAACGGCGCTCGCACCTGAGTATGTGAGCGGCTCTCGTCGGCGGGAGCAGCGCTCGCAACCGGGTTCCTCCTTGCATCCATCGTGTGCGCGGGGAGTCAGCGCACCCGAGTGATGCGCGGGACAAGGCCCGGCCCAATCCGAACGCAGAGCGGCTCGCGGCTAGGCGTCAGCGCACGTGCGTGACCGGCGGGACCGGGCCCGCCCACTCCGAACGCGCCAGGAAGTCCGCGATTCCGACGAAGTCGTCACGCTCGAGTTTCGCGAGCAGGCGCACGTGCGAGCGCGAGAAGTTGGGTCGCCGACCGTCGACCGCGTCGTACATCTGGCGCAGCAAGTACGAATAGTGCTGGCCGGCGAGCCGCGGCACGCGATCGGTCCCACTGCCCTCGCCCATCGCCCCGTGGCATTCCGCGCATTTCGCGGCGTAAACCGCTGCACCGTGCTGGACGAGCTCGCCATTGCCGACATTGCGGGGCTGCTCGCCGCCGAGTTGGCTGATGTACGCGGCAACATCGGCGATCGACTGCGGGTCCTCGAGCAGCTTGCGACCGGCGTAATGCTCCATTCGGATATCCCAGCGCGCTTCGTGCCGATAGTCGACGAGCTGGCGCACGATGACCGTGGAGTGCTGACCGGCGATGCGTGGCACGTCGCCCTCGGCCGATCCGCCGCCACTCGCGCCGTGACACGCCGCGCAGGACTGGAAGAGCTCGGCGCCATGATCCAGATTCGGCGTCTTGGCCAACGCCGCCTGAAGCTCCTGTTTGGCGGTGGGACTCGCGTGGGCCGCCGTGGCACCGACCCAGAGGGCGACGAACGGGACCCAGTAACGAGCCATGCGATAACTCACTCCACCAGAATGGGGCTCACGAAGCCCGGTGCCTTGACGACCAGCAGATCGCAGTTCGACAGCTCGAGGACCAGCGATGCCGTGCTCGCGGCAGAGTATTGCACACGGGGTCGTGCGCCCGCGCCCATCACCACGATGTCGGCGCCGCTCTCGTCGGCGAGCTCGAGAATGCCTTCCGGAATGCGCTCCGCAACGTAGTGGATCGCCTGCTGCGGAATGCCCGCACGATGTGCGAGATGCTCCACCGCCTCGCGCGCGTGCGCATGCGCTTCTTGCCGAGCCGCCGGGGCAACGACCTCCCCCGGAAGATGTGGCGGGGACTGCAGAGTGTGCACGAGCTGCACTACTCCGCTGAGCGCTCGCCCGAGCGAGCTTCCGGCACCGATCAGCGCGTCGTCGAGCGCCGCCGGACGCTCGCCAGGATGACACGGGTCCACCGCGACACAGATACGCGGATGAGATGGCCACGCCCCAGGCCGCGCGAGCAGCAGCGGTACCGGCATCGCACGGATCAGCAGCCAGTCGAGCTGCGTCGTTTCCCTGGGCGCCGGCGAGGGCTGCACGGCGACGTCCTTGACCACGAGATCGGCTTTGCTACGAATCGCATGGGCGACGATCGCCTCGGGTACCTGCGCAGTACAAACGCAATCCACGGTGACCGCCAGTCCGTGCGCACGCAATGGCTTTGCCAGCCTTTCGAGCGCATGCATCTGGCGCTCGCGCAGCACACCGCGGTAGGCCGCAAGCGTCGTCCCTCCCGCCCAGGCTTCCGGTAGATCGGCCGGCGGCATGCAGCAAAATATTTCGATCGAGCCGCCGAAGGCGGAGGCGATGCGCGCGGCCTTTTGCAGGGACGCGTGGCTCAGCGCCGTCGGGTCGACGACGACCAGGATCTTCCGGATCGGGTCGTGGGCGACGCTGCGCTCCGCAAAGCGGACGGCGTGAGGGTGCAGAGCGGGAGCTTCGAGCATGGGGAGCTACTCCAAATCGGATGCATGCGTTGTAGCAACTCGGGGGCGGCCGCCGCATACGGGATAGTGCGGTGAGACCCCCCGAGAACCTCTGAATCGCGGCGCGCCCGCCTTTCGCATGATGCGGTAACCGACAGACCGGGAGAGGGGCCATGACGAACGACGCCGAGATCGCGCGCAACGTCGTAGACGAGCTGCGTTGGACACCTGAGCTCGATGACAAGGACATCGCGGTCAAGGTGACCGACGGTGTCGTGACCCTCGCGGGTTTCGTCAGCACCCTGCTCGAGCGTGCCGCGGCCGAACGCGCCGCCAAGCGCGTCGTTGGCGTCCGCGCTCTCGCAAACGACCTCGAGGTGCGTCCGGTCAGCGCCGATTTGCGCTCGGACCCGGACCTCGCGCGCGCGGCGGCGGACATCATCGAGCGCGAGCTGCCCCATTCCGCGCGCTCGATCCGCATCACGGTGCGCGACGGCACGGTGACGCTGGAAGGCTGCGTCGACTGGGCCTATCAGAAGACGCGCGCCGAAAACGCCATCGCGAGCCTGCGCGGCGTGCGCGGCATCTCCAACCTCATCGCCCTGAAGGGAAAGCCGGTCGCCGCCGACATCCGGCAGCAGATCGCGGCGGCGTTCAAGCGCAGCGCGCAGATCGATGCCGACAACGTCAATGTCGAAATCAACGGCAATGAAGTCACGCTGACCGGAAAGGTCCACTCCTGGGCCGAGCGCGAAGCGGCGGCCGAGGTTGCGTGGTGCGCACCGGGAGTCATGCAAGTCAAGAATCACATCTGCGTGGGACCATGAGCGGCTCGTCCGAAGCGGAGCTGGCGCGATTCGTCTGGGAAGTGCGCTATCGCGATCCGACAGCGCACCCGCCGGAGAACGATATCGCGGATACGTGGAAGCGCGTCGCGCGCGCCGTAGCGTCAGTCGAGCGCAACCCTGCACTGTGGGCGGAGACCTTCCTCGGCGTGCTGCGCGGCTATCGCCTCTTACCCGGCGGCCGCATCCTCGCGGGCGCCGGCACCGAGCGTCACGTCACGCTCGCGAACTGCTTCGTCATGGCACCGATCGAGGATTCGATCGACGGCATTTTCGCCGCGCTGAAGGAAGGCGCGCTCACGATCCAGCAAGGGGGAGGCATCGGCTACGACTTCTCGACGTTGCGCCCGCGCGGCAGCAAGGCCGAGACGAGCGGCCGCATCGCCTCCGGACCCGTCTCCTTCATGCACGTGTGGGACGCGATGTGCGGCACTCTGCTTTCCACGAGCGCGCGCGGCGGCGCGATGATGGCGACGCTTCGCTGCGACCACCCGGACATCGAAACCTTCGTCGACGCGAAGCGTGCGCCGGATGCGCTGACGCACTTCAACATGTCCGTGCTGGTGACGGACGAGCTCATGCGCGCGGTCTCGAACGATGCCGAGTGGCCGCTGGTGTTCCCCGACCCGGCGGGCACGGTCGAGCGCGTCTGGAGCGGCAGCACACACCCGGTGATGTGCCGCGTCCATCGCGTCGTTCGGGCGCGGGATCTCTGGATGAGGATCTGCCACGCCGCGTACGACTGCGCGGAGCCCGGCGTGCTCTTCATCGACCGCATCAACGGCGAGAACAATCTCGGCTATCGCGAGCACCTGAGCGCGACCAATCCGTGCGCGGAAGAGCCTTTGCCGGCGTACGGCTCGTGCATGCTGGCCTCCCTCAATCTGGCCGCGTTCGTGCGCGATCCGTTCACCGACGCAGCGCATCTCGACGAAGGCGCCATTCGCGAAACGGCGCAGGTTGCCGTGCGGTTCCTCGACGACGCGCTGGAGCTGTCAAAGTTTCCCTTGCCGCAGCAGCGCGACGAAGCGCATCGCACGCGGCGCATCGGCATCGGCGTCACGGCGCTCGCGGATGCGCTTGCGATGCTGGGGCTGTCGTATGACAGCGAACCGGCACGCAGCACCGCGGCGCACGTGATGCGTGTGATCCGAGATGCCGCCTATGAGGCCTCCGTGGACCTCGCGCGGGAACGCGGTCCATTCCCGGCTTTCGATGCCAAAGCGTATGCCGCGCAACCCTTCATCGCGCGCTTGCCGACGCTGCTGCGCGCTGCGATCGAGCGGCATGGCATCCGCAACAGTCACCTGCTGGCGATCGCGCCGGCGGGCTCGATCAGTCTGCTCGCCGGAAATGTGAGCTGCGGGATCGAGCCGATCTTCGGGATCGAGACCGTCCATCGGTTATCCGATCCGGCCGGCGGGTATCGCAACTTTCAGGTCACGAATGCGGCGTATGCGATGTGGCGCGCGCTCCATCCCTATGGCGACAAGCCGGCCGCCTTCGTGGACGCAGAGTCCATCGATCCACGCGATCACTTGCTGATGCAGGCGGCGGTTGCGCCCTACGTCGACGGCTCGATCGCAAAGACGATCTCGCTTCCGAGAAAGACCCCCAAGAGCGACATTGCCGAGATCTTCACGACGGCTCATGTGCTCGGGTTGAAGGGGTGCACGGTGTTTCGCACCGGCTCACGCATCGCCCGGATCAGCCGCGATGAACAGAGCGCCGCCGTGCGCGAAGCCGCGGCCATCGAATACGGCTGCACCGTCGGGCGAGCCAACGACTGAGCGCGCGATTCGCTGAGCGCTTCGTTCGCTGACGCTACGCTCCGCTGAGCGCACGCTCCCTGAGCGACAGCTCGCTGAGCGACAGCTCGCTGAGCGGCGCCTCCCGAGCGCTGCCTCGCTGAGCGCGGCTTGCCAAGCGCCTCGCTGAGCGCTACTCCTTGCTCAGCTCGAGCCGCACGCGGGCGAGGCCTGCGTCCGTGTACTCGCACTCGAATCCGAGTGACATCGCGAGCTCGAGCATCCGCGTGTTCTGGACGAGCACTTCGCCGACGAGACGCCGGATGCCGCGCGCGCGGCAGTAGCGAATCAGCTTGCTGAGCAGGATGGACCCGAGCCCGCGCCCCTTCAGGTCCGACCGGACGAGAATGGCGAACTCCGCGTTGACGTTGTCGGCATCGGCATGCGCGCGCGCGACGCCGAGCGTTTGCCGAGCGCCATCCGGCAGCTGTCTTTCCGCGATGAAAGCCATCGCGCGCTCGTAGTCGATCTGCGTGAAGACCGCGAGCTGCGAGTCCGGCAATGTGCGGGTGCTGCCGAAGAAGCGCGTGTACATGTCCTCTGCGGAGATGTGCGAGAGGAACTCGCGGTGCTGCGGGAAATCCTCCGGGCGAATCGGGCGCAAGCGGATCGTCTCTCCGCCGAATTCGGTGGTTTCCTCCAGCTCCGCCGGGTACGGCCGAATCGCGAGGCGGTCGGCCGGGTTGCCGGAGGCCGGCGCGATCCGAATGCGCGCGTCGAGCGCGAGAACACCGCGTTCGTCGGCGAGCAGCGGGTTGATGTCCAGCTCGACGATCTCCGCGATATCGACGACCAGCTGGGACAGCTGCACCAGTGCCAGCTCGATCGCGCGCATGTCCGCGGGCGGCTTGTTCCGGTATGCGGCGAGGAATCGTCGCACGCGCGTACGCGAGATCAGCTCCGCCGCCAGCGCGGTGTTCAGCGGCGGCAACGCGACGGCCTTGTCGTTCGCCACCTCGACTTCGATGCCGCCCTGCCCGAACAGGATGACCGGCCCGAACGTGGGATCGACGGTGACGCCGGCGATGAGCTCGCGAGCGGAGGAGCGCTTCACCATCGCCTGCACCGTGAATCCGGCGATGTGCGCGTCGGGCAGGCGCTCGCGGCACCGCTGCAACATGAGCTCCGCGGCGCTCTGCAGCTCCGCATCCGAGCCGATATCGAGCGCCACGCCACCCACGTCCGACTTGTGCGTGATGTCGGGCGAAAGAATCTTCAGCGCGATCGGGTAGCCGATCTCGGCCGCCACTCGCCGCGCCTCGGCCGTCGTCTCCGCAATCTTCGTGGCTACGACGGGAATGCAGTAAGCGGCCAGCACCTCTTTGGCTTCGGGCTCGTTCAGCAAGCTCCGCCCTGCTTGGAGCGCCTCCCGGATGATCGCGCGAACGCGCGCGGCATTGGGCACGAAGGTTTCGGGAACGGACGACGGCACTTCCATCAGCTGTCGTTGGTTGCGCTGATAGTTCACCGCCTGCAAGAAGGCGCCGACCGCCTCTTCCGGCGTCGAGTAAGTCGGTACGCGCGCCCCCGCACAGATGCGCTTCGCCTCCTCCACCGCAGGACCGCCCATCCAGCACGTGAGCGCGGCCTTGCTCGCGCGCGCCAACGGGTCCGCGCAAGCACGTGCGATCTCCTCCGGCGCGACGATTGCGGTGGGCGCGTGAATGAGCAGAACGGCGCCGACATTCGGGTCCGACAGCGTGTGCTCGAGTGCCTGAACGTACCGCGACGCCGGCGCGTCCCCGATGATGTCGACCGGATCGGCACGCGACCAGCTCGCCGGCAGACAGGCGTCGAGCGCCGCAATCGTTGCCGGCTCGAGCTGGGCGAGCTCGCCGCCTGCCGCGATCAGAGCATCCGTCGCCATCACGGCCGGACCGCCGCCGTTGCTGACGATCGCCAGGCGTTCGCCCGCGAGAGGTTTCATGCGCGCGAGCGTCTCGGCGGCATCGAACAGCTCGCGCGTCGTCGTCACGCGCAGCATGCCGGCCCGGCGAAAGGCCGCGTCGTACACATCGTCCGCGCCCGCGAGCGCGCCCGTGTGAGATGCGGCGGCCTTCGCCCCTTCCGCGCGCCGGCCCGCCTTCACGACGATCACGGGCTTGTTGCGAGCCGCGCTGCGCGCGGCCGACATGAACTTGCGCGCGCCCTTGATCGCTTCGATGTAGAGGAGGATCGAGTGCGTGTGCGGGTCCTGGCACAGGTAGTCGAGCAAGTCCGCAAAATCCACATCGGCGGCGTTGCCGAGCGAGATGAAGCTCGAGAACCCGATCTGCGTCGTGCGCGCCCAGTCCAGCATCGCGGTCGTGAGCGCGCCGGACTGCGCGATGAAGGCGAGATTTCCCCGTGCGGCGTTGGTGTGCGCAAAGCTCGCATTCAAGCCGATGCGCGGCAGCAGGAGGCCGACGCAGTTCGGGCCGAGAATGCGCAGGCTGTGCGGGCGCGCCGCGTTCAGCATGGCGGCCGTGCATGTCACGCCGTCGGGCCCGGGCTCATCGAGGCCGGCGCTCAGCACGACGGCCGCCCGCGTGCCGCGCGCGCCGAGCGCTGCGATGAGCGACGGCACCGTTCTAGCCGGAGTGCAGATGACGGCAAGGTCCGGCGTCTCGGGAAGATCCGCGACCGTCGCGTAGGCCGTCCGGCCGGCGACGGTGGTCCGCCGCGGGTTCACCGGCCAGATCGGGCCGTCGAAGCCCCCGGCGAGCAGGTTCCGCATCACCATCGCACCGACGCTGCCGCTGCGGTCCGACGCGCCGAAGACCGCCACCGAATGCGGCGCCAGCAGGTATTCCAGGTTGCGGCTGCTCATCGACTCCCCTTAGGTAGTTGTGCGCAGGCACTGCGCGGACGAGCGTATGGCGTGAGCCGGGCTGACGACGAATGATCGCACTCGGATTCGGAGGCGATCAATCATGCTACTGAAAGATTTCTGCACGACCGATGTCGCGTACTGCGGGCGTGACACCACGGCATTGGCTGCGGCCACCCTCATGCGCACGAAGCACGTCGGCGATCTCGTCGTCGTCGACGATGCCGATTACGAGTGCACGCCCGTGGGCATCGTCACGGATCGCGACATCATCGTCAGAGTGCTCGGCAACGAGCTCGACCCTGGGCGCGTAACGGTCGGCGAGATCATGCGCACGCCCGTCGTTCTCGCCAATCAGGACGAGGACGTCACGGAAGCAATCGCGCGCATGCGCGCGCACCGAGTTCGCCGCTTGCCGATTACGGGCCCGCGCGGTCGCCTCGTCGGCATCGTCACGCTGGACGATGTGCTGCGTCAGCTCGTGAACGACGCGAGCGCGCTGGTCGAAGTGATCGCGAGCGAGCGGGATCAGGAGCAGCGCACGCTGCGGTAACCGGGATTACAGGCTCTGCCGAAGCCGCGGAGCCGACATGAGTGTGGAGCGGGAGAAGGTATCGTGAAGAATCTGCGTCGCATCCTCGTCGCCGTCAAAGACCCCGACGCGAAAAGACTACCGGCCGTGGACAAAGCCGTGCAGCTCGCGCATGCATTTGGCGCGCAAATCGTGCTGTTTCACGGCATCACCGAGCGGCTTTCCGCCGATGCCGCGTTGCTGGAGGAAGGCGGCCTCATCGGCGCCGAACGCGCGCTGCGCACTCGCTACCGGAACAAGCTCGAGACGCTGGCGGAGCGGCTGCGCGCGGACGGCCTGAAGGTCAATGTGGCGACCGAGTTCGATTTTCCCGTCTACGAAGCCGTGGTGCGGCAAGCGCAGCGCGTGAAAGCCGACTTGATCGTGGCCGAATGCCATGCGGGTCGGCGGCTCGCACCCTGGCTGCTGCACATCACCGACTGGGAGCTGCTGCGAACGAGTCCCGTGCCGGTACTGCTCGTGAAGAACGCGAAGCCCTATCGGAACCCGGTCGTGCTCGCGGCGCTCGATCCCGCACACGCGTTTGCGAAGCCGGCCAAGCTGGATACGGAGATTCTTCGCCGCGCCGGACAGTTCACGAAGGCGCTGCGCGGATCGCTCCACGCGATGCACGCGTACAACGCCGTGCCGCTGGCCGTCACTGCGATGGACGGTCCGGGCTCCGTCGTCGCCGTGAATGCGCTCGTCGACCTGCAGGAGCGATCGCGCAAAGCGTTTCTCCGCGAAGTGAAGGGAAAGGTGCAGCGCTCGCGGCAGCATCTCGTGAACGACGTGCCGATCGACGCGATTCCCGCGACGGCCAAGGCGACGGATGCCGCGATCGTCGTGATGGGTGCGATCTCCCGCTCAGGGTTGAAGCGCGTGCTCATCGGCAACACCGCAGAGCAGGTGCTGAACAAGCTCACTTGCGACGTCCTCGTCGTAAAGCCGCCGGGCTTCGCGAGTCGCGTGTCGCGCGTCGGCCGCGGCGTGCGCATCGTCGCCAGTCCGACCTTCCCGACCCCGTATTGAATCGATGCTGAGCTCGCTGCGGTACGGACTGATCGCGCTCGTCTTCAGCGGCTCTGCGCTCGCGAGCCCGCGCACGCTCGACCTCTACGCGGAAACAATGTCGCTCGAGCCGGCGCCGGCGCACGGACAGGCGTTGTATCGCCAGTACTGTGCGAGCTGTCATGGCCCGCAAGCGTTCGGCCAGGCGGATCGCGTCATTCCGTCGCTCGCGGGGCAGATCGAGTCGTACCTCGCGAAGGAGCTCGTCGATTTCGCAGAGCTCGACCGCACTGCTCCGGAGATGCATCGCGTGATGGCACGCCCCGAGCTCGACGAGCCGCAGGCGTGGCGCGATCTCGCCGCATATCTCGCGAAGCTGCCGCCGAACCGCAAGGCGCAGCACGGCGACGGCAAGGACCTCGAGCGCGGCGAACAGGCCTACGCCGAGTACTGCGCCCTCTGTCATGGCACGCGTGCCGAAGGTGAAGAGCACGGGCCGACGCCCGCCCTGAGCTCGCAGCACTACGCCTATCTCGTGTTGCAGCTCAGGAGCTTCGACACGGATCACCGGATGAACGTCGAGGCCCCGATCCTCGATCACATGGCCGGCTTGTCGCGCGAGGACATGCGTGCGATCGCGGATTTCCTCAGCCGGACGCCGCGCGTCCCGCCCGGTGCGATGACCGTGCGCCGCTAGCGCATCCGATTCACGGAACGATCAGGACGTCGCCCGGTGCGTGATACGCCACGCGCAGAGCAACGCTGCCCAGGGGAGTCAGGCCCACATCCCGCGTCGGGTGCTGATGCTTGCCGAGAATCACGACGTCGGGCCTGCGAAGCGCGATCTCATCGAGTACCGCGCTCACGGCCTCGCCGCAGACGAGGTGAGCGTGCAGGCGCAGGTGCGTCTCGCCCGTCGCCGCGACGAGCTCCTCCACTACGCCGCTCGACGAATTCCGGACGTTCGCCTGGCATTCGAGCAGGCTCATCTCCGGGAGCCCGTGCGCGCGTAGCCGTGCGACATAGGGAACATCGAAAGCGTGGACGATGTGGCAGTCGCCGCTCTCGACCAGCGTGTGCGCCCAGCGAATGAGGCGCTGCGCGATTTCGCTCGGGGCTTCGACCGCCGCGAGCACGCTTCGATAGGGCTGCTCGACACCGCGCACGATGAGCGTGGGCCGCGGCGCAAAAGCGATGAGCTTCAGCGCCGTTCCGCCGAGCAGCGGCGCCGCGCGAGGAACGTCGTGCTCACCGCGCGCACCGGCGACGATGAGGTGCGGCTCGACCTCGTGCACCATGGCGCGCAGCACCTCGCTCGCCCGCCCCATGCGATTCTCGCCTCGCGCGTGTACTTCAAAGGTCGTTTCGATCCAGGCCACTTCGGTTCGCAGCGAATTCTCGGCGTGCCGGGTGACTGCGTTGAACTGCTCGGCCGTGCCGGGCGTCGTCTGCGAGTACAGATTCCAGTCCGGTTGTGCATGCACGAGATGCAGATGCGCGTCGTGCATGCGCGCGAGATGACCCGCGCGCCAGACGGCCCGGTGCGCCGCCGGCGAGTAATCCGTCGCCACGAGGATGCGCTTCAGGATCACACCGTGTGGCGAGCTCATGGCCGCACCAGGCGCTCGGTCTGGATCTCGTTGCGGAGCGAGCCGCAGACCAGGCCGATCTGCATCCCGATCTTCTGCAGGATGTCGTCGACTGCGAGCATGCCGACCACCTCGCCGGACGCCCCGGTGACGATCAGCCGCCGCACGCCTGCATCCTGCATGAAGGTCAGCGCGGCATCGAGCGAGCTGTTCTCCGTCACCATCAACGGATGCCGGCTCATCACGTCGCCCACCGTGAGCGCGTTCGGGTCCGCGTTGCGCGCAACCACCGACACAACGATGTCGCGGTCCGTGAGCATTCCGATGGCCTTACGCGTCGACTCGGAGTCGATGACGACCAGGGAGCCGACGTGCGCCGTGCGCATGCGCTCCGCAGCGGCGACGATGGACTCCGTCGGGACGATGCAGATCACGTTGCGCTGGCAGAGCTTGCCGATCGCGGACGTATCGAGGTCGGGGCGAGCTGACATACGCGAATACTGCGGCTGCGACCCAATAACGATAACCGCAACATCCGCTGGTGCGCTACGTAGTCGTACGCAATGGCCGCGCCCGCTCGCCGCGCTACTGTTCAGCTCGAGAGTACAACGCGGAGATCCCCATGCCTTTCCCTCTGCAGATCACGTTCCGGAACATGCCGAGCTCGCGGATCTTCGAGAATCGCATTCGCGAGCTGGGCCGGCGCCTCGAGAAGTTCAGCAGCCACATCCTGAATTGCGCCGTCGTGATCCAGCAGCCTCACCACCGTAGCCGCAAGGGCGACGTCTTCGACGTGCACATCACCGTGACCGTGCCGGGATCCGTCATCGTGGTGCATCGGGCGCATGCGGACGATGCGTCACATGCCGACCCGTACATTGCGCTCCGCGACGCCTTCGTCGCGATGCGCCGCAAGCTGCAGGATCACGAGCGCATCCAGCGCGGCGAGACGAAGGTGCATGCCACCGACAATCAGCCCGCTACGCGCGAACGCGAAATCCCGGTGGCTTGACGACGAGAACGTCGCAATTCAACGCATCCAGCACGCGCTCGGCGGTGTGCCCCACGGTGACTCGCTCGAGCGCCGAGCGCGATACCGCGCCCATCGCGACGATGCTCGCGCCGAGCCAGCTCGCCAGCCCGATGATCGTTTCGGCGGGATGGCCGGGAGCAACGTGAATGCGCGCCTCGCGCACGTTGAAACGCCGCGCCAGCTCCTCGACACGCGCCCGCGCTTCGAACCGTCCCATCGGCGCGAGCGCATGGCAGATGTGCAGGTCCCCTCCGAGCGCGCGCGCCAGGACGGTGCCGGCGTCGAGTATCGCTTCGTCCAGCGTGGCCGGCTTGTCGTGAGCATGCGTCGGGTCGATCGCGGCGAGCACGCACGCGTCCAGGTAGGCCTTCTCGGTTTTCATCAGCAGCAGCGGGCAGAGGCAGTGCTCGATGAGCTTGAAATCCGTGGAGCTGAACAGCAGTCGCGCGATCGCGCTGCGCGGTCGGGACTGCACGATCAACAGGTCCGAGTGCGAATCGCACACTTCCGCCAGGATGTTCTCGCACGTGAGCTTCTCGCAGCTCACGGCGCCGCGCACGCGGACGCCCATCGTGCGCAGCGCCCCGACGATGCCTTCGAGCTCGCCGTGGCGGCGTTCCAGCGTCTCGCGCGTCTCGACGTCGCTCACGGCCGAGCCGATACCGCCCTTGTACATGCTCCACTCGAACGCCGGCTGGTAGAGCTCGAGCTCCGCGTCGCAGCCGCGCGCGAGCTCTGCCAGCTTGCGCAGCAGCCGCGGACCGACGTGAGTCGGGTGATCCATGACGAACAACATGCGACGCCAACTCATATTTCAAACTCTGGACCGTCGGCACAACCGTGACATGCGTAGAAAGCCGTAGGGCCTACGTGCATGTTCCATCGCGACCGCGCGGGTGCATGTGGTCCCATGCGTGCAGCGAAATTCGGGAGATGAGCCGTGAATGTCGGACAGATTTGCCAGCGCCGCGTCGTGATGGTCCGCAGGACCGATGACCTCGCGACCGCCGCGCGACTGATGCGCGAGCATCACATCGGGTATCTCGTGGTCGTCGAGCCTTCGCTGGAAGAAGCGGGATTCAAGCCGATCGGCGTGCTGACGGATCGGGACATCGTGGTGAGTGTCGTCGCGCGTGAGGCCGATCCGCGCATGCTGCGAGTCGAGGATGTCATGACGCAGAATCCTGTCACGATCATGACCGAAGACTCCGTCACCGATGCGCTGGAGCAAATGCGACGCATCGGCGTGCGCCGCTTGCCCGTGGTCGGCTACTGCGGGCTGCTGGAGGGCATCGTGTCTCTCGACGATATTCTCGCGCACATGGCCCGGGACTTCGGCAACGCGGCCGACGCGATCACGCGCGAACGGGCGGTCGAGACAGCGGTACGACCGTGAGCGAATGAGGGCGCCGCCTGATGCGGCGCCCGATGGTGCTGCCGGATTGCGCCTTCAAAGCGTTATAGCAGCATCGCTCGATGCGGCGCTTGGTATGCCGCAAGATTCCCCCTTCAAGGCGAAGACAGCTCGCGGTGTCGCTCGAGGCGGCGCCGCGACATCCCTACTCGATATTCTCCTTCAGAGCGAAGACAGCGTTGCGGCGAGCGCCGCGATGTCTTCGCGCGAGAGCGTGTCGGTCACGCCGCGATGCGCTTCCTTCAGTGTCGGCCGCTCGTTAGGATCTCGGGTGAGCTGCGCAACGAGGTACGGCGCATGCTGACCGGCGAGCCGCGGCGCAAAGCCCAGGTCGTTTCCCTCTGCCATGGCGCCGTGACACCGCTCGCAGCGACGGATGTAGAGCACCGCTCCGCGCCCACCGCCCGCCTCGCTGTTAGGTTGCGTCGAGCGCGGCGTGAGGCGGCTGACGTAGGCCGCGACGTCGGCCACTTCCTGCGAGTACGACAGATGGGTCGTGTCCGCGAAGTGCTGCATTCGCGCTTCGGCACGCTGCCCCGTGCGGAACGCGACGAGCTGCTTCGCGATCACCGCAAACGGCTGGCCCGCAATCGCGGGCACAGTGCCGTCGGCGACGCCATACCCTTGCGGCCCATGGCAGGCGGCGCAGGTCTCGTACAACTTCGCACCGCGATCGGGATCGGGTTTGCGCTCGAGCACCCTCGCGAGTTCCTGGGATTCGCTCGAACCCCATGCGGCGTGTAGCACCGGAGCGAGCAACAGAGCCGCAAACGCGGCGCGCTTGATCACGCGATTCTCCTTCAACCTCGGCCGTCGTGCGCACTTTCGGCGCAGGCGCGAATTCGGTCTACGCGTAGCAATGCTTAGCCGATGAGGGATATCCGTGTATCGGCGCGGATCGCCGTTGCACGCGTCCTCTCCGGAAGGAGCGGGTCAGGCTTCAGGCGCCAGCTCGCGTGACGATGCTGCCGGCCGCCGCCTGCCGCGCGAAGAGGAGCCCCGGCAGCATCGGCAACCAAAAGCTGAAGCCCCGGAACAGCAGCGTTGCCGACAGCGCCGCCTCGACGGACGTTCCACCGATGTGCAGCATGTACGTCGAGGCCGCTTCGAACGCGCCGAGCCCGCCGGGCACGACGCTCAATGTGCGAAACAGAGAGGAGAACATGTAGCCGACGTACACCGAGGTCGGAGCCGGCGCGGCGCCCACGGCCAGCAAGCACACCCAGACGGTTGCCGCATCCAGCAACACGATTGCGATCTGCGCCGCGAACGCCCGCTTCAGCACGCGCGGATTACGCGTCAGTGCCGGGTCGGCATCCCGAAGCAGGCCCAGCGCGCGGCCAATGAACGGTATCTTGATTTCGAGACGCCGCACCACGCCGCCCGACTCCGTGCGGCCGGCTTGCTGAAAGACGAATGCCGAGAGTGCGGTGCCAACGCCAATGAACGCCACCGCCGCGACGACGACTGGCAACTTGATCGCGTGCGTGCCGAGACCCATGACGAGCGCAACACCGAGGCACGCGACGTAGCTCATGTAGTACGAGAACGTCGCGACCACGACGCCGGACAGAGCGGCAGCGCGCGCCACCCCCGCGCGCCGCAGCGCCTCCACATAGAGAAGCGTGCCGCTGAGCCCACCGCTCGGAATGGCCTGATCGACGAACAGCTTCGCGATGCTCAACCGATACAGCTTTCCGAGAGAAACGCGCGCCGCGGAGGCGCCTGTCCCGGCGCGCCAGACATCCGCTTCCGCAAGGTAGGTCGCAGACTGCAGCACCACGGCGACCAGCAACCATCGCGGACGCGCCTGCTGCAGCAATCGCGTGAACGCGTGCTCCTCCGCGAAATGCGCGACGAACGACACGACTGCTCCGAGGAGAGCGGCTCCAACGAGCCACACGATCCAGTTGCCCCACCGTCCGCCGCTCTCGCCACGGAGCATGTCACCTCATCCAGGTGGGAAGTTCTTCATGATCGTCGCCACCGCCGGCGGGATGATCTCCGCCGCGTTCTTCACGTCGTGCTCACTGGTACGCTTCGTGGCCCAACCGTGCCACACGGGCTGATGACTCTTGCCGTCGAACACATCGATGGCGAATGTACCCTCGCGATACATTGTGACATCGACATCGCGTCCGAAGTACGGGTAGCCCCAGCGCCACGGCCCCGCATACGGCTGCGGATAAGAATAGACGTCGACCCGATCGCGCACCCCGACGGTGTACGACACAGCGAAAGCCGCCGCCTCTCGATCGGCGGTCTTCTGAAAGCCCTTCGCCCCGAGCTCGCTCATACTGCGAGCACGCCGCGCGAGGTGCATCCGCGAAAGTATGCGGAATCTTGCGCAGAACTACGGATGCCCGATCCGAAGCGGGATTCGATACTGCACCTCGACCCCCACTAGCACGCAGGAGAAATCATATGAGCCTCATCCGTTGGGATCCGTTCAGTGATATGGACCGCGTCTTCGATCGCATGGTGCGTCGGTCGTTCGGCGGCGCGCCGCGCCTGGCCCTCGAAGGCAATGGCGCAAAGCTCGAGTGGTCGCCGTCCGCGGACATCAGCGAGACCGACAAGGAATACCTCATTCGCGCCGAGCTGCCGGCGGTGAAGAAGGAAGACGTGAAAGTCACCGTGGACGGCGGAATGATCACCATCGAAGGTGAACGCAAGCAGCAGAAGGAAGAGAAGAACGAGAGGTTCCATCGCGTGGAGAGTCTGTATGGCAACTTCACACGCAGCTTCTCGCTGCCGGAAGACATCAATGTCGAAGGCATTCGCTGCGAGAGCAAGGACGGGGTGCTCACGGTGCACATCCCCAAGGCCGTCACCGAAAAGCCGAAGCCGAAGCAGATCAAGGTCGACTGAGCGCCCTCGCCCGCGAGCGGCTACGCGGCGCGTGGCCGCTCCGGCGGTTCAGATTTGCGGCAGCTTGCCGCGCAAGTAGGCAACGCACTTCGCGAGACTGGTGAGATTCCGATAGTCGCGCTCCGGAATGTCGATGCCGAAGCTCTGATGGATCGCGGCCGCGACGTTGAAGAGGGCCATCGAGTCGAAGTCGAACTGGTCGCGGAAATCGAGGTCCGCGCGCACGCTGGCCGGATCGACATCCGGTGCGACGCTCGCCAGCAGATTCAGCACACGCGACTCGAGCGAGGCGTCGGCGCTCGGCACATTGCTCATAACTCGCCCGGCTTGCCCAGCCAATCGCGTATCCGCGCTAGAAATTGAGCACCCTGACGGCCGTCGGTCACGCGGTGATCGGCCGCCAGCGTGACGCTCAGCACCGGCCGGACTTCCAACCGACCCGCCACGACCCAAGGACGCTCGAGCGGCGATCCGAAGCCGACGATGGCGATCTGTGGCGGATAGATGATCGGGAACAGCGTATCCACGCCGTCATCACCGAGGCTCGTCACCGTGAGCGTTGCGGACGAGATTTCGCTGCTGCGCATGCGGCCTGCGCGTACTGGCCTCGTACGAGAGCGAGCGGCGGAGCTTCGATTGGCATCGGTGGAGGGCATTCGGTGCGAGTCGCGGTGCATTCGCGCCCCGCTTGTGAATGGTGGGGAAGTCGATGACTTGCATGGCTCGATCGACTCTAGGCGCGAGCCACCGGACCTACGTGCGTACAAGTCCGCACGCGCTACGCAGACCCGACCATGCCGCGCACACGCGGGCGCCTTAGCATCCCATGCTCGCCGCTCGTAACGCTGCGCGCGGCAGCGGCGGGTGCGCCCGTCGATATTCACAGCCCGGCCCACGCACGGCACCATGAACGCCGTCAACCCGCAGAGTCCCATGGACGTGCCCGACGGCGATCGACTCGAGCGCATCCTGACTGTCGTGCGCGAGCTCGCGGCGGAGCTGCATCCGGACATGCCCGGAGTGCGCGAGCTCGACGCCGATGCATCGCTCGAGCGCGACTTTGGCCTGGACAGTCTCGCGCGCGTGGAGCTTGCGTCGCGCATCGAGCGTGCGTGCGGCCGACCGGTGTCCGGCGACGCCATCGCCGAGTCCGAGACGGTTCGCGATCTCGCGCACGCTCTCGGCGAAGCTGGGCAGCTATCGGGCGCTACTGAAGCGCGGCTCCGTGCGTCCGCTCCATCCGCGCCGGCCGCCGCGGCCCCTCCGACGCCGCGAACGCTGGTCGAGGCGCTCGAATGGCACGCGAGCCGGCAGCCCGACCACACGCACATTCTTCTCTTGAACGAGGCGCTCGCGCCCGAGCCCATCACGTTCGCACGCCTGCGGGCCGATGCCCTCGCTGTCGCGGCCGGACTCGCCCGCCGCGGCATCGAACCGGGCGAGGCCGTCGCGATCATGCTGCCAACGGGGCGGGACTTCTTCGCGGCCTTCTACGGCGTGCTGTATGCACACGCCGTTCCGGTACCGCTCTACCCGCCCGCGCGTCGCAGTCAGATCGAAAGCCATTTGCGGCGGCTGGCCGGAATTCTCACGAGCTGCGAAGCGCGCATGCTCCTGACCTTCGAAGGCGCACGGCGGCCCGCCCAGCTGCTGCGCTCGCTGAGCACGAAGCTGGAAAGCCTCGCAACAGTCGCCGAGGTCTCGACGGGCGAGCGCTTGCGCGAAGTGCCAGCCATCGACGCAAGCGAGACGGCGTTCATTCAGTACACCTCGGGCAGCACGGGGCAACCGAAGGGAGTCGTCCTCGCGCACGCCAATCTGCTCGCCAATCTGAACGCGATGCAGAGAGCGACGGGCATCACGGCCGCGGATACGTTCGTGTCCTGGCTGCCTCTTTATCACGACATGGGGCTGATCGGCGCGTGCTTTGGAGCGCTCGTGTTCGGCTTTCCGCTCGTGCTCATGTCGCCGTTCACGTTCCTGTGGCATCCGGTGCGCTGGTTGCGCGCGATCGATCGGCATTGCGCGACGATCACTGCCGCACCCAACTTTGCCTACGAGATGTGCATCGGCAAGGTGAGCGATGCGGACCTCCGCGACCTCGATCTCAGTTCGCTGCGGATGGCCTTCAACGGTGCGGAGCCGGTGAGCCCGCACACGCTCGAGCGATTCGCGGAGCGCTTCCGCCCTTGCGGGTTCCGGCGCTCCGCGTTGATGCCGGTGTACGGGCTCGCGGAGGCCGCGCTCGGTGTAACGTTTCCGCCCGTCGGGCGCGGCCCGCTGATCGACCGCATCGAACGCGAGACTTTCCTGCGCACCGGCATCGCGCGTCCGACGGATCGGCCGGAGCCGGCGGCGCTTCCGGTCGTCTCTTGCGGCAAACCCATTCCGGGTCACGCCGTTCGCATCGTCGACGCCGATCGCAGGCCGCTGCCGGAACGGACTCGCGGACGCATCGAGTTTCAGGGCCCTTCCGCAACGAGCGGCTACTTCAATGCGCCCGCCGAGACGGCGCGCCTGTTCGACGGCCAGTGGCTCGATACCGGCGATCTCGGCTATCTCGCCGACGGCGAGCTCTATGTCACCGGGCGCGCGAAAGACATCATCATTCGAGGCGGTCACAACATCCATCCGCAAGAGCTCGAAGAGGCCATCGGTCAGCTGCCCGAGGTGCGCAAAGGCGGCGTGGTCGTGTTCCCCGCAACCGATCGGCGCAGCGCGACCGAGCGGGTCGTCGCGCTCGTGGAAACGCGCTCGCCGCCGGCACCGAGCGCACGCGACGAGTTGATCGCGCGCATCAACCGTCTCGCGATCGATCTCATCGGCTTGCCGATCGACCAAGTGGTGCTCGTTCCGCCCCGCACGGTCCTCAAGACTTCGAGCGGCAAGATTCGGCGCGCCGGATGTCGTGAGGCTTACGAGGAGGGGAAACTCGGCGCCTCCGGTCGCGCGACGTGGCTGCAGCTGCTACGGCTCACGCTCACCGGACTCCGCCGACAATGGGCGCGACGCACGCAGCGCATACTCACCCGGCTCTGGGGTGTCCGCGCACTGACCGTGGCCGCGCTGTTGGGGCCGCTGGCCTGGATCTGGATCGTGTCGCTGCCGGGCTTGGCGCGTCGGCGCGCGATGGCGCGTGCGCTCGCACGCTTCGCGATGCGGCTATCGGGTGTGTCGCTGAAGTTCGTCGAGCCCGCACGTGTAGTGAGGGAGCGCTGCGTCTACGTCTCCAATCACGCGAGCTATCTCGATGCGCTCGTGATGACGGCCGTCCTGCCGAACGATGTGTCCTTCGTGGCGAAGAACGAGCTGGAGAAGAGCCCCGTGCTGGGGACGCTTTGCAAGCGCCTGGGATGCATCTTCGTCGAGCGCCGTGCGGCGGAGGATGCCGCTGCCGGCGCCGAGAAGCTGGAGCAGGCGCTACGCCGCGGTCAATCACTTCACGTCTTCCCGGAGGGAACGTTCGCACGCGACGCCGGCCTCTTGCCCTTCCACATGGGCGCGTTCCAGGCGGCTGCCAATACGGGTGCGGCCGTGATTCCGGTCGCTCTGCGCGGAACACGAGTCATGCTACCGGACGGCGTACTTCTGCCGCGGCCGACTCCGCTGACCATCATCGTCGGAGCGCCGCTGACACCAGAAGATGCGACGTGGCGGGCGGCGGTCGAGCTGCGGCGTGCGAGCCGCGCGTTCATTCTGGCGCACACGCACGAGCTGGACCTCGAGCAAGCGGCACCGCCGCGCGCTTCGTAAGAAACTCCGCACGCCGAGTCGCATCGATGCTGCGTAGAAGTCCGCAGGACGCTACGCACACGAGCCAATGCGGCCGCGAGCGTGCCGTCCTAGCTTTGCGACGTCGCCAACAGCAATGGAGCCGATATGCGTGCCATCCGTCGCATACTCGTCGCGGTCAAAGACCCCAGCGCCGCGTCCCCGCCTGCGGTGGTCAAGGCGGCCCAGCTCGCGCAGGCTTTGCACGCCGAGCTGCAGCTGTTTCACGCCATCACGGAAAGGCTCTACTTCGACGCTTACGGCATCTGCGACAAGAGCCGCACGGAGATCGAGCGCGAGACGCGCGATGAAATCATCGACCGTCTCGAAACAATGGCCGCCCACCTGCGTAACGATGGCCTGAAAGTCACGACCGCAGCCGAGTGGGACTACCCGGCGTATGAAGCCGTTCTGCGCCAAGCGGAGCGGTGGAAGGCCCATCTGATCGTCGCGGAGCCGCACGCCGGTTACCGGATCGCGCCGCTCGTTCTGCACCCGACGGACTGGGAGCTGCTGCGGCTGAGCCCCGTGCCGGTGCTGCTCGCGAAGAGCGCGCAGCCTTACCGCAATCCCATCGTGCTGGCGGCGGTCGATCCGAGTCACGCGTTCGCGAAGCCCTCCGGTCTGGATCGCGAGATTCTCGCTGCAGCAAAAGCGGTCACCACCGCGCTGGGCGGCGAGCTTCACGCGGTGCATGCCTATGTGCCGCTCCCCGTGGGCTTGCTCGAGGTCGACCCGCGCACCGCGCAGCAGATCGAGAACGACGCGTCCACCTTGGCGCGCGCGCGTTTGCAGAAGGTGGTGCGCTCGGCCGGTGTTCCGCTCACGAGACAGCACCTCGTGCTGAGTGCGCCGGACGAGGCGATCCGCGACGTCGCGCAGGAGATCGGCTCTGCCATCGTGGTGATGGGCGCCGTGTCGCGCTCGGGGCTGAAGCGCATCTTCATCGGCAATACGGCGGAACGCACGCTCGATTCGCTCGACTGCGACGTGCTGGTCGTGAAGCCGGCAGGATTCGCGAGCCGCGTCGCGCGCAAGCCCCGCGGTCCACGCCCCGGCGTCGTCGGGCCGATGCTTCCGATCTGACCGCCATGGCACTGTGACATGCAACGTAGTTTCGACGCGTTTCCCGATCGCCTCACGGCCGGTGCCGAGCTCGGACGCGCGGTGCGCAAGTTGAACCTGCGCCCGCCCATCATCGTGCTCGGCCTGCCGCGCGGCGGCGTTCCCGTCGCGTACGAGGTGGCGCGAGCGCTCGGCGCGCCGCTCGACGTGCTGGTCGTGCGCAAGGTCGGCATGCCGGGTCAGCCGGAGCTGGCCATCGGCGCCGTCGCGGGAGGCGGGATCGTCGTGCACGAACCCGGCGTCGAGCCCTATCTGGACACGCTCGGCGCGCGCTTCGATCAGCTGGCGGAGATCGAACGGCGCGAGCTCGAGCGCCGCGAACGCGCGTATCGCGGTGACGCGCCACCGCTGCAACTGACAGGAAAGACTGTCGTGCTGGTCGACGATGGGCTCGCCACGGGTTCCACCATGCTTGCCGCGGTCCGCGCGGCGCGCAAGGCAGGCGCTCGGGAAATCGTGGTCGCGGCGCCCGTCGCCTCCGACGAAGCGCTCGCGCTCGTCGGCGCGGAGGCTGACGAGATGGTGGTCCTCAAGACACCCGCTTATCTGTTCGCGATCGGGTACTGGTACCAGAACTTCGACCAGGTCTCGGACGCCGAGGTGTGCGAGCTGCTCGAGCGCTCGCGCAGCGCTACCCCGCACGGCGCGAGCGACAACCGATAGGACAGGCCCGGGCGGCGCGATCCGTCGGCAACACGCCGGGCGCTTCGCCACCGTCGTATCAAGCACGCGCGACGCTCGGACCACCGCGCCGGACAGCGTTCGAACGAGCCGGCACTGCTCGATGTGAGCTATTCGCCGGATTCGTCGAGCGCTGCGGCGAGCGCCTGGAGTCGCGGCGAGACTCGGACCTCGTACTCACCGGCGCCCTCGTCGATCTCGCGCAGAGCCGGCGGCAACCGCGCCACCTGCTCGCGGCAATACGCCTGGATCTGCGCGAGGGATGGGAGCGCACCCGTGCGTCGCCCATCGCGCATCACCTCTTGTAGCAGCGGCGTGCCCGGCGTGGCCTCGTCGGCCAGCGCTATGCAGTCTCCGCACGCCTGACCGCTCGCATCGTACTCGCGGAAGACTTGCTTCGCCCCGGGCCACGTCTGCTTTCCCGGTGAGCGCTTGCGGCGCGCGCGACCCGCGTATTCTTCGAGCTTGTACGCCATGTCGAGCGAAGGCGCGTCCGCGGACACGTCCATCTGCGTGCCGACTCCGAACGCATCGACCGGTGTGCGCGCCTCGAGCAGCGCCGCGATCCGATACTCGTCGAGGTTGCCGCTCAGAATGATCTCGACATCTTTGCAGCCTCGCTCGTCGAAAATGCGCCGGACCGCATGCGCCTGCGCGGACAGATCGCCGCTGTCGATTCGCACGCCCTGCACGCCTCCCGGAGCACCCCCTTTCTCCAGCTCGTGAGCGAGCTCCGCGACGCGATGTGCGGCTCGCTCGGTATCGTAAGTATCGATGAGCAGCACCGTGCGCCGCCCGCGCGCCTCGACAAACCCTTTGAAGGCATCGATCTCGCGGTCGTGCGCTTCGACGAACGAGTGCGCCATCGTGCCGGACAGCGGGATGCCGAACTGGCGCCCTGCTTCGACGGTCGCGGTTGCCTCGAAGCCCGCCACGAAGGCGGCGCGCGACGCGAGGACGGCCGCTTCCGCGCCGTGCGCCCGGCGCATGCCGAAGTCGACGAGCCGCCGGCCGCGCGCGGCCAGCACGCACCGGATCGCCTTGCTCGCGATCATCGACTGAAAGTGCACGAGGTTCAGGACGCGGCTCTCGACGAACTGCGCCTCGAGAATGGGCGCCGCGATGCGCAGGATGGGCTCGTTGGCGAAGAACGGCGTTCCTTCCGCGATCGCGTAGACCGACCCGGTGAATCGCACCGTTCCCAGGTACTCGAGGAAATCCTCCGGAAAGATCTTCATGCCCGCCAGGAATTCGAGGTCCGCGGGCGTGAAGCGCAGCTCCTCGAGATAGCGCAGCACCTGCTCGAGCCCGGCTGCCAGCAGAAACCGTCGCGCCGGAGGCAGTCGGCGCACGAAAAGCTCGAACACCGCCGTCCCGCGCATGCCCAGCTTGAAATAGGCATGCGCCATGGTGAGCTGGTAAAGGTCGGTGAGCAGCGCCTCGCTCACGGCCGCAGCACGTGCTCGACGAGTTGTTCCGTGCGAATGGAGCCCGCGACATCTCCGAGCTGCGAGACGAGCGCCTGGATGACATCGTCGAGTGACAGGACGCCGAGGAGCTCACCCTGAGCCCCCACCACCGGCACGCGCCGCACGCCGATCCGCCGCATCTGCTCCAGCGCCGCGGCAATCGAGTCGTCGGTTCGGGTGAGCACCGGCTCGCGTGTCATCACATCGCCCACGCGCAGGCTGCGCGGATCGATCTCTCGCGCCATCACGGAGACGACGAGATCGCGATCAGTGAGCACGCCGACCGGCTGAAAGGTGCCTTCGGTGAACGCGGGCTCGACCACGATGAGATAGCCCACGTGCTTCTCGCGCATCAGCCGCGCCGCGACCATCAGCTCGTCGAAGGGGCGCACCGTGACGACGTTCTGCTGGCAGATATCCCCGACATTCATGACTGACCTCCTGAATATGTGCTCCCGACGAGCCTAAGCCTGGCGGCGACCCCGCGCCTCCGTAGTAGTGCGCAGGCGACCCTCGGCGGCGGCGATCGCGCGCTTCACCGCCACGAAGCTGTCCGGGCTCACCGAGACCGAATCGATACCGCATTCGACCAGAAACGCCGCGAACTGCGGATTGTTGCTCGGCGCCTGACCGCACAGCCCGACCTTGGCGCCAACGGCGTGCGCCTCGGCAATGACGTGCTCGATCATCCACTTCACGGCAGGGTCTTCTTCATCGAACAGCTGGGCGAGCTGCTCGGAATCGCGATCGACGCCCAGCGTGAGCTGCGTGAGGTCGTTGCTGCCGATCGAGAACCCGTCGAAGCGCTGCGCGAAGTCGCGCGCCAGGATGACGTTCGCCGGAATCTCGCACATGACGTAGACCTGCAACCCGGCCTCGCCGCGGCGCAAGCCGTTCGCCGCCATGACGTCCAGCACGCGATCCGCCTCCGCGGGCGAGCGGCAGAACGGAATCATCACGATGACGTTGCGGAAGCCGAGCTCCTCGCGCAGACGCTTCAACGCCCGGCACTCGAGCGCGAAGGCCTCGCGGTACTGCGGCGAGTAGTAGCGCGAGGCGCCGCGCAGCCCGATCATCGGGTTCTCCTCGTGCGTCTCGAATTCGCGCCCGCCGATGAGGTTCCCGTACTCGTTGGACTTGAAGTCGCTCGTGCGCACGATAACCGGCCGCGGGTGCTGCGCGGCCGCGATGCGCGCGAGCCCGCGCGCGAGGCGATCGACGAAGTATTCGGTCTTGTCCGCGTAGCCCCGCGTCAGCTCTGCGATCGTGCGCGCCGCCTCGGCATCTTTCAGATCGGCGAAGTGCACGAGCGCCATCGGATGCACCTTGATCTGCGTCGTGATCACGAACTCCATGCGCGCGAGCCCTACGCCGTCGGCCGGCAGCGGCCACCAGCGCAGCGCCGCCGCGGGATTCGCGAGATTCAGCATCACCTGCGTATGAGTCGTCGGAATCCGCGACACGTCCACCTCGTGCGTGTCGATGATCGCGTGGCCGTCGTAGACGAAGCCTTCGTCGCCCTCTGCGCAGGACACCGTGACATCCTGCTGGTCATGGAGCACTTGGGTGGCATTGCCTGTGCCGATGACGGCGGGAAGCCCGAGCTCGCGGCTGACGATGGCCGCATGGGACGTCCGTCCGCCGTGATCGGTCACGAGCGCCGACGCGCGCTTCATGATGGGCACCCAGTCAGGGTCCGTCGTGCTGGTGACGAGAATCGACCCATCGACGAAGCGATCGATGTCACGCGCGCTGGCGATCGCGCAAACGCGGCCCGCGACCGCGGCGTTACCGATACTGATGCCGGACGTCAGCAGGCGCCCTTTCCGCACGATGTGATAGTTCGTGAGCGTCGTGAGCGTGCGCCGCGACTGGATGCTTTCGGGTCGCGCCTGCACGATGAACAGCTTGCCGGATTCGCCGTCCTTCGCCCACTCCATGTCCATGGGCATACCGTAGTGACGCTCGATCGCACATGCCCAGCGAGCGAGACACAGTATCTCCGAATCCTCGAGCACGAAGCGTGCGCGCTCCGCGTTGGAGGTCGGCACATCGCGAGTGCGGCTGCTGTCGCCGGCATAGATGAGCTTGCGCGCCTTCTCGCCGCGCTTCTTTTCGATAATCGGCTTCAGCGCGGCGTCGGCAAGCAGCGGCTTGAACACGACGTACTCGTCGGGATCGACGGTGCCCTGCACGACGTACTCGCCCAGTCCCCAGGACGCGTTGATCAGGACCGTCTTGTCGAAGCCGGTCTCGGTGTCGATGGAGAACATGACGCCCGCGCCGCCGAGGTCCGAGCGCACCATCTTCTGTACGCCGACCGAGAGCGCGATCTTCATGTGATCGAAGCCTTGCGCTTGGCGGTAGCTGATGGCGCGATCCGTGAAGAGCGACGCGTAGCAGCGCTTGCACGCTTCCAACAGCGCCTGCTGACCCCTCACGTTCAGGAAGCTCTCGTGCTGGCCGGCGAAGCTTGCCTCCGGCAAGTCCTCGGCCGTCGCGCTCGAGCGCACCGCGACGTCGGCCTTCTCTCCATCGGGCGCCGCCGCCGCGGAGAGCTGGGCGTAGGCGTGGCAGATCTCTGCCGACACTTCGGCCGGCCACTCGCCGTGGAGAATGGCCTCGCGGATTCGCAGGCCGGCTTCGGCGAGCGCGATCTTGTTCTGATTCAGCTCCTCGAGCGTGCGGCTCAGAGTCTCACGCAGCGCATTGCGCTCGATGAATCTCCAATACGCTTGCGCCGTCACCGCAAATCCGGGCGGCACGTCGATGCCCGCCGGACGCAGGGCGCGCGTGAGCTCGCCGAGCGAGGCGTTCTTGCCGCCGACCTTGCCGATGTCGCGCCGGCCAACTTGGTCGAACCAGGCGATGAATTCGAGGCTCGCATCGCTCATGAGATTGCTCCTCAGGTTGCGCGCGCGTGCTCGCTCGTCGTCAGCGGCGGCGCCGGAGCAGCCCGCTCCCGCTGCAGCTCGTTCAGCAAGGTGGACAGCTTCTCCTCGTAGACACCCTGCTCCTTCAGCTCGGGTGCGCTGAAGCCGGCCGCGGCAACGGCCTGCGTCTGCGCAACTGCTTCGAGCGCCGGAAGGAGCCGCGCGACATCCGTGTTGCCGGAGGTGACGAAGAACGCGACGCGGCCGAGGTGCCCGCGTGTCTGCTGCAGGTACGCGCGCACTGCAGGAGTCATCCTGCCCACCCAGACGGGAGTGCCGATCACCGTAAGGTCGTACTGGGCCGGATCGTGTGACAGCGGCGCGATGCGCGCGGCTTTGCCCTTCAATGCGTCGAAGCAGTCCTTCAGGTAAGCGAACACGCCGACGCCGTGATCGCGGTCGCGAAGACTCTCGAGATCCGCGCCGGTACGGTTCGCAATGTCGCGCGCCACCCGTGCGGTATTTCCCGTGAGCGAGTAATAGACGACCAACGTTTTCGCGCTCGTCGACGCGCGTTCTGCTGCAGTGGCCACGACAGCTCTCCTGAGAATCGGACCCGAGCACTATGGGCGCCCCGCACCTAGCGGTTCTTCCGTACTTGCGCGAGGTCTCTCAGGACATTCGCGTAGGTCGCCAGGCGCGCGCTTAGCCGATACTGCTGAGCATGCGTATCGCAGTGCTGACGAGCGGGGGCGATGCCCCCGGAATGAATGCCGCCATCCGTGCGGTCGTGCGAACCGGGATCGCGCACGGCCTGGAGGTCATGGGCGTGCGACACGGGTATTCGGGACTCATGGCCGGCGAGCTCGTGCCCCTCGGCCCCCGCGATGTCGGCGGCATCATCGATCGCGGCGGGACCATTCTCGGCAGCACGCGTTGCGCGCGCATCCGCGAGCCGGCAGGTCAGGACGAGGCCATACGCCAGGCACGCGCCCATGACATCTCGACCCTCATCGTCATCGGTGGCAACGGCTCGCAAGCGGGCGCGCTCGCGCTGTCCCGTCGCGGGTTGCCGACCGTCGGAGTCGCTTCGACCATCGACAACGATCTTGCGGGATCGGACATCACGATCGGCGCGATGACGGCGCTCGACACCGCGCTGAACGCGATCGATCGCCTGCGCGTGACGGCCTCCTCGCACGGCCGCGCCTTCCTCGTGGAAACGATGGGTCGGGATTGCGGCTACCTCGCGCTGATTGCCGGCATCGCGGGCGGCGCGGAATGCATCGTCATACCCGAAGCAGAGACCACTCCCGAAGAAGTCGCGGCGGAGCTGCGCGAGTCCTATAAGCGCGGCAAGAGCCACGCGATCGTCGTGGTCGCCGAAGGCGCGAAGCACGACGCGGACGCGCTGGCGAAGTACTTCGCCGACAATGCGGAACAGCTCGGCTTCGAGTTGCGCGTGACGCGGCTTGGGCACGTGCAACGCGGTGGCCCGCCCGGAGTGTTCGATCGCCTGCTGGCGACGCAGCTCGGGGCGGCGGCGGTCGATCAGGTGCTGAAGGGCGCGACGAGCACGCTCGTCGGGCTCATCGGCGGCAAGACGGCGGCGACGCCGCTGACAAGAGTGGTGGGCGTGACGAAGTCTCCGGACCTCGGGCTGTTCGCTCTGGCGCGAACCCTCGCGCGCTGATCTCAGCGCTCTGCGCGCGACTGCATTCCGATCAGACGCGCCAGGCCGGCCAGCTGCTCCGAGAGGACCGGCAGCAGATCGTCGAGCGAAACGATCCCGACGAGATCGCCCTTCGTGTTCACGACCGGCGCGCGCCGGACTCCCGCCTTCGCGAGCTGCGCGATGACCGCCGCGACATCATCGTCTTCGCCCACGGTGGTGAGATCCGTGCTCATGACGTCGCCGACCGTGAGGCAATGCAGATCGGCACCGCGCGCGAGCTGTCCGCACACGATGTCCCGATCCGTGAGGATGCCCACCGGCCTGACTTCTTTGCCCGCCGGCTTCACGACTACGAGCGTTCCGACGTGGCGGCGGCGCATCTCCTGCGCGGCCTCGGCGAGCGCACGGCCCGGTCCGGTCAAATACACTTCGCGCGTGCAAACTTCTCCCGCTCGCATATCCGCTCCTGAGGTTTCAGCCGATAGATAATCCTGTTCCGGGCGTGCGACGATATGCCTCAGTAGCGTTACCGACCTGCTCCGGAAAGCTACGCATGCAAGCCAACCGTGGCGATGGCCTACTCCTTCAGCGTCACGCGTGTCGGAGGGTGAAATGAACGTTGGACAAGTTTGCAGTCGGCCGCCCGTCACTGCCACCGCGAGCTCGAGCCTCATGGACGTGGCGGCGCTCATGCGCGAGCACAATGTCGGTGCCGTGATCATCACGAAGGCGCCGCTCGATCGGCCCATTGCAGTCGGAGTCGTGACGGATCGCGATATCGTGCAGGCTCAGCTCGATCGCACCGCCGATCTCACCGCGATCGCCGCAGAGCAGGTCATGAGCCGCAACCCGCTCGAAATTCTCGCGGATTCGGACATCGACGAGGCGATCCAGCGGATGCGCGCAAACGGTGTGCGCCGCGCCCCGGTCGTTGCCGCGGACGGCTCGCTCATCGGGATGGTGTCCGTCGACGATCTGATCACGTGCATCGCGGAGGAGCTGATCGGCGTCGCAACGGTTCTCGCCCGTCAGGCGCGCAGCCGCGCCGCATGAGCACCGCCTTCACGGATCGGCTCGAGGCGAGCCTCGTCGACAGTAGCGAAGAGGCGGCTCAGATCGTGCTCGGCGCGCCCATTGCGCGCGAGCGCAGCGCGCGAGTGCCCGCGTGAAGCTGACGTTCTGCGGGGCCGCCCGACAGGTGACCGGCTCGTGCTTCTACTTCGAGACCGAGCGCGCCCGGTTCCTCGTGGACTGCGGACTGTTTCAGGGCAACCACGACACCCGCGCGCAGAACTATGCGCCGTTCGCGTTCGATCCGCGGCAGCTCGACTTCGTCATCCTGACGCATGCTCATCTCGACCACAGCGGCTTGCTGCCGAAGCTGAGCGGTGCCGGATTCGAGGGACCCATCTACACGACACCGGCGACGAAAGAGCTCTTGGGCGTGCTGCTGCCGGACAGCGCTTACCTGCAGCAGATGGAAGCGGAGCGCGCCGCGCGGCACGGACGCGAGTTCGTCGCGGTGTACGGCCAGCAAGAAGTCACAATGGTGCTGCGCCAAGTGAAGCCTGTGCCTTACGACTTCTCGTTCCAGCCGACTCCACAGGTTCGCGTGTGTCTGCGCGACGCCGGGCACATTCTCGGCTCCGCCGTCGTCGAGCTGTGGATCGCCGAAGGCGCCGGCACGCGCAAGGTCGTCGTGTCCGGCGATCTCGGACAACCGAGCCGGCCGATTTTGCGGGATCCCGCCGTCATTACCGACGCGGACATTCTGCTGCTCGAATCGACATACGGCGATCGCGATCACAAACCGCTCGCGCAGACGCTCGATGAGCTGGTCGCGAGCCTCGAGCGGGGGCTTGCTGCAAATCGCGGCGTCGTTCTCGTGCCGGCGTTCGCCGTGGGCCGCACGCAGGAATTCCTGTACTACCTGAATCAGCTCACCCGCGACGGGCGCCTGCCCGACCTGACGGTATTCGTGGATTCGCCGATGGCGGCCGAGGTGACGCGAATCACGGCGCGCCATCTCGAGCTCTTCGATGAAGAAGCGCGGCGGCTCGCACAGAAGGGAGCCGCGCGCGGGAAGGCGTCGGTTCACCTGAGCTTCACGCAGAGCGTGGCCGATTCCATGGCGCTGAATCGCCTGCAGTCGGGCGCGATCATCGTCGCGGCGAGCGGCATGTGCGATGGCGGCCGCATCCGCCACCATCTCAAGCACCATCTCGCGAATCCGCATGCGACGGTGCTGATCATCGGCTTTCAGGCGGCCGGCACGCTCGGACGCCGACTCGTCGATGGCGCGCAGAGCGTGCGCATCATGGGCGAGGACGTTCCGGTCCGCGCCGAGATCGTGACGCTCGGCGGTTTCTCGGCGCATGCCGACCAGTCGGCGCTCACGGCGTGGGCGCGTGAGTTCAAACGGCCGCCGGCGATGACCTACTTGGTGCATGGCGAGGAGAAATCCGCCGCCGCGCTCGGCGAGCACCTGCGCGCGAATCTCCGCTGGCGCACTGCCCTGCCCGCGCCTGCCGAAACCGTCACGCTCTGAATCTTGCTCCGCGGATTCGGCGATCCTACGCAGTCGCTACGGGTTCTTTCGTATGTGCGCCCGCGTGATCGGTGTCACGCTGAGCCTGCGTCTCGATCAGCAAGCCGAAGAAGGAATGTCATGACCGCCAAACAGGTTCTGTTCCGCTCTGCTGCGCGCGAGAAGGTGCTGCGCGGGGCCGGGCAGCTCGCGGACGCCGTGCGCCTCACGCTGGGGCCCAAATCGAAATCCGTGCTTCTGCAGAAAAAGTGGGGCGCGCCCATCGTCTGCAATGACGGCGTGACCATCGCGAAGGAGATGGAGCTGGAAGACCCCGAAGAGAATCTGGGCGCGCAGATGCTGCGGCAAGCGGCCGCCGCGGAGCTGTAAGCCATGGCGTCCACTCACAGGATTGTGCCGATTCGCCGCATCCTCGTCGCGATTCGCGACGTGAACCGACAGCCGCCGCGCCACCAGCTGCGCAAGGCCGCGACTCTCGCGCGTTCGCTGCATGCGAGCGTCGAGCTGTTCCACGCGATCACCGAGCCGATCGTGCCGCATCTCATGCATCGCAAGGGCGGCTTCCGCGACGTGTTCGCAACGGCCCGCGAAACCGTCGAGGAACGCGTGCAGAGCCGGCTCGACCGGCTGGCCCGCTCACCCGAATTCCGCGGCATACGCGTGCACTCGGCATTCTCTTGGGATTATCCGGCGCATGAAGCCGTCGTCAGACGCGCGCTCGCCATGCGCGCCGATCTCGTCATTGCGGGTACGCACGAGCGGAGTTTCGGCGCACGATTGCTGCTCACGAATACGGACTGGGAGCTCGTGAGGCAGTGCCCCTGCCCGCTGCTGCTCGTGAAGTCCACGCGCGACTACAGCAAGCCCGCCGTGATCGCAGCCATCGATCCGTTTCATGCGCACGCGAAACCGGCGCGGCTCGATGATCGGATCATCGATATCGCTGCGACATTCGCCAAGAGGCTTGGCGGCACGCTCCACCTGTTTCATGCCTACATGCCGCTCACCATCGTGGCGCCGGGGCCGGCGGGACAGCCGCTCGCGCTCGCACCGTCGGCTGAGCTCGAGGACATGCACACGGAAAGCGTCGCCAACGTCTTCGACACGTTTGCGGAAAAGGCGGGCGTTCCTCCTTCTCGGCGCCACCTGCACATGGGCGAGGTCACCAGCGAGCTCGAAAGTGTGGTGAAGCGAACGAAGGCCGGGATCGTCGTCATGGGCGCGGTGTCGCGCTCGAGGCTCCGGCGCATCTTCATCGGCAACACGGCCGAAGCCGCGCTGGACCGGCTGAGCTGCGATCTGCTCGTCGTGAAGCCGCGGCGATTCGTCACGGAGGTGCCGAAGCGGACGCGGGCCGCATTGATGGCGAGAGCAACGACGTGACGATGCGCGCGGCGGTCGCGATTTCACTTGCACTGACGCTCGCCGCGATGAGCTCGTGTACGACGATGTCGGCCTATTCGGTGAGGCCGCAAGAGTACTCGGGTGTGCGGCTCTACCAGGTGTTCTGCTCGAGCTGCCACGGACTGACGGGTCATGGCGACGGGCCGCTGCAGCCGCTTCTGAAGAGCGGCGTGCCGGACCTCACGCAGCTCTCGCAGCGGAACGGCGGCAAGTTCCCGGCCGAGCAGGTCCGGCAGATCATCGATGGCCGCACGGTCGTCGCGGCGCACGGCTCGCGCGAGATGCCCGTGTGGGGCTTCGAGTTCTACGGCGACGTTGCCAACGACGAGCTCGCTCGCAAGCAGGCTGACGAGACGATCCAGCGGCTCGTGGACTACTTGCGCTCGATCCAGCCGGATTACTACCGGTAGGCCGGCTGCTGCGGTTCACACTCCCATGACGAACATGCCGCCACCCGCTTCGAACTTCGTGCCCGACACGGTCGACGAGAGCACGGGCACGACGGCGCGGCGCTGGGTGTGGATGCTTGGCGGCGCATCGCTCCTCGTGCTCATTGCCGTTGTCGTCTGGATCACATTCGGCCGGCGCGATTCGATTCGCTACACGACCGAGGTGGCGACGCGCGGCCCGTTGACGGTGGAAGTGACGGCAACCGGTACGCTGCAACCGGTGAATCAGGTCGAGATCGGCAGCGAGATCTCCGGAACGATCAAGAGCGTCCTGGTCGACTACAACGACACGGTGAAAGTCGGTCAGGTGCTGGCGCGCATCGATACGACCCGGCTCGAAGCACAGGTACAGCAATCGCGCGCCGCCCTCGCCGCGGCTGCCGCAAAAGTGGTGCAGGCGAAGGCGACGCAAACGGAAGCCGATGCGCAACTGAAACGTCTCGAGCACATGCACGAGCTCACCGGAGGCACGGTCCCTTCGGAGAGCGACCTCGACAGCGCCCGCGCGGCGCTCGAGCGCGCCAAGGCGGACGTCGCCAGTGCCGAAGCGATGGTGCAGCAGAGTCGCGCGACGCTCGACGCGCAGCAGACCGATCTCAGCAAAGCTGTCATTCGCTCGCCGATCGATGGCGTTGTGCTCCAGCGCTCCGTGGAGCCGGGGCAGACGGTGGCGGCGAGCTTGCAGGCACCCGTGCTGTTCGTGCTCGCGGAGGACCTGCGGCAGATCGAGCTGCACGTCGACGTCGACGAGGCCGACGTCAGCGCCGTTGCGGCCGGGCAGCAGGCCACGTTCACCGTCGACGCGTTTCCGGATCGCAAGTTTCCGGCGCAGGTCGTGAAGGTGTACTTCGGTCCGCGCACGGTGAGCGGCGTGGTCACGTATGAAACTGTGCTCTCCGTCGACAACTCCGCGCTCGCCTTGCGTCCGGGGATGACGGCCACGGCGAACATCGTCGTTCAGCAGGTAGCCGACACGTTGCGGGTGCCGAATGCGGCCCTGCGCTACGCGCCGGAATCCGCCGCTGTCGAGGCTCCGACTTCCGGCGGCGGGCTGCTCGGCCGCCTGATGCCGCGGATGCCCCGACGGGGTGATACGCATCGAGCGCCCGGCGCGAGCGACGTGAGGCGCGTGTGGACTCTGCGAGGGAACGAGCCCGTCCCGCTCGACGTACGCGTCGGCGTGACCGACGGTGTGAACACGCAGATCCTCTCCGGCGATCTGAAGCCCGGAACGCCGCTCATCGTCGACTCCACTGCCGCGAGCACGTGAACCATGGCTCCGCTGCTTGCGCTCGTGGGTGTGACGAAGGTCTACGGCACGGGAGCAGCGGCCGTGCATGCCCTGCGCGGCGTCGATGTGCGGATCGAGGCAGGCGAGTTCGTTGCGGTGATGGGCCCCAGCGGCTCCGGCAAGAGCACGTGCATGAACATCCTCGGTTGCCTCGACACGCCGACTAGCGGGCACTACTACTTCCGCGGCCTCGATGTCGGCGCGATGAGCCGCAACGAGCGCGCGCTGCTGCGCCGGCGGCATCTCGGGTTCGTGTTCCAGGGCTTCAATCTCCTGAACCGCACCTCGGCCCTGGAGAACGTGGAGCTGCCGCTGCTCTACCGCCGGGTTGCACCGGCCCAGCGGCGCGCGGCGGCACGCGCAGCACTCGCGCAAGTCGGCCTCGCGGGCTGGGAACGGCACACTCCGGGCGAGCTCTCCGGCGGCCAGCAGCAACGCGTTGCGATCGCGCGCGCGATCGTGACGCGCCCGGATGTGCTGCTCGCGGACGAGCCCACCGGCAATCTCGATTCGGCTCGCAGCCACGAGATCATGCAGCTTCTCGTTTCGTTCAATCGCACGCAGGGCATCACCGTCGTGATGGTCACGCACGAGGCGGACATGGCGGCCTATGCGGGCCGAACCATCCGCTTCAAGGACGGCCTGGTCGAGCGGCCCGAGCTGGCGCGCGGAGCCGCGTGATGACCTGGACCACTCTGATCCTCGCGCTGCAAGCCATTCACAGGAACCTGCTGCGGTCCGGGCTGACAGTGCTCGGTATCGTCATCGGCGTCGCAGCGGTGATCGTGATGGTCACGATCGGCAACGGCGCGACGCTGCAGGTGACGCAGCAGATCTCGAGCCTCGGGAGCAACTTGCTGCTGGTCCAACCGGGGCGGCGGATGGGGCCGGGTCAGGCGATCGGCGCAGGGCCGTTCACGATGGCTGATGCCGCGGCCATCCGGCGCGAGATACCCGCGGCGGCCGCAGTTGCACCCACTTCGTCGCAAACACTGACGGCGATCTACGGAAACGAGAACTGGACGACGACCGTGACGGGAGCCGACGACGCGTATCTCACCGCTCGCAAGTGGCGCATGGCGCGCGGACGTCCGTTCACGGATAGCGAGCTGCGCTCGGGTGCGGCGGTGTGCGCGATCGGCGCGACGGTGCGTACCAAGCTGTTCGGTGCGCAGGATCCGATCGGCGCGTCGATGCGCTTGCAGAAGCTTGCGTGCACAGTGGTCGGAGTACTTGAACCGAAAGGTCAGGCGGCGATGGGGCAGGACCAGGACGACGTGGTCCTCGTGCCGCTGCGCACGTTCCAGCGGCGCATCGCCGGCAACACTGACGTGCGCACCATCCTGGTGTCGGTGCGCGAAGGTGCGTCGACCGAACGCGTCGTCGCGGATATCGAGACTCTGCTGCGCGAACGGCGGCATGTCGCGCCGGGCGCGGACGACAACTTCACCGTGCTCGACATGAAGGAGATCACTCGCGCGCTCACAGGCACGACCCGCGTGCTCACAGCGCTGCTGGGCGCAGTCGCCGCGGTGAGCCTGCTGGTCGGCGGCATCGGCATCATGAACATCATGCTGGTCTCCGTGACGGAGCGAACGCGCGAGATCGGCATCCGACTCGCAATCGGAGCGATGGAGCGGGACGTGCTGCTGCAATTCCTGGTGGAAGCGGTCGTGCTGTCCTCGCTGGGCGGCGTGCTCGGGATCGTGCTCGCCATGGGGGCTTCGCTCGTGCTCGCCGGCGTGCTGCAGGTACCGTTCGTGTTCAATGCCGGCATCGTGCTCATCGCATTCGCGTTTGCCGCGGCCGTGGGTGTCGTGTTCGGCTACTTCCCCGCGCGCCGCGCGGCGCATCTGAACCCCATCGATGCGCTTCACTACGAATGACCCTCACGCTCCTGGTGACACGCTCAGTCTGGAGGCGCACGATGGCTACCATGAACGATGTCCCCGGCCCCCTCCTCTTCGCCCTCAGCGAGAGTCGCGACCTCGGCGTCGCCATCGGCCGCGCCGCGGATCTCGAGCTCGCGCCGCTCGAGGAGCGTCCGTTCGAGGAAGGCGAGTTCAAGCTGCGTCCGCTCGTCTCGGTGCGCGACCGCGAGGTGTTCGTCGTTCAGTCGCTCGCAGGCACGCCGGACGTTCCCGTCGCGCAGCGATTCGTTCGACTGCTCTTCCTCATTTTCGGGCTGCGCGATGCCGGCGCTCGTCGGATCACAGGCGTCGTGCCCTACTTGGCGTACGCGCGCAAGGATCGCCGCACGCAACCGCGTGATCCGGTGACCACTCGCTACGCCGCACAGCTCTTCGAAGCGGCGAGCCTCGACCGGCTGATCTGTCTCGACGTGCACAATCCGGCTGCGCTGGACAACGCGTTCCGCATTCACGTCGATCACTTCTCGGCGGCGACGTTGTTCGCGAATCACTTCGCGCAGCGTTACCCGAGCGCGGATGTGGCCGTCGCTTCGCCCGATGTGGGTGGCATCAAGCGCGTACAGGTGTTCCGCGAGCTGCTGCAGGCCGAGCTGCGGCGCGAAGTGCCGCTACTGTTCATCGAAAAGCGACGTGCCGGCGGAGTCGTCTCGGGCGGCACGATCGTCGGCGAAGCGAAGGGTCGCGCGGTGATCGTGCTCGACGACTTGTGTGCCTCGGGCGGAACGCTGATCCGCGCGGCCACTGCACTTCGCGAGGCCGGTGCGCTGGAGGTTCACGCGGCGTTCACGCACGCGCCGCTACCGCGCGGTTTGGCTGCCCTCGAGGCCGCGGAGGCCATCAGCGGGATCGTCCTGACGGACAGTGTCGGGAGCGCGCTCGTCGGCACAGAGCGGGAAAAGACGTCGAAAGCCGCTGTTCTCTCCGTTGCGCCACTGCTTGGCAACGCCATCGCGCGCATGTGCGCGGGCATTCCCGTCACCCCGCTCTTCCAGCGGTGGCCGCCTCTTGACGTTTGAGCCCGGACAGCGCGCGCTGCGCATGATCCGCGGCGGCGGCCAGCAGTGACTCGGTTCGCGCAATCCACGGCCGCGGATCGGGGAATTGCGGATCGTCCAGGTGCCATGCGGCCACCTTCGCGCGCGTTGCGGCCCGATGGCTCACGTAGAAATCGCACACGTAAAGCGGCGCCGTGTGCGCTGTCAGCGCGCGAAACCGCTCCGACAAGCTCTGCGCCAGCGCTGCGCTCCCGAGCTGCTCCATCTCGAGAGTGAGCAGCGCCACTTCTTCGACGGGATCGAGCAGGCGCAGCTCGCGAGCGAACTCCAGGCAATCGATGACGGCAACAGGCGGGCCGAGATAGACGTGCTCTGCTCGCAGATCGCCGTGACCCTCGACGACGTGCGCTCCGCGCTCCGCCAGGGTTCCCCCGGCGGCGGCGACGAATTCGAGCTGGGCACTGGCCACTTCCGCTACGAGATGTTGCGGCAGCCGCGCGCCGTAGCTGCGCAGCGCCTCGCGATTGGCTGCGATCTGCGTGCTGAGCTTGACCGCATATTGAGACTCCTCGATGGGCATGGCAGTTGCCTGATCGAAGAACTCTGCCAGTGTGAACGCCACGCGCCCCAGGTCGTCCTCGTTGACGGCGCCGAGTCGCAGCGCGTGGTCGAGCATGCGCGAGGACGGCAAGCGAACCATCTTCACGAGCCAGTCGTGCACGCGTTCGCCTTCGCCCAGCGTGAGCCGCCCGTTGCGCTCCGAGAGCGGAACGACGGCTTGGTAGACGGTTGGCGCGAGGCGCCGATTCAGGCGCAGCTCCTCCCGACACCCCCGCTCGCGCGCCGCGAGGCTGACGTAATCCATGTCCTGATAGCGCACCGGCTTCTTGAGCTTGTAGGCGTGCTGTGCGGTGAGAAAGACCCACGCGAAGTGCGTCTCGATCGATTCGACCGTGCGCGTGCCGTCCGCATAGCTCGCCGGATCGCGTAGAAACGCGACCTTGTCGTTCAGTGTCGGCTCGAACGACGGCACGACGCGGTCATTTCTGGATCGAGCGGAGATACTCCGTGAGCCGGTCGACCATTTCGGCGGTCACCTTCTCCGGGTCCGGCTTGTCGCCGCTCTGCGCGTAGAACTCGAAGCCCCACACCGGCATCTCGCGCGAGCCGTGCGGCGGCAGCGTCTTGCGACCGTCGATGATGCGGCGAACCTGCTCTTCGGGAAACTTGCCGCCCTGGCGACGCGCGATGCGCGTCAGGTCCGGCACCATGATCTTGAAGCTCGAGGCGACCACGCCGTCGCCGAGACCCTTGTCGCCGTGACACGCGGCGCAGAAGCGCGCGTAGAGCTGCTGCCCGGAGTACTTCGAGAAATCCTGCGCACGAGCGGCGACGGTCGCGATCAACAGCAGGATCAGAACGATGATCGTGGCAATGGCGACGTGTCGCGCGTGGGCTTTCATGATCGCTTTCCTCTCGGGTGTGGTGAGATTGCCACCCCGCCCGAGCAGGGTGAAGCCGTACGAACCCGTGAGGCGCTACGTAGCTTTGCGCAGCCTCAGCTCAACTTGGCGCGCACCTTCGCGATCAGCGCATTCACTTCGGTGCGGCGCCCGGAGTCGGCGAGCGGCCGGTCCGGTCGTGGCGGCGCGTCGAGCGCCTTCTGCAGATAGCGCAACGCCTGAGCGTAGTCGCCGTTCTCGAACAGCAGCTCGCCGTAGAAATAGTTCGGATCGATGCCGTCCGGATTCAGCGCGAGCGCCTTCTGCAGATACTCCGCCGCCCGCTCGTGGTCGCCGAAGCCGACGGGGAAACCGGGCACTTTGTAGTACAGCGCGCCGAGACTCGTATAGGCGGACCCGTGCAGGACGCTGCCGTCGAGCTTCACCGCGGCGAGCAGGCAGTCCCGCGATCGCTTGGCGAGCGACAACGCGCCGAACCCGCCGCGGGCGGCGGCGTAGGTGCTGAGCACGATGCCTTGCCACACCAACGGCTCCGCTCTGTCGGGATGCGCTCGCACGAGCTGCTCGGCTTGCTCGCTGAGCGCTTCGAGACTGCTGCGCTTTGCGGCGGGATCGGTGGTGCCGTAGTTCGCCTGGTCCCAGGCGTGCTCGATGCTCAGCAGCTCCGGCCCGATGTCCTCATCGGCGGCGCGCGCCTGCAACGCGAGCGAGAGAAAACCCAGCAGGACGCTCAGCGCAAGCGCTGCGCGAGGCGAAACGCGGATATTCATGGGGCGTGTCTCCGAATGTCGAGCCGTTCGATGACGGCGGTTTGGGTCGAGTCGTCGTGCGGCGTGACTCGCGCGTAGTGCCGGATGATCGGCAATTGCCGGCGCACCGCGCGATCGACGATGGCCGGCAAGAGCCCGTTCACCCTCACGAACAGCTTCTCGGGCCAGCCCACGACGACCGAAGGACGCCCCGAGCGCAAGAGCGCCGCAAGCTCCTCTGCGATCCGCTCCGGCGGATCCATCGTCACACCGAGCTCACGATTCATCTGCTCGACCGCGGACGAGTTGATTCCCGTGCGTGTCGCGCGCGGCGCGATGTAGTACACACCGACGCCGCGGTCGGTCAGCTCGCGCCGCAGAGCCTCCGTGAAGCCGCGTAAGCCGAACTTCGTCGCCGCGTAAGCCGCGTATCCCGGATACCCGATCGAGCCGAATACCGAGCCGGTGTTCACGATCGCGGCGGGGGCACGCGCGAGCAGATGCGGGAGCATCTCTCGACAGAGGTGCATCGGCGCCTGCAGATTCACGGCCAGCGCGAGATCGATCTGCTCCGGCGTCAGGTCCTCGTACAAGCCGAACGGGTTCACGCCGGCATTGTTCACTAGAACGTCGATGCCACCGTGCCAAACGCGCGCGAGATCGCAGAGCGCCGCACGGTCTCGCGCGGAGGTGAGATCCGCAACCTGCGCGCCGATCCGCTGCACGAAGGCGCCGTGCTGCGCGATGACTTCATCGAGAGTACGCGCATCGCGGTCGACCAGAAGAACGTGTGCGCCCTCGGCGAGCAGCTTCGCTGCGATTGCCCGCCCGATGCCGCCGGCTGCGCCGGTGACGAGTACCCGCGCATTGTTCAGCCGCATTGCCGCACCTCCAGACTGCGAAAGACGCCGCCGTAGAGCCAGTACATGGCGCGCGCACAAGTGATCACCGCGGGCAAGTCGCGCTCGGCATCCAGGCGATTGACGATGGCAGCGAGCTGGCCGACGTGCTTCTGATCGAGCGTGCCGTGACTGCGCAGATACGTGAACGCACGATCGGGCAGCGCGAGCGCTCGCTGGATCGCCGCCGCTGCATTCGAGGCGAGCGCCACGCTCGTGCCCTCGAGGACGAAGACCATTCCGAAGAAGGCCACGGGCGACCTGCGACTGACCGTGTCGTACGCGTACGCCACCATCGCGTCGGTCTGGACGGCAGGCGCCGAGTCGCGCGCGCAGTCTGCATCGCCACCGCTGCACGCGATGTCGTTCAGAATCCACTCGTCGTGGCCGACCTCCTCTTCGAGGTAGTGAACCAGCTCCTTCTGCAGCCAATGATGGCGCGTCGCGAGCCGGGTACCGACTGCCATCAAGAGCGGCACGGTGTGACGCACGTGGTGATACGCCTGCGTCAGGTAGTCCACATATAGCTCGCGAGTGACGTCGCCGCCGAGTGCGCGGCGGATGACGGGGATGGACTGGAGCGTCGCGCGATCCGCTTCAGTCGTCGCTACGAGCTGATCGAAGTTCGTCATGGTTTGTGCGAGTCGGTCTCAAGAGGCGGATTGCAGGAGGCCGCCGAAACGCTCGAGCACGCGTTCGCGGCGCAGGCGACCGTTCGCCGTCAGCAAGCCGTTCGCGAAGGTCGGCGCCTCCGGCATGCAGGCCCAGTGCCGCACTTGCGCGTAGCCCGGCAATCGCGCGTTCGCGCGGCGCACGGCGTGCTCGATTGCAGCGTCATCGAGAGACGGCTGCCACGGGCTCAGGAGCGCACCGACACTCGGCCGGGCCTCGCCGTGAGCCAACGCGTGCCGTATTTCCGGCTCGTGCGCGAGCTCGCGCTCGACCCATTCCGGCGAGATGTTCCGGCCGAGGCTCGTGATGAACACGTTCTTCAAGCGGCCGCGCACGTACACGTAGCCGTCGGAGTCGATCTCGCCGAGGTCGCCGGTCGCGATCTCGAGCGGCTCTTGCCGGACGGGATCGCCGAGGTAGCCGGACATCACTGCACCTCGCACGCGGATCTGCCCCTCTTCATCCACGCGAATCCGCACGTGCGGAAGCGGACGTCCCACACTGCCGAGGCGCGAGCTGCCAGGTGTGTTCAGACACGCCACCGAGGCACATTCGCTGAGCCCGTACCCTTCGAAGACCGGAAGGCCGAGTTGCGTGGCTTCCGCCAGCAGCTCGCGCGATACCATTGCGCCGCCCACCGCGACGAATTTCAGAGAAGACGGCAATGCATGGCCCGCTTGCACGGCACGTACCAGCACACGGAGCAGCTCGGGCACGAGAATGAGGCTGTCCGGTCGGACACGCAGGATCGTTCCCAAGAGCTTCTGCGGATCGAGCGCGCCATAGTCGATACCCGTCCTCGCGCGCGACGGGAGGACGCAGCCTGCCCCTGCACGCAGTGACGCATGAACGCCTGCGATGTTCTCGAGCAGCGTCGCCAATGGCATGAGGCACAGGTGACGTGTCACGCCGAGCCCGGCGACTGCCGTCGCAATGGATCGAGAGACGCAATTCAGAGTGGCCGCCGTCAAACACACACCCTTCGGCTCGCCGGTGCTGCCCGACGTGTACGTGATCTTGACGACGCCGGGTGCGACTGCGCGGCGCGCATCGGCCGCGACAGCTCTCTGCAACACGTGCAGGCCGCTGAATGGCGATCGACCTAGCAGGCGGAATTCAGGCCATCGCTCGAGAACGTGCTCCTTGCGATCCGTGACGAGGACGTCGATTGCCGCGTCGTCCAGCGCGTGACGCTGCTGCGGCGGGGTGAAGAACGCGGGCAGCGGCACATTGACCTGCCGCAGGTGGTGGAGCGCGAGGTCGGCGATCACCCATCCGGCGCCGTTCTCCGCAAGAAGCGCGAAGCGGGTGCCACCGGCGGCGCGCAGGAATCGCGCTTCGCTCGTCACGGCCTCCGCGAGCTGGCGATAGGTCAGCGTAAGCACGCCATCGTCCAGAGCGATACGACTCGGCGTGCACCGCAGCGTCTCGCCGAGCAGGGACTCAATTTCCATACGCAGCATCCCGAAGCGCGGGAATCCGGCGCGCCAGCGGCAGGTAGCCCGCCAACACGCGTGGATCGTGGGTGTAGTAGCGGCCCCAATCGTCTGGCCCGCCGCGCACGCACGCTCCGTCTGCGGCGCCGAGATCCACGCAGCGCGCGCCCACGTTGTGCAGGAGCCGCCGCACGGCCGCCGTCGCCGTGAAGGTCACCCACGTGAGCTTGCGGTCGAGTAGGTAGAACGGCAGGAGCGCCATGAAGCGGCGGGCGACGCGTGAGCCGCGGCACGCAAAGTTGCCGACTTCAACGATTTGCGCGCGCGGCGGAGGCATGCCACCGCGCTCTGCGAGAAGCGCGTCGATCGGCCGCGGCAGATAGCGCTCGAGGAAAAGCTTGTCGTTCGCAGCGAGCCGGGCGCCCGCGACGGCGTACAGCGAGCCCGATGCATCGACGAGCGTGAGCAGCGTCGGCATGAACGTGCGGATGCTGGCGCGATGGGTGCGGAAGAACGCATCGCGCACGAACGTCTCGGCCGCATGACGCGCCGGATGATCCGCGTCGCATGTCACGATGCGGAAACGATGGGGGTCGTGCCGCTCGAATGCCGGCGCATCCACGTCTGTGGCAGCAGCTGCCCGCTCCTGAATTCTTGGAAAATCCGTGAACACAGCTCGTCCTCATCGCGCGGGCATCTCGCTCTTGGGGGGTGGGACGTCGAGCTTCGCGCGAATCAATCGGCGGCCGTGCGCCGTGCGCCGGGTTCGTCGACTCATCGCCGCGAGTCACCACGCGTACGAGATCCGCGCATGGATCGGGGTTGCGTGCATGGAAGCCCTGGCCGCTCGTAGTGCTCAACCTGCGAACACCTGATCCAGCCGCGCTTGCCGACGCAGGGGCGCACCGATATAGACGACGCTCTCGCGTCCGGTGTCGGCATCGTCAGCCACCGCTCGCCAATGGCGTCGAGATCATCTTGGGGAGGGGGGTTACCGATGCTGCGTACGAGAGGATTGAAGCGCGTTCTTGCCGCAGTGGTGCTGGCGGCAAGCAGCACCGTCGCGGGTGCGGACTCCAGCAACACGGATGACCTGGCCCAGCAGGTGGCTGCTCTGAAAGCGGCGAACGAGCAGCTGCGTAGCCTCATACCCAGCCAGTCGCACGCGATGATGGACGTCGCGTATCACTTCACGAACCTGTGGTTTGCCGGTCAGCGGCGGAACTGGCCGCTGGCGCAGTTCTATTTCAACGAGGCGCGGAACCATATCCTGTGGGCCATCCGGCTCGTGCCGGTGCGCAAGACGAGCGGCGGGGAGCTGCATCTGCAGGAGGTTTTCGATGCGTTCGATCGCGGTCTGCTCGCGGATCTGAAGAAGCAGATTGCCGCTCAGAACCGCGCGCAGTTCTCGGCGGCCTACCGCGCGGCGCTCGGTGGCTGCAATGCGTGCCACACGGCAGCCGAGAAGCCGTATCTCCACATCGTCGTGCCGGACAAGCCGGAAGCTCACATCGTCGATTTCGAGCCCTAGCTCGCGAACGAAGGATGCGTCCGCGCTCTGTGCCGCAATCACGCTTCCTCGAGCCAAGGGGCTTCGTCGATAGCCGCTGAGGCGCGCGCAAGGGCCGGAGCAGTCGAGCGTACGACTGCGGCATTGGACCAAGGTCCGCTCTTTTCCGCCCGGAACTCGCCGCACGATCCCCGGCCGTGGCCGAGCGTGCGCTCCGAATCACCCACTCGATCCGTATGCGGATCGCGAGCTGTCTCGGGCTCGTGTGCCTGCTGTGCTCGAGCCCGCCGCCGTGCCCCGCTCAGGAGCTCGAGCCGCGCGCGTATTCGCTGAGTCCGATCGGCACGCAATTCCTCGTCATCGGGGGCGGCCGCTCCAGCGGCGGCGTGCTGTTCGATCCATCCCTGCCGTACCGGGACGTTCAAGCCAAGCTGGACACGGCACTCGTCGGCTACGGCTACACCTTCGCGCTGTTCGATCACTTCGCCAGCGCCACGGTCGTCGCGCCTTACGTGTGGGGCAACGTTTCGGGCAACGTGGGTGAGGACCGGCATGAGGTCCAGCGTGCCGGAAGCGCCGACGCGAAGCTGCGCCTCAGCGTCAATCTGCTCGGCGGCCCGGCGCTGACGCCCCGCGAGTTTGCGCGACGCACGCCGCAGACCACGCTAGGCGCGAGCCTGTCGATCTCCGCACCCACCGGCCAGTACGACTCCACGAGACTCGTCAACATCGGCGCGAATCGCTGGGCGTTCAAACCGGAGCTCGGCATCTCGCATCCGTCGGGCCCGTGGGATCTCGAGGCGTACGTCGGGATGTGGTTCTTCACGCCCAACCACGACTTCAGAGGCGTGACGCGCTCGCAAGACCCGATCGCGACCGTGCAAGCGCACGTGAGTTACACGGTACGCCCGCGTCTGTGGCTCGCAATCGATGCGACGTACTACAGCGGCGGAAATACCACCGTGAACCACACGCGCAATGCGGACGCGCAGCAGAACGCGCGCGCCGGCGTGACACTCTCGATTCCATTGGCGACGAGCCAGTCGTTGAAGCTCTCCTGGAGCGCCGGCGCCACGACCCGTGTGGGCAGCGACTTCACGCTCTACGGCATCGCATGGCAGCGCGTGTGGCTCGACCGCTGAGCCGCGCGCCGTTGGACAAAGGACCAATTGCCGGTCGCGCGACGCCTGATCGACGCTGCATCGAGGATCACGAGAATCGGCAGCGCAGTCGCGACGCGGCGATGGGCGCGATATGGAGTCCACCGCGTCGATCGGCACCGAGGAGAGCACGACCGTGCCTCAGAAAACTACCGAGCATCTGGAGACGCGCGAGCAGCTGCGTCTCAACGAAGCGCGCGAAAAGGAGGTCCCCTGGAAGAAGTGGGGCCCGTATCTGAGCGAGCGCCAATGGGGAACGGTACGCGAGGACTACAGCGCCGATGGGAACGCGTGGAACTACTTCACTCACGACCAAGCGCGTTCGCGCGCCTATCGATGGGGCGAGGATGGCATTGCCGGTATCAGCGACGACCGGCAGCAGCTGTGCTTCGCGCTCGCGCTCTGGAACGGTCGCGATCCGATTCTCAAGGAGCGCATGTTCGGGCTCACGAACAGCGAGGGCAATCATGGCGAGGACGTGAAGGAATACTACTTCTACGTCGACAGCACGCCGACGCATTCGTACATGAAGTATCTCTACAAGTACCCGCAGGCGGAGTATCCCTATCTGAACCTGATCGAGACGAACCGCGCCCGCAGCCGCGAAGAGCTGGAGTACGAGCTGATCGACACCGGCGTGTTCGACGACGACCGCTATTTCGATGTGTTCGTCGAGTACGCCAAAGCGGCGCCCGAGGACCTGCTGATCCGCATCACGATCGAAAACCGCGGCCCCGACGCCGCCGAGCTGCACGTGCTGCCGACGCTATGGTTTCGCAACACATGGGCGTGGGGCACGGACGACTACCGACCCTCGCTGCGCGCCACGGATCGCGGTGAGATTCGCGCGACACACCGACCTTCGGGGGAGCTGCTCCAGCGCCTGCTCCACAGGCCACTCGGCGAGTACACGCTCCAGTGCGACGGCCATCCGGAGCTGCTGTTCACCGAAAACGACAGCAACACGCAACGCCTGTGGCGCCAGCCGAATGCCCAGCGCTACGTGAAGGACGCTTTTCACGAGTATGTCGTTCACGGAAACAAGGACGCTGTGAATCCGGCGAGAACCGGCACGAAAGCCGCGGCGTGCTACCGGCTGCAGGTTCCCGCGCGAGGCAAAGCCGTGCTGAGACTGCGGCTCGGGGCGCAGGCCCTCGCCGATCCGTTCGGCATGTTCGACGCGACGTTCGAGCAGCGCCGCGCGGAGGCGGACGAGTTCTTCGCGCGGATCACACCTTCCAAGCTGAGCGAGGACGAGCGACGGATCCACCGCCAGGCCATCGCGGGCATGCTCTGGAGCAAGCAGTTCTACTACTTCGATCTGGACCGCTGGCTCGAGGAGCACCACGCGCACCCGCTCGCCAACGGCCGGAGCACGACGCGGAACACCGAGTGGTTCCACATGCTCAACAGCGACATCATCTCGATGCCGGACAAGTGGGAGTACCCCTGGTACGCGGCGTGGGACCTCGCGTTCCATACCCTGGCGCTGTCGCTGGCCGACTTCGACTTCGCGAAAGACCAGCTGCTGCTGATGCAGCGGTCGCTGTATGCGCATCCGAACGGGCAGCTACCGGCGTACGAGTGGAACTTCTCGGACGTGAATCCGCCCGTACACGCATGGGCGACGCTCTTCCTGTTCAATCTCGAACGGCAGCTCGGTCGCTCGGACATCCGCTTCCTCGCGGAGTCCTTCCAGGGATTGATGCTCAACTTCAACTGGTGGCTCAATCGCAAGGACCCGCAGGGGCGCAACGTGTTCGCGGGCGGGTTCCTCGGTCTCGACAACATCGGGCTCTTCGACCGCAGCGCGCCGCTGCCGAGCGGCGGCCATCTCGATCAGGCCGACGGCACCGCCTGGATGGCGTTCTACTGCGAGAACATGCTCGAGATCGCGCTCATCCTGCTGGAGCACGACCCGATCTACGAGGGCGCGGTCTATCGGCTGCTCGAGCACTTCATGTGGATCGCCTATGCGATGGATCGCATCGGTGACAATCACGATGAGCTGTGGGATGCGCAGGACGGATTCTTCTACGACGTGCTGCATCTGCCGAACGGCGAGAACATGCGGATGAAGGTGCGCTCGATGGTGGGATTGCTGCCGCTCTGCGCCTCGACGGTGTTCGAGCCGACCGGCATCTTGCAGCGACACCCCCGCCTCATGGCGGGGATCGAGCTGCTCAAGAAGCGCCACGCGGCATTGCTATCTCACATTGCGCCACTCGACGACAAGTTCGTCGGCTACCGCGGCCGGCGCCTGCTCTCGGTGTGCAACAAGGAGAAGATCGAGCGGATTCTCGCCTACATGCTGGACGAGAACGAGTTCCTCAGCCCCTACGGCATTCGCTCGCTCTCGAAGTACCATCTCGAGCATCCCTGCTCCATCTGGGTCGGCGGACAAGAGTACAAAGTGCAGTATCTGCCGGCCGAATCGAATACCGGCATGTTCGGCGGGAATTCGAACTGGCGCGGTCCGATCTGGATGCCCGTGAACGGTCTGCTGATCCGGGCGCTGCTGAACCTGTATCAATTTTACGGCGACGAGCTGCGCGTCGAATGTCCGACCGGGTCGGGCAAGAAGATGACGCTGTACGAGGTCGCGCAGGAGATCACACGACGCTTGACGAATATCTTCGCGCGGGATGCCGCGGGACACAGGCCGGTTTACGGCGGCACGCGCAAGTTCCAGGAGGACGCGCACTGGAAGGACTACATCCTCTTCTACGAGTACTTCCATGGCGACAACGGCGCGGGCCTCGGGGCCAGTCATCAGACCGGGTGGACGGGCATCATCGCCCGATTGCTGGACCTGTTCGCGCGCATGACGCCGGAACGCGCGCTGGAGACCGGCAAGTTGCAGCTCGGCGCCGAGATGATGCACGAGAGCGTCACCGGACGCGCGCCGGTCGAGGTGGCTGCGGAGCGCTGACGACCAGCGCCCCGACTCGCCGCGCCGAGCGCGACTTGGCCGCGCTCGGTCTCGGGGAACGCGCTGTCTCAGCGCGCTCGATCTCATGGCGCGCTCGGCCTCTGCGTAGTCGGGCTTAGCCGCCGTCTCTTGGCGCGCGCGCTCTCATCGCGCGCTCGGTCGGTGCTTGCCGCCTTCGAAGCTCGAGGGCGTCGCGTCCTAGGTAGTTCTCCTGGGTTTGCCCGTCGCGGTTGCGCAGAACTCCCTATGGGTTCGCGGAGCGTGTCCGTTCACGATGGGCACGCACGCCAAGGACCTACCCATGCGCAAAATCGGCACTCTCATGGTCGCCTCCCTGCTTGCGGCGTCACTCGGGCCTGCATCGCAGGCGGCCGATCCAGCGGGCGCTGCGGCGCTTGCGGAGTTTCGAGCGGCCGCGCAGTTGACGCCCGATCGCCTCCACGGCGCGGAGCTGTTCGGGACCTGCGCGGCGTGCCACGGGCCACAGGGCCGCGGAACCGCCGATGGCGCGATCCCGGCGATTGCCGGTCAGCACGGCTCCGTCATCCTCAAGCAGCTCGTGGACTTCCGGCACGACCGCCGCTGGGACGAGCGCATGGCACACTTCACCGACCGCCATCACTTGCCGACCGCGCAGGACCTGACCGACGTTGCCGCGTACGCGTCGAGCCTGCCTCGATTCCCATCCACTGAGGGAATCGGCGATGGCACGGCGCTCTCGGAAGGCGCGAGCGCCTACTTCAGAGTGTGCGAGGCATGCCATGGTCCGCTCGGGCAAGGGGACGTGCTCCGGCTGCGCCCGCGACTCGCCGGCCAGCACTATGCGTATCTGCTCCGCCAGCTCACTGAAACGGCCGCCGGACAGCGCCCCGGGATGGACCCGGCTCACGTCGAGCGGCTACGCGGCTTCACGCCGACGCAGCTTCGCGGAATCGCGGACTACCTCTCACGCATGAGTCCGGACTTGTCATCGCACCCACAGCGCACGACCCGTTGACATACGCATGGCGTCTGCGACATTCGCCGGCGTCAGCAGTGCTGCGCTCGGGGATCTTCTCCATCAGCTCGGTTCCTCCGCTGACGGACTGAGCGCCACCGATGCCGAGCAGCGGCTCGCCCTGCGCGGGAGCAACGAGCCGCGCCACTCGCATCTGCGGTTCATCGCGCGGGACCTGCTGCGCGCAACCGCGAACCCGCTCAACTTGATTCTGCTCGTCGCGGCGGGCGCGTCGGCGGCGCTCGGCGCCGTGCCGGATGCCATCATCATCACGACAATGGTGCTCATGAGCAGCGGGCTCTATTTCTGGCAAACGTTCCGCTCCGAGCGCGCGATGCGAACGCTGCAAGAGACGCTGGCACTGACGGCCACCGTCCGTCGCGACGGCCGCTGGATCGAAGTGCCGCGTCGGGAGGTCGTCCCCGGCGATGTCATCCGGCTCTGCGCAGGCGATCTGGTGCCCGCCGACGCACGGCTTCTGCAAGCGAGTGACTTGCACGTCCAGCAAGCGGCGCTCACCGGCGAGTCGCTGCCCACGGAGAAGCGTGCAGAACCCGGCGAGCTCACTGACACCGGCGCCAACAGCCCCGCCCTCGTGTTCCTCGGCACATCTATCGTCAGCGGCACGGCCACGGCCGTTGTGTACGCGGCAGGCGCCGACACCGCGTACGGCACCATCGTCGAGCAGCTCGCGGCTCGTCCCGACGAGACGGACTTCGAGCGCGGCATGCGCCGCTACTCGCTGCTGATCCTGCGAATGGTGATGTTCTTCGTCCTGTTCGTGCTCATCGTGAACATTGCCGTCGGGCGAGATGCATTTCAGTCGTTGCTGTTCGCCGTCGCGCTGGCCGTCGGCCTCACTCCCGAGTTCCTGCCGATGATCACGACGGTGACGCTCGCTCAAGGCGCCCTGCAGATGGCGCGCGCGAAGGTCATCGTCAAGCATCTTCCCGCGATTCAGAACCTCGGCAGCATCGACGTCCTCTGCACCGACAAGACCGGCACGCTCACGGTCGGTGCGATGTCCGCCGAACAGTCGCTCGACCCGCTCGGCGTCGAGTCGCAGCGGCCGCTCGCGCTCGCGGCGCTGAACAGCACGTTCGAGACCGGAATCAAGAGCCCGCTGGACGAGGCGATCCTGCAGCGCTGGCGGGCGATCCACGCGGAACTGCCTGCGGACTCGGAGAAGACCGACGAGCTGCCGTTCGACTTCGAGCGTCGGCGACTCTCCGTCGTCGTGCGGTGCGGGTCGCAGCGGTTGCTCATCAGCAAAGGGGCGCCAGAGAACATCCTTCCGATCTGCACAAACTACGAGGCGGGTGGCACGACGCGAACGCTCGACGGGATGACCGGGCAGCAGTGCGAGCGCGTCTTTCGCGCGCTGAGCGAGCGCGGGCTGCGCGTGCTGGCAGTGGCTTACAAACCAGTCGACGTACCGAACGGATTCACGGTCGCCGACGAGCAGGGCCTCATCTTCGCGGGCTACATCACGTTCGCGGACCCGATGCTCGAAGGCGTTGCGGACTGTATCCGTCAGCTCGCGCAGGACGGCGTGCGCGTGAAGATCCTGAGCGGCGACAACGAGCAGGTCACGCGTTACGTTTGCGCTCAGGCGGGCCTCGCGACGGAGCGCGTCGTCGTGGGTAGCGAGCTCGAATCGATGGATGTTGCGGCGCTCGCGCAGCTCGTGGAGTCCGTCGACGTGTACGCTCGATTGTCACCGGCGCAGAAATACCGCGTGCTGCGCATGTTGCGCACGCAGGGTCATGTCGTCGGATTCCTCGGTGACGGCATCAACGACGCGCCCTCGCTGCACGGTGCGGACGTCGGCATCTCGGCGGCGGGTGCGGTGGACGTCGCGCGCGAGGCCGCGGACATCATCCTGCTCGAGCGTCGGCTCGATGTGCTGCACGCCGGTATCGTCGCGGGCCGGCGCTCGTTCGGAAACGTGCTGAAGTATCTGCTGATGGGGACCAGCTCGAACTTCGGCAACATGTTCAGCATGGCGGGTGCCGCGCTCTGGCTGCCCTTCCTCCCGATGCGGCCGACGCAGATTCTGCTGAACAACTTCCTCTACGACCTCGCGCAGGTGACGATTCCGACGGACAACGTCGATGCCGCGCTGATCCGACGACCGCAGCGCTGGGATGCGCGAGTCATCCGCAATTTCATGCTCGTCGTGGGACCGGTCAGCTCGCTCTACGACTTCCTGACCTTCTTCGTCCTGCTGTACGTGTTCGGTTTCGGCGCGGAGGCCTTCCAAACAGGATGGTTCGTCGAATCGCTCGCCACGCAGACGTTAGTGCTGTTCGTCATCCGTACTGTGGGCCGGCCGTGGCGCGATCGACCGAGCGGACCGCTCGCAATCACGACGGTCCTGGTCGTGCTGATCGGTATAGCCCTGCCCTACACACCGCTCGGCGCGCCGCTCGGATTGGTGCCGCTGCCGGTGAAGTACTTCGCGTTCCTCGCTGCCGTCGTCGCGACTTACCTTGCCTTGGTCGAAGTCGTGAAGCGCCGCATCGCAAGACGCTTCCTGGTTGCTGCGTAGTCCCACTCGATGAGGCTCGGGGCGTGCGCGCCGCGCGATGCACCCTGCATCTGGAAGTCGGCGCTCAGCTCGAGGCGGGCTCGTGAGCCGCGCGGCTCACGGTTGCAGTTCCGAGAATGTCCGCCGCGGCCTGTTCCGCAATCATCACGACGGGCGCATTCGTATTGCCGCCGATGAGTCGAGGCATCACGGATGCGTCGACGACCCGCAGGTTCTGTACATTCCGCACGCGCAGCCGGCAGTCGACCACGGAGCTCGCATCGCTCCCCATGCGACACGTACCCGCTGGGTGGTAAATCGTTTCGGCCTTCTGCCGCACGATGCGCTCGACATCCGCCGGCGCGGTGATCCCTTCTCCGGGAAATACTTCCGCGCCGCGGTAGCCGGCAAACGCGCGCGCATGCGCGATCTCCCGACAAATGCGCACACCTTCCAGGATCACCTGCAGATCGTGCGGCTCGCTCAAATAACACGGCTGGATACGCGGGCGCGCATCCGGCGCCCTGGAACGTAGCGTGATGCGACCGCGACTGCGCGGGCGCAGCCCGCATGCATGCAGTGTGAAGCCGTGCCCAGGTAGTCGATTGCGCCCGTGATCGTCGAGCTGTGCCGGCACGAAGTGCAGCTGCACGTCGGGCCGCTCGTCCGGCGCCAGATGCGTGCGCACGAACGCGCCCGCTTCGGCGATGTTGCTCACACCGGGACCGGAACGAGTGACGAAGTATCTGAGCGCGACCCCCGCTTGGCGCGCGCGGCCAAAGTCGTACGTGATGGGCTTCGTGCACTTGAAGAGCGTGCAGAAGTCGAGGTGATCCTGAAGGTTGGCGCCCACTTCGTCCGAGCGCGCGACGATCGGGATCCCGTGGCGCTCGAGCTCGCTGACAGGCCCGACGCCGGAGAGCATGAGGATCTGCGGTGAGGCGACCGCGCCCGCCGTGAGAATCACCTCACGCTCCGCGTGCGCTACGTGCAAGCTTCCCTCGCGAACATACTCGACACCCCAGGCCTTTCCCGCCCTAAAGAGGATGCGAGTCACGAGGCTGTGAACGTACACGGTGAGATTGGGCCGAGAACGGACGGGATGCAGGTATGCGACGGCCGTACTGCATCGTCGCCCGTGCTTTTGGGTCAGTTGGTAGAACCCGATGCCAGTCTGCTCGGCAGCGTTGAAGTCGTCGTTCGGCGGAATCCCAACCTCGACGCCCGCTTCGACGAACACGGCGCTCAAAGGATTGCGGTACCTCAGGTCTTCGACCGCGAGCGGGCCGCCCACGCCGTGAAACTCGTTGGCGCCGCGTGCCTGATCCTCCGCTTTGCGGAACGCCGGCAGCACGTTGCGGTAGCTCCAGCGGTCACTCGTGAGCTCCGCCCACTCGTCGTAGTCCCGCGCGTGGCCGCGCGTGTAGCACATCGCATTGATCGAGCTGCTGCCGCCGAGCACGCGACCGCGCGGCCAGTACAGCTTGCGCCCGAACAGATTGGGCTCGGGCTCCGTGCAGTAGTGCCAGTTGATGCGCTCGTTGAACACGAGACCGGCGAGCCCGGCGGGCATATGGATCAGTGGATTCGTATCGCGCCCGCCCGCTTCGAGCAACAGCACACGCACGTGGCGATCCGCCGAAAGACGGTTCGCCAGCACGCATCCGGCGGAGCCGGCGCCGATGATGATGAAGTCGTAGGCCGCCGCCTTCATTTGCGTGCGCCGGAGAACAGCGCCTCCATCAGTGCGGTCTCGCGCTCGCGGATCACCGCGAGAAATTCGCGGGCGCCGCCCATCGCTTTGAACGCCCGATAGCCGCGCTCGATGAAGTCCTGCAGCACGCCGAAGCCGGCGGCATGCGCGGGGGCGTGGGCCGTTTTGAGCACGACGCCGATCCAAGGATGCCGGACCGCGCGATCGAGATCTTCGCCCGAGCGGATCGCGAGCTCGATCTGGCGCTCGCGGTCGGGACGCCGGCCCACGCGCCGATACGCCTGCGCATACGAGCTTTCGGTCCAGGCTCCCGAAGGCAGTGCCGCCACCATCGCGTGATCCAGCTCGGCCGTGAGGACGTCGAGCTCGAGGGCGCGCCCGAGCGCGTGCAACGGCGCTTCCGGCAGGGAGCGCCTGAGAAAGCGCCACGCGCGCATCATCTCGCGCTCGCGCGCGGCGAAATCGTGCGGGCCGTACAGGTCGCTCAGAAAGAAGTCGACGGCCTGCGCGTAGCGGGGATTCTCGTGAAGGTCCGCGTACGTGCGCGCGAGGCGCGCCGCTTGCCACTCACGCAGCTCGCGCAGGCGCGACTGGAAGCTCGCCGTCGCCGTATCGCGCGACATGAGCTCTCGCCGACGCGCAAGCAGGCGATCCAGATCGCTCGCGGATTGCGCGCTCACGCTACCTCCCGCAACGAGCGCAGCACGCAGTCGAGCGACCTACCGGAGATCAACAGCCCGAAGTGGCCGAGCCCGCGAACCTCCAAGCATCTCGCGCCATGGAGCTTCGCGCTCGCTGTGGGTCGGACGAGATTGTCTTCTCGACTGCGTATCGCGGTCATGGGAACCGGTAGCCGGCCTTCCTGCAGCTCGTTCAACGCAGTGAGCCACGTCGCGCCCGGGCACATCTGCTTCGCGCATGCCCAGCTCAGCGTGCGAGCGATCGCGGCGCCATGATGCGGCGTGCCGATGGTGATGATGTGACGGATTGCCCCTGCGGGCAGAGCGCCGAGCGCGGCGCGCGCGATGAGTCCGCCCATGCTGTACGCGATGATCGTGATGCGCGCGCCCATGTGCAGATCCCGGATCTGCTGCACCTCACGCACGAGACTCCGTGCGAGTACATCGATATCCGCACGCATCGGCTCGAGGTCGACGGCATGGATGCACTCGAAACCCGCTGCGCGTAACCGCGGAAGCAGCCAGCGCCAGATGCCTCGGTTCGTCGCGAGTCCGTGCACCAGCAATAGAGGGGATCGCGCGACATCATCACTGCGGCCTCCTTGCACCGGAGGCTGCAACTGGAGCGGACGAGCCAGCGCGAGCTGCGCGAGCGCGAAATGGACCGGCTCCGTCAGCACCGCATGCATCGTTTGCCGCAAGTCCGGTGTCGCCGGCTCGGGCCCTGCAAGCACGCGCGACACCGCGAACGTCAGCCAGATCACCGCATATTGAATGCCGACGAACGCGACGAGAGCGAACAGAGCCGTGCGCCAGAGGCTCGGCCCATCGACGACCCAACTTGCGCCGACGGCGATGACAATCGCGGCCGCAAACTGCCAGGCGAGCATCATCCGCCAGAAGTTTGCGACCATCGCCGTCAGTGGCCCGCGGACGCGGTCGGGATGAGGGATTCGAGCTCTCGCAGCGCGTGGTCGAGGCCATGCAAAGCGCGCCGACCGTGCGCCCGGCGCTCGGACGCTGCGGTCGAGAGCGAACGTTTTCGCTCTTTCAGTACCCGTTGGTTGAGCCGCAGTCCGTGCCTGGCGAGCATGCGGCTCACTGCATCGGCCTGGCGCAGCAGGTCCCGACGCGTGCACTGGTACGCGTGCTCCGCCAAGCGCCGCCGGCCCGCGTAGCGGAACACGTTTGCGAAGAAGAGCCGCTCGTCATGGCGGTCCGGCTCCAGCAGAAGCTGGTCAGCGCTCGGGTAGCGAGCGCGGTAGCTCGCACGACCGACCTTCATGCGTGAATAGATCAGCGAGCGGAAGGTCTGCGAAAGGATCGCCGGCAACCCCTCGTCCGCGATATTCGTGTGCGCGCGCTTCTTGGCCCGCGAGGCATCGAAGGGCACGAGCGGGTTCACGCAGAACACGAGGTTGCAGCCTTCCCCGAGCGCGAGCGATGCATTCATCGTCCGCACCAGTGCGCCGTCGACGAAGTACTGGCCGCCGATCTTCACCGGCGCGTACAGACCGGGCAGCGCCGCACTGGCGAGCACCGCGCGTGAGATCGGCACCCGATCGTGCGCGCGGCCGCCAAAATGAACGGGCTCTCCTGTGTTCAGATTGGTCGCTACGACATACAGCCGTCCCCGGAGCTCGCGAAAATCATCGGTGTGTCCAGGCAGCGTGAAGAGCGCGCGCAGGTACTCCTCCAGCGGCTCGTTGTCGAACACCGCGGCCGGCACGATGCGCCCTACCGATCCGACCGCCGTCGACCATGCGCCGCTCATGGGGTCGCGCATGTACTGCTGCGCGGCCCGCGCCAGCACGGCCGGCAGCTGCCGCAGACGCTTGCCGTACTCGTTGATTGCGGGCTGCAGGAGAATCGCCGGCGAGAACGGCAGCTCCGAGGACCCTTCGTCGATGAACGCCGCCGCCATCGTGGTGGTATCGAAGCCGTTGGCGAGCCCGGCCGCAATCAGCGCGCCGGAGCTCACCCCGGTGTACACGTCGAAATCGACGAGCTCGCGACCCTCGATCGCCTCGCTCAACGCGTGCAGCGCCCCGAGCTCGTAGAACGCTCCGAGTGGACCGCCTCCGGCCAGCGCCAGCGCGATCTTCGTGCGTGCGGGGCGCCCGCGCCGCGCCGGCTCGAGCGTCAGCATCGGTCACTCAGGCCGCAGCCCGGGTGTGCGCCGAGCGCCTGCCGTTCGAGCGCGGCTTCGCGCCCATGGTGCGCTTGCGAGCCAGTCGCTCGATGTTGGTGTTCAGCATGTCGACGCGGGCGCTCAGCTTCTCGAGATCACGGCTGCTCGGCACGCCGATCTGCTGCAGAGCGCGCTGCACGCGCGTCTGGAACAGCTTCTCGAGATTGTCCAGGGTATCGGACGCCTTCTCGCGCGCATCGCTGACGCGGTCCTGGATCGTGCTCTGCGCATTGCTCACGAGCGAGCGCACGGCCTCGCTTGCGGCTTTGCTGGCACCGGCATGCACGCGCGCGCCTTCTTCGACCAGCTCTTCGAACAGCTTCGGCGCGCCCTTCTGCGTCTTCGCAATGGCACCGAGCCCCGCCAACCACACCTGATGCATCGTATTCACCAACTGCTCCTGCGCAGCATCCGCCGCCGTGGCGATGCGGGACGCTTTCGCCTGCTTCTTGCGAGTTCGGGTCGCCATGTCGATTCCCCTTGCGGCAGCTCGCCGCGGCTAGGTAGTGATCCGATGTCGGCTCGACACCGTGATGGCTACTGTAGCGACGACTCGCGGGTGCCCGATTGCGTAATTCCCACGGGCAGGATGCAGAAACATGCGTAGACAGACGGCGTACTCCTATCCCGGCGCGGAGCTGAAGAAGCACTGGGACGCGCTTCACGCGGGCGACCGCGAACCGTATCCCACCGCCGCGCGCATCACGAAGCTCGCAAAGGGCGAGGCGACTCTCGAACGGAGCGTCGCGCGTCATGGCGGCGCCGCGAGCGTTGCCGCCGCGCTCGAAGAGGCGTGGCGCGCCTTTCACGCCGGTGACTTCCTGCGTGCGATGGAAACCGGGCGCGAGCAGGAGGCGCTCGGTGTCGCCGTCGCCAACAAAGCAGCGGCCATTCACACGCTGTATCTGGAGAAGAACGATCGCAAGCGTCTCGAGATTCTGCGTGCCGCGGTGAAGTACGGCGAGAGCGCTGTCGAACTGCTTCCGGACTACGCGAACGCGCACTACACGCTCGCACTCGCACTCGGGCGCTACAGCCAGAAGATCTCGATCCTCGAAGCGCTGGCCGCCGGCTACGGCGGCAAGATTCGCACTCATCTCGAGCGCACGCTGGCGCTCGAACCCAAACACGCCGAGGCCCATGTCGCGCTCGGCCTCTATCACGCCGAGCTGGTCAGCACGCTCGGGTCGCTCGCCGCGCGAATGACGTACGGTGCCTCCGAGCGCGCGGCGCTCGAGCATTTCAAGCGAGCGATCGCGCTCGCGCCCGGCTCTGCCATCGCGCACGTGGAGTACGCGCGCGGGCTGCTGCTTCTGGACGCGGACGCGCATCGCGAGCAGGTCGAGGAGCTCTGCTCCCTCGCAGCCTCCTGCAAGCCGCTCGACATGGTGGAGCAGCTCGATATCGATCGCGCCAAGCACCACTGCACGCGCGTCTAAAGGCGCGGGCAGCTACTCCTGCAGGGCGGCGCCTCCGAGCAGCACGAGCAGCACGAGCCGCTCGAACTCCGTTTCGACTAGCGCGACGAGCTTGCGCGGCTCGGGGATGAGCCGGCGATCGGACATCACTCCGAACTGCACCTGTCCGTTGTAGCTCAGCATGCTGATGCCCGTGCCGATGCTGCCCGCCTGCGGCACCCAGAAGAGCATCTGTTTCACGGGTACGCCGGCGATGCGAATTTCGCCGGGTGGACCCGGCACATTCGACGCGACGAGGCTCGCCTTCGCGGTGAAGGTCTCGATCGCGGTCTGCTCCACTGCGGGTGGGAGGGCGCCGACAGCAGCCAGCAGCCCCAACGTCACGAGCGCTTCGGAAGATCCTTTGAGCGCCTTCATGGCGGCATGTACGGCGTACAGCCGCTCGAGCGGATGACGAATGCCCACGGGCAGCTCGACGAACACGAGCCCGAATCGGTTACCCAGCGCAGCCGAGGGCTCGTTCTCCCGCCGCAGATTGATCGGCACGGCGGCGTGCAGCGTCAGGCCCTCGGTGCGTTCGCCTTCGCCCTCGAGGTAGCGGCCCAGCGCGCCGGCGAGCGTGGCAACGAGCACGTCGTTGACCGTGCAGCCGAGCACGTGACCGATGGTGCGCACTTCTTCGAACGCGAGCGGCGCGGCCCATGCAACGCGCCTCGACCCCGACAAGGGCCTCTTCAAAGACGTAGGGGGATCGTCCGCGAGCGTGCCGAGGTGTGCGATCTCGCCGAGCACGCCGGCCGTACCCATTGCCGTGTCGAGCACCTTCTTTGGATCCAGGCCGAATCGTGCGGTCTGCTCGACCAGACCGGCTCCCTCTCGCAACGTATTCGCGATCAACGACGCGACGGGTGCGTAGAGCGAGCCCAGTGAGAACGCGCCGTCCGAAGCGAGCTCGGTGTCTTGCGCTTGCGGCGGGGGCATGGCCGGCACGTGTTCACCATCGGCCATTCCGAGCAGCACGCGGATCAGAGCGATGCCGTCGGCATAGCAGTGATGAATACGCGCGATGATGGCGCTGCCGTGGCCGTAGTGCTCGACGACATGAAAGGTCCACCACGGTCGCGATGAGTTGAAAGGTGTGCCCGCGAGCTCGCCGACCAGCGCTTCGAGCTCGGCCTGCCCCGCGGGCGGGGGCAGCGCGGCGCCGAGAATGTGATCGTCCAGATCGAACGGATCGGCCTCGACCCACGAGGCCGCGAGCCCGTTCGCGACCGGCCGGCAGCGGAAGCGGTGGAACGCGGCAAAGCGCTCTTCGACGAGCGCGCGGATGCGCGCGCGCGTGATCCGGCCTCCGAGGACGATGACCGCGACGATCGTCATGGGGTTCGTGGGCCGCTCCATCAGCAGCCACGCGCGATCCACTGCCGACATGCGTTCCGCGGCAACCATTGCGCCACTCTGGGCCACGCCCGCGCGGGGAGCCTCAGTGAAAACCGATGGGTGTTGCGGATTCGTGCGCATGCCGCGCCCCTGGGGGCGGCGTAAGGTCTGTGGCCACATCAACCCAGGCGGCTCGCTCCGTGAGCTACTTCGTTACCGGCGCCACCGGCTTCATCGGACGGCATCTCGTGGCCGAGCTGCTGACGCGCGGGGCCACCATCCACATCCTCGTCAGGCCCGGCTCACGCGGGAAGCTCGAACCGTTGCTGCGGGAGTGGGGCACGGAGGCACACCGTGTCGTGCCGGTGGAAGGCGATCTGTCGCTGCCGCTACTGGGGCTGTCGTCCACAACGCGCGCACGTCTGCGCGACACCGTCGGCCACGTGTTCCATCTCGCCGCACTCTACGATCTCGCCGCGGACGATGACGCGCTCGAGCGCAGCAACGTGATCGGTACGCGCAATGCGCTCGACTTTGCCCATGACATCGGTGCCGGGTGCTTTCACCTCGTGAGCTCGATCGCGAGCGCGGGCTGCTATCCCGGCACGTTCACCGAGGACATGTTCGCGGAAGCTCGCGGGCTCGAGCACCCGTACTTCCGGACGAAGCACGAATCGGAACGAATCGTGCGCGAGGAGAGCCGCATTCCCTGGCGCGTGTACCGACCGGCGATGGTGGTCGGCCACTCGCAGACCGGCGTCATGGACAAGATCGACGGGCCCTACTACTTCTTCAAGCTCATCCAGAAAGTGCGCGATCTGGTGCCGCGCTGGGTCCCGCTGCTCGGCTTCGAAGGCGGCCACATCAATCTCGTGCCGGTGGATTTCGTGGCCCGCGCGCTTGCGCACCTGGCGCACGTGCCCGGACAGGACGGACGCTGCTTTCATCTCGTGGACCCCGTCGATCGCCGCGTCGGCGAAGTGCTCAACGTCTTCGCGAAGGCGGCGCATGCGCCGACGATGACGCTGCGGCTCGAGCCCTCACTGCTGCACGCCCTGCCCGCCGTGACCGATTCGCTCGCCGCTGCGGCCGCGCCGCTGCGACGGATGCGCGACGCGGTGCTCGAAGATTTGCACATTCCGGAGTCGGTACTGTCGCTGCTCAACTATCCGACGACTTTCGATGCGAGCCGGACATGGGCGCTGCTGCGCGAGGCCGGAATCGAGTTGCCGAAGCTCGAGGACTACGCGTGGCGCCTGTGGGACTACTGGGAGCGCCACCTCGACCCCGACCTGCGCCGCGATCTCAGCCTGCGAGGCACCGTGCAAGGCCGCAAAGTGCTGATCACCGGCGGCTCATCGGGAATCGGGCGGGCGACGGCGCTGAAGCTGGCGGAGGCCGGCGCACACGTGCTGATCGTGGCCCGCGATCCGGAGAAGCTGATGCGCGTCGCCGCGGAAATCGAGTCGCGTGGCGGGCGCGTGAGCGCATACGTCTGCGACATCTGCGACGCGCCGGCGTGTGAGGCCTTCATTGCGCGGGTTCTGTCCGAGCATGGCTATATCGATGTGCTCATCAACAACGCGGGACACTCGATCCGGCGCGCCATCGAGAATACCTATCAGCGCTTTCACGATTACGAGCGACTCATGCGGATCAACTACTTCGCGGCCGTCCGGGTCACGCTCGGATTTCTGCCCGCGATGGTGGAACGCAGGGCGGGTCACGTGATCAGCATTTCGTCGATCGGCGTGCTCAGCAATGCGCCGCGGTTCGCCGGCTACAACGCGTCCAAGGCTGCGCTGGAAGCGTTCACGCGATGCGCGGGAGCGGAATTCGGCGACCGTGGGGTAAGCTTCACCGTAATCAACATGCCGCTGGTCCGCACACCCATGGTGGCACCCACGAAGATCTACGAGCAGTTTGCTCTCCTGCAACCCGAAGAAGCCGCGAACCTCGTCTGCGACGCCATCATTCACAAGCCGCAGCGGCTCGCGACTGCGCTCGGCAACTTCGCGCAACTGCTCGGAGTGCTGGCGCCGCGCGTGAGCGAGCTGCTCATGAGCGAGAGCTTCAAGATGTACCCGGAATCGGAAGCGGCGGGTGCGCCTCCCGGGTCCGACCGACGCGCCTCGCCCGAGATGATCGCGTTCGCCGCATTGATGCGCGGCGTTCACTGGTGAGACATGTCGACGCAGCCGGCGCCGCACGAGCCACAGCCCGATCTCGTACGCCTCCTCGATCTACAGCGAGCAGCGCAACTCGCGCAGGGTGAGCCGCCGGCGCGCGTGCGCATCGATCGCATCGACCGCTGCATCGACCTTCTCGTCGCGCATCGGAACGAGCTGTGCGAGGCGGTCGCGTGCGACTTCGGCCAGCGCCCGGCCGCGATCACTCGATCGATGGACATCCTGCCTTCGGTGCTTGCTCTGAAGCACGCGCGCCGCAATCTGCGGCGCTGGATGCGGCCGGAGCGCCGCGGGTTGCAGTTTCCGCTTCGGCTACCCGGCACCCGCGCGCGCATCATGTATCAACCGCTGGGTGTGGTGGGCATCATCAGCCCCTGGAATTTCCCGATCGGCCTCTGCTTCGATCCGCTCGCCAGCGTGCTCGCCGCAGGCAACCGGTGCCTGATCAAACCTTCCGAGCTGACGCCCCAAACGTCCGCACTCATGCAACGCCTGGTCGCCGCATCGTTCGACGCCGCAGAAGTCGCGGTGGTGACAGGCGGGCGCGACGTCGGGGAGCGGTTCGCCGCGCTGCCCTTCGATCACTTGCTGTTCACCGGCTCACCGGCGGTCGGGCGACGGGTGATGGCGGCGGCCGCAGAGCGACTCGTTCCCGTGACTCTGGAGTTGGGTGGCAAGTGTCCGGTTGTAGTCGGTCGTTCCGCCGATCTCACGGCGGTCGTGGACCGCGTGCTGACCGGCAAGCTCGCCAACGCCGGTCAGGTCTGTCTCGCTCCGGATCATGTCTATCTGCCTCGCGAGTGGCTCGAAGACTTCGTCGGGCGTGCGCGTGCTTGGGTGGCGCGCGCATATCCGGGACTGCCCGACAACGGCGACTACACGAGCATCGTGAACGCACGACATTACGAACGTCTCGAAGCGCTCGTCGCGGACGCCATCAACAAGGGAGCGCACGTAGTGCCGGTCGCGGGGGCGGGAGATTCGTGTAGCCGCCAGCGCCGCTTGTTCGCGCCACAGCTGGTACTGAACGCGAGCGATGACATGCGGATCATGCGGGAAGAGATCTTCGGCCCCTTACTACCGGTGCTGGCTTACGACCGACTCGACGAGGCGATTGCAGGCATCAACACGCGCCCGCGACCGCTCGCGCTCTACTACTTCGGCAAGGACATCCGCGAACAGCGCCACGTCCTGACTCACACGCTATCGGGCGGCGTCACCGTGAACGACGTGGCCATGCACTATCTGGCCGAGGAGCTGCCGTTCGGCGGCGTCGGCGAAAGCGGCATGGGCGCCTACCATGGCGAGCATGGCTTTCGGCGCTTCAGTCATGCGCGCAGCGTGCTCGAGCAATCCCGATTCGATCTCGCGGGTCTTGCCGGTTCACGCCCGCCTTACGGCAAGCGGCTGGCGAGAAGCCTTGCGTGGCTCATCAGGCGCTGACCGCGTCACGCGGCGCACGCGACGCGCTCGGCTCGGACACGAGCTCGCGCCGCAGGATCTTGCCGACATTCGTCTTCGGTAGCGACTCACGGAATTCGATGTACTTGGGAACCTTGTAGGCCGTGAGGTTCCGGCGACAGTGCTCGACCAGTTCCTCCATCGACGCGGTCGCACCCGGACGCACGACGACGAACGCTTTCACGGCCTGCCCGGATCGGGCGTCTTCCACGCCGACCACGCCGGACTCGAGCACTGCCGGGTGCTCCGCCAGCACGGCCTCGACCTCGTTCGGGAACACCTTGAAGCCGGACACGATGATCATGTCCTTCTTGCGATCGACGATGCGGATGAAGCCCTTGGCATCGACCGTCGCGATGTCGCCGGTCCTGAGCCAACCGTCGGGTGACAGCGTCTTCGCGGTCTCATCGGGGCGGTTCCAGTACCCGCGCATGACCTGCGGTCCGCGCACGCACAGCTCGCCCAGCTCGCCGACCGCGAGCTCCTCATCGCCATCGCGCACCGAAATCTCGGTGGACGGGAGCGGGATTCCGACGGAGCCAAGCGTGACGGCATCGTAAGGGTTACAGGCGACGACTGGCGACGCCTCCGTGAGCCCATAGCCTTCGAGCAATTGTCTGCCCGTGACTCTGCGCCATTTCTGAGCCACGCTCGGATGCAGTGCCATGCCGCCGGCGACGCCGAGCTTCAGGTGCGAGAAGTCGAGCGTGGCGAACTCCGGATGCGCGAGCAGCGCGTTGTAGAGTGTATTCACCCCAGTGATGAACGTGAACGGCCAGCGGCGCAGCTCCTTGACGAACCCGGGGATGTCGCGCGGATTCGTGATCAGCACGTTCACCGCGCCGTGTTGCATGAACACGAGGCAATTACAGGTCATGCAGAAGACGTGATAGAGCGGCAACGGCGTGATCACGACTTCGCGGCCGGGCTCGATGAGCCGCTGCCAGAACGCCGCGACCTGCAGCAGATTGGCCACCATGTTGCGATGGGCGAGCGCCGCCCCCTTGGCAATCCCCGTGGTTCCGCCGGTGTACTGCAAGAGCGCCAGGTCTTGCGGGCCCACCGCGACGCGCACAAAAGGCTGCGCGGCGCCCACGGCGAGCGCGTGACGCCACTTCACCTCGCCGGGCATCGAGTAGGACGGCACCATCCGCTTCACGTGGCGGACCACGAAGTTGACGGCGGCGCGCTTGGGCAGGGGCACCATGTCGCCGACGGCGGTCGACACGACATGCGCAAGCTGCGTTTCGCCGCGGACCTGCGCGACGACGTGCGCGAAGTTCTCCAGAACGACGATACAGCGCGCGCCGGAATCGTTGAGCTGATGGCGCAGCTCCCGCGCCGTGTACATCGGATTGGTGTTGACCACCGTCATGCCGGCTCGTAGCGCGCCGAACAGCGCGATCGGGTACTGGAGCAGGTTCGGCATCATCAGCGCGACG